>NZ_JBAKBA010000032.1:0-45176 GCF_038155225.1 Psychromonas arctica | reverse complement strand
CTCCCTATGCATGCAGAGTAATTATTGAGCACCAAAGATCAACACGCCCTAGTCAGTGCCTTTGGTTTTGCGTAGTTCAAGGCGAATTATTTAAACAATAACTGGTTATTGAGAAATTATTTAACGCAGAAATCCACGGAAATAGCGATGTTGTATCGCTTTGCTTATCCGGAGCTGAGGTTATGTACCTGTCTAAATTAAACCAAAAAATGGCATTAAAGCTATGGACAAACACTGTTGTACATTCAATGTTGTAGATTTAATGAATATGCGATTTATGATGTAAGCAGGGTAGTTGTCCTACCCTGCTAAAGTAGAGGTTTTATACACTATATTGCATAAACTAAATTAATGAATGTCTTGTCATTACAGCAGGTTGTTCTATACCCATTAATTTCAGTATTGTTGGTGCCATATCACCTAACACACCATCTTCAATATTTTTAAGATCTTTATCGACTAAAATAACCGGCACTGGATTGGTCGTGTGTGCGGTGTTTGGACTACCATCTGGGTTGATCATGGTTTCACAGTTACCGTGATCGGCGATAATCAATGTTGTATAGTCATTAGCAAGGGCTGCAGTAACAACATCTTTGACACATTCGTCTACTGCTTCACAGGCTTTAATTGCTGCGTCCATCATGCCTGTATGCCCTACCATATCGCCGTTAGCAAAGTTAAGACAAACAAAGTCTGCTTCACCTTTGTTCAGTTCTGGTACTAACGCATCACGTAGTTCATAGGCACTCATTTCAGGTTTTAAATCGTATGTTGCCACTTTAGGTGAATTTTTTAAGATGCGGGATTCCCCTTCAAAAGGTTCCTCTCTACCACCTGAAAAGAAAAATGTTACATGTGGATATTTTTCTGTTTCAGCAATACGAATCTGTTTTTTGCCGTGTTTAGCTAACACTTCGCCTAACGTTTCATTGATATTATCTTTGTTGTAAATGACTTTTACATTTTCAAAGGCATCACTGTAGTTAGTGATTGTCACGTAGTATAAATCGAGCTTTGTCGTATTTTGCTCAGGGAAGTCTTGTTGATTTAACATTTCAGTTAATTCACGACCTCGGTCAGTACGGAAGTTAAAGAAGATAACAACATCATCTTTTTTAATTGTCGCGCGTGGCTGTGCTTTATCATCCGTTAAAATAATTGGCTTAACAAATTCATCTGTTACGCCATCTGCATAACTTTGTTCAATTGCGCTTAGGGCATCTGTCGCTTTTACACCAACGCCATTCACTAGTGCATCGTAAGCGAGCTGAACGCGTTCCCAACGATTATCTCTATCCATTGCATAATAACGACCAGTAAGAGAGGCAATTTGAGTATTGGTATTTTCAATGTAGGCTTCTAAATCTGCAATCGAGGCTTTTCCTGATTTTGGGTCAACATCACGTCCATCGGTAAAAGCATGTACGTATGATTGCTGTACACCAGCTTCTTGTGCAGCATCAATAAAGCCTTTTAAATGAGTAGAATGAGAATGAACTCCTCCATCACTTAATAAACCTAAGAAATGTACCGCTTTATTGTTATCTTTAGCATATTGAAGTGCATCAACCAGTACCGGTTCTTTAGATAACGTTTTCTCTGCTACTGCGATATTAATTTTTGCTAAGTCTTGGTAAACAATGCGCCCAGCACCTAGGTTCATATGACCCACTTCACTGTTACCCATTTGTCCTGTTGGCAAACCAACATGCTCACCATCAGTACGTAGTGAAGCATTAGGGTAATTTTTGTATAAAGAGTCTAGAAATGGAATATTAGCATTGTCTGGAGCTGATACTTTAGGATCTGGTGAAGTACCCCAGCCGTCTAAAATCATAAGAATTGTTTTTTTGTTCATGTATTCACCCAGTTTAATTTTTTAGTTCTAAATTTTGTTTATCTATTTCACTTACACTCAATACAATAAGTTTTAATAGAGTAATAATATTTATTTAAATGATAATGGTTATTGTTTATATGTTTTTAATTTAAGCTTAAATGATAAATTTGTCTATGAAATACCTTGTTTTCTTCATGGTTCTTTCCAATCAAATTGATAGGTAAAAAAGGGCGATGAATATAAGTTTATTTGAATCAGGTTTATTTTTAGGGGCGCATGGCGGATTCGACGTAGTCTAGTATTCTTAATGGAGGAGCACTGCGAGTTCTGTTTTTAGCTTTCAGGTTTTGTGTTAACTCGTCTTCGCTGATTCAATCTGTTGTATCTTTATTAGCAGTCGTCGCGCCCTGTCGGAGTCACGTCTTTCTTTTATCAGAAAAAAGGTTGCAAAGAGGCTGTTACAGAATCGTTTTCTACTCCAAATAATCAATAGCTTTTATAAGACACTCGGAAATGATGACAGGATTGGTCAGTGAATGCTGCCGTTTAATTTAATAAACTTATAGTAATACCAATCACACTAATTAACTGATCTATTTTATTTGTTAAAATAACTTATTTCTTCGTTGTAAATTTCGTAAAGGGAACAACCATTAATGAATTAACATGTTTTAGTTAATTCACCGATAGACGATTAACGAAGTTAATCTTCGAAAGGCCTCAATTTACGCCTTAAACTAAGTCATTTTTCCTGCGCAAAATTTAGATCACTTATTTAATGTAATCGGTATAACGTTTATCCGAAGTATTTAACCGCTTTACAGTGTTAAAATCTATTCCTGTTTAAGCTTTGAGTATGAGCTCAATAAAACGAGATACCTGAAATGAAAAAAAGAAAAAGTCCTTGTATCGACCAGTGTGATTTCTCAGCAACCAAAGGCTGGTGCTTAGGATGCGCAAGAACGAGAAAGGAGTGTCAAAAGTGGAATACAATGACGCCTTATAATGCCAATATTCTTCAAAAAGATCTTACAAAAAGAATGATACAAATAAAGGCTACAAAGAACGCCTAAAAAATAAAGCAGTGGATACAAGTAGTGTATCTTCGCAATGAGATTGGTTTAAATTTATTGCGGTGAATTATGATAAGCAAAAAAGGTTAAGAGAGTTACTTTGATAAGTCTTGTACTGGGTTTTTGTACTCTATAAAGCATACTGGATATTTTTGGTTAAAAATCTGCCTATCTTTTACTCAATTTAAAACGCTTAATAATTGATAGGCAGTTTATAGCATCAGATTCAAAAGGGTTTAGCAGCAATCCGAATTGCTACAGCAATCACCACAAGCACAACTTTCTGCACACTTACAGTTGTCTGTATTGCAACAACAGTTTGGCGTTTTTTTATCTTCACAACATTTACATACTTCACTCATATTTACTCTCCAGTTAGGTTAGGGGCGTTGCCAGTACTGCAGCACTGCCAATGGTTTTCAAAACAATCTAGTAAATGACAATTAGTCTCTGCAATCTCGCTTGAACCACAAGTATTTGAAAACACTTCTAATGCTTCTACCGTTGCTTGTAATTCAGAAATTTGTGTTTTAATTTCTTCAATTTTGGTTAACGATTTCTGCTTAACGACTGATCGTGATTCACTACAACAATGATCGAAAATGAGAAGTTCTTTAATTTCATCTAAGGAAAAACCAACTCCTTGAAGTTTTTTCACCAAGCGAACCGTCCGAATATCTTCATTAGAATAATGACGATATCCATTGGTTTTTAATGGTTGTTCAATAATGGCTTTACGTTGATAAAAACGAATTGTTTCTACGCCAACATTTGCTGCTTTAGCCAGCACGCCAATGGTAATTGGTTTGTTCTCATTCATCGATAGCTCCTATCCTACACTCCGTACCTAGGTACAGAGTCAAGCAGGTATTTATACAAAAAGCAAAAAAATTGATTTTTTATCGTCTTCGCTCGTTGAGTCAGTTAGGAATTTCTTGACTGTGGTTTAGCCCTGTCGGCAACAATACTCTCTGCTAATATTGGCTGTATTCCTTCTGGTTTAGTGAGTCGTGTTACACAACAACGAAATTAAATGAAAAGTAGTTGTTTTTTAACCTTTGGTTGCTTACTTTGAATCATTGTTTTACCTCTGAACGAGGTGTTATTTATTTGAAGATATATGAGGTATTACCTGTGAAGTTATTTACTATTTCATTTGTTTTTTCAGTGGCCACTTTGTTTATATTGATTATGTTGGATAGTGAGTTATCAAATTTATATTGTGTTTGGCCGCTTCAGCTTCTTGAAGCAACAGGCTTATTGGGCAATAACACTGACAGTTTTTATAATAATTGGTATTCGTTCTCAATGACTTTCTCTTTGTTTGTACAAAGTGCCGTCATCTATTTTTTGACATCAAAGCTCGCCGCTAAAAATTAATTTATCTTTAACTGCAATTTTATTTTTATCATGATTCTTACCTTTGCTTTATTGTCTCTGCTTTAGTTTCAGAGGTTGATTTGGAATCTCAGGTACAAAAAAGCCTGCATAAAGCAGGCTTGGTAAGGTAGTTGAGAAGTTAGCTAATTATTTAGCTTTTTTAGCTACCTTTTTCTCTTCTTTTGCTTCTACTTCTGGTGCATCCATTACGTCAGCGTAAGCAGTACCGTAGTAAGAAGCGATTAATACTTCTTTAAGCTCTGCGATTAATGGGTAACGTGGGTTTGCACCTGTACATTGGTCATCAAATGCGTCTTCTGCTAGTGAATCCAATTTCGCCATGAATTCAGCTTCGTTAACCCCAGCCGCTTGGATTGATAATGGAATATCCAATGCTACTTTTAACTCTTCTAACCAGTTTAGTAGGGCGTTTAGTTTATCTTCAGTGTTACCTGTAATAAAGCCTAAGTGTGCGGCTACTTCTGCATAACGAGCACGTGCTTTAGGGCGATCGTACTGTGAGAATGCAGTTTGTTTAGTTGGGTTATTCGTTGCGTTGTAACGAATCGTATTCGAAATTAATAACGCATTAGCTAAACCATGTGGAATGTGGAATTCAGCACCTAGTTTGTGTGCCATTGAGTGACAAACACCTAAGAATGCATTGGCAAATGACATACCAGCGATAGTGGCTGCATTATGTACTTTTTCACGTGCAATTGGGTCTTTTTTGCCGTTTTGGTAAGAGCTCGGTAAGTACTCTTTTAACATTTTAAGTGCTTGTAACGCATGGCCGTCAGAGTATTCATTTGCTAATACAGAAACGTAAGCTTCCATTGCATGCGTTACCGCATCGTAACCACCGAATGCACATAATGATTTTGGCATATCCATTACTAAGTTAGCATCGATAACCGCCATGTTTGGTGTTAGTTCGTAATCTGCTAATGGATATTTTTGACCTGTTTTTTCATCAGTTACCACGGCAAATGGTGTTACTTCAGAACCAGTACCAGAAGTCGTAGTGATACAGACCAATTCAGCTTTAGAACCCATTTTAGGGAATTTGTAGATACGTTTACGAATATCCATAAAGCGCATTGATAAGTCTTCAAAATCTGTTTCTGGGTGTTCATACATTACCCACATGATTTTTGCCGCGTCCATTGGTGAACCACCACCCACTGCTAAGATAACGTCCGGTTGGTAGCTTAAACAAGCTGCAGCACCTGCTTTTACGACTGCCAATGTTGGGTCGGCTTCTACTTCATGGAATACTTCAACTTCCATGCCTTTTTCTTTTAAGATACTGCGTAAATCATCGATGTAACCGTTGTTGAATAAGAAGCGGTCAGTCACGATTAATGCACGTTTTTTACCTTCAAGGTCTGTCATTGCAACAGGTAAACAGCCGCGACGGAAGTAGATTGATTTTGGTAGTTTATGCCACAACATATTTTCAGCTCTCTTAGCAATTATCTTTTTATTGATAAGGTGTTTAGGACCTACATTTTCAGAAATGGCATTACCACCCCATGAACCACAACCTAGTGTTAATGAAGGTGCAAGTTCAAAGTTGTAAAGGTCACCGATACCGCCATGAGAAGCTGGTGTATTAATAAGAATACGTGCAGTCTTCATTTTGTCGCCAAAGTAAGCGATACGTTCAGCGTTCGCGTCTTGGTCAGTGTAAAGTACTGATGTATGACCAACACCGCCTATGTCTAATACGATACCTGCTTGACGTACTGCATCTTCAAAGTTTTTGGCTTTGAATAAGCCTAATGTTGGGGATAGTTTTTCATGTGCAAATTCGTCATCCCATGAAGCTTCTAGGCCTTCACCGATAAGAATTTTAGTAGATGTTGGTACTTTAACGCCTGCTAGTGCCGCAATTTTATATGCAGGTTGACCAACGATTTTTGCATTCAATGCACCGTCAATTAATAAAACTTTGCGTACTTTGTCTGCATCCGCATTGCTTAGCACTGCAGCGCCATATTTAGCAAAACGAGCCTTTACTTCATCGTAAATAGATTCAACAACAATGGCTGCTTGCTCAGAAGCACAAATTACACCGTTATCGAATGTTTTAGACATTAAGATTGAAGAAACAGCACGTTTGATATCTGCTGTTTCATCGATAACAACAGGGGTATTACCCGCGCCAACACCGATAGCTGGTTTACCTGAAGAGTAGGCCGCTTTAACCATGCCAGGACCACCTGTTGCAAGGATCATGTTAACATCGTCATGTTTCATTAGTTTGTTTGAAAGCTCAACTGAAGGCTCATCAATCCAACCAATAATATTCTCTGGGGCACCTGCTTTAACTGCTGCTTCTAATACAATTTTAGCGGCAAAGTTAGTTGCATTTTTAGCGCGTGGATGCGGAGAGAAGATACAACCGTTACGTGTTTTAAGGCAAATTAACGCTTTGAAAATAGCTGTTGATGTCGGGTTAGTTGTTGGAACGATGGCACAAACAATCCCTAATGGCTCAGCGATAGTAATAGTACCGCCTTCTTCATTGCGCTCAATGACACCACACGTCAGTTCGTCTTTGTATTTGTTGTAAATAAATTCAGAAGCAAAGTGATTTTTAATTACTTTGTCTTCCATAATACCCATACCAGATTCAGTGGCTGCCATTTTAGCAAGTTCAATACGTGCTGTAGAGGCTGCTAATGATGCGGCGCGGAATATTTTGTCAACTTGCTCTTGTGAGTAGTTTGCAAATTCTTTTTGTGCTGCTTTTACGCGAGCCACCATTGCATTTAGTTCTGCGACATTAGTTACTGTCATATATTTCTCCAAAGTTTAATAAATTTAAAAATTTTAAAAGTGCTTTATTAAAACGGTGTATTTAAAAACAGACTTAGTAAATAACTTTCAACTTAATTATAGGAAGATATGAGATTGTCATATTGATCAGGATCACTTTATTGTGATGCTTAGTGCTGTTTATTTTGTGATCTATGTCTCTTTTGGTAAATGAGCGCTAATAAGTGGATATTTATTATAAAATCCATTATTAAAATAATAATAAATATTTAAATTGTATTATTATATTCTTATATATCAATTGGTTAAAATATAAGGTTAAGTAATTTTTATTAATCATTCACTATCCTTTATACTTCGATTTAATTACGTTATTTAGAACATAATCCCATTAAGGAAAGTGCAAAATGGTTAATGCATCCACCGCGGCACGTACGGCTTTATATTTTTCTGCTTTAGTCATTTCATTAGCAGGTATAAAAGTAGCTGCACCGATTGTTGTTCCCTTTTTACTTTCTTTATTTGTCGCAATTATATGTAACCCTGCGATTAATTATCTTGAAGGTAAAAAAGTGCCGAGAGGGTTAGCGATCACCCTTGTTATTTTTACTATCTTTTCTCTGTTTATTATTTTGGGCGGGGTAATTGGCGCTGCTGTAAATGATTTTAGAAAAGCGATTCCAACTTATGAAGCACAATTATCAGAGCAAATTACTTGGTTAATAGGGTGGTTAGCAAATCACGATATTGTGATTTCAATGGCTGAACTCCGAGGTTATTTTGATCCTGCAAAAGTCATGAATTTAGTGACAACAACCTTATCCGGCTTTAGCAGTGTATTAGGCAATATATTTTTATTGCTCTTAACGGTTGTATTTATGCTCGCTGAAGGAAAAGTATTTACAAAGAAACTACACATGGCTTTTGATGATTCTGCACATACAGAAAAACGCTTAGATCATTTCTTAACCATGGTAAATCAGTACATGGCAATTAAAACCATGGTTAGTCTTGCTACTGGGGTCATCATTGGTACTGTGTTGTGGGGAATGGGCGTACAATTTTATGTGTTATGGGCCTTATTAGCTTTTCTATTAAATTATATCCCTAATATTGGTTCAATTATTGCTGCAGTGCCTGTTGTTATTCTCACCTTCTTACAGCTTGGTGCTGGTTATGCTTCTGTTGTTGTTGGGTTATTTGTTAGCGTTAATATGATCATGGGAAATGTGGTCGAACCACGTTTCATGGGGCGAAGTTTAGGTTTATCAACGTTAGTTGTATTTCTCTCATTAATTTTTTGGGGATGGCTACTAGGTGTAGTCGGTATGCTGTTATCGGTTCCGTTAACGATGATTTTAAAAATTGCCTTAGAAAATAGCGAAGATGGCCGTTGGTTTTCTATTTTATTAAGTTCTGACGAAGAGGTCGAAGCATTGGAAATTGCCTGCGAAGATAAAGAGACTGATGGCGAAACCTGTGTTAATTCATTCGATTTACCGGTTACCAATACAGGTGAAACAGAATCAGAAACGTTCGTTAACTCTACTACCAAAGAAGAAAAATAATATGTTTGCACCATTGTTAGAAAAAATGCATTTCCCTAAAGCAGTATCGAACAACGATATGCAACAAGATAAAGAGATGGCGCGTTTATTTCACGGGCGAGGGTTTTGTTATCCTGAATATCAACATTTCAATATTGATTGGTTATCGCCTGTTATTTTAGTGATTCTTTACAAAGAAGAAAGCCAACAATGGTTAGCTGATTTAAGCCAATTTTTATTAGCTGAAATGACTAAAAGAGGATTTTCTGTTACGAGTATTCAAGTGCAATTTCGTTGCCGAGATTTAGCGCCTACAGAAGTGTTATATGGTGAAGCCGTCAGTGATTATGTAGCTTGTGAGAATGGGTTATCTTATAAAATTAATTTAGGTAAAAACCAAAATTACGGTATTTTCTTAGATATGAAAAATGGACGCACTTGGTTAAGAGATAACAGCCAAGGAAAGCGTGTTTTAAATTTATTTTCTTATACTTGTGCTTTCTCTGCTGCTGCATTAGCGGGTGGAGCTGAACAGGTTGTTAATTTAGACATGAGCAAAGCGGCTTTAGCAGTAGGGCGTGATAACCATAGATTAAATGGACATGATTTAGCGAAGGTGAAATACCTTGGGCATGACTTGTTTAAGTCTTGGGGAAAAGTGAAACGTTTAGGGCCTTACGATATTGTGATTGCTGATCCACCATCTTTACAGAAGGGCAGCGTTAATATCCAACGTGATTATCCCAAAATTATGCGTCGTTTACCTGAGTTACTCAATAAAGGCGGACAAGCTTTATTGTGCTTAAACAGCCCAGATCTGGATTTTAAATTTATTTATGACTCATTAGCTGAACATTGTCCTGAAGCGAAAGTGATCGATGTTATTAAGCCACCTATTGAATATACGAATATTGACTTAGATAAAGGCTTAAAATGCGTCCTAGTGGAGATATCAGAATAATAGCGCTGATCCCTCAAGAGTTGTACGATGTAATTAGATAGGGTTAGCTTATAAATATAGTCTGTTTAGGATTGAAAATGAAAAAGGAGCTTAAATAGCTCCTTTTTCATTTTCATTGTTTAATATTCTAAGTTACCCAATGAACTTATAGTCAATAAACTTATAGCCATAAAATGACCCCATCATTAATCTCATTATTAATAATTTCAATAATCCAATTCATTTAAGCGATTCAAGTTTAGGCTTTCGTTTGATGAATGAAATTGATAAATGAATTTCATCAATTAGCTTACGTTAGTTTAACTTAATTGTGCTAATCGCCTGTTGAATATCAGCTTCTGCATTGTCAAAACTGCTGTTTTTTAGTGTCGCTGTAAAAATTAAAAATACATTTTCTGATTTTTTAATGTGGTATTGCATCGTCGTTGTATTTGCTAATGCACCATCAAATTTTACATAAAGCGCATCTTTTCCTGATACTTGTGCTTTTTCACAGGTATAAAGCTTGATATTTCGTTGAAAAAGATTAGTTAATTCAATAGGGATTGCTGCACAGGTTTCTTTTATTTTTTCTGGTGTTGTTGCCACTTGTCCTATCTGCTTCATTACATTGATATTGTCTGCAAAATTATTAGTGTTATCAGGCAAAAAATAAAAGTCCATTTTTCCAGATCTAATCATCGGGATTATTTGTTGTAATAATGGGTCAGGGATGCTGTTTACATCTTCAAAGTTAAATAACTCTGGGTTTGCTTTGATTTCAGGGCCTGTTAATGCCGACCAAGTATCTGGAATGTCCATGCTATAACCAAAATCACTATTTGCTTGTTTTGCTTGTGTAAAAAAGCTTAATAATATCAAGCTTGTTAATAAAAAATATTTCACAGTGCCTCTCTATCATAAATATTATTTTTTGGGGGTTAATTTTTTAAATATATTGGGTGCAGCTTATCAGTATTTTAAATCAAAAATTACTATTTTTAATGTCAATTGCGGTAATGAGGTTATAAAAAAGCCCCATTTACCTTCATCTTATTTAATAAAGGTAAATGGGGCTTTTATTGCAGAGCTTAACACTTCATTTAAATGTGCTGGCACTGCTTATTAATAAAATTATTCTGCAGCTAAAGCCGCTTTTTCATTAGCTTGCGTTGCTTGAATTGCTGTTAACGCGATGGTGTAAACAATATCATCTACTAATGCACCACGTGACAAGTCATTAACGGGTTTACGCATACCTTGTAGCATCGGACCGATACTGATCAAGTTAGCACTTCGTTGTACTGCTTTGTATGTCGTATTACCTGTATTCAAATCAGGGAAGATGAATACCGTTGCTTGACCTGCTACTTTAGAATCTGGTGCTTTACTTTTTGCAACATTTTCCATAACAGCGGCATCGTATTGTAATGGACCATCGATTAATAAGTCAGGACGACGCTCTTGAGCAATTTTAGTCGCTTCACGTACTTTCTCAACATCAGAACCTGCACCAGAATTACCGGTAGAGTAACTGATCATCGCTACTTTAGGGTCGATACCAAAAGCAATGGCAGAGTCTGCAGATTGAATTGCGATGTCTGCTAGTTGGTCTGCTGTTGGATCTGGGTTGATTGCACAGTCACCGTAAACTAATACTTGGTCTGGCAATAACATGAAGAAGATTGAAGATACTAAGCTTGCGCCTGGTGCCGTTTTAATCAACTGTAACGCAGGACGAATAGTATTTGCTGTTGTATGCACGGCACCTGATACTAGACCAGCTACTTCGCTTTCAGCTAACATCATCGTACCTAATACAACAGGATCTTGTAATTGCTCACGTGCAACCACTTCCGTTAGTCCTTTACCTTTACGTAATGCAACCATAGGTGCTACGTATTGCTCGATTACATCGATAGGGTTAACAATTTCAACTTCATCAGTGATGATAATGCCTTGTTGTGTTGCTATGCGATGAATTTCTTCAGGGTTACCTAGTAGAACAGGTTTTGCGATACCACGTTGCGCACAAATAACCGCAGCTTGAATCGTACGTGGCTCTTCACCTTCAGGTAATACAATACGTTGGTTTGCTTTACGCGCTAATTCAGTTAAGTGGTAACGGAATGCTGGTGGTGATAAACGACGAGATAATGAAGAATCTTCAGTTAATGTATTTAACCAATGCTTATCGATATGACTCGCAATATATTCTTGTACTTTTTCAATACGCTCAAGGTCATCTACTGGGATTTCCATATTAAAGTTTTGTAAGCGTTGTGCAGTCTGCCAAGTATTACTTTTTATGAGTAATACAGGTAAACCTGAATCCATTGCGCTTCTACAAAGTTTTAATACTTCTTCTTCAGGCATGTAATCGCCTGTTAGTAGTAAACAGCCAATCTTCATGCCATTCATTACTGCTAGACACGTTGCGATGATTACATCACTACGGTCGCCAGAAGTTACTAACATTGAACCTGCTTTAAAATGCTCAACCATATTTGGAATTGAACGAGCACAGAATGTTACTGAATGTAGACGACGATTTTCTAAGTCACCTTTATTTAGAATTTTTGCTTCTAAATGAACGGCTAAGTCTTTAACACGAGGTGCAATTAAGTCAGCACTCCATGGGATACAACCTAAGATAGGTAGCGGACTTTTGCTAAACATCTGTAGCACTTCAAGGTTGTTATTAAGGCTTGCTTCTGGAATATCAAATACTTCAGTGATATCAACGCCTGTTTTATCATTTTCATCAATAGGCGCGCCTACTTTATTGATAATACAACCCGCAATGCGTTTGTTTTCTTTGCCGCCAAATGAAGAAACTGCAATTTCCATGCGTTCTTTAAGTTGTTGCGACGTATCGTTACTTGGATGCGTTACAAATACCATTTCAGCACTCAGTGCTTTAGCGATACTGTAGTTGATGTTATTAGCAAATTGATGCTTATCGGTCGGTACTAAACCTTCAACGATAATAACGTCACTATCTTTAGTGCCTTCACGAAAACGTTCTACGATATTTTCAAGTAATTCTGAAGTGCGCCCAGATGAAATCAGGTTTTCTGCATACTTCATTGCAAAAGGTTCTGGGGGAAGAATATTACTTGAGTTACGTAGTGTTGTCGTAGAGCGCTCTGTTCCAAGATCACCTTGACGAGGTTGTGCGATTGGTTTGTAGAAATTAACGGCAACACCTTGGCGTTCCATCGCGCGGATCATTCCAAGACTTACCGAAGTGACACCGACACCAGAACCAATTGGTATTAGCATTATTGTACGAGCCATGACTATTCCTTTTAATAGGTCATAAAGAGGGAGTTAATGCTCCCTTGAAATTAATGTAGATTATGCAGAGACAAGTTTAGCTGAATCTTGCGCAATAACCCATTCTTCGTTAGTTGGAATAACCATTGCGATGGGTGAGTTATCAGCAGTAATGATGCCAGCTTCGCCTAATATTGCAGTTTTATTTTTGTCTGCATCTATTTGATAACCAAATATAGCTAAATTATCCAACACTTTTGTACGAATACGTACAGAGTTTTCACCAATACCGCCAGTGAAAACAATGGCATCAATGCGTCCAAGTGGTACCGCATAAGAAGCGATATATTTTGCTAAGCGGTAAGCGAACATATCAACTGCTAATATAGCACCTTCATGTCCTTTTTCGTAGTTCTGTTCGATATCACGAAAATCGCTTGAAAGACCAGAGATACCTAATAAACCACTTTGTTTTTGTAACATGTCCATTACACCTTTTAAGCTGTAACCTTCACGTTCAATAAGGTGCTCAATAATACTTGGATCAATGTCACCACAACGAGTCCCCATCACTAAACCTGCAAGAGGTGTCATGCCCATACTGGTATCAACTGATTGTCCGTTTTTAATGGCAGTAACCGATGCACCATTACCTAAATGAGCTGAGATAATGTTTGTTTCTTCAACGGGTTTATTTAATGCTTTTGCCGCTTCATTAGTCACAAATAAATGGCTTGTACCGTGCATACCGTAACGACGAATACCTTTTTCTTTATATAGGTTGTATGGCAACGCATATAGGAAAGCTTTAGCTGGCATAGTTTGGTGGTAAGCCGTGTCAAATACAGCAACTTGAGTTAACGTTGGAAAGGCTTTTTGTGCTGCTTTAATACCTAAAACATGGGCAGGGTTATGAAGTGGTGCAAGTGATGAACATTGTTCAATACCTTCTAAAACAGTTTCATCAATAATGACTGATTCAGTGAATTTTTCTCCGCCATGAACGATACGGTGACCTACAGCAATAAATTGAGCCTCAAGACCCTCAACCTTTTTGATTATTTCTTCTACAATAAAGATGATTGCTGCAGAGTGAGCGCTATATTCAGGAAGACTTGTTGATTCTTTTTTTTCGTTGAATTTCCATTTGATGCGAGCATCTGGAAGGTTAAAACATTCAGCTAAACCACTGATGACTTCATCACCATTATTGGCATCGATGACAGCGAATTTAAGCGAAGAGCTACCACAGTTGAGTACAAGGACTAATTTATTGCTCATGTAAGATTCCAGTCAGTAAAAATAAACAAAAAATATCAAACAAGGTTCGATATTAAGCTAAGGTATAATAATTAGAGACAATTTAAGTAATGCTTCTTTGCTTTGCCTAGTTACTTTGGTCTAGTTACTTTTATCTAGTTAATTTGATTTAGTTACTTCGGCTTATTTATGTTGCTTAGTTACATTACACACATTAAATTATAGTTTTTATCTTACATTTATGTAATAAAATTACAAATGGCAATTGAATAAAAAGTTATTTCAAATCAAGTTTAATACAAATATATTTTTTGGATTAAACTAACTATTATCTGTATGTCGATTTTATTGAAGTTTTCAGAGGAGAATTTAATTGTTTACGTTTTTTGATTTATTAAAAAAAGGCGATCAATATTTAAAAACATGGCCTAAACAAAGCTGCCTATACTCGTTATTTGTAGACAGTAAAATGATTTGTTATACACAGTTATTAATTAAACTTTTCCCCATTTTTATTGTATTAGTCGCATCACTTTATATTATTTTCCCCCTTTATTTTTCTTGGGCGAGTACGGCTACTTTTATTTTATTTTTGATTGGGTTACCAGTGCATTGTCTTTTATGGCTTGGCAAGCGATCTCAACAATTACTTTCACCCCAATTGTTTACTTGGTATGTTGAAATTGCGGAAGTCTTAAATGGTAAACAGTTAGGTCAGCAAGTAATGATCGACAAACCTCGGTTTATCGATCTCGCTAAGTTGTTAAATAAAGGGTTTAGAAAAGGAGGCGATAACTTTTTATATAATAATGAATTGATTTAATGAGTCGATTTAATCTTTTTGAAAGATTTCAATATTGAAATCACACTCTATTTTCCATTGAGATAAGCTAAGTAAATCGGCTAGTTTCTCAGGCGTAAACTTCCAAGCAAAGGGAGTCATGTTGATCAGATCTTTTAATTGCTGAATTTGGTCAATCATTAGCTCATAATTGAGTCTTATTTGTTCTACTTTAGTAAACCCTGTTACTGCTTCATTCTCTTGAGCATGGTCATTCACATTATCGTAAATCGCTTCACGTAGTTGATACAAATGTCGAGGGGCAGGGGTCACTGTTATTAAATACCCTTTTTTGCTGATTAAACGTAACAACTCTTGTGCTTTTGAAGGCGCATAAATACGCGTCATTAGATCAACACTTTCATCTATAAGTGGGACTTGATAAGCACTAGCGACACAAAAGTGGATCTTTTTATAGCGTTTAGCGGCGTAACGGATAGCCACTTTAGAAATATCAATGCCACAAATATTATGTTGTGGAAGTTGCTGATGAATAATATCGGTGTAATAACCTTCGCCACAGCCTAAATCTAAAATTTGCGCGTTTTCCACACCCTCTAAATATTGCTGGCTTATTTGCGCTACTTTTTCTGCGAGTGGTAAATAACCGCTGGTATTCAGAAAAGCACGTCTTGCCATCATCATCTCTTGATTATCACCTGGGTTTTTAGAGCTTTTAGACTGTACAGGTAATAAATTCAGATAACCTTCCTTAGCAATATCAAAGTGATGGTTATTTTGGCAAATTTGAGTGTTATTAGCTTGCGTGAATGTACTTTGGCATAGCGGACAAATGAAAGGCGTCATAGAGTTTACTGCTTTAAAATAGAAAGTGAGTATCAAGAGAAAGACAGTTTACACTGCCTTAATCAGGAATTACGACTATTTATGACGAGGAGTTAAAAAATACCCGTCATAAATAATGTTTTATCTAAGATAAACCTTAAGTTGTAATTAAACTTAAAAGCTAAAAAATAACACTGTTATGATATTGTAAGAGTACATCTTGTACGGCAACCATTGTTTCTCTAGTGGGTGCATGCACGCCTTCTAAAGGATAAATTTCACCCATCTCAATCCATTTATGTCTACCTAACTCATGGTAAGGCAGCATTTCTATTTTTTCTATATTTTTCATTGGTTGAATAAATTGACCCAGCGAATGTGCATCTTTCAGACTATCTGTAATCCCTGGTACGACAACATAGCGTAGATATACCGCTTGATTGTGCTCCGCTAAATATTTAGCAAACTCTAGCGTGTATTTATTACTAACGTGGGTTAAATCGATATGTTTTTTATTATCCATTTGCTTAATATCTAATAAGACTAAATCAGTGTGATTAAGAATTTCTTTGGTTGTCTCATCTATTTTACGAACAAAGCCGTTAGTGTCTAAACAAGTGTGAATGCCTTCTAAGCGACAGGCTTTAAACATGGCTAAAACAAATTCAGGTTGAAGCATCGCTTCGCCGCCTGAAATAGTAATACCACCACCAGATGCTTCCATATAATGACGATATTGAAGCAGCTCTTTCATTAGCTCTTCAACGGACATCTCTTTACCTGCCTCTGTATCCCAGGTATCACGGTTATGGCAATACTGACAACGCATTAAACATCCCTGCAAGAAGATGATAAAACGGATCCCTGGCCCATCAACGGTGCCGCAGGTTTCTACCGAGTGTACTCGTCCAGTGACTGACATTTTATAACCTCATGAATATAATTATTTGTATTAACTCTTGTTGTTTATCATCGAATGAGTTCAAAGTTAATATAGATAAATACTGTTATTTTAATAAAAAGAAATTGGTTGATAAAAATAAAGGTTTCATTCCGAAGAATGAAACCTTTTTCAATTATAGCAGGCTAACCAAAAGTTAATCTTTTTATCGTGACCCTTACAGTTTAGCTGTAAAAGTACGCGTGATCACATCTTGTTTTTGTTCTGCAGTTAATGAATTAAATCGCACTGCATAACCTGATACACGAATAGTTAACTGAGGATATTTATCAGGGTATTCCATTGCATCCAATAACATTTCACGGTTCATTACGTTTACGTTTAAGTGTTGGCCACCTTCAATTTCAGGTGTGTGCTTAAAGTAACCATCCATTAAACCAGCAAGGTTAGATTTTTGTGAATCGTCAGTTTTACCTAATGCGTTTGGTACGATTGAGAAAGTATAAGAAATACCATCTTGTGCGTAAGCAAACGGTAGTTTAGATACCGATGTTAGTGATGCTACAGCACCTTTCTCATCACGTCCGTGCATTGGGTTTGCACCTGGAGCAAAAGGCGCACCAGAACGACGGCCATCAGGTGTGTTACCAGTTTTCTTACCGTATACAACGTTAGATGTAATAGTAAGAATTGACTGTGTTGCACGTGCATTACGATACATTGGACGTGATTTTATTTTTTTCATGAACGTTTCAACAAGCTCACAAGCAATATCATCAACACGTGAATCGTTATTACCAAATTTAGGGTAATCACCTTCGATTTCAAAGTCTGTTGCAATACCATCTTCATCACGAATTGGTTTAACTTTTGCATATTTAATCGCAGCTAGTGAATCGGCAGCAATTGATAGACCCGCAATACCACAAGCCATTGTACGTTCAACATCACGGTCATGAAGTGCCATTAGTGACGCTTCGTAGCTGTATTTGTCGTGCATGTAGTGAATACAGTTAAGTGCAGTCACGTATTGTTCTGCTAACCAATCCATGAAGTGGTCAAGGTTAGCGTAAACTTCATCGTAATCTAAAATTTCAGAAGTGATCGCTGGTAATGTTTTAGGACCGACTTGCATTTTAGATTTTTCATCAACACCGCCATTGATGGAGTACAACAATGTTTTTGCTAAGTTGGCACGGGCACCGAAGAATTGCATTTGTTTACCAACAATCATCGGTGATACACAACATGCAATCGCGTAATCATCGTTATCAAAGTCAGTACGCATTAGGTCATCATTTTCATATTGAATAGATGACGTATCAATAGACACTTTTGCACAGTATTTTTTAAAGTTAATTGGTAATGCTTCAGACCATAAAACAGTAATATTTGGCTCTGGAGAAGGACCCATAGTGTATTGAGTATGTAAGAATCGGAAACAGTTTTTAGTGACCAATGTACGACCGTCAACACCCATACCACCGATTGATTCTGTTGCCCAAATAGGGTCGCCAGAGAATAGGTCATCGTATTCAGGTGTACGTAGGAAACGTACCATACGTAGTTTCATAACAAGGTGATCGATTAGCTCTTGCGCTTCAGTCTCAGTAATCACACCTGCTTTTAGATCTTTTTCAATGTAGATGTCTAAGAACGTTGCTGTACGACCAAATGACATCGCCGCGCCATTTTGAGATTTGATTGCTGCTAGGTAACCAAAGTAAGTCCATTGGATTGCTTCTTTAGCATTCTGTGCTGGACCTGAAATATCAGAACCGTATTTAGCGGCCATCTCTTTCATTTGTGAAAGTGCACGATATTGTTCGAAGATCTCTTCACGCAATTTCATTGTATCTTCTAATGAAGTACCTGCAATCAATTCAGCTTCTAGGCTTTTATGTTGAGCCGCTTTTTCTGTCATTAGGTAATCGATACCGTATAAAGCAACACGACGGTAATCACCAATGATACGACCACGACCATATGCATCAGGTAATCCTGTTAATACACCTGATTTACGACATTTAAGAATATCGCCAGTATAAACATCAAATACGCCTTGGTTATGTGTTTTACGGAATTCAGAATAAGTTTGCTTGATACCGGCATCTAGTTCTTTACCGTACACTTTACAAGAACCTTCAATCATACGAATACCACCGTTAGGGATAAGCGCACGTTTTAATGGTTTTTCAGTTTGTAGGCCAACAATCGTTTCTAAGTCTTGGTTAATATAGCCTGCATCATGAGCAGTAATAGTAGAAACAACGTCTGTATCAAAATCTACAGGGGCATGCGTTGCATTTTCTAGCTTGATGCCTTCCATTACTTTTTCCCACAACGTATCTGTTGCAGGTGTTGCATCCGCTAGGAAGCTTTCATCACCATCAAATGGTGTGTAATTTTGTTGTATGAAGTCGCGAACGTTTACGTCAGTTTTCCAAGCGTCACCTGCAAAACCTTCCCATGCTGATACAAATGCTTCGTTTAAATTAGTCATAAAGATTTACCTTTACCGTTAGTGATTAAAAAATAATGTTAAAATGCGTATTCTGTTGAGGGTTTAAAAAGTAGGCCATAAATAACAAGACAATAAACAGGCTTGTGTTGGTCGCAAGATAAGAGTCAGATAAAAAAGCGTTGCTTATTTTATTGTCAGCAATGTTCTGAGACTTGCTTGTTATTTGATAAGCTAAAAGCTTGTTAGTGCGATTGTCTACTTGCATCTTAGAAGTTACCCCGTGATGAATTAGTGCTTAGTTTAACAAATGCCTATGTACAAAAGTTGATTCACATCAACTTGTTTGATTACTTGTAATTAAATTACAGTTTTATTCGAATTTGTTCTTTTAAGAGATTTTTTTATGCAACAACATAATAAAATGTTATTCGCTTTTTCAGGCATTATGCCGTGGTACAGTGACTTTAAATATTTTTTATAATCATAGACTATAAAACTAAGTCTTAAATGGGGAAATAAACGACAAGCGGTATAAAAGAGGCAATAGATTGTTTACCTTCAAGTTTTCACCTAAAGGTTTATTGTATTAAAGTGGGGGAGAGGGATTATAGTAAAACCTGCATCTCTTCTAAAATTTGCAAACACCAATCGCTGATTCGCTGGTCGCTTAACTCATATTGCGTATCTTCATCTAAAGCTAATCCAACAAAATATTCGCCGTCTTCAGAGAGTGCTTTAGAGGCATCAAAGTTATAACCTTCAGTTGGCCAGTAACCAATGAAATTAGGCTGTTGCGGCAATAGTTTTTCATGCAACATACCGACTGCATCAATAAACCATTCGCTATAACCGTCTTGATCACCTAATCCAAAAATGGCAACGATTTTACCATTAACGCTCAGCCCATCAATTTGATCCCATAACTTGCCCCAATCTTCTTGTAGCTCGCCAAAATCCCACGTCGATATGCCTAAAATAACAATATCGTAATCATTTATCTTGCTTAAACCATCATCTTTTATGTTAAATAGGTCAACTAATGATTCCCCTAGCTCTGCTTGAATCTTTTCTGCAGCGATTTCTGTATAACAAGTGCTAGAACCATAAAATAAACCGATTTTCATATGTGACCTTTTGAAGAAAAATAAAAGAGGCGCTAATTTACCGTTAAGGCCGTTGGAATGGAAGTATTAAGCATCGAACAATTTTTAGATTCTCTTTGGTTAGAGAGAGGATTATCCAAAAACACCTTAGATTCTTACCGCCATGACTTGAGTTTAGTAGAAATTTATTTACAAACAAAAGACGTGATGTTGAGTGATGCGAGTGAGAGACAGTTAAGTGATTACTTTGAATCTCGTTTACAGGGCGAAATTGATTATAAAAATACCTCTACGGCACGTTTGATGAGTGCCGTTCGTCGTTATTATCAATACTTATGTCGCGAAAAAATACGCATTGACGATCCTAGTGCAAAATTAGAAAGCCCTAAAGTCATTAAACCGTTACCTAAATCATTATCTGAATCTGAAGTTGATGCATTGTTATCTGCTCCGGAATTAAACGATCCTGTACAGTTCAGAGATAAAGCCATGTTAGAAGTCCTATATGCAACGGGATTACGTGTTTCTGAGCTGGTGGGATTAACCATGGAAGAAATAAACTTACAACAAGGTGTGATACGTGTCACGGGGAAAGGTAATAAAACTAGATTAGTGCCTTTAGGTGAAGAGTCTGTGTATTGGTTAGAGCGTTATATTGAAGAAATGCGCTCTGCTTTATTATCTGGTCAAAGTAGTGATGTGTTATTTCCGAGCCGTCGCGGTTCTCAAATGGTGAGACAAACTTTTTGGCACCGTATTAAGTTTTACGCTCAGCTAGCAGGTATTGATAAAGATTCGTTATCGCCACATGTTCTGCGCCATGCCTTTGCCACTCATTTATTGAACTACGGTGCAGACTTACGTGTCGTACAAATGTTATTAGGTCACAGTGATTTATCGACCACGCAAATTTATACTCATATCGCTAAAGATAGATTAAAAGCATTGCACAGTGAACATCATCCTCGTGCGTAACATACCCGACACCCATCAATGTGCAAAATTCAGTAAGCAGTGAAGTGAACGGATGCTAGGCAAAAAGAGGAAGATTTGGCGGGTTAAATCGACATTTTCTAACCACGAAGGTGTTTACTTCACAACTTGCCCTCTGTGAACAAAGCACCTTGAACGGTAACGGGGTTAGTCGTCAGTGACCAATAAAGAATTGTTTTATGGTTATTTTGTATTATCTATTTAAATTTAGTTAATAAATTAATAGAAAGTATGTCAGAAATGATTTATCACAGAGTCTTGCCTTAGATGTTAAGTAAATGTTATCTGAGATATAGCGAATATGGGCAATTAGCATTCACTTTATGCGTTAAGATAGGCATAATCAATCGTCAATAATTTAATTTCTCACAGGGGTCATCATGTCCATATTGAACGTTAAAAAAAGTGTAAGCGCATTAATAGTAGGGTTGCTGATTAGCTCAAGCAGTTTTGCTGCGGTATCAAACGAAATAAATGAATCATTAATAAAAAAATTAGAATCATTAAAAGTCGACGTTGACTCTATCAGTGAATCGCCTGTAAAAGGTTTATATGAAATAGTTAGCCAAGGTGCTATTTATTACATTAGTGAAAATGGTCAATATTTATTAAATGGCGATATTTTCGATTTAGATAATAGTATGAACAATCTAACCAGTACAAAGGTTGCTGAAATACGCAAAGCGAATACAGCTGAGCATTTTGCAAAAATCAAAGACTTTGAAAAAGACATGATCGTCTACAAAGCAGAAAATGAAAAACACGTTGTGACGGTTTTCTCTGATACAAGTTGTGCTTATTGTCAGAAGTTACACTCTGAAATTCCTGATTATAATAAGTTAGGCATTACAATTCGTTACTTAGCCTTCCCTCGTGGTGGCGTTAATTCAAATGCTTACCGTACTATGGTGTCAGTATGGTGTGCGGATGATCAAAAAGCAGCAATGGATGAAGCAAAAAAACGTCGTAGCATTAAACCAGTTACCTGTGACAATAATGTTATTGACCAATATAACTTAGGTGTTGCTTTAGGTATTACGGGAACACCAACGTTGTTCTTAGAAGACGGTACAATGATGCCTGGTTACTTACCTGCTGATAATTTACTGCAAGCAATAGAACAAAAAAAATAGAGTAATACTTCAGCTATTGCTCCATTCATAATAAACTGCATTGATAATCCCTTATCGTGCAGTTTTTTTATGTCTTCAGAAACAACAAAAACACAAGTACAGCAACGTCTTCAACATGATAGTAGTTTACTGTCATTATCTTGCTCTCCATTATTAACTCAACTCTACGCTAGTCGAGGCATTAAAGCTGATAGCGAATTAGATAACAGTACCAAAACATTGATTCATGCGAATCAATTAAAGGGAATGAGTGATGCTTGTGAATTGTTGTATCAAGCTTACCTAACTCGCCAAAAAATAATTATTATTGGTGATTTTGATGCCGATGGTGCGACGAGCACTGCCTTAAGCGTCCTTTCTTTAAAAGCACTAGGCTTTCAAAATATAGATTATTTAATCCCGAATCGATTTGATTACGGTTACGGATTAAGTCCTGAAATCGTTGACCTTGCTGCACAGCAGGGTGCCAGCTTATTAATGACAGTCGATAATGGTATTTCTAGTATCAGTGGTGTTGCCCATGCTAAAAAGTTGGGTATTTCCGTGTTGGTTACTGATCACCATTTACCGGGAGACGAAACCCCTATTGCCGATGCGATTGTTAACCCGAACCAAATTGGATGTGATTTCCCAAGTAAAAATTTAGCGGGCGTAGGCGTCGCATTTTATGTGATGTTGTCTCTCAAATCGTTAATGCAAGAAAAGGGCTGTTTTACACACTTTCCAGCGCCTAATTTAGCCAACTTTTTAGATATTGTTGCATTGGGTACGGTCGCTGATGTCGTTAAGTTAGATTCAAATAATCGAACACTGGTACATCAAGGACTCGCTCGTATTAGAGCAGGGTTTTGTCGTCCTGGAATTAGTGCGTTGATTCAAGTTGCTAAACGTAATCAACAACAACTAGTGGCAACCGATTTAGGATTTTCATTGGGGCCAAGGTTAAATGCAGCAGGGCGCTTGGATGAAATGAGCCATGGTGTCGAATTATTACTGTGTGAAAATCATTTACGTGCCAATACATTGGCAACAGAACTTGATGCGCTTAATTTGTCTCGTCGAGAAATAGAGCAAAGCATGCAACAAGAAGCGATGGTGAGCTTACAAAAACTGTCTATAGACCAAGATAATTTACCATTGGCTTTATGTTTATTTGAAGCAGACTGGCATCAAGGTGTGATTGGCTTAGTTGCTTCTCGTATTAAAGAAAAATATTACCGCCCAACCTTTGCTTTTGCCCGTGCAAATGATGGTGAAATTAAAGGATCTGCTCGTTCTATTCCTGGCGTGCATATTCGAGATATGCTGGACTTAGTCGATAAAAAAATACCTGGTGTTATTTTGAAATTTGGTGGTCATGCAATGGCTGCTGGATTAAGTTTATTAGAAAAAGATTTTGATTTATTTAACGACACTTTAAACACTATTTTAAAAGAACAGGTTGAAGATCACCTGCTGCAAAATGTGATCTTGTCAGACGGGCAATTAGCTTCTGATCAATTTGATTTAAGTATCGCACAAGAATTACGCGATGCAGGGCCATGGGGACAAGGCTTTCCTGCGCCTATTTTTGACGGTGTGTTTGAGTTAAAACAGCAGCGAATTGTGGGGCTGAAACATTTAAAAATGGTATTACAGCAGGGCGATAAGTTAATTGATGCAATTGCATTTAATATTGACCCTGAGGCATGGCCTGATTTGTCTGTTAAAGAAGTATTTTGTGTTTATAGCTTAGATGTTAATGAGTTTAGAGGGCAAAGAACCGTGCAGTTATTAGTACAAATGTTAGAACCAAGATAAATATTAAAGGAGAGCTATCGATAGTTCTCCTTTTTATTACGGTATTTTTTTATAACAGCTTTATTGCTGTTTAACTAGGTTTCAAGTTTTGGATTCGTTATGAAGGGTTAGGCTTTTGATTTCAGCTTTAAAACACCAACAAAAACGTTAATCGCACCCACGACCATACCAACCCATGCTCGAAGTGGAGGAATAGAGCTATTCGCTTCGATCTCTTGTGAACTATAGACGTCATAACCCCATACAAATAAGATAATACCGAAAACGATCAGTACTAACCCCATTACTTTGTTATTCATTCAAACTCCGATTATTTATAAACCTAGGTCAACGCTGAAGTGCATAAACCGTTAATAGCATTATGATAACAATAAAATAAATTATATTAATTAATCTTGCCGGTAAAAGCGCGTCCATATTAATAAATGAGAGTGATACCCGTTTATTTATACTGCACCCGGGAAATCTAACTGACGCCAAGCTTCATACACAAATACAGAAACTGCATTAGATAAGTTCATTGAGCGACTATCGGCTCTCATTGGAATACGTAATTTTTGTTCTAATGGTAATGCATCTAATATTGTTGCTGGCAAACCACGTGTTTCAGGACCAAATAGTAATACATCGCCCTTTTGAAAGTTTGCATTATGGTGGTAGGTGGTTGTCTTAGTTGTACAAGCTAGTAAACGCTTACCTTCAACTACTTTTAGAAAGCTATCAAAGTCTTTATGTATGGAAACATTGGTCATTTCACGATAATCTAACCCAGCACGTCTTACTTTTTTTTCATCTAAGTCAAACCCAAGTGGTTCAATCAAATGCAATATACAGCCTGTATTCGCACATAGGCGGATGATATTACCCGTATTAGGTGGGATCTCTGGTTCGTACAATGCAACTTCAATCATTTATAAACTCTACTTTTGTGGTTAATGTCATATCACTAAAATCAATAAGCGCTTATTTTATACCAATCATAATAAATAGCTGATCTATTTTACCGTCTAAAAAATTCACTATTAACTTATAAATAATGCTAGCTTATAAATACTGTTAAAGAGTCTGCACCTTAATTAGTGACCTCTTAAGTTGAATTTTTTCTCTGCATAAAATAATGGCCTGATCAAAAAAGGAGCATCAATTAATGCTCCTTTGGCTATTTATAGTTATAAAATGATTATGCTATTTATGTAATAGTCGTCTTTATGTTTCAGTACTTTTTATACTTTGATAAACGGAACACTTAACTACTTTGTATTATTGCTTCTTGTTCACCCAACCATACATAACCACGACCACGGACATTTTTAACACGCAGTTGACCATCTAAACGAATAGGAATTTTACGGCGTAAATTACTTAAATGCATATCAATACTACGATCTGATGGAATTAATTTTTTCCCTAAAATCTGTTCACTAAGATCTGATCTGGTTAATAGATCGCCTGGGTGAGTGATAAATTTCTCTAATAATAACAATTCAGTCGAAGTTAATTCAATAGTAAAACCTTGGCAGGTGATTTGCTGTTGTGTGGGAAATAATTCAATATCTTGATAGCTTATTTTATCATCAGTATTGCCTGTTTTATGTTCGGTATAACGTAAAACAGCTTGGACATGTTTAAGCAGCTCTTGCTCGCTAAAAGGTTTTGATATGTAATCATCTGCACCCATTTCTAAAGCGAGTAGTATATCTTGCTCGCTATTTTCAGTGGTCAGCATTAAAACAGGAGTCTCATTTTTTTGGCGTAGTAATCTCAATACTTCAAAGCCATCCATACGGGGCATCTTTATATCTAATAAAATCAGGTTATAATCTTTACTTAGAATTTTAGATAGACCTTCTTCACCATCGAAAGCGACTTCTGTTTTAAACCCTGCTGACGTTAGAAACTTCTCCAAAAAGGAGACTAGCTCTTTGTCATCATCAATTAATAGTAGATTTTTCATCGTATAAGCCTTTGTAAAATTGGCTGCTGTAAATGGCAATTTTTTACTTCACATCTCATTTAAATTTATTTTATTTGAATGTGTCGTCTTTTATTTTTATGCCTATATCGTTTATTCGACTTAAATGTAGCCCTTATTTGTCAATTATACCCCATAAAGAGGTATTTTTTGTGCTGATGCGTATTTATGTTTTATATATTGTGCGTAATTGATTGATTGGTCGGATAAAAGATCTGTATATATACTTAACAGAGTAAATAATGTGATTACTTGTATTGCGTATTTTGAAATAGAGTGGGTTAACTGGTCTTACGGATAGATGAGTTATCGAATATTTTAGCTTCTAACTTTATGATATATATGAAAAATAAAATATTTTATCTTTACGTTTTAAATGTAAAGCGACTGATATAGGCGGTGTTTTGTATCTGAAATGATAACGGGTATAATGACCGTCCAACAATTTTCAGAGTTATATTATTGTGAATCAATCAGCACCTTCCGAAGAATATGCTTATTTAGTTAAACGAGCTGGCCAAGCTGCCATTGTTGCAGCTTCTTTATTGATTATTGTTAAATTAATTGCTTGGATCATGACGGGTTCATCAAGTATTTTAGCAGCTTTGACTGATTCATTAATGGATGTAACCACTTCTATTATTAATCTCTTTGCAATAAAAATTGCCTTACAACCCGCAGACAAAGAACATCGCTTTGGGCATGGTAAAGCGGAAAGTTTGGCGGGATTAGCACAAGCTGCCTTTATTTCTGGCTCATCTGTATTTTTGATGATCAATGGCATCTCTGCCGTGGTGAATAACAATCAAATTCACGCCAGTAGTTTAGGGGTTTCTGTGATGCTATTTTCATTGGTTATTACTATTGCGCTCGTCTTATTTCAACGTTATGTGGTGATTAAAACCAATAGCATGGCGATTAAAGCCGATGCTTTGCATTATCGAACAGACATTATTCTTAATGGGGCTGTACTATTAGCGATTGTGTTAGCTGGGTATGGTTGGGATTGGGCTGATGGTGTATTTGCTATTGCAGTGAGCCTTTATATTTTACACGGAGCTTGGGAGATTGGGACTCAATCGATTGATGCTTTAATGGATAAACAGCTACCTCAAGAAGATCAAGAATTGATCCTCAAGCTTGCCTATAAGGTTAAAGGGGTTCGTGGCGTTCATGATTTAAGAACACGTTATTCAAGCTATATTAAATTTATACAATTACACTTAGAGCTAGATGATGAGCAAAGCCTATTCGATGCGCATGAAAAGGCTGACGAACTAGAACTGGCTCTTGAAACCGCATTTCCGGGAGCCGATATATTGATTCATTTAGATCCTATTTCAGTCGTACCTAATAATAAATCGACTCATGAGATAGAAATATAGCGCGCAATAAAATGTCGATAGGACATAGATTTAATAGTTAAGGACAAAAGAATGGAATGTAAGGTAAAAGATCTCTGGGATAAAATTAGAGAAGAGGCTTGGGCTAGTTCTACAGGTGAACCGATTTTAGCCAGTTTTTTCCATTCGACTATTTTAAATCATAAAGATTTATCATCAGCATTAAGTTACCAATTAGCTAACCGTTTAGATAGCCGTACGATGCCTGGCATTTTAGTACGTGAAGTGATTGACGAAGCGTTTGCTGACGACCCAAGTATTATAGAAAGTGCAATGGCAGATATTTTAGCCGTGCAAGATAGAGATCCTGCCGTTGAAGAATATTCTATTCCACTTTTATATCTGAAAGGTTTTCACGCCATTCAAATTCACCGTGTTGCACATTGGTTATGGAACAAAAATCGTTTAGCCCTGGCATTGTATTTACAAAACCGTAGCTCAGTTATTTTTGGAGTCGATGTTCATCCTGCTGCTACTATTGGGAAAGGTATAATGTTTGACCATGCAACGGGTGTTGTTGTCGGTGAAACGGCTGTGATTGAAGATAATGTATCAATATTGCAAGGCGTTACTTTAGGCGGAACGGGTAAAGATAGTGGAGATCGTCATCCAAAGATCCGTCAAGGTGTGATGATTGGTGCAGGTGCAAAAGTATTGGGTAACATTGAAATTGGTGTTGGAGCAAAAATAGGGGCCGGTAGTGTGGTTTTAGAAACGGTTCCTGCACATACAACAGTTGCTGGTGTTCCCGCTAAGATTGTTGGTAGGCCATCATGCGATATGCCATCTTTATCGATGGAACAGAACATTTGAAAT
Source organism: Psychromonas arctica (assembly GCF_038155225.1). Classification (GTDB taxonomy): domain Bacteria; phylum Pseudomonadota; class Gammaproteobacteria; order Enterobacterales; family Psychromonadaceae; genus Psychromonas; species Psychromonas arctica_B. Next base: position 16,858 of record NZ_JBAKBA010000032.1, on the reverse strand, counting down.
TTTATGATCTAAAACGCTCTTTAGCCCTTTAGATCATAATCCCTAGAATAGTGACTGTTCTAGGGATTAATACTTTAAAACTTATTTTTTATTCTAAGCCAACATAAGCAAAACGAGGTTGGCTTTTACCTTCAACTTCTACTTGTTCTAAAAACATAGCAAGCGGTCTTACCCATAAAAGCCCTTCTCCGTATAAAGGACGATAAACCACCATTTTTTCTTCTGTTTCACTATGAATAGCAATGTCTTCGACTTGATAAAAGCTGCCTTTGTAATGTTGGTACTTACCTATTTGTAGTTGTGTAGACATATTTTTCCTTTTAAATTATTTTAATTAATCGGAATCAGACTAACATAATGCGACTTTAAAGACGATTTACATCTTTTTTTCATAAAAATTAAAACAAAGGTTGAATAAGCATCGTGGAATGCTTATTCTCATTGCATTCCAGTTAACCATTTACTTTGTATTAAGGGTCTTCAAATGACATTTGAGCTATTAGAAAAATTAGAAAACAAAATTAACCAAGCTGTAGAGACTATTGCACTGTTGCAAATGGAAATTGAAGAGCTTAAAGAAGATAAAGCTAATTTATCAGGTAAAACTGAACAGTTACAATCTGATAACGATCGTTTAAACGAAGAGCATCAGCAATGGCAAGATCGTTTAAGTGCATTGGTCGGTAAAATCGAACAAGCTGAAGAAAACGCAGAGTAATTATTTGTGATTAGCATTTATTGTTTAGCGTTACGCTTATTTATAGCTAATTGAAAAACTGGTGTTTATTGGGGTAATAAGTAAATATTTGGTTGAGTGGCAAGGTTGAGTGACCAGTAAGCTTAATTAAATAATGAAGCACTGAATAATAAATCGCTAGTTAACAAAAAGCCCAATTTAATTGGGCTTTTTAGTATCTATCATTTGCCAAAATAAGGCTTGCTAAACTCGAGCCGTTGCTAAATTTCAAGTTTAGGTAAATTGGCGTTAGCTAAAGGCTTGCTTTAAAAAACCTCTTCTTCTTCAGCATCTTCCTCATCAAGCACTAGTGGCTCAGGGGAAATAATAATACCAGTACTATCAGCGTATAAAAAATCTTCAGGTAGGAAAGTCACGCCAGCAAAATTCACCGCTGCGTTTATTTCGCCCACTTCGTCATCATCTGCACCGACAGGAATTGCAGTAATTGCTTGAATGCCAATATCGAGTTCCTCTAGCGCGTCTACTTCACGTACACAGCCATTAACTACAATACCTTCCCAGCAATTTTCTACTGCTAAGTCTGCGATATGTGCATTAATTAAAGCACGACGTAACGAACCGCCTCCATCAATCAATAATACTTTACCTGCACCATTCTCTTCTAATGCTTTATAAATCAATCCTACCGACTCAAAACATTTAACAGTAACGACTTCTCCTGCAAAGGAGTTTCGCCCACCAAAGTTAGTTAATAGTGGTTCTACTACGTCAATTGTATCTGCGTAGATATCACATAAAACAGAAGTATTGTATTGCATATAAATGCTCACTTTTTATTGATGAAGTTAAATTTAGTATAAACGTAACAGACTCTAATTCAATCTTATTCTCTGATATTTGCTGAAACTAAGCTTAATTTTCAAACTTAGTCTAATTCGTCAAAAGTACCACGTTCAAAAGATTTCTCACAGTAATGACATTTTAATTTTAATGTGTTTTTCTGGTGGACATAAAAGCGTGTTTGAACTGGTTCATTATGACTAATACAATTGCTGTTAGGACAAGCCAATACACCAATAAATGAACTTGGTAATTGCACTTGAAATTTATTAACCACTTTGAAATCTTTAATTTGATTAATCGTTGCATTCGGCGCAAATAAAGCTAATTGATTCGCTTGTTGATCATTAAAAAAAGTATTTTCAATTTTAATCAGATCTTTGCTTTCACCATTATGAGTGGCAAGGTTTAACCCGATGGTGATCTTTTCTTTCGTTTGAGTAAATTTAAAGAACTTTAATATTTTTACCCCTTGTTGTGCCGGGATATGGTCAATCACTGAACCTTGTTCAATCGCTTCTACTTGTAATTTCTTTTGCATGATAAAACCTTAAGCGTTTGCTTGAAAATGATTAGTTAATAACAAAGCGAGTAACGCTTGGCGAGCAAAAACACCATTTTGTGCTTGTTGAAAATAATAAGCGTAAGGTGTTTCATCAACATCTATATTGATTTCATCTATACGTGGTAATGGGTGTAATACTTTTAAATTATCTCTTACATCATCAAGCATATCGGCATTTAGTAAGAAAGCTGATTTCATGTGCTGATATTCCGTTTCGTCAAAACGCTCTTTTTGAACCCGTGTCATATAAAGAATATCAAGGTCATCAACGACATCTTCAATACTGCTATGTAAAGAGAAATTAACATTACGCTCTTTTAATTCTTCAAGAATGTAATCTGGCATTGCTAATGCTTCTGGCGAAATGAAGTAGAAATTACAATTAAATAAAGATAATGCCTGTGCTAAAGAGTGGACTGTACGTCCATATTTAAGGTCGCCTACAAAGGCAATATTTAAGTTATCTAATGTTGCTTGTGTTTCATAAATAGTAAACAAATCCAGTAATGTTTGAGTTGGATGTTGATTTGAACCATCGCCACCATTGATGACAGGGATTGAAGTGAATTCAGACGCTAAACGTGCTGCACCTTCCTGTGGGTGACGCATAAAAAAGGCATCCGCATAAGAAGCGATGATTTTTACTGAATCCGCTAATGTTTCCCCTTTTTGTGCCAACGAAGTATTACCGCCGCTATCAAAACCAATCACACTGCCACCTAAACGTTGTACTGCTGTTTCAAAAGATAAACGAGTACGCGTTGATGCTTCAAAGAAACAACTGGCAATAACTTTGTTTTTTAATAATTCAGGTTGCGGTGTTTGTTTTAAAGAGTGGGCTGTTTGTAAGATGAGTTCTAGATCAGAACGAGATAAATCAGCAATGGAGATAATGTTTTTTTGGTATAACGGATTATTCATTTTTTCACACTCATATTGTCAGGGCAGTTAAAAGTGAAGCAGATAATGGCAAAAATTATATCACTAACAATTGTTTTTGTTGTTATTAATGTATTAAATTTTCATCGCATGGAATCAACAGAAAGGTTATTCTCAAAATTGATTTCTTAGTTGAGTGGTTTGTGATGTTAAAAACGTGTTTGTTTATTATGGGTAGTGTGGTTTGTTGTAATGCGATTGCAGAACAATGGCAGGATCTACAATCGTTATTACCTAAAGGTACGCAGGTTTCTTATTTAGTCGTTGATGCTAATACGCAAAAAGAAGTAGCTAGTTTTCAACAGGAAACATTAAGAACGCCAGCCAGTGTTCAAAAATTATTAACGGCGACGACGGCCAAATTAACATTAGGCAGTGATTTTAAATATCAAACAGTCATTGAGGGCGATAAAAAGCAACTTAAACAGGGCATTTATAAAGGTGATTTGAGTTTACGCTTCATGGGAGACCCAACACTAACTCGCCAACATATTCGTAAATTGTTACAAGATATAAAACGTCTAGGCGTTAACAAAATAGAAGGGGACTTTTTACTGGATAACAGTTTCTTTAATGGTTATCAATGGAGTAACGGCCAAGCGTGGAATGATTTAGGCGTCTGTTACACCTCTCCCTCTAATGCGATTATTGTTAATCGAAACTGTGTGCAAGGTAACTTGAGTTTAGCCAGTGATGATGCAGAAAAAGCAACATTGTTTATTCCTGCTTATGAGCCCGTGAATATTACCAGTGATGTATCCGTTGTGACTAAAAAACAACGAGCAGAACAATTTTGTGATTTAGAAATTACGCGCGATAGCCATAATAAATATCATTTATGGGGCTGTATGGTGCCTCGTAAACGTGCATTCCCTTTAGCATTTGCAGTGAATGACCCTAATACTTATGCTCAAAAAATAATAGAAGCTGAATTAAAGCAGGTTGGTATCAACTTAATTGGTTCAGTTGCGATAAAGGATAAAAATAAAGCGAATGAAGATATAAAACCGGTTGTACCCTCTATCTTTGCTTCTCACCAATCAGACCCTCTGGATACGTTATTAAAAAGAATGATGAAGCGTTCAGATAATTTAATTGCAGATAGTTTATTCAAAACGATTGGTGCACATTATTACCAACAGCCAGGTAATTTCCGTAATGGCGCTAAAGCAATGAAAGCGATTCTAAAAAGTAATGGCGTTAATTTAGAAAATGCTTACATCGCTGATGGCTCTGGGTTATCTCGTCATAATTTAATGAGTACTGAGTTATTTATGTCAGTAATGCAGTTTGTTTATAAGCAGGATAAAAAGTTAGGGCTACTCAAAACATTTTCCATTTCAGGTATTGATGGCACTTTAAAATATCATCGAGGCGTTAATGCACCTGAGTTAAAAGGTAAAGTGGTTGCAAAAACAGGTTCACTAAAAGGAGTTGCTAACCTAGCAGGTATTGTTAAAAGTGACAGTGGTGATAAATTATTTGTATTAATGACTAACGGATATAACCCTGTAAATAGTTCAGTTAATGCAAAGCTGCCTCGGGATAAAAAAGCGTCTATCTATTTATTTGAAAAAGCCTTTTTTGATAGAATATACAAATAAACTGCTATTGATGGTGGAAAAGTAATACTCTGTAGGTTTCAACCCGTTCTTTTGACTTCGGAGCGCATGCTTCAGCTTGCAGGGATTTATGTGTTGCTTTTTGATTGTGAATTAAAGAATCAATCATCAAAGGTTTTGACATCGGGGCGCTGGCTTTAGCCTGCAGGTGTTTTTTTGTGTTGCTTTTTTGTATTGTATTAAAGCACCAATCATCAAAGGTTTTGACCTTGGGACGGATGCTTTAGCTTGCAGGGGGGTTATGTGTTGCTTTTTGTATTGAAATAAAGAATCAACAATCGGAGGTTTTGACTTTGGGGCGCATGCTTCAGCTTGTAGGATTTTGTGTGTTGTTTTTTGTATTGAATTAAAGAATCAATCATCAAAGGTTTTGACCTTGGGGCGCTGGCTTTAGCCTGCAGGGTTTTGTGTGTTGCTTTTTGTATTGAATTAAAGAACCAATAATCAGAGCTTTTGACTTTGGGGCGCATGCTTTAGCTTGCAGGGGGGGAGGCGCTTTTTGATTGAGAATTAAAGAATCAATAATCAGAGCTTTTGACTTCGGGGCGCATGCTTTAGCTTACAGGGTTTTGTGTGTTGCTTTTATGTATTGATCGTTATTCGCATTTTAAAAGGCTTTATCAATATTGATAAAGCCTTTTACTTAAACTAACTATGCTACTTAATAGAAAACCAAGTGGTTGGTCTGCCTTCGCTAAATAATACAACGCCGCTTGACTCTGTTGGTCGCTCAATACTTTTTGCAGCACTTATTTTAAGCGGGTAACTTAAGCCGTCAAAATCTAGTTGTAGCCAATTATTGTCTTTAGCGATAAATAAGTCCTGCCAAGAGAAGTGCTGAGTTTCAGCGACTAAAATAGGCGCTTGTATACGAGATACACGACTTGAGAATACTAATCCTTTATCTTTCGATTCAAATACCAGCATTTCACAGCCATTACTAGAACACCAATCTAAAAGAACAATCGCTTCATCTTTACCATCGCCATTTAAATCGAATCTAACTGAGTTAAAACGTGTATTCTTAGGATCGGTTCTATGAATTTTAAAGTAGTTACGCACTGCTTTTTGTACTTCTAAATCAATGCTGTTTGCTGGGTTAATAAACTGAGCAGTAAACTGACGTTTAATTTGAATCTCATCTCCTTTCAACGAACTGTATTTCGCATTCATTTTCTCGAAAGTTAATATTTCATCTAACTTAGCTAGCACATTATCTTTATTAACTTCATTGCTAGAAAGACTTAATCCATTACGTTTAAATATAATTTCCTGCTGTATTTTTTTACCATCTTGCTTGGTAAACATAGCGACAACAGTATTGGGAGTATTACTTTTCCAAAAGCCTGTTTTAACTGTTTTTGTTGCTTGGTTACCTTGTTGATATTCCAAGGTATGGTTGGCATTTAACGATAGGTTAATGTCTTGATCTGAACTTTGTTTAGATTGACTTAAATACTCACCTGTAAACGGCTGTTCACTGGTTAATTGCCCTAACTCACCACAGCCACTGAATTTTCCGTGAATGCTTTCAACAACGGTAATGTATCCCCAGTATTCTTTATTGTCAGATACATAACAGCTTCCCAGTTGCATCGTTAAAGATAATCTCTGCTCATCTGATTTAATTGCACTGATCACTTGTTGTTTTGTTGATTCAACTGTTGAGTTAGTCACTGTATATGATTGGTTGCTGGCTTTTGTGGCAAAAAATAATTTATTGTCATGGATGTTGATACGCCAATAAGGAGCATTACCTTTTGCTTTAAAGCTAAAGGTATCGGTTGCTTTTGCACATTGTAATGACGTTTTGGTAGAGGCCATGTGATTGATACGATCAAGCTCTACCATAACTGAGCTTTTAGACTTTTTGCTTTTAGGGAAAACAATTTGTCCTGCAAACTCGATATAAACAGGTTCACCATTATCTTCATCAATTTTGTTATAAACATCATTTAATGCTGTTTCTGTTATTACTTGGTACAGTTGTGGATCATCACAGGATTGAAAGTAAGGTTTATTATTTTTATAGCTAAGTTGACCTCTAAAGTTTCCGTCTAATATATTTGAAAAGTCTTGATGAATAACTTCAGGTGTGGGCGTTATGACAGTTTCTTTTACTTGGGTGGTAGAGGTTGAAGAGGTCGTTGAACTACATGCAGATAAAACAAGAATAAGTGGTGTTATCAGTAAAAAAGAGGAAGAAAAACGCATAATTGACCTTAGGCAGCTTCTGCTGATAAAAATAAATATGCTTAGTATAGCAGTGTGTTAACGCTTGTGTGTAGTCCTCAAAAGTACTATTTACGGCTATCAAACAATCAACTTCTCACTTTAAATAGAAGTTAACTGCTTGAATGATAGCCAAAGAAGTGAAATAGCTTTTTTATTCTGCTTTATCGCTATCAGGTTTATTTTTACCTGCCCAGCTAGGCTTTCCTTTTGCTTTAATAGTACGATGGCGTTGTTTACCCATCTCTAATTTTTTCTTTTGGCGTTTTTCTTTTTGTAGGCGCTTCACTTCTTCTTCGCGTGCTTTACCTTTTTTGGTCATCGGCTTTTTAGTTTTACGTAAACTCACTTTTGCTTCTTTATTCTGTGGACGTAAATCTTTGATCACTCGACGTTTTAATATTTGATCTGTATAACGCTCAACTTTTGCGAGAATATCAATGTCATGTGCTTCAATAATAGAGATAGCAGTACCTTTTTTACCACCACGAGCAGTACGTCCAATACGGTGAACATAAACATCTGCACTACGTGGCATATCATAGTTAACAACATGCGTTATATCTGGGACATCGATACCGCGCGCTGCAACATCGGTAGCGATTAAAATATTGGTAGTGCCTTCTTTAAATTGACGTAGTGATAAATTACGTTTCTCTTGATCCATTTCACCACGTAGGTAGTTACAACGAATATTTAACTCTGCTAATTGAGCGACTAATTGCGCAAGACGATCGCGTGTTTTAACAAACACAATTATCTTATTTACTTGTTCTTCGTGTTCAGGTGCTTGTTCTAAAATCGCTGCTAACAGCTGTAACTTATGCTCAGGATTATCAGCTAGGTGAATATATTGTAATATTTTACCGCTTTCTCTGCGTGTCACTTCTGCATCTAATTTAACTGGATTCTTTAATACATCACGAGCAAATTCGCGTAACCCTTTACCTTCTAGTGTTGCCGAAAATAAAGCGGTCATTTTACGCCAGCGAGCTTCACCTGCAATACGGTCCATCTCTGCAACAAAACCCATATCTAACATTCGGTCTGCTTCATCAAGTACCAAACACTCAACTTCACGACAGTCAAACGCTTCTGCATCAATGTATTCCATTAAACGACCTGGTGTTGCAATCACAATATCTACTGAGCCCATAATAATATCTTCTTGGGCTTCGTAAGAAATACCACCGATGATATTACCGACGATCAATTTTGTGCCTTCAACTAATTGCTCAGCCACTTCGCTTATTTGCACTGCTAATTCGCGTGTTGGTGTTAATACTAAGATACGTGCAGAACCACCTTTACGGCGAGGGTAATCAATTAAACGTTGTACTGCAGGTAATAAAAATGCCAATGTTTTACCTGTGCCTGTAGGCGCGCTTGCCATGATGTCTCGTTCATCCATTGCTGGTGGGATGACCATTTTTTGAATACTAGTTGGGCGTGTGTGGCCCATCTTAGCAACGGCGTTTAATAAATGCTGATCCAGCTCAAGCGACTCAAATGACATGAAATTTTCCAATACAATAAAACAAAAAGCACATTATAGAGCAAAGATTGCCTTTAGGGTGAATTGTCTATCAATTAACGCATTTAATATTGAAACTAAAAGTCGCTTTGTAAAACCTAAAGCTTAAAAAACTCACCGTAATGCTAAATCATCACATTTTTATTTTTAAATTCTTTTTAAATTCGAGACGATGTTTGATAAAGGTTATAAATAACGGGGCGCGGAAAGAGTATTATTTTCCTCATTGAGGCACGAAAATAATGATGTGGTATCGAGTTGATTATCTGCAACTAAAGTTATTTATGTAAAGGTTAAGGTTATTTATATAAAAAATTAACGTTGTTTTCAAAATGCGTGTCATAAACGTGTATTCTATCTTTGCTTTGGCTAAATAGCTTAACTTCATTGGTTGGCTACATTGATTTAACTGCATTTTCTTTAAAAATGAGTTGGACCATTAATGTTTCTTATTTTATTGATATTTATTAACTAGATAGCTTATAAATTTTTGAATTATACAAAGGATATTCTGTGTTTAATATTACTGCTCCACTAGATAAAGTAACCTCACAATTTGTAAATACACTTCAAGACAAAATTGATCTTAAAACTAAACCTCAAGGTAGTTTAGGGTTGTTGGAATCGATTGCATTTAAAGTGGGGTTATTACAACAAACATTAGAGCCTGTTTTTATTGAACCGAGCGTTATTATTTTTGCGGCTGATCATGGTGTTGCAGACCAAGGAGTAAGTTTATTTCCACAAGTTGTGACCGAACAGATGGTATTAAACTTTTTACAGGGTGGCGCTGCTATTAACTGTTTTTCAAAGCAGCATGGTATTAATTTGAAAATTGTTAATGCCGGTGTGAAAGCTAACTTTGACAACATTCACAATGAAAACTTTGTTAATTCCCCGATTGCATTAGGCACTGAAAATTTTGCAGAGCAACCAGCGATGACAAAAGAGCAATGTGTAGCGGCTATTAATAAAGGCGCTGATATTGTAAAACAACAGCACCAACTTGGTTGCAACGTGATTGGTTTTGGCGAAATGGGGATTGCTAATACCACTTCAGCTGCTGCGATAATGGCTGCTATTCTAAACTTAACAGGACAAGAATGCGCAGGCAAAGGCACTGGGATTGACCAACAAACGGTTTCATTAAAAGCACAAGTGATTGATGATGCGATTGCAAAATATCAACTAACAGAGGCTGACCCTTTAACTATATTACAAACAGTAGGGGGCTTTGAAATTGCGATGATGGTAGGCGCAATGTTAAAAGCGGCTGAATTGTCGATGTTAGTATTAGTCGATGGTTTTATTGCGTCTAGCGCAGCATTAGTTGCGAGTGAAATGCATGATGATTTTTTACAGTACACACAGTTTTGCCATCAATCAGACGAACAAGCACATCAATTATTATTAACCTCTATGAGTGCAACGCCTATATTAAAACTAGGTATGCGTTTAGGTGAAGGTTCTGGTGTTGCGGTGGCTTATCCATTATTAGTGTCCGCATTAACTTTCTTAAATGAAATGGCTTCTTTTGCTGATGCGGGTGTTTCTGATAGTCAGTAGTTAGTTGCGAATCAACAATATAATAAGTGATAGTAATATTTGTAATAGCCATATTTGTAATAAGCATAAGCATAACTATAACCATAAACATGACAAACATAGAGAAGAGAAAGAGAGTTGAATGCCAGAAAAGTTAAATAAACAGCTATATAAAAAACTCTATAAGCAATGGGTACTGTGCTGTTATGCGCTATCGTTTTTTTCACGTTGTCCTGTGCCGAAATCTATTAATTTTAAAGCCTATCCATTTCATTTAGGAAATACTTACTTTCCATTTGTCGGTGCTTTGCACGCGCTTATTTGTTTTACTGTTTATTGTGTAAGCCTAAGTGTGTTTGACCATACGATTAGTATCATTTTTATGTTGCTAGTAGGTTTATTCTTAACCGGCGCTTTTCATGAAGATGGTTTGGCAGATTGCTGCGATGGTTTCGGTGGTGGCTATAACAAAAAGCAATGTTTAAGTATTATGAAAGATAGCCAAATAGGCACTTATGGTGTGCTTGGTTTGATTATATTGTTTGCGCTTAAAGCCGCTGTGCTGATTCAACTTAGCCAGCTTAATCAATTTTCTGAATTTGGCTTACTTCATTTCTTTGGCGTTCTTTTTAGCGCTGCTGTTGTGAGTCGCTTTAGTGCTTTATGTTTGATCCAATATAGTGAATATGCAAGAGAGGATGAAACCAGTAAATCGACACAATCATCGCATCAATTACCTTTGCCGTATTTATTAGGTGCTTCGCTGTTTAGCTTGTTGTCATTACTTTGGATGCCATTCATCTCCATATTGGTTATTGTTATCGTCACAACGATATGTACCTTGTTATGTAAATCTTACTTCCATAAAAAAATTGAAGGGTATACCGGAGATTGTTTAGGCTTTTTACAACAACTAAATGAATTACTCATTTTATTAACTTGCTTAGCCTTGTTTGGGGCTAGCTTAGCTTAAATATTTGGGCTTTTTCTAATAGCTGTGGAAACGGAAATCAAAATGGATAATAAACCATTAGCAATACATAAAATTTACTTAGTACGTCATGGTGATGTGAATGTCGCCGCTGATATTTGTTATGGTCAATTAGATTGCGCTGTGACTGACTCTTTTGACGGCGATTTATTAAAATTAACAAGTTACGTTAAAACTAACGTAATGGATAAGTTAAAAGTAAATGAAGTGCCATTAATTATTAGTAGCCCATTAACGCGTTGTTTAGCCTTGGCTGAAGGTTTAAAGTTAAATTTAGAGTTGGAGTTTCATCCTGAGAAAGAGTTAAAGGTAAGTGAGTACTCACAAAGTGCGTTTTTCAATCCAATAGAATTACAAATAAACGAAGGCTTTCAAGAAATTAACTTTGGTGATTGGGAAGGTTTAACGTGGCAAGATATTGGACAACAAGCAATACAAGACTGGAGTGATGGTTTACTGGATTACACGTTTAAAAATGGTGAAAGCGCACGTGAGTTTGATCATAGGGTGATTCAAGCTTGGGATGAATTACAATCTAAGTTAAACGGATTAAATCAAGCAAATAGCTTAGATAACTTAAATAGCCTAGATAACTTAAATAGCTTAGATAACTTAAATAACCTAAATAAATTAAACAATCTAAACCAAGCCAACCAAGAGCAACAATCAAAAACTATCATCATCATTTGCCATGCAGGAGTTATCCGTTCTATATTATCTGCATTTTTACACATTCCATTACAACACTCTTTATCTTTGAAAATTGATAAAATGAGTGTGTCCAGTATTGATCTTGTTCCTGCACAAGCTGAGTTATCGCGTTGTATTGGCGTTAACCATTTACTATAGATGGCTTTAATTATTTTATTCTTATTAGCATCCTCATCGTCGCTTCTTGAATTCAGACCATAACTGCTAACGCTTATCTATTAATACTGCTTGTTTGCCTCTGTAATGAGTTTTTATTTATTAACGCGAATCTGCCTGCTATGACGTTGTGACGTTGAATATTAATCGGTACTAACACGCTCGTTGTTAATGAAAGCATTAATAAAATACTTAATAAAAGAATGAATGAAATGATAGTGAACAAACCCATCATTAATAAACTTCTAACGTCTTTTATCCTTTAGCTATTTTTTAGCCATTTTATGTCTTATTGCTTCAGCCTTCAAAGTTTTCACATTTAGCACTTTTTTAACGGTACGTTGAAAGTGTCTATTTATGCTAGAATCGGGCGGATTTTTTTGCTTCAATTTATTAGTTACTTTAAGGAAGATGTAATGTTTAAGCAGTCTAAAGTATTAAGTGTCATGCTGACCCTTTTTACGCTTTTATTCTCTACTAGCGTATTGGCTAGTTCAGGGGAAACAATCGACTTAACCTCACATGGAATTGGTTACGCCGCTATTTTATTTTTCGCTTTTGCTTACTGTTTAGTGATGTTAGAAGATGTTATTCATCTACGTAAATCAAAACCAGTATTAGTTGCAGCAGGTATTATTTGGGGAATGATCGGTTACTACTATTCTCAACATGGTATGAGCCATGATGCAGAAGCTGCTTTTCGCCATAATTTATTAGAGTATGCAGAGCTATTCTTCTTCTTATTGGTAGCGATGACTTACATCAATGCCATGGAAGAGCGTCAATTGTTCGATGCACTGCGTGCTTGGATGGTGAATAAAGGCTTCTCTTTACGTTTGATTTTTTGGTTAACCGGCATATTAGCTTTCTTTATTTCCCCAATCGCCGACAACTTAACCACTGCTTTATTAATGTGTGCCATTGTCATGAAAGTAGGTGGGGAAAATAAAAAATTCATTGCCCTTGCTTGTATCAATATAGTGGTGGCTGCTAATGCTGGTGGCGCATTCAGCCCATTTGGTGACATCACAACATTAATGGTTTGGCAAAAAGGCATGGTTGAGTTCACTACCTTCTTTGCATTATTAGTGCCTTCTGCGGTTAACTACTTAGTGCCTGCTATCATCATGAGCTTCTTTATTTCTAAAGAAGTTGCAAAAGGTGATGGGGAAGTGGTCGCAATGAGACGTGGTGCAAAACGTATTGTTATCTTATTTTTAATTACTATCTTCTTTGCCGTTGCAGGTCATTCATTCTTAGGGATGCCGCCAGTATTAGGTATGATGACAGGACTAGGTATTCTACAGTTCTTCGCATTCTTCTTACGTAAAACACAAAAGAATCACTATCAGTTTGCTATGGCGCATACAGTTGATAAAAAAGAACACGAGCGTTTACGTGGTTTAGGCGATGGTGCTCCTTTTGATATCTTTAATAAAGTGGCAAAAGCCGAATGGGATACGCTGTTGTTCTTTTACGGTGTTGTACTGTGTGTCGGTGGTTTAGGCTTTATTGGTTATTTAGGCATGATTTCAGAAGCGATGTATAGCAACTGGGATGCAACTTACGCCAATATTACTGTGGGTGTATTATCGGCGATTGTTGACAATATTCCGGTTATGTTTGCGGTACTGAGCATGGAACCTGACATGGATACAGGGCAATGGTTGTTAGTCACCTTAACGGCTGGTGTCGGTGGCAGTATGCTGTCGATTGGTAGTGCTGCTGGTGTAGCATTAATGGGGCAGGCTCGTGGTATTTATACTTTTGGCGCTCATTTGAAGTGGACACCTGTGATTACGTTAGGTTATATAGCCAGTATTTATACGCACCTTTGGTTTAATGCTGCGTATTTTAGCTAATTGTTTATCTAAAAAATTAGCTAAATAAAATGCTGTTCGGTATGAACAGCTTTTAAACAATAACCTTATGCCACAACCTTATACAATACATTATAGAAAAGCCTCCACTTTGAAGTGTTCAATTAAATATTCAAAGTGGAGGTGCTGAAAAACAGAATCTAAACGATCTGTTTAACATTTATAACGGTGGTACTTTTTAATAGCGTTTAATAGAAAGAACCTAAAATATAGCTACTAAAATATAGAACCTAAAATACAGCTACTGAAATATAAAGCTTAAAATACAGCGTAGAGGAAATGTAGAGCAAAATCGAACAGGTAGATTTTTGTTGTTTATTACTTATACAGTGCTTTTGTCGCTATGTGACTATTTAATCTCGTTATATTGTTAACATAACACTTTTATTTCTATTGTGTTTTCATTGTGTTTTCATTGTGTTTTGATTTGTTTTTTTTTGTTAATGTTAATTGTCAAAAATAGATTGCTTAGGTTACTATGCTCGTTAAAGCTAAATATTTTATGCTTTTATATACAATTAGAGGTAATTAAACTTTACTTCATCATTGATTATTTGGTATAAATCATGGGCTATATAATAAGGTAAAGGAATGACTTTACTGAGTTAACATGAAAATCTAGTGCTTTTATATAGGTTTAAAGTATATGAGTGATAGTCAGTAACAAGTTAGTTTTTTTGGTTCAATGTTATTTTTTATAAAATTAAAGTTTGTTTTTCTAGATAAAAAAAACTACCTTTAACAGAGTAATAAATAATATTACTGGGATTAAACTTTCAAAATCAATTTATATAATAATAATTTTTGTGAGTATTTCCGAAAGATACGAATAGGGATTGTTTGTACATATAAGTTAAAAACCAATTATTGTTTGTCATTACGTTCAATACTAATGACTAAAAATGTCAAACAAAGCTAAGGAAATAAAAATGAAAAAAGTACAACAAGGTTTTACATTAATCGAACTACTAATCGTCATCGCGATTATCGGTATTCTTGCAGCGGTAGCATTGCCTGCTTATAATACTTATACAAACAAAGCTAGATTTTCTGAAGTTATTTTAGCTACATCTCCGATGAAATCAGCAGTAGAAATTTGTGCTCAAGTAGGCAACTCTATTGCTGAGACTGATTGTGCAGCAGCAACTGCTTTAGAGCTAGCTACTAATCAAGCTGGAGAGTTAGATAATATTACATATGTATCGACTACGGCTTCAGCTGCAACTATTACTGCAACAGATGATAGTAGTGTTTCATATCAGTTAATCGCTACTTTGGCAAATGGTCGAGTTACTTGGGTTCAAAGTGGATCTTGTACAACTGACGGCCTTTGTTAATAGCTAATGGCAAACCATAATATTAGTGGCTTGGCTTCTAGCCTTGCCGCTCATGGTTTATTAAGTAACGATAAACTATCTCAAATTACTACCTCTGCAGCTTCTGAAAATAAGGCTTTAACAGCTTATTTGGTAGATAATGATTACATTACCAGTTTAGCTTTAGCTGAATTTTGTGAAGCAGAATATGGTATTCCTCTATTAGATAATGAATCCTTAGATCTAACCGATATCCCTGAAAAATTCATTAACCAAAAACTAATAGAGAAACATCATGCCTTGCCGGTTTATGTTCAACATAAAACCTTGTATATCGCCATGTCTGACCCTACTAATGTCGCAGCCTTAGAAGACTTTGGTTTTAGTTTTGGCATGCATACAGAAGCGTTACTGATTGAAGAAACTCAGCTTAATAAAGCAATAGACTTTATTTTAGAAGACGATGTTAGTGCACTCGGTGATATGGGTGAGATTGATGATATTGAAGTTGATGAATCCGACTCTCGTTTAGATGAATCACAAAATGCAGATGATGATACCCCGATTGTTAAATATATTAACAGCGTGTTGATTGATGCAGTCAAAAAGGGGGCTTCAGATTTACATTTTGAACCCTATGAAAAAAAATTCCGCATTCGCTTTCGTATCGACGGAATCTTAAAAGAAGTTGCCTCTCCTCCTGTTAATTTAGCTAACCGTTTTTCTGCACGTTTAAAGGTGATGTCTAAGTTAGACATTGCAGAACGTCGTTTGCCGCAAGATGGTCGTATCAAACTTAAAGTATCCAATAAACGTAATATTGATTTACGTGTCAGTACGCTCCCAACTATGTGGGGCGAAAAAATCGTAATGCGGATTTTAGATAGCTCAGCCGCCGCATTAAATATCGATAAATTAGGTTATACCGACGAACAAAAAGAAAAGTATCTCGCTGCACTCGCTAAGCCGCAAGGTATGATTTTAATTACTGGCCCCACAGGGAGCGGTAAAACCGTATCGCTTTATACGGGTTTAAATATTCTAAATACCGTTGAGCGTAATATTTCAACAGCGGAAGACCCAGTAGAAATTAATTTAACCGGTGTTAACCAAGTGCAAATCAACAATAAAGCCGGCTTAACCTTTGCATCAGCCTTACGTTCATTTCTACGTCAAGATCCAGATATTGTAATGGTGGGCGAAATACGTGACTTAGAAACTGCTGAAATAGGCATTAAAGCTGCACAAACTGGTCACTTAGTATTATCAACCTTACATACCAATTCTGCAGCTGAAACACTAACTCGGTTATTAAACATGGGTGTACCTGCTTTTAATATTGCATCCTCTGTGTCATTAATTATTGCACAGCGATTGGGAAGACGTTTATGTGAAGAGTGTAAAGCACCTTTGCAAATGCCTGATTCTGAATTAGCCGCTATTGGCTTTACAAGCGAGCAGCTATCTGAGAAAAGTAATTTATGTCAGCCTGTTGGTTGTGATAAGTGCACTGATGGTTATAAAGGACGTGTTGGTATTTATGAAGTCATGGAAATGTCTGATCAGCTCGGACGGATTATTCTAGATAATGGTAATGCCATGCAAATTTCAGATGCTGCAATAAATGAAGGTATGTATACCTTAAGGCAATCAGCGATTAAACAAGCGTTAAATGGCGTTACTAGCTTACAAGAAGTGACCCGCATTACTTAATTTTCTTTATCAGCATTGTTTGAATTATGTTTTACTTATGTTTTAAATTTAAGCTATATTAAACCTTAACTATAAACCTTAACTATAAACCTTAACTATAAACCTTAACTATAA
>NZ_JBAKBA010000031.1:0-45942 GCF_038155225.1 Psychromonas arctica | reverse complement strand
AGCAGGCTTCAAATATTCTATTTAATTAAACTTATTTAGAAATAAGTGCAACTAGGACTAGCACTTTATTTCGTGTGTTAACTTAGTTCGATTTCGTTGTTTTCTGCTATGCCATTTAATGCATTTAATTTAATGTATTTTATTGCCGGCACAAAAAAGCCTGCGTATAGCAGGCTTCAAATATTCTATTTAATTAAACTTATTTAGAAATAAGTGCAACTAGGTCTAGAACTTTATTAGAGTAACCGATTTCGTTGTCGTACCAAGATACAACTTTAACGAATTTGTCAGTTAGTGATAAACCAGCTTTTGAATCGAATACAGAAGTTTGAGTTTCACCGATGAAATCTTGTGATACTACGTCATCTTCAGTGTAACCAAGAACACCAGCCATTTCATTTTCAGAAGCACGTTTCATTTCTGCACAAATTTCTTCGTATGTAGCTGCAGTTTTAAGGTTAACTGTTAAGTCAACAACTGAAACGTCAGCAGTTGGTACACGGAAAGCCATACCAGTTAGTAGACCGTTAAGTGCAGGAATTACTTTACCTACTGCTTTAGCAGCACCAGTTGAAGATGGGATGATGTTTTGAGAAGCACCACGACCACCGCGCCAATCTTTAACAGATGGACCGTCAACAGTTTTTTGTGTAGCTGTAGTTGCATGAACAGTAGTCATTAGACCAGATTCAATACCCCATTTATCGTTAAGTACTTTAGCGATAGGAGCTAGACAGTTAGTTGTACAAGAAGCGTTAGAAACGATATCTTGACCAGCGTACTCAGAGAAGTTAACGCCGTTAACGAACATTGGAACGTCACCAGAAGGACCAGTAAGAACAACTTTCTTCGCACCAGCTGTGATATGTTTACGAGCTGTTTCGTCAGTAAGGAAGAAACCAGTTGCTTCAGCTACTACGTCTACATTTACAGCATCCCATTTAAGGTCAGCTGGATCACGTTCAGCAGTTACACGTACAGTTTTACCGTTTACGATTAGGTTACCGTCTTTAACTTCAACAGTACCGTTGAAACGACCGTGCGTTGAGTCATATTTAAGCATGTAAGCCATGTATTCAACGTCGATTAAGTCATTGATTGCAACAACTTCAAAATCAGCACGTTCACATGCTGCACGGAATACGAAACGGCCGATTCGACCGAAGCCGTTAATACCTACTTTAATTGTCATTTTATTGTTCCTTATGGAGGTTTGATTTTTTAAACTTGTCATCATTATAAGCGCCAAATGCACCTAAGACTTGATGTTAGTCAAGTTATAAGCTCACAAAACAGTTTCTTAATTGTTTTTCTAAAAAAAGATACTGTATTTTTGAACTAATATCACAGTAATTAAATTACTAGGGCATATTAAGGGCAATTCCTCATAAAATAAAGGAAAACCATCATTAAACTATTATTTCTCGAACTATTTTAGCTTTTTACTTAAGTCAATAGCTAACTGTAACTAGTTCCATAACCTTATTTCATAAAATAGATTTTTTTATTTCAATTTTTGTGAATATTTTTATATTTATGAAAGTTATTATTTATTTTATAACCGTTTTAAGTGTGTGAGAGCATCCTGATTTAACTAATACACCTTGTTTAGCAGTAATTGCAGACTCTACACATAACATGGTTTTATAGCCATCATCAGGTAGATCTACGAATTTTTTGGCTATCTCAATCCATGGATTCCACACAACAACTGAGTCATTACCTTTATTATTAATGACTATCTTACGCTGATTACTTTCATCATTAACTACAATTTTTTGTTCATTTGCATCATAGATTGAGTCTACTGAACCGTTAATATTTAAAATTTGATCGCTATTCTTACGTTTACCGTTATCTAGAGAGTCTTTATAGCTAGCGGCAAGCCCTTCTACTGAGCAACGCCCACTGTCAGCGACATGTAAATAAGTATGAAGCGCACCACCATAAGTGAAGTCTTCGTTACTTGTATTATCAGTTACCAAACTTAATTCAATATGATCAGATAAAGAGGCTTTAAGTGTCAATGAGAAGTCATGATTCCAAATGGCTTTAGTCTCAGCTGTTGCCGTCAATGTAAACTCAAGATCGACACCCGTTTCATATTCATTAACAGCGGATAATATCCATTGACTAATTCGAGCAAATCCATGAGAAGGTAAATTTTTACTTTTACTTTCTTCAGTATTACCAAACCATGGCCAACAAATAGGAACACCTCCTCTAATCGCTTTACTGTGATTATAAGGCGTAGATTTACTGAGGTAGATAAGCGGTGCTTGTTGTTTGATTTGGAAATGAATTAAATGAGCGCCATGAAGAGAAAAAGTAGCGTCGAAATTTTTATGATTGATAACCACAAATTCAAAACCATTATCATCAACTTGCATGTTGATGGATGGGCTTAAATTTTTTGTTGTTTTAAGTCGCAAATGTGAAATCATTTTTGTTCCCTATGTCATGAATTGTATTTACAGCTGTTATCTTACTTCACATATTCTACTATATTGTTGATTAAAAATAATAAAACCTATTATTTGAATATTTTAAATGTACTCAAAAGAAGTTTAAATCGAAATTTCCTATGATTATTAATAGTATTTAATTTTATTTAATAAAAAAAATATCTTAATACGTGGTTGTTTATGGATTAAGTCGTTGCAAATATTCTGTATTAGTTAAATACTCATTTTAAATGATTAAAAACAGCAATAAATTAACCATATATATAGGTGTATTATGAGTAGTTCAACATTAGATTCATTTATGCAATTAAAAGGTATTGATCTTAATTTTATTGATGCTTGGGGTAAACCCACCACCGTGCTTGATGAAAACGTTAAAACGCTCATTAACCATATGGGATTCGATGCGTCAGACGATGCTGCTTTATCAGCTTATTATGAACAGGAAGAGTTACAGCATTGGTTATCTTTGTTAGCGCCTGTCTGTGTATTACAACAAGCTCCTGAATATCAACTCGAAGTTCATCTTCCTATCGACTTTGTAACAGACCCTTTGATTTATAGAATAACCACAGAAGATGGTCTGCAAATTGATAAAACAATTACCGCCACTGATTTTCCTTTATTAGGCTGCAAAGATATTTCTGATGTCGAATTTCAATTATATGAAGTGACTATCGAAGTTCCCCTTGCCCTTGGTTACCATCAATTAACTTTACTAGAAAAAGGCAATGATGAACCATTGGCTGAAATGTCTTTAATTATCACTCCTGAAACTTGTTTTACGCCAACGGCTATACAAGACGGTAAAAAGCTTTGGGGAACAAGCGTTCAATTATATTGTTTGAAAAGTCAAAATAACTGGGGAATTGGAGATTTTTCTGATTTAAAACAGTTATTAATCAAAACTGCTGAAAATGGCGGAGACTTCATTGGCTTAAATCCAATTCACGCACTCAATCCATCACAGCCACAAAATGCGAGCCCATATAGCCCTTCATCACGTAAGTGGTTAAATATACTGTATACCGATATCACTGCAGTAGCTGAATTTTCTCATTGTGATGCTTTACAAGCTGAGTTAGCCACATCTGTATTCCAACAACAACTATCAAACCTGAGAGATTCGAAATGGGTTGATTATGTTAATGTCACCACCGTTAAATTGAAGGCGCTCAGGGCGCTTTTTGATACATTAATAAATGGTAAAAAAGAAAATCAAATACGTTTAGATTCTTTGCATGAGTTTGTTACTCAGAAAGGGGACTCATTAACGCAACAAGCAGCATATGATGCGTTGCAATTTAAATTCTTAGCTGAGAATGAAGATTCTTGGGGGTGGCCATCTTGGCCTGAAGAGTTTCAATCATTTTCTAGTGAAAGTACACAATGTTGGATAGCTGATAATGAACAAGAGGTATTATTTTGGAGCTATTGCCAATGGGTTACAGAGACTCAATTAGCTGAAGCAGATGAACTTGCTCGTTCATTAGGAATGACGTTAGGTTTATATAGAGATTTAGCAGTTGGTGTAGGCAAAAGTAGCAGCGAAATTTGGGCAAATCATGATTTGTATTGTGAAAATGTTAGTATCGGTGCGCCACCTGATGTATTGGGACCGTTAGGTCAAAGCTGGGGGTTGCCGCCGCTTTCACCAGATCAACTATATAAGTCGGGCTATCAACCTTTCATTGAATTATTACAATCTAACATGAGCCATTGTGGTGCTTTACGTATCGACCATGTGATGGCCTTATTACGATTATGGTGGGTACCTGAAGGTTCAACCGCTGATAGTGGGGCTTATATTTATTACAATGTTTACGATATGTTGAATATATTAGCGCTAGAAAGCACACGTAACCAATGTTTAGTGATTGGTGAAGACTTAGGTACCGTACCCGAAGGCATGGATGTTTTATTAAAAGAGGCTGGCGTTTATTCTTATAAAGTATTTTTCTTTGAGCAAGCGCCCGATGGTGGTTTTATTTCTCCTTTACACTATATACAACAAGCAATGGCGACATTATCGACGCATGACATGCCGACGATTAAAGGTTACTGGCATTGTGAAGATCTGTATTTAGGTAGAACCCTAGGGCTGTATCCTGATGATGAAGTATTTAATCGATTACTTGCAGATAGAGTTGAAAGTAAGCAACAGATTTTAAATAGTTTACATGGCCATAACAGCGTACCGGATGATCTTTATCTGGATGCGAATACAACGGGTATGGATAAAGCATTAAATTTTGCACTTCAAAAGCACCTTGCAACGGGCAGTGCTTCATTGCTCAGTTTGCAGCTTGAAGATTTCTTAGAGATGGATCAACCCGTTAATGTTCCAGGAACAAGTAATGAATACAGAAATTGGCAACGTAAGTTAACGCATGACGTAGACGCTATTTTTACTGATACTGATATTCAGCATTTAATGAAAGCGTTAACAGAAGCGCGCGCTAAATAATTAAATTCAGGCTAGATAAACTTCGAATTAGGTATTTAATATGACTAAGAAACCAACGGTAAAGAAAGTAGCTACAAAAGAAAAAACTGTAAAGAAGACAACAGTCAAAAATGTAGTAACTCCTAAAGTAGGCGAAGAAATCAATACAATGCCATTAAAATTAACGTTACTCAACCAACTTGAAAAAGCAACATTAGCCAATCCTTTTGAACAACTAGGCTTAATTAAAAACGCCAACGGTATAGGTTTTTTATTAAGAGTCTGGTTACCAGAAGCAACAGCCGTTTCATTTTCTGCGCTTGATGGTTCGCATCTTTCTGGTGAGTTAATAAAAGTTTATGATGCTGGCTTATTCGAAGTTAGTTTACCTTCTGTTACTGATAAGTTTGTTTATCAATTAAATGCTAAATATCTAAATGATGTACATGAGTTTGTAGACCCTTATCAATTTCATGATATTGCATTTGAAGGATTATCGACATTACATGAAGCACCACAAAATGTTTATCATACACTTGGGGCACAATTAAAAACGATTGTCGATAATGACGTTAAAATTTGTGGTGTACGTTTTATTGTTTACGCACCCAATGCGAGTAGTGTTAGTTTAATCTCTGATCATAATCATTGGAATGGGCAAATTCATCCCATGCAGCGAAGTTGGTGTGGTCATTGGGTATTATTTATTCCTGGTTTATCAGCTGGTTGTGCGTACAAATTTGAATTAAAAGATGCGATGGGTAATCGTTTACCACATAAAGCCGATCCCGTTGGTTTTCAAGCTGAATTATACCCATCACATTCATCGATAGTAGTTGATCATGATGCTTATCAGTGGAATGACCAAACATGGCAAAATACTCATACCGGTGACAAACGCTTTACGGCGATGAGTATTTATGAAGTTCATTTAGGGTCATGGAAACGTAAAAATGAAAACGGTGTAGAGCGAATGCTTAGCTACCGTGAACTTGCTGAGGAGCTATTACCTTATTTAGTTGAAATGGGTTACACGCACTTAGAAGTACTCCCTATATCAGAGTTTCCATTTGATGGATCTTGGGGTTATCAACCCGTCGGTTTATTTGCTGCAACCAGCCGTTTTGGTGATGCAGATGATTTAAAATACTTTATTGACCAATGTCACCAAGCCGGTATTGGCATTATCGTTGATTGGGTACCCGCACATTTTCCTGCCGACCCACACGGTCTAGCGCGTTTTGATGGAACACCTTTGTATGAATACGAAGATCCTAAGCGTGGTTGGCACCCTGATTGGAATTCTTACATTTATGACTTTGGTCGTGACAATGTCCGTCAATTCTTAGTTGCTAGTGCACTTATTTGGCTAGATAAATTCCACGTTGATGGGCTGCGAGTCGATGCAGTTGCCTCTATGCTGTATTGGGATTACTCACGTGAAGAAGGTGAATGGGTACCTAATGTTGATGGTGGCAATCATAACTATGAAGCGATTAGCTTATTAAAATGGTTTAACGAAGAAGTGTATAGCCAATACCCTAATGCCATGACTATTGCTGAAGAATCAACAGCATTTAGTGGCGTTTCAAAACCAACCTTTGAAGGCGGTTTAGGCTTTGGTTTTAAATGGAACATGGGTTGGATGCATGACACGTTAAGCTATATTCAACAAGATCCGATGTACCGTAAATACCATCATCATGAAATGACCTTCGCGATGGTTTATCACTATAACGAACATTTTGTTTTACCTATTTCACATGACGAAGTGGTACACGGTAAAAAAAGTATGTTGAATAAAATGCCAGGCGACGAATGGCAAGCAGCTGCTAATTTACGTGCTTATATGGGATATATGTATGCGCACCCTGGTAAAAAATTAAACTTTATGGGCGGCGAGTTCGGACAAAGCCGTGAGTGGAATCATAATCAAAGTTTAGATTGGGACTTATTGGCTTTTGATAAACATAAGGGCCAACAAAAATTGATTGCTGATTTAAATCATTTTTACAAAGATAACTGTGCCATGTATGAATCAGATTATGAACCACAAGGTTTTGAATGGCTGGATCATAGTGATGGTGTCAACAGCATCATCTCATTTATTCGCTATAATTTAGATAAAAGTGAATATGTTATCTGCCTTTCTAATTTTACACCTGTGCCTCGCGAGAAATACCGTGTGGCAGTAGAAGAAGCTGGCCAATATGAAGTCGTTATCAATACTGATAGTGAATATTATTGGGGAAGCAACTATTCAATGGGTGATCTAATGGGCGTGTTTGTCAGCGAACCTTACCCTTGGCAAGGCAAAGGCCATTCAATTGTTGTTAATTTACCTCCATTATCATCAGTTTATTTGAAGAAAAAGGAAGTCTAAATGTCAAAACATGATATTAAAATAGACCTAACCACCATTAATGCTAAGCACCTATTCACTACTTCTAATGGGAAAAGCCTTCCTTTAGGAGCGACTTTAGATCAGCAAGGCTGTAATTTTTCAGTGCATAGTCAAGGCGGGAAAAGTGTTGAGTTATGTCTTTTTGATAAGCATGACAATCAAATAGACAGTTATTTTCTAAAGGTTTCTCATTCACATCTTTGGCATATTCATTTACAAGGCATTAAAGCGGGACAAAAATACGGTTATCGAGTTGATGGTGAATATCAACCTAAAAAAGGGATGTTATTTAATAATAAGCATTTATTAATTGATCCTTATGCGAAATGCTTGAGTAAAGTGCAACACAGTTTTGTACAAGCTCAGAGTGATGTTGATGATCTGTATGTCGCTAAATCGGTTGTGGTTGATGACAGCTTTGAATGGCAAGGCAGTGAAAAACCTAATATAGACGATCAAGATCGTATTTTATATGAAGTCCATACTAAAGGGTTTACTCAAACAAACCCTAATATACCCTTACCTATGCGCGGTAAATATTTAGGTTTGTCACATCCCGAAAGTATCAAACATTATCAATCATTAGGTGTGACGAGTTTACAAATCATGCCTGTTTTTAGTTTTGTCAGTGAGTCTCGTTTAAGTGGTTTAGGGTTAACCAATTATTGGGGATATAACCCCATTAATTTCTTTGCTCCGGAAACGCGATATTCTCAATATGATGCGATTTCTGAATTTAAGACCATGGTGCGAGAGTTACATGCCGCTAATATTGAAGTGATCTTAGATGTTGTGTTTAACCATACTGCGGAGTCTGGAAATGATGGTCTCGTATTAAGCTTTAAAGGATTTGATAATAGACAATATTATACTTTTGAAAGTAATAAACAGGGAATTGACTTCCAGCGTTATAGTAATCATTCCGGTTGTGGTAATACGGTTAATTTAGATTTTTCTTGGTCATTAAAGATAACACTCGATGCTTTGCGTTACTGGGTGACTGAAATGCAAGTTGATGGTTTTAGGTTCGACTTGGCAGTGACTTTAGCGCGTGAGCCACAAGGATTTACTGAAAAAAGCGCTTTTTTTAAAGCTTTATCACAAGATCCTATTTTAAGTGATGTTGTATTAATTGCTGAACCTTGGGACATTGGGCCAGGTGGTTATCGTCTAGGCGCTTTTCCTGAACAATGGAAAGAATGTAATGATCGATACCGAGATACTATGCGTTCTTTCTGGCGAGGTGATACAGGCAAAGTCTCTGAAGTGGCAACACGTTTGATAGGTTCTCACGACTTTTTTCCATTAAGTAATCGAAGTAATACTACTAGTGTTAACTATATCTGTTATCACGATGGTTTTACATTAGACGATTTAGTGTCTTTCCAAGACCGTCATAATCAAGCTAATGGCGAGAGTAATCGTGATGGTCATGGAAATAACCTTTCTGCCAATTATGGCTGTGAAGGCCCGACTAAAGATAAACGTATCAATTGCTTAAGACAGAAGCAAAAACGCAACATGATTACGACCTTGTTTTTGTCTCAAGGTACCCCGCATTTTTTAGCAGGTGATGAAATGGGGAATCACCAATCAGGCAATAATAATGCGTATTGCCAAGATAACCAAATTAGCTGGATTAATTGGGATCGTTCAGAAGCTGATTTCGCCTTGCTTGAATTTACCTCTAAGTTAATTGAATTACGCAAACAGTCGCGTTTATTTGGTGACTTGCTGCTCGACGATAACGATGAGAATAGCGATAAAGTGACCTGGTATCACCCCGACGGTTATTTAATGGAAGAAGTAGATTGGCATGCCTCTAATTCACAGGCCATTGCCGTTGAGTTAAGTGAAGCAGATCCTGAAGGTGAACATTGGTATTTAATTTTAAATGCTTCAACTTACCAAATTGCTTGTGAGTTGCCTGCATTAACAGATAACAAAGATTGGTTTATGGCATTGGATACCAGTTGTGCAACCGGTAAATTAGTCGAAGATTCAAGTAAAGTAGACATTCCTGTTCATGCCAAAGCACATTCAATATTGTTATTTAAAGCCGTTAGTCAGAAATAACGGTTTGTGTTCTTTTATAGCTTCGTATGACTATTTGCGATTTTTATTTGTAATTTTTACATCTAATTTATTATGTAAACTGCTTAGCAATAAGTGGCTTTTTCTTTTTAAGGGTTAGCTAATGGTTGCTAACATTAGTTACTGTTAGTTGAAGTTAAAGATAAAGTTAAAGATAAAGATAAAAAGTAGACCAACAGCAAAAAATTATTGCTCCACAAAAACATCACTAGATAATTTCAAACAAATAAATATACTTCATCACATTCAAATTAAAGTAGTAAAAGGCAAAAACAGTGGCAAATATAAATGACTATGCAAAAAATATCACTCCAGCGCTTTATCAGAAGCTAGCAACTGCTGTTGAAACAGGAAAATGGTTAGACGGTGCCCCGTTAAGTGAAGAACAAAAAGCACATTCTCTACAGCTAGTTATGGCTTATCAAAAAGAATTTAATATAGAACCTGATCATTTTACTATTGCTCAAAATGGTGAAATTTACATGGAGTCTAAAAAAGTATTAAAACAACAGTTTGCAGATCCTGATGATAACTCTGAAGTGCATCTCATTAACTTATAAATATTGAACGCCTATAATTAGGGCTAAGCTACGGCTAAGCGTCACTCAGTATCGGCGCTCAATAAATATGTGAGTGCTTTACACATGCCTAGCGCATAAATGATCCAGTTAAAAGCTAACTCATTTATGCACTAATGTTTCAAATATGTTTATCCACTATGTTTCTGCTTAAACTTCCTCCATTATTTATTGTCTTTAAGTTACTCTTCTATTAAACAATTTTCTGAATGGCTTAAAACCTTCATAAAAGTTAAAAATATAACAATAATTTACGTCATTAGTACCTTAATAAGTTATATTAACCACGATAGAATTTTTCTTTTTTAAGTTTAATAAAATGAACTTAAAAAGCACAAAGCTTAACTTTGGTGACTATTTAATACAGAAAAATGCCTATGAATAATGATTACAATAATCAAAAGCTATAATGCTCGGTTCGTTTGTATTGAAATTAATTAAGTTTTATTAATCAAGCTTAATCAATAGCTCTTAACCAATGGAATGTATTTATAGTCAGAAAGTGGCGCTAATAAGCGATATGTTATTAGGCTCTTTTTGAAAGAGTTGTTTAGAGGATTTGTTTAGAAGAATAAAATATTCGTCACCGGCATCAAGCTGCTGGTGGATAGTTATACCCAAGGTATTAATCTCAATTATGTAAGTAGGTATTATGAATTTATCATTAATTAAAGATGAGTTGTTAGAAGCACAAACAGTCTTATCTGCATTCTTATCAGATCAACAAAATTTACAGAATATCGAAGATGCTGCTTCGTTATTAGCGGAATCTTTCAAAAATGAAGGTAAAGTATTAGCTTGTGGTAATGGAGGGTCTCATTGTGATGCAATGCATTTTGCTGAAGAATTAACGGGGCGTTATCGTGAACATCGTCCGTCGTATCCTGCGATTGCTATTTCAGATGCCAGCCATATTTCTTGTGTCGGTAATGACTACGGATTTGAATACATATTTGCGCGTTACCTTGAAGGCGTTGGCCGCAGTGGTGATGTGTTATTTTGTTTATCAACCAGTGGTAACTCAGGCAATATTCTAAAAGCGATTGATGTTGCTAAATCTAAAGGCATTAAAGTCATTGCCTTAACAGGGAAAGACGGTGGAAAAATGGCTGGACTAGCGGATGTTGAAATTCGTGTACCGCATTTCGGTTTTGCCGATCGCATCCAAGAAGTACATATTAAGATCATTCATATCTTGATCTATTTAATTGAAAAAAAGATGGCTTAGGTTTAAACAATGTGTGAATTATTAGGCATGAGTGCCAATGTCCCAACTGATATCTGTTTTAGCTTCAGTGGATTAGTAAAACGCGGCGGTGGTACTGGCCCGCATAAAGATGGCTGGGGTATTACTTTTTACGAAGGTAAAGGCTGTCGTAGCTTTAAGGATCCTAGCCCAAGCTGTGATTCTAAAATTGCTGAGTTAGTTAAAAGTTACCCTATTAAAAGTAAATCGGTTATCAGCCATATTCGTCAAGCGAACCGTGGTGGCGTTAATTTAGAGAACACACATCCTTTTATTAGAGAATTGTGGGGACGTAATTGGACGTATGCTCATAATGGACAACTAACAGGCTATGAAGACCTAGAAATGGGCTACGCGAATCCAGTAGGCCAAACGGATAGTGAACGTGCCTTTTGTTGGATCATTGATAAATTACATAAAGAGTTTAAACAACCACCTGAAGACATGTTAGATATGTTTAGATTGGTGGCTCGTTATGCCGATCAATTAAAAGCATTAGGTGTTTTTAATATGCTATTAAGCGATGGCGAATATGTCATGTGTTACTGCACTAATAATTTACATTGGATAACCCGCCGTGCACCTTTTGGTAAAGCACAGTTGATTGATGAAGATATGACGGTTGATTTCCTAGAAGAAACCTCAGCAACGGATGTTGTGACTGTGATTGCCACTCGTCCATTAACCAAAGATGAAGCGTGGACAAAAATGGAAGAAGGGCAGTTCTGTGTTTTCCATTTTGGTGAACGAGTATTGTAATTAATTCACTTGTTATTAGTCATTTTTATTCGTCCTTTTATTTGTTAATCGTTTGTTCAAAACTATAAGCGAAATAAAAGTTGTTAATGACAAGTGTCCAATTTAATTAAACAAGCCTATCAATAGCGCTGTTGACTATAAATAAGGTGGCACATAGATGGCTGATTTATTAAAAGATGTCTATAACCATGACTACCTTAATCATGTCGCAAATGCGGTAGCTGATTATTACCCTACTTTTCATAAAAATGATTTTATTGATGCAGTTTTTAATGAAGATTGGAAAAATAAAGAACTAAAAGCACGTACAGAACATATCGCACACCAATTAAATACTTTTATCGAACTCGATTATTTACAAACGCTCGCCGTTATTAAACAAATTTCACTGCACTTCACTAGCTACAAAGGCATGTTTATCCCTGCTTTTGTTGAGTTATTTGGCTTAGATGAATTAACCGCTTCTATCGATGCACTGGCTCATATTACACAGTTTGCCAGCGCAGAATTTGCCGTTAGACCTTTTATTGAACTACACCCTGAACAAATGCACTGCATCTTATTAGCTTGGACAAAAAGTGATAATCATCATATACGTCGATTGGCTTCAGAAGGTGCACGTCCTCGATTACCTTGGGCAATGGCATTACCTTCATTTAAAAAAGATCCAAGTTACTTATTACCTATTTTAGAATCGTTGAAAAATGATGAGAGTGAATACGTTCGTCGTAGCGTAGCAAATAACCTAAATGATATTGCCAAGGATCATCCTGATGTGGTGATTGATATTGCTCAACGTTGGTTAACAGAAAGTGATTCGATACACACTAAACGTCTTGTTAAACATGCTTGCAGAAGTTTATTAAAACAAGCCTACCCTGATGCGTTAAGTTTATTTGGTTTTTTACCACCAAAAAACATAAACGTTATCGGTTTAATGGCGGATCCAAGCGTACAACTTGGTGAAGTTTTGTATTTTTCTTGTCAGATACAACATCAAAAAGGTTTACCTCTTAATAAATGTCGTATTGAATTCGCTATTGATTTTATGAAAAAAAATGGCAAGCAGGCACGTAAAATATTCCAACTTTCTGAAGCGATTATCCCTCAATATAATAAAATGATTTCGAAATCATTTAGCTTCAAAAAAATATCCACAAGACAATATTATGGTGGACAACATACTGTTGCAATCCTTGTCAACGGCGTGCAATTAGCCTCTACCGACTTTTTTTTGATAAATTAATATTTTCTTATCTTCATATTATTATGGTATATACCCGTTATCGTTCAATGTACTTTGTTCAGTCGTTAGCTTGGGCTCCAAATCAAGGCGCAACATGATGACAAGGGCAAGCCCTTATCGAAGGTTGTAATACTGAGTTGGTTTTAAAGCTAACGACCCAGAGGGCAAGCGGTGAAGTAATACCGATTACATTAAATAAGCGATCTAAATTTTGCGCAGGAAAAATGACTTAGTTTAAGGCGTAAATTGAGCCTTTCGAAGATTAACTTCGTTAATCGTCTATCGGAGAATTAACCAAAGGATGTTAATTCTTTAATGGTTATTCCCTTTACGAAATTTACAACGAAGAAATAAGTTATTTTAACAAGTAAAATAGATCAGTTAATTAGTGTGATTGGTATAAACACCTTCGTTGTTAGAAAGTGTCGATTTAACCCGTTAAATCTTCCACTTTCTGCCTAGCATTTGTTCACTTCACCGCTTGCTGATTTTTGTACCTTGAATGATAACGGGTATAGGTACTGCCGCTTTAAGTATCAGCCCCTTTATTTTTATGAACATGTCGCACTAATTCAGATATTAGCATTAAGAAAATACGAGAAATTCGACTTGTTTGTAATGGATTACGAGAAAAGTTTAATACTCATATTCCTAGTGCGATATCGTCATGTTTATAAAAATTTAAAGGGTAATTTTATGAAATATAAGGAATTATTATGACAGCAGTAAAAAATAAAATGTCATTGACCAAGAAAGTCTTAATCGGCATGGGGATTGGTATATTTACAGGGTTCTTAATCCGTACAATCTTTGCTGACGTTGCATTTGTTCAAGATTATATTGTTAATGGGCTATTTTATGTGGGCGGTAAGATCTTTATTGCCACGCTTAAAATGTTAGTTGTTCCACTTATTTTTGTTTCTTTAGTTTGCGGAACAAGCAGTTTAAAAGATATGTCTACATTAGGGCGTTTAGGCGGAAAAACCCTGTCTTTTTATATGGTGACAACTGCGATTGCTATTTCACTTGCTATTTTGATGGCTAATATCTTTGAACCAGGTGTTGGTATCGACTTAGCTCAAGCAACTACCTTTGCATCTAAAGAAGCACCATCGTTAGGCGATGTAATTATTAACATGTTCCCAACGAACCCTATTAGCTCAATGGCTGAAGGTAATACTCTACAAATTATTGTGTTTGCAATATTGTTTGGTGTCGCTGTTAGTTCATCGGGTAGTGCAGGGGAGCGCATAGCAGCAACCTTTTTTGATCTCAACAAAGTGATCATGAAACTAGTAGTGATGTTAATGAATATTGCACCTTACGGTGTATTCTTCTTAATGGCGAAGTTATTTAGTGAAATTGGTTTAGATGCGATCTTTAATCTCATTAATTACTTCTTAGTATTAAGTGCGACACTGATTTTGCATGCTTTAATTACTTACAGTACTTTCTTGAAAGTATTTACAGGATTAAGCCCTGTTAAATTCTTCAAAAAAATGGAAACAGCAATCACTTTTGCATTTTCAACGGCATCATCAAATGCAACAATCCCAGTAACATTAGAAACAGCAACTAAATACCTAGGTGTTAATAATAAGGTTGCTTCATTTACTGTACCTTTAGGGGCAACTATCAACATGGATGGTACTGCCATCATGCAAGGTGTTGCGACTGTATTTATTGCACAAGCGTTTAATATTGATTTAACTTTATCTGACTATGCTGCAGTGATCATGACCGCTACCCTAGCTTCTGTCGGTACTGCTGGTGTACCAGGCGTTGGTTTGATCATGTTAGCAATGGTATTAAACCAAGTTGGTTTACCTGTTGAAGGTATTGCAATGATCATTGGTGTTGATAGATTGTTAGACATGATCCGTACCGCCGTTAATATTACCGGTGATAGTGTAGTGACTTGTATCGTTGCTAAATCAGAAGGTGAGATGGACGTTGATGTATTTAACGACCCTAATGCAGGTAGAAATGAAGAACGTGTTGAACTAGGCTCGTTAAAAGAAAAGAATAATTAGTTTTCTTTCGATTTGATGATACTTTTCACTAAAGGTATACCTCAGTAAAATATTGAGACAAATAAAAAACCCAGTTTATAACTGGGTTTTTTATGGTTCGTTCTTTATGACTGTTTTTATTATACTTATTGAATGTAATCGGTAACGGGTATATCAGGTTCAATATGGCTTAAGAGCGACTAAAAGCATCGATGATACTACAGTCTGAATGTTCATCACCCGGACACTGTTGAGTTATTTTAGTTAACTGATCGACTATTGCTTGTTGCTGCTTAATACGCTCTTCGATTTCTTTAATTTTCTCTAATGCTATCTTCTTAACATCGGCGCTGTTTCTATCTTCATTTTCACATAACAACAACAACGCTTTACACTCTTTTAACGTAAAGCCAGCTTGCTTTGTTTTATAAATAAAATGCAACTGCTGGATAATTTCCTTGGTATAAAATCGATAATCATTTTCCTCTCTTGGCGGAGGGCTGATCAGGCCAATAGATTCATAGTGTCGAATAGATTTGACTGATAACCCTGTCTCTTGAGCTACTTGGCTAATTGACAACATATAGATTCTCCAATATTTAAATAAGTCCGTTAATGAATTTATTAACGGACTTTGATTCGTTTATTTAAGACGAGTACGTTTTAATAACAATGAGTTACTTAATACCGTTAAGCTCGATATCGTCATTGCTATCGCCGCAATCGTTGGGTTGAGATAACCAAATGCTGCCGCAGGAATCGCTAACGTGTTAAATATAAACGCCCAAAATAAGTTCTGACGAATCGTTGACCAAGTTGCTCGTGAAAGTTTAATCGCTACTGCAATTAAGCGAGGGTCATCACGCATTAAGGTCATCGCTGCCGTTTGTTTTGCAACATCACTGCCGCCACCCATTGCAATACTCACATCTGCTTTAGCTAAAGCTGGTGCATCGTTGACGCCATCTCCGACCATCGCAACTAATGAGTCTTGTTGTAAGTCCGATAATTGTTGTAGTTTTTGTTCTGGGGTCTGCTCGGCATAAAAGGTTTTAATACCTAACTGCTTACTCATCGCCTGTACAACACTATGTTTATCGCCGCTAAGTAAAATGGTCGATAAACCTAATTTATGAAGATCTTCAATCGCTTCTTTACTCTCTGGGCGAAGTTGATCTGCAATGACAAAGTAACCAATTAAAGTCTGTTGATAACAAACATAAATGATATTTTGCTCTTGATCTACATTCACCGCATGTATGGCAAGTTGTTCAGTTAAATTAATATTAAAACGTGCTAATAATTTGCTATTACCTGCAATAAGATCGTCATCATTAAAGCGACCATGGATACCTTCACCATGAATACTTTGAATGTCACTTACTTCTACGGCTTTAACATCAAGTGATTGGCAATGATCAATGACCGCTTTAGCAATAGGGTGCTTACTTGCTTGTTGTAAACCTAATAATAACGAAAAGAAGTCATGATGAAACGACGTAATATTATCTAAGCTGACTTGTCCTTTCGTTAATGTGCCTGTTTTATCAAATGCAATATGGTTAAGTTTATGAGCAAGCTGTAGCGTGTTGATATCTTTTATTAGAATACCTTTTTGAGCAGCTAAACCTGTACCAACTACCATCGCTGTGGGTGTCGCTAAACCTAACGCACAAGGACAAGCAATCACTAATACGGCAACACTGTGCATCAAGGCTTGTTCAAAGTCGCCACCGACGAACCACCAAGCACCAAAAGTAATGACTGCAATCCCTAAAACGATCGGCACAAAAATAGAACTTATTTTATCGACCAACTGCAAAATAGGGGCTTTACTCATTTGAGCTGATTCAACAAGTTGTATTATTTGGTGCAACTTAGTTTGTTCATTAACGGCGGTACTCTTCATTAATAACACACCATCACCATTGAGTGTGCCTGCAAAAACTTCATCACCTATATTTTTTAAAATAGGGCGACTTTCACCCGTTAATAACGCTTCATCTAAATAACTGCTACCTTCCACAATCACACCGTCAACAGGCACTTTATCGCCAGCTGCAATTTGTATCAGGTCATTAACTTGCACATGTTCAATTAATACACGTTTAAACTCTTTACCTTTTTTAACTAATGCGCCGATCGCTTGTAATTGACTTAATGCACTGACGGCTTTGCTACTCGCTTGCTTAGCACGAAATTCCAAGTATTTACCTAATCGAATCAACACAATGACTAATGCACTTGTTTCAAAATAAAGGTGGGCAGTACTGCCTTCTAGGAGCATATACAGACTAAAGAAGTAAGCTGCTGACGTCCCTAAAACAACTAATACATCCATATTAGCGGAGAAGTTTTTAATACTGCTCCAAGCGCCTTTATAAAAGCGAGCCCCAACAATAAATTGCAGTGGTGTTGCTAATGCTAATTCTAACCAAGGTGCTAATAATGGCGTGTCACTAAACACCATGTTTATCATTGCTAACCAAAATGGCAAACTTAGTAAAACAGCGAACGCTAGACTTAATTTCTCTTTTTGCTGCTTTTTTTGTTCTTGTTGTTGTTTTTTCTGTAATTGTTGTTGTGAAGTAATTGCAATTTTACGTGTTAACTTATAAGGACTTAACACGATTAACTGTTCAATAAATTGATCATTAATAAAGCTTTCTAAGGTTTCAATGTAAACCATTTGTGTTGCAAAGTTTGCTTTAACATCCAGAACTAACGGATGTTTTTTAAGGGCATTCAAGGTGGTTTCAACACAACTTGAACATGACCAATCTGCTTCAAAACTGATTTGTTGATAATCAGTTTGGTAGCCTTTTTTTTGCAATACCGATACAACTTCAGTTGCTATCGGAGTCGCTAATGCTGCTTCATCAATAGAGAGTGTCGCTTTTTCTAAAGTGATATTCACGTTGGCTTCAATGCCGTCAATCTCGTTAAAAGCAGTCGTTAATTTGCTCGCACATGATGCGCAGTTCATTCCATAAACGGGAAACGTTACTTGTTGTAGTGCTGTCATAGAAGTTACCTCCGGCTTAATGTCTACTCAGAAATTACTGAATAGTTATTCGATATACAAAGCCTAACCCTTCCCCTAAGGGTAATGTCAAACGTATCACAGAATTTTTATTTGTACTTGTAATTTTTGATTATTACCATAAAATTAACTGGATATAAAAACAGGTTTTAAATAGGTAGGGATGTAGTTCATGAGGTTGTTAAATCGCCATCTTACTTTTGTGTATTAAGGTTACCCTAATATGTGTGCTGATGTGATCCTCCCTGAAAATAAGGCGACCTCTAAAGCTCAGGTTCAACGTAAAATTGTACATATTGATATGGACTCATTTTTCGCATCGGTCGAAATGCGCGATGAGCCAAGTTACAGAGATATCCCGCTTGCCGTCGGAGGTAGCACACTTCAACGTGGTGTAATAAGTACATGTAACTATGATGCACGTAAATATGGCGTACATTCAGCAATGCCAACTTCCCAAGCTTTAAAATTATGCCCTCACTTAACCGTGGTACCAGGGCGCATGCAAGTTTATAAAGATGTTTCTAAGCAGATTCGAGCTATTTTCCTACGTTACACACAAATTATCGAACCTTTATCGTTAGACGAAGCTTTTCTAGACGTAACAGATTGCAAGCAATTACACGGTTCAGCGACATTGATTGCAGAAGCGATTAGAAATGATATCCGTAATGAATTAAACCTAACAGCTTCAGCAGGCGTTGCCCCTATTAAATTCTTGGCCAAAGTAGCGTCAGATATGAATAAACCTGATGGGCAATTTGTGATACCGCCTAATGACGTTCAAGGCGTCATTGATATGTTGCCATTAGAGAAAATCCCTGGGGTGGGAAAGGTGAGTTTAAAGAAACTTCATCAAGGCAATTTCTACCTTTGTGAAGATATTAAACATACCGATTATCGGGAGTTATTGAGAAAGTATGGTCGAATGGGATTGTCATTGTGGAACTACAGTCATGGTATTGATAATCGAGAAGTGATCACCGAACGTGAACGTAAATCAGTCGGAGTAGAGCGTACCTTTTCAACTAATATTTCTACTTTCGAACAGTGCTGGGAGTTCATTGAACAAAAGCTTTATCATGAATTAGATAAACGATTAGAGCGAGCTTCGCCATCGAAAGAGATCACAAAGCAGGGCATTAAGGTAAAGTTCGCTGACTTTCAATTAACAACGATAGAGCATGGACAAAATCAGTTAGATCTCGACCATTTTCGTGAACTTCTGCAAGAAATACTTCAAAGGCAAAAAGGTAGAGAGATTAGATTACTTGGTCTCAGTGTCATGTTAAAACCTGAAATAAAAGAACAACAACTTAATTTAGACTTTTAATCTTCCTCGGTTTCAGATAAACAGTGCAATTTATTCCTTAAGTGTCGTTGATTATTCCAGAGAAAATGTCAGATAAAATACATAAGTTGAAATAGGCTAAGTTGTTTTTAGATTGAAAATAAAAACTAACTCAGCCTTATTATGCCAACACTGACCAATTGAATTAATTTAATCTGATCACCAAGGTTGATGCAGGAGATTTGCGCACAATTCTTGAGGCATTTGGTCCAATTAATCGATCGATCACATTCGGTTTATGTGCCCCTAATACAACCAAATCAATTTTTAGTTTTTTAATATTGTTCAATACCTGTTCATAAACAACGCCTACTTCAACAATACATTTAATATTTTCTTGATCGGGTAAAGTGTTTTTGACCAGTTCACGAAGCTCTTCACTTGCTGCTAGTGCTGCTTTTCGTAACGTGCCTTCTTTAAAAAATGACCCTACCCAAGAGGATCTGTAATCAGGTATCACGGTAATGATCGTCAGTTTTGCGTCATCCAGACTCGCTTGTTTTTCTGCTTCAACTAATATTGCAGCCGCTTCTTTTGTATAAGCTAAATCGATAGAGCAAAGAATGTGTTTTTTCATGTGAAAATCCTTCTAATGTTGAGTCTTATTGTCGGCTTATGTTGCATGTGCAACTGAATTTATTATTTTATTCTTCAACTGTTTTTTTTGAAATAACCTTTAAGTTTCCTTTTAAATAGCCTTTCAAATTTAGCTTTTAAACTTATTCTTTACATTGAGCCTTGAAAGAAAAGTTCATCGATCTATTTTGAATGATCTCATTTAGTGTCTTATTGATATTAAGCAATAACGTAGTGTTGAATGATTGATTATTTAAACAGTTTATACCTGTTACCTAGAATGGTAACGGGTATAGAGTATGCATGGTTTAATTATTTTTACTTTTAAGTTGCTAGAAAAGTTGTAATAAATGTTATGGAAGTGTTGATAAGCAATAACGATGACTTTTTTTAACAAACAACTGTTAACAAATAACTGAGAATAAACTCCGTCTCATCTATTAAAAAATACTCCCAGTAAACAAGGTGTTTATTGGGAGTAAAGGCAATTTTCATTCAACGTTTATCTTCACTTTAAAGCGATTGGCTACATCGAAATATTACGAATACCTTCATAAATAAACTGGATTGCTAATGCAGCAAGAATAACACCTAAGAAGCGACGTAATATTTCATCACCTGTTTTACCAATCATTTTTTTAAGGTATTTAGAGGCAACCATAGCGACTAAAGTGATGATTAATACACTCACAATCGCAGCACTCACGGAAAGAATTGAATCATGTCCTTCGGTATTTTGTGAGAATAAAAGAATTGCTAAGGTTAATGTACCTGGACCTGCTAATAAAGGAATGGACATTGGGAAGACTGAAATGTCAGAGTTTTTTCCTGTATTCGCAAACTTCAACTCTTGAGTGATCATAATAAACGCAGTGTAAAACAGTAATAAACCACCTGATATACGTAGCGAATTGATATTAATCCCTAACTGTAAAAATAAAGCCTCACCATAATTACCAAATAAAATAAGTGTAATACCACTAATAATAACGGACTTGACTGCCATTAAGTTGCGGTGTTTTTGGTCACTATTCGCGGTTAATGAGTTAAAGATTAATGCAGAACCGATAGGATCGATGATAACTAATAACCCCGTCATTGCGTGAAGATATAATGCAATATCCATGTTGCTTTCCCTTTGCTTGTTAATCTAAATATGAGCACGTTTAAAGCGCTTGAACTTTTAAATTCGAATATTCAGTGCATCCATTTATGATGAAAAAGCGAATGATAATTGTCCTGTTATCATTCGCTTTTATCGTTTACTATCAATCTGTTTCGACTGTTTTTTACTTTACTTCATATTGCGTTAGATAGCATAAATTTTACGTTCTTATCTTCGCAATTATTTAAAATATAAGATGTGCGATAGCAGTAATAACTGGTAACGTTACCAAAGTACGTAGAATAAATATAATAAACAATTCGCTAATGCTCACTGGAATTTTACTACCTAGCAATAATGCGCCCACTTCACTCATGTAAATTAACTGTGTGACAGACATCGCCGCAATAATAAAGCGTGTCATGTCTGATTCAATAGACGCCGCTAAAATCGAGGGAAGGAACATATCTGCAAACCCAACCACAATGGTTGTTGATGCTTGCTCTGCTTCCGGTATTTGTAATAACTCAAGTAATGGAATAAATGGCATACCAAGGTAATTGAAGATGGGTGTATATTCAGCAATCATCAACGCAACAGTACCAATAGCCATCACCACAGGAATAACACCAAACACCATATCAATGACATTTTTAATGCCATCTTGTAATGTTGATTTTATACCATTCGATTGCTCTGCACGGGTTAATGCTTGATGAAGCCCCCATGATAAAACATGATGTCCTTCAGGCGTTTTTTCATCGTTTTCTTGACGAGCAGAACCATCAATATAAAGATCTTTTTTATTGCGTAACGGAGGTAATTTAGGCACCACAATCGCCGCCACAATACCCGCAGCACATACCGCTAAATAAAACGGTAAAAATAAGTACTCTAATTTAACTTGTGAAATAACCACTAATGAAAAGGTAATTGAAACCGCAGAGAAGGTGGTACCAATAACCGCCGCTTCACGTTGAGTATAAAAACGTGACTCATACTGTTTGCTGGTCATTAAAATACCAACACTTCCATCGCCTAACCAAGAGGCCATACAGTCAATGGCACTGCGCCCTGGTAAGTTAAATACTGGTCGCATCACTTTCGTTAACAAAGTGCCAAATAATTCTAATAAGCCAAAGTTCAATAACAAGGGTAATAACAGTCCAGCAAAAAAGAAGACACACAGTAAAACTGGCAATAAGTCATTTAATACCAATGCACCGGTATTTGAAGAGTAGATCATTTCAGATCCAAAGCGCCAATAAGTTGCAGCAATGAAAAATGCACCTAATAACCGAATAGCTAACCAAACAGGACTAACGTTTAATAAACCGTGGATAAATTTAGATTGCTGTAAAATCATCGGATTAAACAACTTACAAATTAAGCTTAACACCGCGGTAATTAACACGACCAAAGTCACGATCAAAGTAATCGAGTCGCCTAAAAAAGCTTGCAACGCTTTTGAAATAATCGCAATTGGTATAGTCAGTGCGTTATCGTATTGAATTGGTGCCATAAACAATATCAATCCAACCAATGATGGAAGGATAAAAGTTAATATTGTGCCTAGCGTAAATGATTTTCTTTGTGTCACTCTGTTTTACCTTTACTTAAAATTAAGTTGCATAATTAGTAGGAATAAGTAGCGCCATAATGCGCAGGGGCGCAAGAATACTTGCTTTATAATGTCTTGTAAATGTACATGTGATAACAATTATTGAGTAAGATCAGTGAAAATAGGTTTTGCTTTTTTTTTAATTAAAATCAGTGCTTTAAGGCTAGCTTCTAAGTAAATTAAAAATATTTTCAATTAAATTTTTGTTGCGCCATGTCTAATTATCAACTTATAACTTCATATAATGTTTTCTAATAAACAATTTTTATACATAGATACCTCTTTAGGGTTTATAATTTTAAGTATTAAATTCATGGATAGATAAGAAAGTGACCGATGAGCAAAGAACTAATTGTAGAATCTGCGAATAATTTAAAAAAAGCACTGCCGTTAATGATGAAATACTCAGTGCCTACTACACCAAGTAATTATGCACTTTGGTATCATTATGTGGCAGAAAAGAATTTAGCTTTAAAAGAATCGATGGATCACCTATTAGCTTCCTCCAGCATTTGTCCGCCAATTCAAGCTGAATCATTATATAGAGAACATGTTAGCTCTCCTTTAGAGGCCGGTACTTGGGAGTTTCGTTCAACCATTGAAAAAATGATGACGCAGCTTGATCAGCTAGTAACGGATACTCACTCCGATACCAATGAATTTGCTCAATCCTTTGAAAAAAATGTCGCCAATATTAGTAAAGTAGAAGAAGAAGGGTGGTCACTTGATGAAGTGGTTGGCTTGCTGAAAACATTAGAGAAAGATGCAAAACACATGCGCAGTGCAACGCAGTTTTTTGGTAATAGTTTAGCGATGGCAACCAAAGAAATTGGAAATTTAAAAGTACAGTTAGCAGAGAGTCGCAATGCAGCCATGTATGACTCCTTGACGGGGTTGTTTAATCGTTATGCATTTGACACTGAATTATCTGCCTACCTGCAAGCGGATACCAAAGGCTTATGCCTTATTCTTTGCGATATTGATCACTTCAAAAAATTTAACGATACCTGGGGACATTTATTGGGTGACCAAGTCTTAAAGGCAGTCGGTCGAAAAATTAATGAAAGTATGCGAGACGAAAGCACTGCTTACCGTTTTGGTGGTGAAGAGTTTGTGATGTTATTACCTAAAACGAACATTCGCATTGCTCGACACTTTGCAGAAGCGATACGTAAAAAACTAGAAAAGTTATCATTAAAAGACAAACGTTCTGGTCAAGTCATTAATAGTATTACTGCTTCATTTGGCGTGGTTGAAAGTAAACCTGATGAAACGATGACTGACTTTATTGCACGTGCAGATGAATATCTCTACAAGGCTAAAAGCTTAGGACGTAATAGAGTGCTGCCTATTTAACAATGAATGATAACGGTAATCGTTTGATACTAGCGCTAAATCTGAACCATTAGTTACATTAATAGATTTAGCTAGTTGACTAATAATTAGTATGCCCATAAAGTAAGTTTCCTTTACAGTGTTAGTCGTTATACATTGTTGTTTATCATCATAAATTGTTATTTTAAATGTAAGGTCTCCTATGGAATTATACGGTAGCTATACTTCACCTTTTGTTCGCCATTGTCGTATTGCTTTGTTACAAACAAAGCTTGATTGTGACTTTATTGAAATAGATGCAACGCAAAGTGCTGAATTATCACCCACTAAAAAAGTACCGCTATTAATTGATTGTGAATTAAAATTAACGGATTCAACCTCAATTTTAACGCATATCTATGAACTAGCTGGCGAAGGTTTTTTAACTGATGTGGAAGAAGTAGAGCTATACCATATGACCAACACAGTGCTAGATGCTTGTGTTAATTTAGTCATGTTAGGTAAGTTTGACGGAATAACACCTGAAAAAAGTGTTTACTTAACACGTCAACAAAAACGTATTGAATCTGGATTAGCGGCGATTAATGACAAAAGCTTTAGCGATGCATTACCACTGACAGATGCTGAAACAAGATTAGCTATTTTTCTAGATTGGGCTCTATTCAGAAACCTTATCTCATTAGAAAGCTACCCTGAATTACAGAAAGTATTAGATCTTGCTAACACTGATCCAATGTTTTCAGAAACAGCACCAAAAGAATAAACACAGCTTTTTAAAATTATACCAGCAAGAATGATCACCTTATTAATTCTTTTGGTATTAGCTATGCCTTAAGCCTAGCGTTTATTTTTTAAAGAGTGATAAAAAGCCCCACTATTGATATCAATAGTGGGGCTTTTTAATTTATCTCATTAAAATGTGTCGTCTTTACCAATTACGTTAAATAAGTAAAATAAAACACCTAATGAGATCACTTAGATTCAAATAATAAGTGTGAGAGGTATTACTACCCTCCATTAAATTTTAATGATCTTACACGTATTGGTGAAACCTTGTTCAATATTGTCACCGTGCGTTAACAGGATTAAATCACCTGTTTTAATTAAGTTTGCTGCTTTTAATGTATCTAATGCATTCGCAATGAACTCAACACTACTTGTCGTTGTTGATTCAAATTTAACCGGTGTCACACCACGGTATAAAGCACAGTAATTCAATGTTTGCTGATTACTCGATAAGGCATAAATCGGTAAACCAGAACTTAAACGAGACATTAACAGTGGCGTAGAGCCTGAAGCCGTCAGTGCAACAATCGCCGTTACACCGTTAGTATGGTTCGCAGCATACATAGTAGTCATAGCTAATGCTTCACCCGGATCATCAAAAGTATGATTGATACGGTGATTTGAAACATTAATACTAGGATGTTTTTCAGCCCCAATACAAACATCACTCATCGCTTTAACCGTTTCAACAGGGTAGTCACCAGCCGCTGTTTCACCAGATAACATCACCGCATCTGTACCATCGAGTACCGCATTAGCAACATCCATGACTTCAGCACGTGTTGGCATTGGAGCACTGATCATCGATTCCATCATTTGTGTCGCAGTAATAACAATGCGATTCAAACGACGAGCAGTACGGATCATATCTTTTTGAACACCCACTAAACGGGCATCACCAATTTCAACGCCAAGATCACCACGAGCCACCATCACAACGTCAGACGCTAAAATAATATCTTCTAGTGCTTCTTTTGTTTCAACTGCTTCAGCACGTTCAACTTTTGCTACAATCTTAGCAAAACAACCTGCTTCTTGAGCGAGCTTACGTGCGTAATGAATATCCGCACCGTTACGTGGAAAAGAAACCGCTAAGTAATCACAACCAATTTCAGCGGCTGTAAAAATGTCTCTTTTATCTTTGTCAGTTAACGCCGCAGCAGATAAACCACCGCCTTGCTTATTAATCCCTTTATTATTAGATAAAGGGCCTCCGATGGTGACAACCGTATGAACCTTATTACCATTAACAGATTCAACTTTAAGTTGTACTCTGCCATCGTCTAATAATAAGACATCGCCAGCTTCTACTTCTTGTGGCAATGTTTTGTAGTCAAGACCAACTTCTTGTTGATTACCTTGACCTTTTTCAATATCACTATCCAGCGTGAATTTATCACCTACAGCTAACTGTATTTTATTATTTTCAAAAGTAGATACACGAATTTTTGGGCCTTGTAAGTCACCCATGATCGCCACTTCTTTGCCTAATCTAACAGCGATTTCTCTTACTTGCTGTGCACGTTTCACATGATCCGCAGCTTCCCCGTGAGAGAAGTTCATACGTACCATATTAGCGCCAGCGGCAATGATTTTTTCTAAATTATTATCGCGATCCGTTGCTGGGCCTAAAGTAGTTACTATTTTCGTACGTCTTGCCATGTTAACTCCTGTTACATATAAAAAAATATAAGGCTAAAGAGGGTTAATGAACTTATTTTAATTATTCTTTTTCTGTTCTGTTCTGTTCTGTTCTGTTCTGTTCTGATTATATTATATTAATGCTTTCACACATTAACACGCTAATACTGTTAATACTCTTCATCGCCGGTTTTTTCAAAACGAGAATCTTGAATATCAACTTTTACTTTCTTTAAGTTGTCTCTAAATTTTGCACCACGGCGTAAAGTAAAGCCAGTAGTTAGTACATCAATTAATACCAGCTGTGCAATACGTGAAGACATTGGCATATAAACATCAGTGTCTTCCGGCACACCTAAAGATAGCACCAAATTACTTTGTTCGGCTAACGGCGAATTCGCTTCCGTTAACGCAATAACAAAGGCATCATTTTCTCGAGCAAGTTGCGCCACTTCTACTAACAGTTTAGTTCGGCCAGTGTGAGAAATTAAAACAATCACATCACCTTCACTACTATTAATACAGCTCATACGTTGCATTACGATGTCATCAAAACAAGAAACAGGAATATTAAAGCGGAAAAATTTATTAAGCGCGTCATGTGCAACAGAAGAAGAAGCGCCTAAACCGAAAAAAGAGATCTTATTCGCCTGTGTCAACACATCAACAGCACGATTAATGAGGTTAGTATCTAGCCCATTTTTAGCCGTGTTCAAAC
This sequence comes from Psychromonas arctica, assembly GCF_038155225.1. Lineage (GTDB taxonomy): Bacteria > Pseudomonadota > Gammaproteobacteria > Enterobacterales > Psychromonadaceae > Psychromonas > Psychromonas arctica_B. The sequence continues at coordinate 18,516 of NZ_JBAKBA010000031.1, read as the reverse complement.
AAGCCATCGTCGATTCAAAAATTTTCGAAGTATACGCTTCAGGGCCATCGTCTTCATTTACATTACGGTTCACATAAGGCGTGCCATTGGCTAAACTTTGTGCTAAATGTAGTTTAAAATCAGGGAAGCCCTTAGTATCTAAACGGCGACAAAAACGATTTACCGTTGGTTCACTCACTTCGGCAGTTTTAGCCAAATTTGCTATGCTAGAGTGAATAGCAGTTTCAGGTGAAGCCAAAATCGCTTCTGCTACTTTGCGTTCGGATTTACTAAAAGTATCAAGGTTTTTTTTAATTAGCTCTAACGTGTTCATTTTATTATTCACTCGGTAGTAAAAAGTTGGCGACTAGTAATGGGCATGCTGACTGAAAATTTATAACTGAAAATGAAATAAAACTACATAAAAGAACATTTTCAATAACAAAGTATAATAGATTAGTGACGAATTTATGTCATTTTATTACAGGCTAATAATGTTTAAGATCAAAAATTTAAAATTTAACTTAAAGAATTGAGAAATCGATCAGTCTCTTTATCAAACATGATGTTGAATAATCAGGAGTAGGTTTATGTTATCAGTGATTGCAGATGTAGGCGGTACCAATATACGGTTAGCGGTGTTAGACATAGCAACAACAGAAATCTCCAAAGTAAGAGAATACCCATGTGCACAATTTATTACGCTCGAAGCGGCCATTGCTCAATACTTTACCACTTTTCAAGAACCTGTCATTAACCTGTGTATTGGTATTGCTTGCCCTGTAGAAAATGATCTCGTCACCATGACTAACCTGAATTGGCAATTTTCAAAAAAAGAGTTTAAACATAAATTCTCACTACAAGAACTACATGTGATCAATGACTATACAGCGATCTCTTTTGCCGTGCCTTTTGTACCAGACAACCAAAAAATAAAAATTGGTGGTGGTGAAGCTGTAACTGATGGCGTCAAAGCGATATTTGGCCCTGGTACTGGCTTAGGTGTTTCACATCTCATCAAACAAGGTGAAAAGTGGGTTAGCTTAGACGGAGAAGGCGGCCATACCAGCTTTGCGCCTAATACTTCACAACAAGCAGACGTTTTATTATTACTACAAGCACAGTTTGGGCATGTTTCAGCAGAACGCTTTTTATCAGGACAAGGCTTAGTTAATATTTATCACGCGCTTTGTCGATTAGCAGGTAAACAACCTGAGTTTTTTGAAGCGGCAGACATTACAAAAGCAGCACTAAATAATGAATGTGAATTAGCCACCCAAACCTTAACCTTATTTTGCCAAGCAATGGGCGGCTTCGCTGGTAACTTAGCACTCAGTTTAGACTGTAAAGGCGGTGTTTATATTGCGGGCGGCATCGTGCCTCGTTTTGTAGAGTTTTTTAAAAATAGTGAATTCAGAACCTTCTTTGAAGCAAAAGGACGTTTCAAAGACTATTTACAAACTATCCCAACCTATTTAATCACCCATGAAAATCCTGGATTATTAGGCGCATCAGTCTATTTAAGACAAGAATTGTTATAAATCACGGAATTATGAATGTTAACGGTTGATTTAAAGCACTGAGTTAATTATCATGCGCTCGCTTCATTGATACATCTTAAGTAATAGATTAATTAATGAACATTTACGGAGAATTGGCCGAGTGGCTGAAGGCGCACGCCTGGAAAGTGTGTAAGGGGCAACCCTTCGAGAGTTCGAATCTCTTGTTCTCCGCCACATTAAGTACCGACAAGGTACGAGAAAACCCGCAATGCTTTTACCATATAAGCTTGCGGGTTTTTTTATGTCTGAAAGCGCTGATCAGTTGTTCATCGAATCACTTAAAAATGTAAGACGATTTGTAAGATGCTCTCAACCTATTAAAAAAGATCTTACAATAAGAGCTTAAACACCACTTATTAATACTGAAATGCGTTTTATTGTGGCAGAGCAAGAAGCTACAGATTGTAGCTTCTTGCTCCTTACGATCTAAAACCCTTAAATAATATTATTTCACATAACAATTAAGCTTCTCTTACTTTATTTTTTATCGAGCATCAAATCTGATAGCGGGCTTCTGACACAATTTGCACCAGCTTGTAATACATGAGTGTAGATTTGAGTTGTACGAATATCTGTATGGCCCAATTGTTCTTGCACGGTTCGAATATCAGATCCTCTTTGTAATAAATGAGTAGCAAAGGAATGGCGTAATGTATGCGCTGTTACATGTTTATTTAAATCTAGTCTTTGAGCTGTTTTTTTGATTGTTTTTTGAATACTCGTTTCGTGAATGTGGTGGCGTCTTAAATTATTCGTGCCGGGTTCGATTGAAAGCTGCGTTGAAGGGAAGAGATAATGCCATTTAAATTCCTTCGCCGCATTAGGATATTTACCTGCCAAAGCATGCGGTAAATAGGCTCCTTTATAATAAAAATTAGCTTTTATTATTTGGTTTTGCAAAGGAATTTTGAGTTCAGGTGCTAACGTTACACGTCTATGTTTACCTCCTTTCGCATGCCAAATGTTGATTGATAGATAATCAAAATCAATATCTTGAATGCGTAACCTAACCGCTTCTATTAATCGCAACTCGCTGCCATACAATAAATAACATGGAAGTAATAATGTAGGAGGGATTTCCTTTAATAAACGAGATACTTCTTCAGGCGTTAAGACTATGGGTAATTTGGGTTGTGTACTTGTTTTATTAAACTTGAGCGCTAGCGTTAAAGGTTTGTCTAAAAACTCTCGATATAAAGAAACTAATGCATTTAGGGCTAAGGCTTGACATTATCTTAGAATAAAAAGGTGGCGCGACTTTTTTTGTATTCGCTAGATGAGAAAGAAAAGATTCGACTTCAGCGTCATGGCAAGTAAATGGGGGTTGTTTATTATTGAAGTAGATATAGCATTTTATCCAATAAACGTAAGCTTTGATGGTTTTTTCTGCATAAAACTTCAAACGCATGTTTTCACTAACGGCACTTAAAAATGGAGATTTCATTTTTATTCCTTATTGCATGTAAGTGGTGTGTTTATATACAGTGTAGGTGTTATTCCACATTTCTGCTGTAAATGCGGAATGATTCTATGTATTCACATGACCAATATTTGACAATCACTTCTAAAGTATTGATTTAATGTTTTATAAGCGTATTGTTAAATCAATTTTAACAACAGAATATATTCCGCATTTCCACCGGAAATACGGAATGGTTCTGTATAATAAGCTGTTATAAGCCCTACAGGAGTTAAGCATGGCATTCAACTTTGATGAAAAATACCTTATTGAAGCAGAAGAATTACTCAAAGCAAAGCTTCCTTTGGAATACAAAAATACTATTTTAAAAAATAATGGTGGCGAAATAGAAGTTGATGATGAAATATGGGAACTGTATCCAATCTTTGATAAAGCAGATAGAAAAAGAATTTCTCGCACCTGCAATCATATAATTTCTGAAACTAAGTCATGTAAAGAATTCGGTAACTTTTCTAGTGATTATTTAGCTATTGCAGGCAATGGTTGTGGTGATCAAATGGTACTAATCAAAGAAACTAATTCTTACTTGTCGGCAGTGCATATTTGGTCACATGAAACTGGTTCTGTTTTAAAAGTAGCCGATAACTTTGGCGAATTAACGGGCTTATAATCGGGTAGCCGGAGGTATCTAACCTCCAGCCCCCACACCACCCTGCATGCGGCTCCGCACAGGGCGGTTCATCTTATGATGAATAGTGAATATTAATCCACAAATCCTTTAATGATATCAAACCTTGTCTGGCTAAAAACTCATTACTGATCGCTATATTGATCCCTTTAGTTTTCGAACTACGACAAGGTCCTTTACTGGTGATCCCACAGGAAATAGCTAAACGTTCACTGACTCCTAGTTTGATCAATGATCTCACTTTCGTCCGTGGTTTTCGCCATTGCCGCCAGTAGCACATCCGCAATCGGCGACGGATCCAATGGTCTAGCTCAATCGTTAATTGGTAGCCCTTGGCGATGAGAAAATAATTTCCCCATCCTCGTAAATATAAATTGAGTTTATGGATCTGTTTTCCCATTGCAATTCCCCAGTTTCGATTGGTCAGTATCCGCACTTTCTCTTTAAATATTTTTAAAGTCTTCGCGTGGATCTGTAAACCACCTCGAGAAAAGCCAAAGCCTAAAAACTTCGAGCCAGATACTGGCCCGACACGGCTTTTATTTTCATTAACAATCAATTTTAAACGTTTACTGATGTAGTGCGATATCACAACTTTAACCTTGTTGCCGATAGACTTGGACTTCACTAAAATCATGATGTCGTCTGCATATCGAGCAAAGTGTAATCGCTCTCGTGTTAGCTTTTTATCCAGTTCATCCAAAATAATATTGGAAAGAAGTGGTGATAGTGGCCCACCTTGCGGTACGCCTTTATCGGATGGAAACCAAAGACCTGTTTCTGCCTCTGCAATACCTGCTCGTAAAAACCGACCGAGTAATTGCATTAATGCCTTGTCTTTGATTTTACGACCAACGCGGTTCATTAGCATGTCATGATTAACTTCATCAAAGAACTTTGAGAGGTCAATATCAACGGCTGTTTTGTACCCTTGCGAGATGCAATCTTGTACATGTGTTACCGCTTGATGTGCACTTTTACCCGCGCGATATCCGTAGCTATGAGACGAAAATACTGGTTCAAAGTAAGGCGTGATCACTTGATTCATCGCTTGTTGAAGTAGCCTGTCGATGACCGCAGGTATCCCCAAGAAGCGTTCTCCACCATCGGGTTTCGGGATAATGACCCGTCTTACCGCAAGCGGAAAATAGTGTCCTTCCATCAGTTTTGCTTTTATTCCTTGCCAATGAGCTAATAGAAATGGCTCAGCGTCTTCGAGACTCATTCCGTCAATACCTGGCGCACCCTTATTGGCTTTAACATGTTTCCATGCCGCTTTCATATTGTCGTCACTGAGCATTAACGTCATTAATGGATATTCATTTAAGGTATGGTTCATATCTGAACGCTGAGTGTCACTATCACAACATGGTGAGGTTTTGTGGTTCAAGTTCAATATGGTATCTCCTCGTTTAAGATGTTCAGGCCTTCACCGTGTCCCCTCCATTACGATGGGCGTTTGGCTACTATGCCGTCTGCTGACTTCTGCTTACTCACAGATTTAGTTACCTAAACCTGTGCTATCGGTTTTCATCGGTTTAGCTCTTTTCAGTTGATGATGCTGAAAAGCCAAGGCTGTTATAGACCAGTGCCTGACTGGTTAAGTTACCGATCGCGTGTTAAGCAGATCTCCCCAGATAAGAGCATGTACTTTCTTTGCACTGCTGCATCATTTACGGTGGCCATTAGATCACGTGGTTTCGTTGTCTTGTGCCAACTCACCTTTAGCCTACGCCTCATATGATGTTCTTGTTCATCAGCTCGCAAAGTTGCTAGCGGCTTCCTCCGGACCCATCCTCACGGATAAGCCCTTGCCATTCGCTAGTAGTTAGCGTTTAATCATTTGATTGGTTAAACGGTGATCTTCCTACAGAGGACTTGCACCTCATTAGTTCATGCCCATGCTGGGCGTACACAAGGCGTTTAAACGGACAAATTACAGTTGGCTGTCGTTCGTGCCTCACTATTTTAGCCAACAATAATTTGCCGCTTAACGTGGCGTTATACGGTTCAGGAGGATTCGTGACACCTATCATTATCAGTTTTGATTGCACAGATTATGATCCAATAGATTCGTGGATATTTCCTGATCCAAATCGTGTGGATTTTTGGGTGAACTTTACGATCGGTCCAGATCATAGAGGAGGAGACAATTTCCAGTTGCGTGTATTAACAACAGATATGGCTCAATCTGTAACTTCGTTAGCTAATGCCATTATATTAGAGCGCTACAGTTGGGATGCAGTTCTCCTGAAAGTTAAGGAAATGCTTAATCAAAGTAAAGGTGAAAGCTGGGATATAATGAGCGATAAACTATCTAAGTATATGGCTTGGGAATTTGAGAATTACCAACCATATAATCCAGTGTAAAAACCGTATAACAAGCTGTTCAAGTGGGACAAATAACAGTTGGCTGGTTCCGCTTCGCTTCACATTTTAGCCAACTACAATTTGCCCCTTAACAGGGCGTTATAAATTTAGGATTGAGCATGTCTACAGAAGTAAATTATTTAATTTTATTTGATAAAAAGATATTCCAGTTTTCTGGAGTCGAAAGGTTTTCTGCTTTAATCGGTTTAGCGGAAGGTATAAAGGTAGATAATGAAAAATCAGAAATTATTTTTAACTCTAGTATTTTTAGTTACAGTTTAACGAGTGAAGGAGATCGCTTTAAAAACCATGAAACAGAACTTTTTGACTTACAAATTGAATCTAGAAAAAATGAACAAGATGTTGAAAATCTTTTTCAGCTTTTAAGAGAAATCAGGATTATTGTTTCTAATCAAAAAGGGACTATAACACCTGTTTTTGATGGTGTGTCTGCTTATTATGCAGAAAAAGCTTATCCAATAATTCATCACATAGAAAATTTAATGAGGAAACTTTATACTAAATTTACTTTGGTTCAATTGGGACCCAAATGGGTTGATAGCATTCCTAATGAAGTAGGAGTTTCTTCAAAGGTTCTTCCAAATGGCCATAACCCTTTATATGACTTTGATTTTATTACAATTAGTGAGCTTTTGTTTAAAGATTACCCCACAAAGCAGATTGATTCAGTTGTTCTTACAAATATTAAAAAAGGTACTATCTCACCCGAAGATATTGAAGCTTATATGCCAACTTCAAATTGGGAGAGGTACTTTTCCGAGATGGTCGATTGTGAGTCGAAATATTTAGAAAATCGTTGGAAAAAACTTTATTCTTTAAGAAACAAGATTGCACACAATAAATTATTCAGTAAGTCAGATCTAAGTGATGTGAAAAAGATTTCTGAGGAAGTTAAATTAAAATTAAATCAAGCTCTAGAAACTATATCTTCTGCAAATGTTGAAACAGTTTCCTTACCAACACCTAAAGATACAGAGGTTTTAGAAGGCGAATTATGTCAGGACTCAACCCCTACTGTAGAGGCTGAAGATAGTGATAATAATCTTGGTGGCCTTGTTACACTTGCGCTAGTTGGTGCATTTCTTGGCGCAATAGCACGTGCATAAAATTTATAATCGGGTAGCCGGAGGTATCTAGCCTCCAGCCCCCACACCACCCTGCATGCGGCTCCGCACAGGGCGGTTCATCTTATGATGAATAGTGAATATTAATCCACAAATCCTTTAATGATATCAAACCTTGTCTGGCTAAAAACTCATTACTGATCGCTATATTGATCCCTTTAGTTTTCGAACTACGACAAGGTCCTTTACTGGTGATCCCACAGGAAATAGCTAAACGTTCACTGACTCCTAGTTTGATCCATGATCTCACTTTCGTCCGTGGTTTTCGCCATTGCCGCCAGTAGCACATCCGCAATCGGCGACGGATCCAATGGTCTAGCTCAATCGTTAATTGGTAGCCCTTGGCGATGAGTAAAAAGTAGTGGACACCCATTAGTTCATCGCAATAAAATCAAAGCTTTAGGGTTTGAGGTCGATGGGTGCCCAGCACTTTCCTAGGCAGATTCAGTTTGAAACGAATATAAAAGATAAAATTATCTCATATACCGATAAAATGCGAGTAAAAATAGACAGCAGTCCGGCAGGCGAAACCTTTGTCAGTAAATAAGGCAAACGACTAGGCGCTATTGAGCCTACTTTCTTTAAAATAAAAAGCGGTAATATTACGGTGAATAAAGGGATGAATAAATTCACGCTGCGCGGCCAAGATAAAGCCTATTCTTAATAAATCGTCAATGGCAAATGTACTGTTTCGTTCATTTTTTCAGAACAATGAGAAGTTAAGGAATAGTTTACATTAACGGAAGGGCTCAGCCCTTAACTCAATAAATCCCGCATATTTAGCCCTCTAATCCCATTTATGACTCAATTTAATCAATTAGTTAATAAAAACAAAATAATCTATTTAATCTCAAGTAAATGTAAGCTACTGTCATTTTTATTTAAAATAAACAGGCTGAAATGAGAAATTCTACAGCCTCGTTAGCTGCCCTTATCAATAAGGAGAATCATGAAATTATCTGAAATTTCTACGAAAGATGGTGAAGTAATCAATATTGGAAAATTTACATTACTCGTAGGCCCAAATAATGTTGGAAAGTCACAGACCCTTAAAGATATACACCGTAAGTTATTAAAAGGGCACAAAGCAGACACTACTCTAATCGATAGCATAAAAATTGATAGGCCTGAGACATTTGATAAGCTATATGAAGGATTAGATGTTCGTGTCGACCATATGAATATCGGACATCATATTATTGATAGTGTTACTTCTGACTTTGATCAGAATTCTCAGAATTCAATGATAAGGGTACAACTCGATCCTCAACGCAGACAGTTCGAACAGCATGAAGAATTAGATTATACATTCTTAGGAATTAGCAAATTTAGAGTGTTTTATATGGACTCTGAGTCACGTTTAAAAATTGCCAGTAAATTATATTCCAGAGGAAACTTCACCAAAAAACTTACTCCAAGCCCTTTATGGCTCATCAGGAGAGTTTGATAAAAAACTAAAAGATGCTTTTAAATCGACTTTTGGAATGGATATCAGACTGGATTACAGTGCGGGCTTAGAGCTGAGACTTGCTGTATCAAAAGAGTTTTCGCATATTCCTGAAGATCCAAGAGCGGCATATCCGATAATGAAGCAGTATCCATCAATTGAGCTTCAAGGTGATGGTTTTAGGAGTTTTGTTGCAGTTGTCCTCAGTCTTCTCCTTTCTAAAGATAAAGTTGTTCTTCTTGACGAACCAGAGGCCTTTTTACATCCAGAGCAAGCTAGAAGGCTTGGAAAATGGATTTCTGATCATGTTCGTGACTTTCCATGCCAACTGTTAGTTGCAACACATAATTCAAACTTTCTATCAGGTTTATTATCTGGTAGTCAATCAGCTGATATTTATAGACTTAATCGTTCAAATGATGTGACTAAATTTAATAAAATCACATCTGAAGCAACACAGGCATTGTCGAAATCTCCAATCCTTTCTAGCCAAAGAGTTCTTGAGGGAATTTTTTCTAAAGGAGTGGTAGTTTGTGAATCTGATACGGATCGGATTATATATAATGCGGTGGCTATTCATGAGCATAAGAACCAAGAGGTTCTATTTATTCACGCTCATAATAAACAGACGATTAAGAATGTAGTTAAACTATTAAGAGATGCTTCAATACCTACTGTAGCAGTAATAGACATTGATATTCTAAATTCCAAAGCAGACCTTTCTAATGCTATTCAGGCATTTGATGCTGATTTTGATAAAACGAACATTTTAGAACTACGAGAGAAAATTGCTAGCCACATTGAAAGTATATACGAAGAGGAAATATTGAGTGACCTTAAAGAATACCTATCAGAACTTTTGTCTCAATTAGATCGAGAGGAGCATTCTTTATCCGGTGCTAAGGGGGCATTAAATAGAATTCGATCTGAGTCCACAAAATGGTCAAGTATAAAGAAAAATGGAATTTCATCGTTAGAAGTACCATACCTTACAAATGCGGAAGAAATAATTGATACATGCAATGGTTTGGGGCTTTTTATCGTTCCAGTAGGTGAATTAGAAGGCTGGATGGATTTAGGGGTGAGAAAAAACAAATGGGCATTGCCTGCTTTGGAAAAAATTCATAGTGATGAATGCCCAGCTAATTTAAAAGAATTTGTTGGTTCATTGATTAGTTGTATTTACAGTGAATATAGCAGCTAATCGGGTAGCCGGAGGTATCTAACCTCCAGCCCCACACCACCCTGTATGCGGCTCCGAACAGGGTGGTTCATCTTATGATGAATAGCGAATATTAATCCACAAATCCTTTAATGATATCAAACCTTGTCTGGCTAAAAACTCATTATTGATCGCTATATTGACCCCTTTGGTTTTCGAACTACGACAAGGTCCTTTACTCGTATTTTTTATAAACTCACTGGCACAAGAAATAGCTAAACGTTCACTGACTCCCAGTTTGAGCGGTGATCTCAATTTCGTTCGACCGTAGTTTTCACGATTACCGCCACTTGTATTTACGGGAAAGACATTCGTAGTCGACGGTAGATTTAATGATCAAATTCAATCGTCAATGGCAAATGCACTGTCTCGTTCATTTTTTTCAGAACAGTGAGAAGTTAAGGAATAATTTACATTAACGGAAGGGCTCAGCCCTTAACTCAATAAATTTCGCATGTTTAACCTTTTAATCCCATTTATGACTCAATTTCATCAATTAGTGAATAAAAATAAAATAATCTATTTAATCCCAAGTAAATGTAAGCTACTGTTATTTTTATTTAAATAAACAGGCTGAAGATGAGAAATTCTACAGCCTCGTTAGGTGTTCATCTAGTTTGGAGTCAATATGTCTTATGAATGTATAATGGGTTTAGAAGTTTCTAACGATACTGACTATCAAAAATATCGTGAGAGTATGATACCAATACTTCATTCATTTGGAGGTGGTTTTGGTTTTGACTTTAAAGTTAGTGAGGTTTTGAAATCGAAAACAAATGAGCCTATAAATCGCGTGTTTACTATCGATTTCCCGAGCAAAGAGATAATGGATAGTTTTTTTACCGATCCTGAATATCTTGCAGTAAAAGTTAAATATTTCCAAAATTCTGTAAAATCAGTTACAACTATTTCTATGCATGAAAAGAACACCTAAGCAGTGACTATGGTGTCAAATTCTAATTTGTATTCATTTTAGTAATAAAGATAGTGGGCCCCCATAAACTTGGACGACTCATCATTTCTCTTCTATTTTTAGTGATAACGTTTTACATGCTAAGAGGTCGTTGTTATGAGACAACCTCGCCAATCACAAGTATCGTTATTGGATACGCCTTATAACGATTAACTATATAGTTTTTATGTTGCCATTGTTGAGAGAGCCTTAATATAACGACTCCCTCAATATTACTCTGTTTTACCTAACTGCCTGCTTATTGGCTAAATAATGGACATTTACCCGTCACAGGGATGAAGACTTACGAAGGTAATACTTCATCAACACTTTGGTTACCGTTAAAAAGCTCGGTAATAGTGCTTTTCTTAGGTGGATTTGTCACAGCAAATAACAGTGCTTTCGCCACGTCATCACGCGTGATTGTCGCTTGTTCTTTTTGCTCTGGTCGCTGATTAGTAAACTTGCCTTTCCCTGTTTCATTGGTGAGTGACCCTGGGCGAATAATAGAATAATGCAAACCACTGTGTATTAGGTGTTCATCTGCCATGTGTTTGGCAACTAAATAGGGTTGCATGTTTTCAGGCCCTTTTGATGGTGCGTCGGCACCAATCGAGCTGAGCATAGTGAAATGCTTCACACCATTATTTTTTGCATAATCGGCTGCTCTACATGCTGCCCATAAATCTATTAGCACGGTTTTATCTGCGCCAGTGTTGCCACCAGAGCCTGCTGCAAAAACAACGTTTTCACAGTGTTTGAAAGCGTGCTCAAAATCTTTGTTAAGATCTTCTTCTACGATTGATAGTTTGTCATGGTTAATATCTGATAGTTTGCTTTTATCGCGTACAAGTGCGACCACGTGTTGATTGTTATCTAGCATCAACTGTGTGAATTTTTTACCAATTTGACCACTTGCGCCAATAATTAATGTCTGTTTCATTTTATCTCCTGCTAGGTTTTAAGGTTAGGTTTATATAATTAAAAATAATTATTAATTTGGTTATTGTTAGTTGGGTTATTGCTTCTAGTTACTTATATTGCTCCTAGTCATTAGGGCTAGATAAGTCCTAGGCCCAATATCACTAACATAACTACATTTGCCGCTACACCAATCAAAAAGAAGTAAGTGCGTGGACTTGGGTTTTTCTCAGTTGCAACGGTATAGTACAAAACCATATGCACAATTCTGGCTAAAAGGTAAGTCCATATACCAATAGCAAAAATAGGGCTTTGTACATTTAAAACAAATGCTAAAAGGACCGTTCCAGCAAATAGTGCACTATTTTCTAAGGTATTGTGAAAAGTACGATGTGCTCTAAAAACAAAACTATCGTGAGATAAATTTTCATCAATTTTCCCAGGAACTGCATCGGGTTGTTTAGATTTGCTAAAGGTGGCAACTACCCACTGAATGAGTAACATCACTAAATATAAATAAAATGCTATATATCCTGTATAGGCAACGTCGTTCATCTTTCTTTTCCTTTTTATCAATTCAGTTATATTAGAGTTGCAACTATTGTTCCAACTTTAATTGATTGATATAAAAGGATTAAATAATTTCTTTCTCTAAGTTACATGCAATAAGTACAGAGGGGTTGTAAGATTTACATATGTGATTTGTTGTTTGCTTGTAGGGAGGAAAAGTAGTGGGCGGCCATAAACTTTGACGACGGATATTTTCAGTTTTATCTTTTAGTCATATCATTTTTTACATGCTAAGAGGTAACCAAAAGTAGTGGATAGTCATAAACTTAATAATGAAAAAAGGGAAGATGTGATCTCATTGGCACACCATTTGATTTACTTTCTTAACGAGTTTATTTAATTTTTAGTTCGGTTAGCTTTGTCTGAATGATTACTTAAACTATTAATCATCTTAATCAATAAACTACCTAATTGTCTTGTGTTGTATGGATTACCGTTACTATTCAATATACCGATATTAAGTTTTGAAGCGAGTTTTCTTAGTGTTGGTTTAGCTGGTGTTAATAAAATGCTATTGTTTTTTAGCTGTATCGTTCCATTTTCTAGCTCTTCGATCTCAAACTCTTCATATGTTGCCGTTTTAATGGCTGGAATAGCTCTTTGATTCATAATAGAGACTCTAAGCCTAGATAATGAGATAGATACTCTGCCGCTAGTGTTGGTATTCCCCATCATTTCTTTAGCTTTATTTATCGGTTCATTTAGTAAAACTTCAATTTGCATTTCTTCGGTATTGATCCAAAGAACAACGACTCTATCAACTTTATCAAGTGTATTGGGGTTAAATGAGATATGCCCTGAATTGCCCATTATTGCAGTGGTTTTTACAGAGACTCGCTCTCCATTTGAGCTAACAACATCGTAACCTTGTTGATTCACTTCTGTCGCCATTTGACCGTTTAAAATAAGTGCAGCGTATAACTCACCAATACGACCACTCAAATGTCTTAATTCGGTTGGTGGAACATCCCATTGCAATTCTCGTTCAAACCAAGACATTGCTTCTCCAAGAGATTGGATGATTTGCATTTGAGTTAGTGCCATTGGAACTCCGAATTTTGATTAAATAATATTTTAGGAAGTATTAAATCGCTTGATACTATTTATTCGTTTTTTAAAAAAGTAAGTGTACCGCATTTGATTCAATAGCCTGTTCTATTTAGTCTCTTTGAATCATTTATATGCTTGTTAATCAACAACTAGCAGCTTGGTCTTTTTGAAACCAATATAGCCACTCAATAACCCTATTAATCCTAATATCCCAGTTGTTTCATAGTTTAAGCCTATATTTTGGGATGTTTTAAACAAAACATTAAGAATACATAGCGTTATAATGAGTAATGATGCGTTGCTTAATAATTGAAATTTTGTATCAGGTTTTAATAATATTCTACATTCAGGGCATTTAAATGTAGTAGAGAACGCATTTATTATACGATCTTCCATTGGCACGTTCTTAAATTTAAATTTCTTACTGCATTCGGGACACTTCATTTTTTATGTCTATCTGTATGGAGAGCGTAAATTGAATGATCAACAATTTGTCCATTTAGGTTTTCAGCATTAGAAATAATACCTTCTAACCTTAGGCCTAGGCGTTCACATACTGCTCTACTGGCTAAATTTCCAGTAGCGACAGCGATTTCAATTTTATGCATTAGTAATTCATCAAATGCTATTTCTATCAATTTTTTACAAACTCGCGTCATAATGCCATTGCCTTGAACTGACTCTGTTAACCAATAACCAATGTCGACCTTTTTTAATTGGTTATTAATTGTATTGAAAGATACGTTACCAACGAGTGCATTTTTATAAAATATACCACAGACCATTGATTTTCCATCTGCGTAATCATGAAGAGACGTTCGTATGAACGAAGCAAAGTCTTGTTCAGTTTTACAGTGTTGAGGCCATGCCAGCCATTGGTCAAGGTGAATTAAGTTTTCTTGAGCCAATTGAGCGTACAATGGAGCAAAAGATTGGTTAATTAATGATAACTTAATCTCGCTATCTATCTCTAAACTGAACATATAGATTCCTTAAAGGTTTAACATTTATTGGATATGAACTCACATTCCGAGCAGCTTCTTGCCCTTGAAAATGAGGGGAAACAACCAATAGCTTTATTAGTGCATCGGAACGAAATTCACTGTTTTGAACCCAAATAATATAACCAATGATATGGTTATTAACTACCGCTACAAAGTTTAAATAACGAGAAGCTGCATTTAAATTTCATTGCAACCATTCAAATGAAAGGCTTTGCCTTGGAAATGTTCATCGGTGTGTTTGAGCAGTATTATCAAGATCTGCAAAAGCCATAAAACGCACTATCATTTTCAACTCCCGTTTAGAAATAATCATAATGCGTCTAAAGGTCTAGATTATCCAAAGCATTCAGATATAAAATAATTAGTCTTTAGTGCCGATTCTGTTCAATTGGCTACTGCTTATTTATTAACAGTAGGTGTAAACGATGAGTTGATCAGAATCGACCCATATACCAATTGGAAATATACTTTTTTAGTAAGTCAAATAGGCTTTCATTAGAGATTTATGAATAAACTTTGTTAATTTAAATACTACTTTTTATATATTATTGTTTTAACAGACTATAGTTAATTTAATTATCTAAAAAATTTATCAATAGGTTGAATTTACTATGTTTGAATTACTTTATACCAGTGTGGCACCTCAATGCTTATCTGAAGCTGAGTTAATGGATATTTTAATAAAGGCTCGAATCAAAAATAAGGAACTCGGTATCACTGGTTTGATGATTTATCATGATAGGGAGATCATGCAAATACTGGAAGGTGAAAAAACTGCAGTTAAAGCGTTGTTTCAAACTATTTGTGGTGATGTGCGACATACCAGTGCAGGTGTATTTTATGAAGGAAATATTCAAGAACGTGCGTTTACTGGTTGGTCTATGGCCTTCAAATCTTTGGACGAAAAAGCCGTAAATAAAATTACACTCGGTTATCAAGGTCTAAATAAAGCATTATCACCTGTTAATATGCTTTTAGAAAGCAACAATAGAGGAAAAAAGGCCTTAATTTCCTTGTGTGATAATTTTAAATGAGCTCTGAATAAGTTAATTATCGTCTGATAACTTTAAATTACCTCTCCTTATGTTTAAAGTGTGTGCTTAATTATTGGTTAATTCCCTATTATTCATCACATTCATTTTATCTGTGAAAGGAAGTTTATGAGTCTTTGTTACGAAGTCGCTATATTTAAAGTAGAAAAACACAATATTCCAAGAGTGATTGAACTTAGTCTTTTAATTTTTAATGAAATTAATGCTGATGAAAAGGTGATTACATCTTACGACATACTGCAAAAAACAGATGTTGCAGATCAAGTCTGTTGGCAGCTGACTTGGATGAATGAGCAAGCGGTTAAATCAACCGCGGTAAAATGGCCAAGTTTACCGAGTACAAAAGAATTAGAATCGCTTGTTGGTGAAAAGATCTATTACGGTCATTTTTTCAGTTCAATTTAATAAGGTAATGGATTGACTCAATCTATATAAAAAATTAAGGTTGAACAACCTAGAATGGGACGAGTTTCAACGAGTAGAGATGGGTGTTGGTACTATTATTCAAGTTGAATATTTCCCTAAAACGAGAAATCCTGCCTATATTTTACCTATTTATTTTGGACCTGAATGAGGTATCAAAAAATCCAGTGAACCAATTAGTGTGTTTAGCAACACCAGCTCTTGATGCGACAAATGGAATACGGTTAGCTTAATACTTTCTGGGTTATGTCTGATTATTCACGGCAACCGCTGAAATATTGCTCATGCTATACAACGACATTTAGGCAAAGTAAAAGACGCTTAAAGAGTGCTTTGAATAATCTCGCTGTCAATATTACTTCTATTCTTTAGTTTCTATTCTTCTTTTTTTAACTGTTGTTCTGTCATGATTCTGCTCTAGCTCTGTCATTTTTTACAACAAAAAAATAATGTTAATTTTCTAGGTTGAAGATTCAATTTCATCAGCTAAACGCATTTGTTTATTACTGTGAATAACCGCTGTTAGGGCAATGCTTGACGATATCAACATGATGATCGCGACAGGTTGTAAGTAACCCATACTAATAAAAGCGGCTGAGGCACTAATCGTAGCGCCCATCGTACATTGAAAAGCGCCTAATACGGCAGAGGCTGTTCCGGCATCTTTTCCAAAATACTTCAAAAAACAAGCATTCGAATTTGCCATCACACCACCATTAGCGCTGATCATGATGATAAAACCGATAACAGTGAGTGTTAAGCTTTTAGGTTCTAAGAAGCTGGAGAACACTAATAAAAGGCCTCCCGTGAATTGCATGGTTAAGAAACAACGTAACAAAAGGGCAGGTTCAAAACTGTTTAATAATACGGTATTTAATCGGTTAATAATAATGAGACCAATAATATTAGCTGCGAATAACATGGAGAATGTGTCTGTACTGACTTTAAAAATCTCCATATAAATCATCGATGAATTGGTGACAAATGTCATTAATACGGCAAAGGCAAATGCTTGTGCAATCAAATAACCAATTGCTTGTTTATGTTTAAATACGTCTATAAATTTAATGCCTTTTCTGCGTTCTACTGTTATTGCCAATTCTTTCTTTTGTTTAGAGGATTGATGGGGAATAAACATTTTTGCCAACAAAATCGCTAAACATGAAAATACAGCCATAAAGTAAAAAATCCAATCCCAACTATGAATGGATAAGATGAAGTTACCGATAGTAGGCGCAATCGATGGTGCAATCATCATGATTAAGGATACTAAGGCAAACAGTTTTGCTGCTTCTCTGCCATCTGCATTATCGCGAATAGTGGCAGGTACCCCTACGATTGCAATGCCACCGCCAATGGCTTGAAGTAATCTCCATGACCACAACACGCTAATGTGTGAGCTGGTGGTGAGTAATACACTTGCAAAGGCAAAAATACCGAGGCCTAACATCATGATAGGTAAACGACCATGTCTATCTGACAAGGGGCCGCCAATGAGTTGCCCAATCGCAAGACCAAAAATGTATAAGCTAACGGTCACCGATAGCATTGAGATATCAACCTGCATTTCATTGGCAATTAATGGCAGGGCGGGCAAATAGCTGTCGATTGCGAATGGTGAAACCGCGTATATCGATGACAGTGTCACTATTAAACGTTTACTGACTTTATTTTTATTAGTTTGTGTCATTTTGACCTCTTATTTATCTTGCCAGTAAGATAATAGGTGGATTTTATCTTACTGGCAAGATATGTTCTTGCAAGAAGCAAAGAGAAAGCGTCAGGAGAATATGACGCCCATGATCAAACATAAATATGACTAAGAGTGAAAGAGAATGAGCGCAAAAAATAGTATGAGAGAAATGCAGCGTGAAGTTCGTGAGAACTGGCCTGAATGTGCTGACACTATCTCGTTTTCTTTGTTAAAAATGACTCGGATTCATGAATTATTCAAGTATGAAATTGAATGTTGTGTAGAGCAATATCAATTACAACAAGCTGACTTTAGTGTGTTAGCAACCTTACGACGTAACCCTGAACCTTATTGCTTATCTCCCACTGCTTTATATCGTAGTATGTTTTTCAGTTCTGGTGGTTTGACAAAAATATTAGGGCGCTTAACTGATGCTGGATTGATTGAACGTATAGATAACCCAGAAGATAAACGCAGTAAGTTAGTACAGTTAAACCAAAAAGGGAAACAGTTAGTAGAGACGATCATGCCGGAGCTACATAAGCAGAGTAATTCGTTGCTTGAAGCACTGTCTGAAGACGAAACGTTACAGTTAGAAATGTTGTTGCAGAAAGTGTTAGACCATAACGAAAAAAACTAGCTGCGACTTTGTATCTAAAAACGCTTAAATTGTCTCGGGGCGCTGGCTTTAGCCTGCAGTTTTTTGTGTGTTGTTTATGCTTTGCATAAAGGAGTTGATAAGGTTAAATATTCGTAAGCTGTAGAGTGTGGTAAAGGACAAAACATAAAAGGATTAACACAAATACTCGTAAGTTAGAGAATGATCGTTAAGTCAAAAGGTTAATCGTATAAAGGTGTTTAATGTTTTGGGGCGCTGGCTTTAGCCTGCAGTTTTTTGTGTGTTGTTATGCTTTGCATGAAAGAGTTGATAAGGTTAAATATTTATAAGCTGTAGAGTGTGGCAAAGGACAAAACATAAAAGGATTAACACAAATACTCGTAAGTTAGAGAATGATCG
>NZ_JBAKBA010000030.1:0-50471 GCF_038155225.1 Psychromonas arctica | reverse complement strand
CTCCCTATGCATGCAGAGTAATTATTGAGCACCAAAGATCAACACGCCCTAACTAGAATTGAATTTAAATACATATAAATGAGGTGTCCAACCCTCTTTCCACATAAACTATCAGTCTAACTTTTCAGTAAAAAACTTTAGTGATAGCCTATTAGTTACTATTTAAAATACTCTTTTGTCTTTTAGGTTTTTTTAAAGCCTTATTAAGGTAAACAATAATTAAGCCATTGATTGGAAAGATTGTTTAATTAATTTTTTCTTTTAAACAATTTAATTAAACATATCTCTGCAATATATAAAAACTATATAAAAACAACAACCAATCGAATTTACCTATCAATCGTATCAGTACAAACGTTTTTTCTTTTCATTTGAATCCCTCTATTATCCTCATCACTTATTACAAACAACAAGTTAAAAGGGAATGAATATGAAATCTAAATTAAAGGTCCTAGTACCAGTATTAAGTCTTGCAACTGCTTTTAATGTTAGTGCTGAAGTACTTACAAAAGATAATGGTGCTGCTGTCGGCGACAATCAAAATTCACTTACTGCAGGTCCAAATGGCAGTGTTTTATTAGAAGACGTTCATCTTATTCAGAAATTACAACGTTTTGCTCGTGAACGTATACCAGAGCGAGTTGTGCATGCTCGCGGTACCGGTGCTCACGGTGTTTTTGTTGCATCTACTGATTACAGCGATGTTACTACTGCAGCACCCTTTGAGAGTAAAGGAAAAGAAACACCTGTATTTGTTCGTTTCTCATCGGTTATTCATCCATTAGGTAGCCCTGAAACACTGCGTGATCCTAGAGGTTTTGCCACTAAGTTTTATAGTGATGAAGGCAACTGGGATCTAGTGGGTATCAACTTACCAGTATTCTTTATACGAGATGCGATTAAGTTCCCAGACATGGTTCATTCATTAAAACCTTCTCCAGTTACTAATATTCAAGATCCAAATCGCTTTTTTGACTTTTTCTCAAATGAGCCAGGTTCAACAAGTATGTTAACGCGTGTATTTAGCGATAACGGTACACCTGCTAGTTACCGTGAAATGGATGGTTTTGGTGTTCATGCTTATAAAATGATCAATGATGACGGTGATGTTAACTATGTGAAATTCCATTGGAAGAGTCATCAAGGTATTAAAAACCTAGATGCTGATCAAGTTAAAGAAGTGCAATCAACAGATACACAACATATGACCCGTGATTTATATGCAAATATCTCAGATGGCAACTTCCCTAAATGGGATTTATACATCAAAACGATGAAACCTTCTGACCTGAATAAATTTGCTTATAACCCATTAGACGCAACTAAAGCTTGGACAAATATCAAAGAAACTAAAGTCGGTACAATGACTTTAAACAGAGTACCTGATAACTTTTTCCAAGAAACTGAGCAAGTTGCTATGGCGCCAGCAAACCTTATCCCAGGTATTGAACCATCTGAAGATAGATTGCTACAAGGTCGTATGTTTTCATATGCAGATACACAGCTTTACCGTTTAGGTGCTAACCACCAGCAACTTCCGATTAACCGTCCAAAAGTAGTTGTATTTAATTACAATCAGGGTGGCGTAGGTAATGTGGGTAATACTCAATCTGATATTAACTACCAACCAAACTATGAAGGTGTTACTGAAGATGTAAAAGCACGTCATAGCGAAACACCTCTAACAGGGTCAGTGCAACAAAAAGCAATTCATAAAGAGCTTGATTTTGCACAAGCAGGTGAAGTTTACCGTGCATTCTCTGAACAAGAACGTACAAACTTAATCCGTAATCTATCTGGTGATTTAGGTGCTGTTAAGAATAAAGAGACACAACATAAAATGTTAAGTCACTTTTATAAAGCAGATGCAGAGTACGGCACACGTTTAACAAAAGCAGTGAGCGGTGATATCGAAAAAGTGAAAGCAATAGCTAAAACGCTATAAATTCACACACAAATAAGTAGGTGAATCCCTCACCTACTTATATAACCTGATAATAAAGAGAGGAAAGATATGTTTACTATTAAGTCATTAATTTCAAATAATAGAACAACGAAAAAAAATGGGTTACTGGCGACTTTCTTCCCTCTTTTTGTATTAGCGATAACGTCTCCATTCACTTTTGCTAATGCTAATGCTGACGAAGCCAATCAAGAAAAAGCCTATGAACAATTAATACCTTACTACTATGCTGCAGCACGTACTGGTGACAATGAAGTCATTAGCGAATTTTTAAACGCAGGTTTACCGATTGATGTTAAAAATCATAAAGGTTACACCGCATTAATGATTGCCACATACAATGGACAAAAAAATGTTGTTAATACGTTAATTAAAGAAGGCGCTAATGTTTGTGCTCAAGATAATAGAGGTAATACTGCTTTAATGGCTGCCGTATTTAGGGGTGAGTTTAGTATTGCTAAAACGTTAATGTCTGAAGATTGTGATGAAAACCAACAAAATAAAGCAGGTCAAACAGCAGTAATGTACGCTAGTTTATTTGGTCGTGAAGAGCTTCGTGAATTATTAGTTGAACGTGGTGCGGATATTAACTTACAAGATAATAGCGGTAACTCGGCAACCACCATTGAACAACTAAATAACTGAAAAACCTTTATCCAGTTAACTTTATTTTAAAGTAATGAATATTAGAAAACGCATAACATACAATATTCGGTGTTTATAAATGACACCATAAATGATTCATTACTAAGCTAGCTTGCGACTAATCCTTCTCTGTTTTTTACAAACAACACGGGATCATGGTTAAAACTGATAACACAAGCATTACAAATACAGGTTTTATTTTTAAGGCTGGTAGGTACTAACTGTAAAAGCTGAGCAGGAATATCGACGACTTTACACCAACAACTATTAGCGACATCACATTGATTGTCCTTCAAACAAAAAGGACAAGCCATTTCATTGATATTTTCACGCATAGTATCTCTCTTATAAAAACCAGCTCAATTATTCTTTTATTGGATTAATCATAAAAAACCTGAACAATGATGGTAATAGCAGCCTTTCAGCATTAAGTAAAAGACGATTCTTAACCCCATAAGTTCATTCAGGTTTATCGATTAATACTGATGAGATTATTCACCACACCTTGTACTACTGCATTGCTCTGTATGCACATGATCCTCTTCGCTATGCGCACTTGAATAAGCGCCTAGTACTTCACTGCTAGGGCTATAATCATCATCATTTCCTGCAATATAACGTAGATGTTCCCACGTGAGCATATAAGCAAAAAATAAGCGGTGTTGACGTTTTAGTTTAATATTTTTTGCTTCAAATAACTGACTACCCGCGTAACCTTGTAATGATTCAATAATATTCACATAGCGTAACCATGGTTGAGAGCTACTAGTAGGGTTAAAGTTAATTTGATTAAACGCTAATAAAGCATTCCAAAAATGCTTATTGGTATCTACGTTATTTGTCTTTTTCGCTTGCTCAATTAACGAGAAAAAACTTCTTGGTTGTGCTTGTTCAACGCCTAAGTAATCTTTTAGCTGAGTTACTAAATGAAGCTCAGCTTGATAAAAGAATGCACCTAATGAGACAGGTTGTTGCTCTTTAAATTGAGCAACAAAGTTTTCAAAGTTATTTTCCACGCGCCTTTCCTTTTATTTTAATGTATTAAATGTTGATGATTATACTCATCTCTGTTTAAACTCGTCTAGCTTATAGTACGACTATTCTTTAAGCATACCTTGATATTTTATTTTAAACTTTAGAGCTGATATTTAATTAGGATACAAAAAAGGAGATGAATAAATTATTATTCATCTCCTTTTTTTCAAATCATTCCATATCATTAGCTTTTTAAGTTTAAGCATTTGGTTAAACGCTTTCGCTACTGTTATCGGATTAATGTGATTGGTCTAATCTCATTGAGCCAGTGCAATTTAATTGCTCTTTTTGGTTATGCTATTTGGTCAATGTCATTGAGTAAAAATAGCGAACCAATAACAATAAAAAATATTAACCTAGCTTATTTTGTAGGTAACCAAATGCCGTTAACATAGCTTGCTCTTGGAATTTTTTAAGCCCGACTTCAATCGCAGTAGGTGTATTTTGTGCTTGTTTAAGACCTTGTTTAATATAATCAGACGAAATCACCTGCACTTCTACACTTTGCATTAATTGTAACGCACCTTCAATTTTAAAACTTAACGTATGACCAGCGAACTTGCCTTTTAATGCACGCTCACGGATGATCACTTTATCTATTTGGTAATCTTTCATCAGTTGAGCGAAATCAAATTGAAACTTCTTTAACGGCTCAGTATTAATTGGATCATTTAATGTTAGTTTTGTTGTACGCACAGGCGGCACATCATATAAGCCATTTTTATACTGCATAATGGCAATCACTGCTTCATTACCTGTTAATTCAACACCACATACTCTCATTTTCTTTCCTCTTTTATTCGATAGCTTCTTTAATTAACGCTAGTATATTCGTCAAAGTACAAAAGCCCTAATCAAAGATTAAGGCTTTTATTTTAAGAATCTAGTGATAACTAGATTTTATTAGTTAACAATAACTTTTTAGCGTTAACTTTCTTTATTATGCATACGCAAATTGATCATACGGATTGTTGCACCAATCCCTGCTAATACCTGATTTGCATTGACACCACGCGTTGTAAACTGATCATCGCCATCTTCCCAAGTAACAATACACTCAGTAAAGGCACTCGTTTGACCACCAGGTGGAATGCGCAATTCAAAATCAACTAATTCAGGGAATATAAACTGCTCATTATCTAACACTTTTTTCATCGCGCTTATAAAGGCATCAAAACCACCATTACCGCTGCCACTGGTTTTATATATTTCATCATTAACACGCACACGAATACTGACCGTTGATTCTAAATCTAAACCTGAATTAATAGAACAGTTTAATAATTCAACATAGTTATAATCGTTTCTCTCTAATAGGTCAGCAATAATAAACGGTAAATCATCCGCAGTAATCGTTGCTTTTTGATCCGCCAAACGCACAATACGTTTTAATAGTTTCTTCTGTTGACCTGCATCGAGTTCAATATCCATTGCTTCTAGGTTTTTAGCAATTGAAGCTTTACCACTCATTTTCCCCAATGCATAACTACGTGAACGCGCAAAACGTTCAGGCGTTAAGGCAGAGATATATAAACCACCCTTTCTATCACCGTCAGCATGAATACCACTAGTTTGAGTAAAGACATCAGCGCCGACAATCGGGGTATTATCAGCGATACGTTTACCTGAAAAATTCTCAACTAATTTGCTTAGATTATGAATTTCAGACTCGTCGATATTTACTTTTTTACCTAATTTATCTTTTAATACCACAGCAACTTCAGTTAAAGAGGCGTTACCCGCTCGCTCACCTAAACAGTTCATGGTGCAATGAATAGAAGACACGCCTGCTTTTACAGCATACATCGCATTAGCGGTTGCTAATCCGTAATCATTATGAGGATGAAAATCAAACTTCAATTTTGGAAAGCGTGTCACCATATCACTCAGACTTTCAAATACTTCATCTGGGGACATGACTCCTAATGTGTCTGGCAACATAAAATGCGCAATACCTACATCAGATAATTTAGTGACCATTTCGTAGACATATTCAGGACTATCTTGATAACCGTTTGACCAATCTTCCAAATAGATATTAACTTTTAAGCCTTGTTTTTTTGCATATTCAATCGTTTGTTTAACATCATTAACATGCTCATCTAAGGTTTTTTTTAATTGCTCAGTGCAATGCTTTAAACTACCTTTGGCTAATAAGTTTAATACTTTACCGCCAGTATCAGTGATCCAATCAACACTTAATGTGTGATCGACAAAGCCTAAAACTTCAATACGGTCAACTAACCCTTCTTTTGCGGCCCACATATTTAACTTAGTAACACCTTCTTTTTCACCTTCTGATACTCGTGCAGAGGCAACTTCAATACGATCAATTTTAAGCTTTTGTAATAGTGCTTTAGCAAGGCTAACTTTTTCAGCAGGAGAAAATGAAACAGCTTGAGTCTGTTCTCCATCGCGTAATGTTGTATCCATCAACTGCACAGTGACATTATCTTGAGTCATTGCTTACTCCACATGTAAAAATTTAAGATAAAAGCTTATTGCACTGAATTAATAAAAATAGTGTTAAATAACAATTCACTACAAACAATCCACTACAATAAGTTTTCGATAAAAAAGGTGCAACAAGTGCACCTTTTATTTGTGATAACAAACTACTACCAATTTAGTTTAATTGGTATCAAGCTTGATTAAGCGCTAGGCCATAACCACGGTAAACGTTTTCTTTGTGCCGCTTCATACGTAGAAATTTGCTCTTCATGCTTTAACGTCCAAGCGATATCATCAAGACCATCAAGTAATGATTCTTTACGGAATGCATCTACTTCAAATGAGATTGAAAGACCACCTGGTGTCGTTACTTTTTGAGCTTCTAAATCAACGGTAAATTCAACACCTTCGTTACCTGCAATTTCAGCCATTAATGCAGCAAGTTGCTCATCGGTTACGATAATTGGCAAAATACTATTTTTAAAACAGTTACTGTAGAAAATATCAGCAAAACTAGTTGAAATAACAGTATTAAAACCGTAATCCGCGATTGCCCATGGAGCATGCTCACGAGATGAACCACAACCGAAGTTTTCACCAGCAACTAATATTTTAGCGCCTTTAAAAGCAGGTTTGTTTAATTCAAACTCAGGATTTGGTGTCACGTTATCCGCAAGATAACGCCAGTTATGGAACAAATTAATACCAAAACCAGTACGTTCCACTTTTTTCATGAAGTTTTTTGGGATGATTTGATCCGTATCGACGTTACTACGATCCATTAACGCTGCGATACTTGTATGTTTAATATATGGTTGCATTATCTAGCCCCTATTTCCAATCTCGAATGTCTACAAAGTGACCTGCAACTGATGCTGCAGCAGCCATTGCTGGTGATACAAGATGAGTACGACCACCTTTACCTTGACGACCTTCAAAATTACGATTTGAAGTAGATGCGCTACGTTGACCATCTTTTAACTCATCACCATTCATTGCTAGACACATTGAACAACCTGGATCACGCCATTCCCAACCAGCCTCCACAAAGATCTTATCAAGACCTTCTTTTTCTGCTTGTTCTTTAACAGGAAAAGAACCTGGTACAGCGAAAGCTTGAACACCATCAGCTACTTTTTTACCTTTCAGTAATTCAGCTGCGGCGCGGAAATCTTCAATACGACCATTTGTACAAGAACCAATAAATACGACATCGATATGAATATCAGTAATATTTTGGCCTGCTTTAAGATCCATGTATTTAAGTGCGCTTGCACATGCTTGAGATTTAACTTCATTAGTAAAATCAGATGGAGAAGGAACAACACCTGTTACAGAGATTACTTGCTCTGGAGATGTACCCCAAGAAACTTGTGGAGCGATATCTTCTGCTTTTAATTCGATAACTGCATCAAACTCAGCGCCTTCATCAGAGACTAGTGATTTCCAATACTCAACAGCCATTGGCCATTCGTCGCCTTTTGGTGCGAACTCTTTACCTTCAAGGTAGTCAAATGTCACTTGATCTGGTGCAACAAGACCAGCACGAGCACCCGCTTCAATCGCCATGTTACATAGCGTCATACGACCTTCCATTGTAAGGTCTGTAATTGTATTACCAGCGAATTCCATTACATAACCCGTACCGCCAGCAGTACCTGTTTTAGCAATAATAGCTAATGCAATATCTTTTGCTGTTGAGAAAGCAGGTAGTTTACCTTCTACTTTCACTAGCATTGTTTTCGCTTTTTTCTGTTGTAATGTTTGTGTTGCCATTACATGTTCAACTTCACTAGTACCTATACCAAACGCTAACGCGCCGAATGCACCATGCGTTGCTGTATGGCTATCGCCACAACATACAACCATACCTGGATGAACAAAACCATGCTCAGGTACAACAATGTGAATAACACCGTTTTGGTTACTGTCCATACCGTAAAGGTTAATTTCATTTTCTTCACAGTTAGCAGTCATCGTTTCAACTTGTTTTTTAGCAATAACATCAACAATATTGAAACGGTCTTTAGTTGGTACACAGTGATCGATTGTACCTAGAATACTATGCACGTTTCGCACTTTACGGTTTTGCAGGCGTAGGCCTTCAAAAGCTTGTGGACTTGTTACTTCATGCATTAGATGTCTGTCAACAAACAAAAGCGGAGATCCTGCTTCTGGTTCATGAACTAAGTTCGCATCCCAGATTTTTTCATACATTGTTCTAGTCATTGTTTCCCTTACCACACTATTACTTAAAATCTTTTTTCCGGCCTAAACATATTCAGATAATGCGAATGATTATCAATAAGCAGATCGCGGCGCATTTGTAAAGGTGTATTCTAATGGATCTGCAACAAACGCACAATAATAAGCACTTAAATTTGTTAGCCTTGCTTATATATTTATGCAATAAATCATACTTTTTATGCATTAGAATCTATTTTAAATAAAAGTTAACTAATCAATATTTCAATAGAAAAAATACATCAATTTCCGTAAGATAAGAAAATATTACAATTCTATTTAGGTTATCAATTGATGCAATTTGAGATCATTTCCACACAAGAAAAATTATCTGAGTATATTGCTACATTAGATAACTCCCCTATCTCTTTAGATACTGAATTTGTTCGTACGCGTACGTTTTTTGCTAATTTAGGTTTATTACAAGTCTCTCAAAATGAAAGAATTGTATTAATAGACCCAATCGAAATAGGCGACATCAGCGCATTTTGGCAAGCGATCGATAAAAAAGATTGTATATTGCACGCCAGTAGTGAAGATTTAGAAATCATCAAACACCAGAAAGGCAATCTCAATATTAAATTATTTGATACACAAGTTGCCTGTGCTTTTTTAAACCATGGCGGATCGTTAGGTTACGCTAAAATGGTTGAATTGATTGAAGGTGTTGTATTAGATAAAGGTGAGTCTCGTACCGATTGGTGTGCTCGCCCATTAACAGAAAAGCAACAACATTACGCAGCAGCTGATGTGCTATATCTACAACCAAGTTTAGAAGTATTACAAGCGCAACTGGCTGAAAAAAACATGTCGACATTTTTTGAACAAGAATGCCAAATGATCCTTGACCAAAAAATGAAACCAGTAGATCCAGAAAAAGCCTATAAATCATTAGATAACCTTTCTCAATTAGACCGATATGGTTTAGCGCTTATTAAAGCACTTGCAAAGTGGCGTTTAGAAACAGCACAAGCAAGAAATTTAGCACTTAACTTTGTGGTTAAAGCTGAACATTTATGGTTATTAGCTTATTACCAACCATCGACATATGCTGATTTGAAACGATTGAATTTACTACCGAATGAAATCCGTATTCACGGTGATAGCATTTTAGCCGTTATGGCTAAAGTAACAGCACAAGATCCAGAAACTTATCCACCATTGATTTCACGCTTAGTCGACTTTCCTACTTATAAGAAAACATTAAAATCGATCAGAGACCAAGTTAAAACCTGTGCTGAAAAATATGAATTACCCGTTGAATTAATTGCTTCTAAACGTGTCATTAATGAGTATTTAAGCTGGTGTTGGAAATTAAATGATCAACAACGTTTAACAGCAGTAAAACCTAAAATATTAACAGGTTGGCGTTTTGAGTTGATCGGTCATCAATTAAAACATTAGAAATAATATTAATAACATTGAACTTTAAACTGCCCCATCATAAAAACCCATTGGGTAGTTTAAAAAATTCACTCAACTAAATAAGCAAACCGCTTAATTTTTCATCCTTTTATTTTAGCGAGACCATCAACCTTTATCGAGTTAATTCCATGGCAATAGAAATATCACAACAAATAAATAAGCCGACTTGGTTAGAAAGTTGCAAAATTTATCTACAAAAACGTGTCGCAATTTTATTCTTTTTCGGCTTTTCTGCCGGCTTACCTCTTTTACTGGTTTTTTCTACTCTCTCATTTTGGTTACGTGAAGCGGGTGTTAGTAGAGCAAGTATTGGCTTTTTCAGCTGGATAGCACTTGCTTATGCTTTTAAATGGATATGGTCACCTTTTGTAGACCGTTTATCAATACCATTATTAACCCCTTGGCTTGGGCGAAGACGATCGTGGCTGTTACTGTCGCAGCTATTTATTATTATTTCACTTATTGGCATGGCCATGAGCGACCCACAACAAAATTTAGTGATGTTTGCTGTTTGTGCTTTGGTGGTTGCTTATAGCTCTGCAACACAAGACATTGTTATTGATGCTTTTCGTATTGAATCTGCCCCAGAAAAGTTTCAAGCTGCAATGGCTGCTGCTTACATGACGGGATACCGCTTAGCGATGATTATGGCTGGAGCAGGCTCCTTAGCAATTGCTGCTTGGTCGAGTAGCTCAGAAGCATATGAGCTTTCAGCTTGGTCAACGTCTTACTTTGTGATGGCTGCATGCATGGGTGTTGGCATAATCACAACATTCGTAGCGAAAGAACCTAATTATAAAGGAACGGAGTTACAACAACAGCAAGCAGCTATTTTGAAACAATTAAACGCAGCTGAAATTCCTACAAAAGCAGGACGCTTTATGGCCTGGTTAAATATGGCGGTAATTGCGCCTTTCACAGACTTTTTTAAACGTTACGGAAAACATGCCATCTTAATTTTATTATTGATTGGCACATACCGAATTTCCGATATTGTAATGGGTATTATGGCTAACCCATTCTATGTGGACATGGGATATACCAAAGGTGAAATTGCCGCGATATCAAAAATATTTGGTGTCACGATGACTTTATTAGGTGCTGCATTAGGTGGTGTTTTATTAACTCGCTACAGTACTTATTCAATCCTTTTTCTAGGTGGGTTATTAGTGGTTATCACTAATTTCATTTTTGCTATTCTCGCTTTTGTGGGGAAAGATTTAACATTATTAACGTTAATCATTTCTATGGATAACATCAGTGCAGGTATTGCGACAACGGCCTTTATTACCTATATTTCAAAACTGACTAATATTGAGTTTTCAGCCACACAATTTGCACTATTTAGTTCAATAATGTTGTTGTTTCCGAAGTTTATTGCAGGATTTTCAGGTGTGTACGTTGATGATTTTGGCTATGTAAACTTCTTTATCGCTTCTGCATTGATTGGTGTACCGGTGTTAGGGTTAATTGTTTTATTGAAAAAAGTGATAGAAGAGTAGGTTTAACGCGCTAACATTCTAATACTTGTTAAAAAGTACTTTTTACAAGCTATTCTTACAAAGCAGTTGTTACAAAGCACTTATAGCAATGGAATTAAATAAGTGATCAGAGATTGCGCAGGAAAAATTAACACTAATAAGGCGTGAGTTGTAGGAGATAGTTGTTCTCACTTCAAAACTCACAACGCAATTAGGGGTAATTTTAACCAGCAAGAATGATCACCTTATTAATTCTTTTGGTATTTTTACAAAATGATTGCTTAATGCCATTGTCCTTTTGATAGACAACCGCTCCTTTAATAGGCATAACAAAGATGATAATAAAAAGCCCCACGTTAACAGATGTTAACGTGGGGCTTTTTATTACAAAGAGATGAGCTTAGGTAAAGCTAAATAAAATTAAGTTAAGTTAAGTTAAGTTAAATAAAGTAATTCTTAGATTTAAATAACCTAAGTTACTCTACAGATATCTCATCAGACTCTGCTGCCTCACCTTGCATGATCATGATTTCAACACGACGGTTACGACGTTGTTCAGCAGGCGTATCACCTTCAACTAATGGTTTAGTATTAGCATAACCTACCACTAACATTTTTTTATCTCTAATCCCTTTTAACTTAAGCATTTCTTGAGCAACAGAAACAGCACGTTGTGCAGATAAATCTAAGTTAGAGCGATATAGCTCTGATTGTATTGGTTCATTATCAGTATGCCCAGCAACCGTTACCACACCAGGTACATCAACTAATATTTTTGCCACTTTCGCAATCACAGGCCTAAAGCGAGGCTGTAAAAAAGCAGAACCTGCAGGAAAAGCGCCTTTTTCTCTGACACGAATAATCAACTGCTGTCCTAAAGATTCTATTTCAATCGCACCATCTTCAATCTCTTCACGTAAATCTTCAGCCACTTTCCTGGTAAGTGCCTGCTGTGAAGCAGTGCTAGCACTAGCTGCCTGCTCAGTTTGCTCTAGTTGTTCTTCTGATTGTTCAGCAACTGATTTAGAAACCTCAGCAGATAATACCTCTTTCGTTTCTTCATTTACTTGTAAAGAGGTTTCTCGAACAGGTACATCTTGTTGTCCACCAGAGCGGCTACTATCACCCTCTTGAAAGTCTAACGTCGTTTGAGTAACCTCAGTCGTTCGCTGCATGATCACTTCGATAGGTGTCGGTTCAGGTTTACCTGGCCTAAACTCCTGTGCAATGACCGAGGTCCCTTTAGGAATATCTTTTACTTCTAATTGGTTTTGTACACCAAAAGCAAATGCCATTGATCCTGCTATTTGCTTAAATTTTAATACATCCATTTCTGAGAATGATAAAAGTAAAACAAAGAAGCACATTAACAATGACATTAGATCTGCAAAGGTCCCCATCCATGCAGGTAATCCCTCGGGGGGACATTTACATTCTTCTTCCATTACTCAGCCCCACCATCATCAGCACTACCTCGTTTAGACTCAGGTAGGTAATTGCGTAATACACCTTCAATAACACGTGGATTTTGACCATCTTGAATACCTAATACACCATCTAAAATAAGGCTACGATTCAGTTTCTCTTCTTGGGCTCTTAATTTTAATTTATCTGAAATTGGCAAAGCAACCATGTTTGCCACTACCGCACCATATAATGTAGTCAATAACGCAACAGCCATCGCAGGACCAATTGATTTTGGATCATCCATATTTGATAACATAGCAACCAAACCAATTAAAGTACCAATCATCCCCATCGCAGGAGCCACATCACCAAAGTTTTTAAATATATCAGCACCAATTTCATGTCGCTCAGAGGTTAACCTAATATCATTTTGTAGGGTTTGACGAACCACGTCTGCATCATGACCGTCAACTAGCATATCAACCCCTTTCTGCATGAAAGGATTACTAATTTCAGCTTCTTCAAGTGCTAAAAAACCACCTTTACGGGCAGCATCAGCCATTTCTACTGTTTTTACTATTAGCTCTTCAGGTGAGTCAGTCTTAAACATAAATGCTTTCATCGCAATTTTGACGGCACCAAAAAATTGTCCAATGTTATATTTCATCATTACAACGAATGCTGTACCGCCAAACACGATCAAGATAGAAGTCACATCGACAAACATATCGAGTGTTCCCCCCATCAGCATCGCCATTACAACAAAGCCAAAGGCGCCTATAATTCCAACGAGTGTTGCTAAATCCACAGATAAATCCTTTTTAATTTAATATTAATGCGTTGTTATGTAGATAGTATAGCTATTTATGGTTAGTTTGCAGCCATAAACTATTATTTAAAATCAAATATTTTGCAACTCACTAAACAGCTTACAACTTCACTCTTTCGAAATTATTTTTATACCTTAGTTTGACATCCTTAACAGGCACGGTAATCTTGCACAAATTATAGAAAAGAGATCTCCCATGGCCTTAAAAAAACCTGAAAATATGCAATATGAAGAAGCAATTACTGAACTTGAAAAAATTGTTCAACATTTAGAGGGTGGTGACTTACCGCTCGAGGATGCGTTAAAACAATTTGAACGAGGTATTTCACTAGCACGCAGTAATAGTCAAAAACTACAACATGCTCAGCAACAAGTCAGCATTTTAATGCAAAATGATGTACAAGCGCCTTTACAAAATTTTGAAGAATAACTTTTTGTCTTCCATTTCCAATACTAAGCAGCCTAGATGACACAATTAACTTCTACCATGCAACAATTTCAAGTACGTGTAAATGAACAGCTTGAAAAACATATTAATTACTCGAGCCCTGCTTCAATAAAATTAAATGAAGCAATGACTTACGGTGCATTACTAGGAGGAAAACGTGTCAGACCTTTCTTAGTTTATGCCGTTGGCCAAATGCTCGGTAGCAAACTTGAAACACTTGACCCAATTGCTGCGGCTATTGAATGCATTCATGCTTACTCTCTAATACATGATGATTTACCTGCAATGGATGATGATGCGTTACGTCGTGGTCACTCGACCTGCCACATAAAATACGATGAAGCCACGGCTATTTTGGCTGGTGATGCATTACAAACATTAGCATTTGATATTCTATCTACAGACATTGAATATTTATTACCTCAACCACAGTTGAAAATCATCAATATTTTGGCGAAAGCTTCTGGTGAAAAAGGTATGTGTGCGGGACAAGTATTAGATATAGCCGCTGAAAATACGGCAATCTCTTTAATTGAGCTAGAAACGATACATAATGCAAAAACTGGTGCACTCATATTAGCTGCAGTGCAAATGGGCGCTTTAACTAAAGCTGATATTGATCCACAAGAGTTTGCATTATTGTCTCGCTTTGCAACTGCGATAGGATTAGCTTTCCAAGTACAAGATGATATCCTAGATATCACTAGCGATACACAAACCTTAGGTAAACCGCAGGGTTCTGACCAAGAATTAAATAAATCAACCTATCCAGCTTTACTAGGTTTACCTGCTGCACAACAAAAAGCACAAGACTTATATAAAGAAGCGCTTCATGCTTTATCGCAATTACCTTATAATACTCAGTTACTCGAGTTGTTCTCTCACTACA
This sequence comes from Psychromonas arctica, assembly GCF_038155225.1. GTDB lineage: Bacteria > Pseudomonadota > Gammaproteobacteria > Enterobacterales > Psychromonadaceae > Psychromonas > Psychromonas arctica_B. The sequence goes on along the minus strand of NZ_JBAKBA010000030.1, from coordinate 35,654 downwards.
TCATCAAACGTGATAAATAAATATGCCATTGGATTTAAAAAATTACCCGTTGCTAGCTGATATTAATTATCCAGAAGATCTGCGTCTATTAAAAAAACACCAGCTCCCTGCACTGTGCGAAGAATTACGTCAATTTTTATTAACCAGTGTTAGTCAAACTAGTGGTCACCTCGCTTCAGGTTTAGGTGTAGTCGAATTAACGGTCGCTTTACATTATGTTTACCATACACCGTTTGATCACCTAGTTTGGGATGTCGGCCATCAAGCCTATCCGCATAAAATCTTAACGGGTCGTCGCGACCAAATGGAAAATATCCGCATGTTTAAGGGCTTACACCCTTTCCCTTGGCGCGAAGAAAGTGAATACGATGTATTAAGTGTTGGTCACTCATCAACGTCTATTGGTGCCGCACTCGGTTTAGCGATTGCAGCAGGAAAAGAGAAAAAAGACCGTAAAGTCGTTGCCGTGATTGGCGATGGTGCAATCACTGCTGGAATGGCATTTGAAGCTTTAAATCATGCAGGTTCTTTGCATAACGATATGTTAGTGATCCTCAATGATAATGAAATGTCTATTTCTGAAAATGTCGGTGCTTTAAATAATCACCTCGCTAAAATATTATCTGGTGATTTATATACTCAATTTCGTGAAAGTAGCAAAAAAGTATTATCGAATATTCCCCCCATTAAAGAATTAGCGAAGAAGACTGAAGAACATTTAAAAGGCATGGTTTCACCAGGCACTATTTTTGAAGAATTCGGTTTTAATTATATTGGTCCAATGGATGGGCATAATGTGATTGCATTAGTCGATACATTACGCAATATGCGTTCTCATTCGGGTCCACAGTTTTTACATGTGATGACTAAAAAGGGTAAAGGCTACAAACAAGCTGAACTTGACCCGATCACTTATCATGCGGTACCCAAGTTTACACCCGATCAAGCATTACCTATTCCTAAACCGTCTGCACCGACTTTTTCTAAAATATTTGGTCAGTGGTTAAATGACATGGCCGATAAAGACCCTAAACTCACCGCAATTACGCCTGCTATGCGTGAAGGTTCTGGAATGGTTGAGTTTTCTAAACGCCACCCTGATAAGTATTACGATGTTGCTATCGCAGAACAGCATGCTGTGACATTAGCAGCAGGTATGGCGATTGCAGATTTAAATCCTATCGTTGCTATTTACTCAAGTTTTTTACAACGTGCCTACGACCAAGTGATCCACGATGTAGCAATTCAGAACCTCGGTGTTTTGTTTGCTATTGATAGAGCGGGTATCGTTGGCGCTGATGGTCCTACGCATCAAGGGGCTTACGACTTAAGCTTTTTACGTTGTGTGCCTAACATGACGGTGATGACCCCTTCTGATGAACAAGAGTGTCGTAATATGTTATACACCGGACATTTACTTAACACACCAGCGGCTGTACGTTATCCGAGAGGTAGTGGAACGGGTATAGCAGTTGAAGCAGTAATGACACAATTAGAAATTGGTAAAGCAAAAGTCGTTATAGAAGGTAATAAACTTGCTATTTTATGTTTTGGTACGTTTTTACAAGCGACGATGCCAGTGGCAGAAAAACTCAATGCTACGTTAGTCGATATGCGATTTGTAAAACCATTAGATAAATCATTATTGAAACGACTTGCTGAAAGCCATTCTCAGATTGTGACGATTGAAGAAAATAGCATTGCCGGTGGCGCAGGTTCTGCTGTTAGTGAATTTTTAATGACACAGCAATATACGGGTAAAATACAACACTTAGGCCTACCAGATTCATTCATTGAACAAGGTACACAACAAGAAATTTATCACATGTTAAAACTTGATAGTGAAGGTATCGAAGAACAAATAGTAAGCTTCTTTACATAACTATTGGGACTTTACAGGTAGGCTTTAAAAGCTACGCTTTGTTAGTGTTTTGAGACAATCTTTGTTGAATAACCCTAACTTACTGGCTTTTACTAGATAAGTTTAAGTAATATGACGAATTAAGCTTTTGAAAAACGATGATTTTAAAAGCCTAATAAAACTACAACATAATGAAGTAATTAACACCACGTCATTATGTTGCAGTTCTTATATTAGCCTTGGTTTTTCTCTTTCAACTTTAATAAAGTATCTTCATTTTTAGGTTTATCTTCAGTATTTTTTAATTTAAGTAACGACCAATATGGGATTCCGTTACTTGAAAATATTTCATCTAAATTAAATTTATTATTTTGAGCCCAAATTTTGTCTTGATAAAACAATGGGATAACCCAGTTACCTTGCTGTAAGGTTTTAAAGTAAGCAGATTCCTGTTGAAAGTTATCCTTTAACCCCTGCCCCTTAAACTTATCTTGTAAATAACCTGTTAAATAGCTTTGTAAAAATAAGTTTTCATACATATTATCTCGACTCATTAACTGAGTCTGCCAAGTAGAAACAGTTAAGTCATAGTATAAGTTAGTATTTTTCCATATTTCTTCAGAACTAATTTCTTGCGTAGCAACAACGATACCAGCTCTCTTCAACATTTTACTTAATGCTTCAGCTACTTTTTTGGTATTCCCAACATCATCTAACATTACCAATAAAGACATTTGTTTTGGTAATTTCATGGCTTTGACTAACGCTTTAGATTTTTCTAAATCGTATTCAGGCATATCTTCTTTTGTTTTATCTTGTTTATCTGAAAACGTATTGTCGGCTAGCGCCATCACAGAAGGATGCACTTGACCATTATCCTTTAAGATATATTTCAACATACCCGCTTGATTGATTGCTAGGTGAATAGCATCACGCGCTTCTTTATTTTTTAATACTGGTGATAATTTATCGTTAATCGTTAAAAAAACGACATTTGAAGACGGTACTTTAACTAAGTTTTTCGTCGTATTACTTTCAAGGTCTTCGGTACTTTTATTAGGAATTGCATAACTCACCTGTACATCATCAGCTAACAATGCAAATAAGCGAGATTGGGGCTTATTAATACGCATAAAACGAAAGAATTGAACCTTAGGAAAACCGTCCCAATAATTTGGATTGGCAACAACAACCATTCCTAAAACAGGATTATATTGTTGTATTAAATAAGGACCAGTCCCAGACATCTGTAAATTTCTTACGGGTGGGAGTATTATTGATGGAGAGCTATTTAATACGTTTGTATTACTTTCATAGAACCTTGAGTCTAATATAAACACATTGGTTAAATAGTCTAACAGTTGGATATCACTGAGACTTGTTCTGATATCAAAGCTATTTTTATGATTAGCTTTAACCCAATCTAACTTACTTAAAAAATTACTGTTAATTTGTTTCTTTGCTTGCTCAAAGGACCAAAGTACATCATTTGAAGTTAATAAATTACCCGTATGAAAATGTATATTATCACGAAGAAAAAAACGCACAGTTCGTTTATCGATACGCTTCCAATTTTTGACCAAACGCGGTTCTATTTTTTGGTTTTTATCCCAGCGAAATAAAGGATCAAATAGTAGATGTTTAAATTGCTGTCCCATTAATGCTTGATCAGAATAAGGATTAAATGAAACAGGTGTTTTATCTATAGCAACGGTAATGGCCTGTGGATTAAATATATTCTGGCTTTCTGCAATACTACCAGTTGTATAAAACGTCACAGTAAGAATAAGCCAACGTAATAACATATTTACCCCCAATATTGAATTATCAAAAGCAATCCAATTGCAGCAAAGACTCCGGCAACGATATCGTCAATCATGATCCCAAAGCCGCCATGCACTTTTTTATCTAACCAACTAATAGGAAAAGGTTTTAGTACATCAAAAAAACGAAACAAAGCAAAACCAACAACACTCCAAATAAAAGGAATATCCATGGTACTTTTAAGATCAGGATAAAAGAATAAAACAGGTAACATGGTTATCCAATAACCTACAAATTCATCCCATACAATTGCTTTATGATCATGCACTCCCATCGCGTCACTAGTGACATGGCAAAACCAAAAACCTGCAAAGCTAGTGATGACTAAAACCGCAAAATAGGATTCAATATCAAGCATGGCTAATAAATAAAATAGAGGTACCGCCGCCAGTGTGCCAAATGTACCAGGGGCTTTAGGTGCTAAACCACTACCAAAACCAACGGCGGCTAAATGCATTGGATTGGATAGTTTTAAGCCTTTTAAATCATCTCGATTTAACATTTTTTTACCTTATTTAAAATGATCCCAACCAGTGCTATTAACATCAACAGGTTGTTGTAGATAAGTGAATAATATGGAAGATACAGCGGAGGCTGTTGTCAATTTTTCACATTCAATTTGCTTTTGCTTAGTTATTTTTCCAATTTCATAACAAGCTAAATCGTCGTATTTTGACTGTGTATTTAGCAGTGCTTTAAAGGCACTTACTTTATCTGCAGGAATGGTAAATAATAACTCATAGTCATCACCACCATTAACCGCATGTTGCCATACTTGAGATAATGAAAGATGATCTAGTTTAATTTCATTTAATATAGCGTCTGAAAAAGGCAAATTTTCTAACGTAATTTCAGCACTACATTGAGATTTGTTAAGAATATGAGAGAGATCTTGACTTAGGCCATCAGAAATATCAATGCAACTTGAGGCATAACCTACGAGTAATTTAGCTAAATGTAAGCGAGGCTCTGTTAACTCTAATGCGTTGACAAAGGCTTGCTGATTATCTTTAGTAAACAATTCCGTTTCAGTGGCCAATAATTTAACCAGTAAACCTAAAGCGCCATCGCCTAAACAACCACTAACAAAAATGACATCACCAATCTTTGCATTACATCGTGTTAAGGCTTGTCCTGTTTTGACTAATCCTTTCGCTGAAACGGTAATCGAAAGAGGTCCTTTTGTGGTATCACCACCAATTAATTTAACGTTGTATTTATCAGCTAAAGCAAAAAAGCCTCGACAAAACTCAGCTAACCAAACTTCATCGATTTTTGGTAAAGTAATAGCTAAAGAAACCCACTTAGCTGTCGCTCCCATTGCCGCTAAATCACTTAAATTAACAGCTAACGATTTATAACCTAAACGGTAAGCATCGACATCCTCAAAAAAATGAACGCCGCTCACTAAGCTATCTGTGGTAACAGCTAGTTGATGATCGCAAGGTACATCTAAAATTGCACAGTCGTCGCCTATACCAATTTCAACGCCATCAACTTTATTTGTTGAACGCTGAAAGTAACGTTTAATTATATCGAATTCACCTTGGCTCATTTTCTTTTTAATGACAACTTTGGTTTATTGGTTGTTGTGCTTGGTTTTGCATTTTTATTAATAAATACTTTCTTGGCTTTAGGCGCACTTTTATTGTTTGCACCGTATTTATCATTTCTATCGCTCTTTTCTACTTTTCCGCTTTTTTCTACTTTTCCATAATAAGCACTAGAAGTGCTAGGCTCTGATGATTGCTTTTGACGAGATAATTTATCACTATTTGTTTGGTCAGTCGTACGTTGTTGTTTAGGTAAAGTAGTATTAACAGCTGTTTTTGAAGAGCCTTCAACAGCAGTATTAATCTCTTCCATCTCTTTTTCAGAGAGGTTTCGCCACTGCCCTACTTTTAGGTTATTTAACGTCACATTCATGATACGCGTTCGTTGTAGACGTGTAACTTCATAACCTAAATATTCACACATACGACGAATTTGGCGGTTTAAACCTTGCGTTAAAATAATAGTAAATACAAAACGACTTTCTACTTTAACAGTACAAGGTTTAGTAATTGTGTCTAGAATAGGTACTCCACGCTGCATACGGTCAACAAAACGTTCGCTTAAAGGTTGATCTACTGTGACACGATATTCTTTATCATGTGCATTTTCAGCGCGTAAAATTTTATTAACAATATCCCCATCACTAGTAAGAAAAATTAAACCTTCAGAAGGTTTATCTAAACGTCCGATAGGGAAAATACGTTCTTTATGTCTAATAGCATCAATAATATTACCGTAAACCTCACGTTCAGTCGTACAAGTAATACCAGTTGGCTTGTTATAAGCTATATAAATGCGATCTGACTTATTGGCTGCGATTTTATTAATACGCTTACCGTCAACAAACACCTCATCGCCAGGCTGTACTTTAGTTCCTAACTCCGGAACTTGCCCATTAATTTTAACGCGGTTTTGTTCAATTAACTTATCTGCTTCACGTCGAGAACAATGCCCCGAATCACTGATAAATTTATTAAGACGCTTCTCGATATCTTGACTCACAGTAAACCCCAATGCTATTTATTTAACGACCAACTAAGCGCCGTATTAAAGCATAATCAGGATGTTAACGGAAATAAAATGAAGTGATATCAATGATACACGGTGAGATTATTTGAAGATTTTCTTTTATAGCTGAATGCTTTTAATAATAGTATGGATCTTATCTCAAACCTTATATCCCCGTTACTATTCAAAGTGCAAAGTTCAGGAAGCGCTAGTGTGAAAAGATTCTAGGCTAAAATAGGAAGATTTGACGGGTTAAATCGATTATTCTAACAACGAAAATATTTACTTCGCCACTTGTCCTCTAAGTCGTGAACTTGAAAATCAACTTGCCTTACAACCTTTGATAAGGGCTTACCATTGTCATCATGTGCGTCTAATTTGAAGTCCAAGTTAACGATTGAACAAAGCACATCGAAAGGTATAAATATCTAAATAATATTATCAATAATAAGCATTCTATTCAGTAATGTTTTATTAGTGATCCCCAACCTTACTTATACTTTTTATTATCTGAATCCAAATGTTGAAAACAATGGATAACGACACTTACCCGTTAACTAATATTAACCATTAATATTTAAGTCATATGCTGACCAAGCTTTATCTGGCTTCCAATTCTCAGACCATTCTAATACATCAATAGCAGGCATTGGTCTTGCAATACCGTAACCCTGAGCTAAATAACAACCTAACGCTAATAATGCGAGTCCATGCTCAAGCGTTTCAACACCTTCGGCAATGATATTAAGTTCGAAAGCTTTAGATAATCCCATTACCCCTTCAACAATCGACAAGTCATCAGGATCATCCAACATACCAAAAATAAAGCTTTGATCTATTTTAATTAAGTTAACAGGTAAGCGTTTTAAATAAGTTAACGAACAATAGCCTGTACCAAAATCATCTAATGCAAAGCCAACACCTAACTCAATACATGCATGCATTATTTTTGATACATCTTTAACATCAGCTAATTCACTTGTTTCTAATACTTCTAATTGAAGAGACCCTCTAGGGACATCTGGATGGGCAGCTAATAATGTAGATAATCTGTCGACAAAAGCCGCTTGCTGTAACTGTAGCGCATCGATATTAACACTAACAATAATATTGAGACCTAGTTTTTGCCAATGAGATATTTGAGTAAGGGCAGTATCAATCACCCACTCTCCTACATTGATTGTCAATTCATGGCGTTCTATGACTGGTAGAAATTCAATAGGAGGTAATAAACCTCGCTCTGGATGCTGCCAACGAATTAATGCTTCCACCCCTATCAATTCACCGGTTACCATATTAACTTTAGGTTGGTAATAAAGCACAAACTCATTATCTTGTAATGCAGCCTCTATTCTAATCAATTTTTCATGCTGATTTTTTAAGGCTATATCTTGGGCCATATCAAATAAATGATATCGATTTTTACCTTCTTGCTTGGCCGTATACATAGCTTGATCTGCATGACGTAATAATTGTTCTGCATCAACATTGTCATGAGGATAGATGGTGACACCAATACTTGCAGAAATGTTAATAGTGGCATGACCAATTGTCAGAGGAGCTTGTACTACCGCAAGTAACTCTTCTAAAATAGGTTCACAATCATGGGCATCATCAAGATTTCCTAATACGGCAACAAATTCATCTCCACCGAAACGAGCAAGTGTACCTTCATCCCCTAGAGAAGCTTGTATCCGAGAAGCAATTTCTACTAATAATTTGTCTCCAGTATTATGACCATGAGCGTCATTAATTTCTTTAAAGCTATCTAAATCAAGAAAAACGACCGCTAAAGATTGATTTCTTTTTGTACAAGACAACATTGCTTGTTTTAAACGATCAGCCAACAAGCTTCTGTTAGGTAAATTAGTCAACACATCATAGTGTGCAATACGTTCTAATTGACCTTGTTGTTCTTTTATTGCACTGATGTCTGTGTATAACGCAATATAATTTGTTATTTGTCCTAATGCATCGCAAATAGTGCTGACAGTCAGTAATTGAGAAATAATCGTTCCATCTTTACATCTATTGCGGATTTCACCTGTCCAATGACCTTTCTCTGAGACAACATCATATATTTCACTATAAAGCTCATCAGACTCTAAACCAGACTTAAACAGAGACGTTTTTTGGCCTATCGATTGGTCTTTTGAATAACCACTTATTTTTGTAAATGCATCATTAACATCGATAATATTATTATTTTGGTCAGTAATCATAACCGCTTCTTTAGCATGAGTGAAAACACCAGCGGCTAGTTTTAACTTATCTTCAATTAACCTTCTTTCTGTTATATCGATACCAATCGCATAATACTTCCCATCTTCGTTTGAGACAGTACAGGACCAATCAATTAAACGATATTCGCCCCCCTTGCTCATGCAGCGCGTTTCAAATGAAAGAAGATCTTGTTCTGTCTTTAATTTAGTTGTCACTATTTTAGATTTTTGAATATCATCTGAGTGCATTAACGCTAATACATTAGTACCAACCAGTTCATTTGAGGTATACCCAAGAATTGATTCCCACCCCTTGTTTACTTTAATAATTGATTTATCGAAATTAATGATGGCATGCAAGTTCATCGGCAACTTAAAGAAATTATCTAACGTATCCTGATTACGTTTATCTTCTGTTATATCTTTAACTAATGTAGCAAAACCATTAATAATGCCCTCTTTATCAAGAATAAGGGTGTTATACCAATTACAATTAATGGTACGACCATCTTTAGTTATATTTACACCTTTAAAGTTAGTTCCTCCTTCTTGCCTTAATAACAATCCATATTGATCTATGAATTCAGCTTTTAAGTTAGGTGAAACGATTAAATCACTAATATCGGCACCAATAGCCTCACTCGATGAATAACCAAATATATGTTCAGCCGCACGATTCCATTCAGTACAAACGAAGTTTTTATCCCAAGTGATTGAACCAAGTGGTGTATTTTGTAAATGTCTAGATAATCTTGTTTCACTTTCTTGCAAAAACGCTTGGCTGTACTTGAGCTGCTGCTCTGCATACAACCTTGTTTTTGCCATTAAAGAAAAATGTTCTTGTAGATCAATCAGCTCTTTGGTTCCTTCCACAGAGTTCACGCTTTCAGTGAGGCCTAATTCAAGTTTTTTAGTAGAATTTTTAAGCGCTTTAAGTGGTTTTAAAATGCTTTTATTAATAGTAAAAATAGCAAATAAGATGCTAATGATAATGAAAGCAATTAACAGTGAGATGATTTTCAAAAGCCTTGAATCAATAAGCGCTAATTCATTTTCAAAAGGGATACCAACAGTAATATTGACCGCACCATCAGCATCACTACCCTCGTTCATGTTTATCAATGCCCGACTCACAAATATGCGCAGATAATTATTTGAATCTTCAACTAATTTTACTTTTTTATCTGACATTGATTTAACAGAATATTGAACACTATCTAAGGAAAGCCCAAGTTGGGCTTTATTCTCAGGGTAAACTGCAATAATTTTATTATTAGAATCTGTGATATATGCAACTGACTTTTCAGGTAAGTTAGCATGTTCAAGTTGCTCGCTCCACCAATCAAGCGAAACAACAGCAACGGCAGCCCCAACAACCTCATCATTTAATGCATTGATAATAGGATAAGCAAAATTAATACTCGTCTTTTCAGCGGCTCGGTCAAATTGAAATTGACCAATAGTAAATGCTCTGTTTGTTATTGCTTGTTGAATATAAGATCGGTCTGAAACATTAACCGGTTCACTCAATGGTGTGGCACTACAAAGTAATTGTCCATCCGCACTGGGTGCACCTAGATTGACGTAATAATCTGTTAAATGATGAATATTAACTAAAAACTGATGACATTCAATTGAACTAGGGTTTAATAATATTGGCGATTGAGATAAACGTTGTAAAAAAATTTTTGTTTTTTCTATTATTTCTGTTTGTTCCCATGTGATGTTATCGACAGCCACCACAGCAAATTGTCGAGCACTTTTTATCGCATTATTACGATCTGAAGTTGCTTGAAATAAAACAGCAACCAATCCTGGTAATGTAACAATAAAAATCAAAAATAATAAACGAGATTTTAACGTATGGAAAAAGTCCATTATTTATCTATACCTTATCTAAGTCTAACGACTTCAAACTAGCGTGTAGCATCCAGTAGTTGAGCTTTTCAGTCCTTGAACTCAAAAATCACATGAGGATTTGTAATACTAATAATTATTACATCAAATTTAACTGAGTTATTCCAAAAGGTCTATAAAACAATAGTGTATATAGGCCTCTAATTTCGCATTTTAACATGACAAAGGCCTAAAGTGATTGAAGTTTAAAATGTAATTTTTATACCTATTAGTAGGTTGGTAGAATTTATTTAAGGAATTAAAAAATTTATTGAATTAGCTATGCATTATTTATTTTTACTTTATGCCAATCTGGATAAATAAATGGTCTATTTAGGCGTGAGGGAAAGCGGATACTAGCAAAGCGTTGATTGCAGTAACTGGATTCTCATTACAAAATCAACAACGAAGCTAGCATTCATTTTAACATGCATAAATGGCTAGATAATTACTTTAGATTGGTACAAGTTATTTTAACAAGTAAAATAGATCAGTTAATTAGTGTGATTGGTATAATCAATAAACATAAATTTTAGGCAAAAAAAAAGCTTCGCAAATGCGAAGCTTTTTTCTTAAAATTGGTGCCCGGAGACGGACTTGAACCGTCACGACCATAAGTCGAGGGATTTTAAATCCCTTGTGTCTACCGATTTCACCACCCGGGCGATTGCTTTAAAGCGTTCTCAAGCAAGTGAGGCGTATTATAGAGAAGTTAATTTTAACCACAACCCCTAAACAGTAATAAAATCAAAAATATGAACTGACTGTCGATAATTTCAACACTTTGATATTTAACAAGCAATTATTGTTTAAGATTCATACCCAAGCTTGAATGATAAACTCAAATATAATGTCCGTAATATGATTTTCATAAAGTATCGCCACATTAAATGACCTTTATTCCCTCTTTAACAAGCTTTCCGTTTTATACTTACTATTGAATAAATCATTTTAAAGCAGCGATTTAATAAAATAGTCACAATAATAAGATACAAATATGTCTACTTTATCCAATATGACATGGAAGCCTTACGATGAAACATAATTTAATCACCAGTATTATTCTTTCTTCAACTATCTTCAGTTGTTCAACTATCTCAGCTCAAACAACAAAACAAGTTCAACTATCCAGTATTAAACTGATTGAAGCGGGCCGATACCACGCTAATATTTTTGACCAAAGCGCAGCTGAAATTGTCACCTTCGATAAATTAACTCAACAAACCTTCGTAGTGAATGCACAGTCAGGGAAAATAGATGTACTTAATAGCAGCAATATAGACGCCCCGACTTTAGCGAATAGCCTAGATCTTAAAGCCGATATCAAACAATACTTAAATGAAGAAGCTGGCGCGGCGAATAGTGTAGATGTTTATAATGGATTATTAGCCGTTGCCATTGAAGCAAAAAACAAAACAGATAAAGGCTGGGTTGCCTTCTATGATACTTCAGACTTACGTTTTGTATCTGCACATTATGTTGGCGCCTTACCAGATATGCTAACTTTTACACCTAATGGAAAGCAGCTTGTTGTTGCACTTGAGGGTGAGCCGAGTGTTGGAAATTACGCTGTCGATCCTGAAGGTGAAATAGCAATCTTAGATGTCCATTGGCAAAATAAACAACTCTCTACCAAGGTGACTCATTTAAACTTCACTGATTTTAATGAAGGTGGTTCCCGACATAACGAACTGCCTAAAAATATCCTGTTAAATGGTTATCAAGCGAGTATTGCTGAAGATGTAGAACCAGAATATATCGCGATTAACCAAGACAGCAGTAAAGCTTACGTTGCTTTACAAGAAAATAATGCCATTGCAGTTGTCGATTTAGTGACTAAAAAAATAGAACGTATTATGTCGCTTGGTTTTAAAGACCATCTCATTAAAGGCAATGAAATTGATGGTGACGATAAAGACAAGCAAGCACGGTTAAAAAACGAAGCATTATTAGGCATGTATCAACCAGATACGATTGCAACAGTACAAATTAATCACATTGATTATTTACTGACGGCAAATGAAGGTGATGATAGAAGTGATTGGGTCACTGAGTTATCTCAAAATGAATGTGAACAAGGCCATTTTTATTATCACTTAGAAGATAAGCACTGTGCAGATGATCTTAAGTTAAAAAATGCTTTTTCTAGTGATATTTATTCTCCTAAATCAATATCTGCAACATTGGACTTATCAAACTTTAAACAAGGTGGCTCACAACAATCAACTGTCAAAACAATCAAATTTTCTCATTCTTTAACAGCAAAACACGGTGATTTAGATGGTGACGGTAAAATTGACCGTTTATTAACCTTTGGCGGCCGATCTTTCTCTATTTGGGATATGAGCAGTTCAACAATGATCTTTGATTCCGGCAGTGATTTTGAACGAATCACGGCTAAAAAATACGGCAAAGATTTCAACCAAACACATAACAAATTAAAAGCAGAGGATCGTAGTGCTAAAAAAGGCCCTGAACCAGAAGCACTCACTACGGGTGTGATTGAAGGAAGGACCTATGCATTTATCGGCTTAGAACGAATGGGTGGGATCATGGTTTATGATATCAGCGAACCTAGTGATGCACAGTTTGTACAATATTTAAATAGCCGTGACATGTCTGTTAATCCAAAAGATAATAAACAAAAAAATGCAGATGGCGTTAAAACTTATCAAGTCGATGCGGGAGATTTAGGGCCTGAAGGCTTTAAATTTGTCAGTGCAAAAGACAGCCCTTCTGGCACACCTATTTTAATCGTAGGAAATGAAGTTAGCGGGACGACTCGCTTTTATAGAATTAATACACAGGTAAAATAGCCCTGCTAATGATAATTAACTGAGCTAATGTGCAACTTGATCTACACGTCCTGATCCACACATTAAGGTGTTTTGATTATTTGAAATTGACAACTAAAAATAGTGCGAATACAATCCGTTCTGTTTTTAGTTGTTTAATTAGCAGTTGGTTAATGAGTAATTGGTTAGCAAAGCGTTAATTAACTTATTAAACGAGTTAGCAATATTAAAAAATGATAAACAATATAGTGGGGCTATAGCTCAGCTGGGAGAGCGCGACGCTGGCAGCGTTGAGGTCTGCGGTTCGATCCCGCATAGCTCCACCACTATATTGTTCATTTAAATCTCTTCGTGTTTAAACTCTTATCTTTACAATCTTATTTTTAACACGACAAAAATGGTTTACTCTTTATTTACTCTCAGTATTCTCTTGCAGTGCATCTGTTTGTGGCGCTGTTTTCAATTTACGACGTTGTCGAATCAACCCTTCTTGGACACTTGAAGCCACTAACTTACCTTCTCTCGTAAAGAACTTACCTGAAACTAAACCACGGCCATCAGAGGCAACCGAACTTTCCACTGAATACAATAACCAATCATCTAAACGGAAGTCATGATGGAACCACATAGAATGATCAATCGTCACCACTTGCATCCCTTCACTTAAAAAAGAAACACCATGAGGTTGTAATGCCGTCGGTAAGAAGTTGAAATCTGAGGCGTAGGCTAATAAATAACGATGAACACGTAAATCATCAGGCATATGCCCATCAGCCTTAAACCACACTAAACGTTTAGCAGGTTCAATTTCCGGTTCAACAGGGTTAACTAAAGATACAGGTCTCATTTCAATAGGTTTTTCAGCAACCAATTTGTCACGAATAAAGGCAGGTAATAAATCAGAGTGTAACAATGCCATTTCTTGCTCTGAAATAAGGTCTTCTGGAGCAGGTGCTTCAGGCATAACATCTTGGTGCTCAAAACCTTTTTCAGGGGCTTTAAACGAAGCCGTCATATAAAATATTGGCTTACCGCTTTGTATTGCTTTAATGCGCCTTGCTGACAGTGATTTACCGTCTCTTATTCGCTCGACATCATAAACAATGGGTTGGTCCGTTTTACCAGGACGTAAGAAATAAGAATGGAAGGAATGCACTTGTTGCTGAGATTTAACCGTTTCTTTTGCTGCAGAAATGGCTTGGCCCATTACTTGCCCACCAAAAACAGCACCATAACCTAGATCTTGGCTCTGACCGCGAAATAAATTCTCTTCTAACTTCTCTAAACTTAACTGTTTTAAAAGATCGTTTAATACTTTGCCCATATTCTACTCCCAAAAAAGGGCGTGTAATACGCCCTTATCTAATACTAAAACTTAATAAATGGCTTATAAAGACATTAATAGTTCACGTACTTTTGCAAAATCAACCGGGAACTCTTTTGATAATAAAGGTAAATCGGCACGTGACGCTAGCTCTTCAGGAATGAAAATTTCACGTCCTAAAATATCTTCAACGCTTTCTCTGAATTTAGCAGGATGCGCTGTACATAAGAATAGGCCAGTTTCATTTTCTTTTAGTTGTTTAGTCAACTCGTGGTAAGCAATAGCACCATGAGGTTCACATAAATAACCTAATTTATCCATGTCGACTAGTGTTTTTTTAGTCTCTTCATCAGATAACTTGCCGTAACCTAACTCAGCTAAAGACCAACCTTTCACTTTGAATAACTCTTCAATACGAGGCCAGTTATTTGGTGCACTTACATCCATTGCATTTGATAATGTTGCAACCGTCTTTTTAGGTGCCCAAGTACCTTCTTGTAAATAACGCGGTACCGTGTCATTTTCATTCGTTGCAGCAATAAAGCGCTTAATTGGTAAGCCTAGTGCTTTCGCTAATAAACCTGCCGTTAAATCACCAAAGTTACCGCTTGGTACTGATACGACTAAGTTTTCACGTTGCTTTGCATCTAACTGAGCAAACGCTTCAAAGTAATAACAAATTTGAGCCACTAAACGACTAATGTTAATTGAGTTAGCAGAGTTTAAACCAATCGCTTGTTTTAAATCTTGATCATCAAACGCTTGTTTAACCATTGCCTGACAATCATCAAAATCACCTTCAATTGCCACTGTTGTGATGTTGCCACCTAGTGTACAAAATAGTTTTTCTTGTAACGGGCTAATTTTACCTTTTGGATAAAGAATAACAACGTTGATATTCTCCATGCCAAAGAAAGCATGTGCTACCGCAGCACCTGTATCACCAGACGTTGCAGTAAGAATTGTTATTTTTCCATCATCTTTAAATTGCGCTAAACATTGCGCCATAAAACGGCCACCAAAGTCTTTAAACGCTAATGTTGGACCGTGGAATAATTCTAATGCATTGATATCTTCAGTTACTTTTTTCACTGGTGCTGGGAAAGTAAATGCTTTAGAAACGATATCGAATACGGCCTCTTTACTTAGCTCGTCACCAATTAAGTGCGATAAGATTTCAGTTGAACGATCAACTAAATTCATTTTAAGTAATGCATCAATATTATCTAATGGATTGATCGTTTCAGGAAAAAACAAGCCTTGGCCACGTCCTAGTCCTTGTTTAACAGCTTGTTGAAAGCTTACTTGTTCACTGTTGTCTGTGATGTTGTATAAATTCATAGTTCTTTTCCTAGCACGCGTGCACCCTGTTCATCAAGGTGACAAATATGACAAAACCCTTCTTCATTTTGAAGGAAGTTTTCTGTTAACCAATTTTTTAATAATTCAGCTTGCGGTAAATCAGTCATCACTGCAAATACTGTTGGACCCGATCCAGAAATCCCCATTGCTAATGCACCACTTTGTTGTGCAAATAAACGCGCTTGGTCGAAACCAGGGATTAGCTGTGAACGATAAGGTTCTGCAATCACATCTTTTAACATAGAAGCCGCTAAAACAGGCTGATTACTATGACAAGCATGTACAAATGCACCTAAACGACGACCATAGGTCAATGCGTCCGATAAGCGATATTGCGATGGTAAAATATCACGAGCAGCAGACGTAGAAATAGTAATACCAGGATAAGCAACAACCCAGTACCATTCTTTAAATGAAGGGATTGTTTGACTAATTTCGCCACCTTCATTAATCATTAACTGCATACCACCAAGGTAACATGGTGCAACATTATCATAGTGAACACTGCCACTAATCTTACCTTCCATTTCGCCCATAATCGTTAACATTGCATGCTCATCTAATAGATAATCATGCCATGCATTTAACGCTTCTAATGCCGCAACAATTGAACTTGAACTAGAGCCTAGCCCACTGCCTACCGGCAGGTTTTTCTCTAGCGTCATTGCCACGGGTAAGATTTCTTTGTTTAATTTTGC
Source organism: Psychromonas arctica (assembly GCF_038155225.1). Taxonomy (GTDB): domain Bacteria; phylum Pseudomonadota; class Gammaproteobacteria; order Enterobacterales; family Psychromonadaceae; genus Psychromonas; species Psychromonas arctica_B. Next base: position 19,110 of record NZ_JBAKBA010000030.1, on the reverse strand, counting down.
TATTGCTACTTGGTAAGCTAAATAACAGTCATAAACGATATTGCTTTTAAAATCATCTGGCAATTTATGTGAGTATGGGCCTACACATTGTAACGAAAACCCATAGTCACCTTTAGTGATTTTAACGCGGTCACCTAGTGGTGAACCGTCAATCGGCGTAAGTGCTCCACCTAATACATCAAAACCTACACTCACATTAGCTGTTGAGGCTGGAGCATAAACAACAATAGACATCTTAAAACTCCTGTTTCCAGTTCAACGTACGCAGTACATCAGCAAACACACCTGCAGCGGTTACTTCAGTACCTGCACCATATCCACGTAATACTAACGGGATTGGTTGGTAATATTGGCTATAAAACGCTAATGCATTTTCGCCATCTTTTACTTTATTTAACGGATCATTCTCATCAACCGCCATAATACTACATTTACACTTACCGTCTTCAATACTACCAATGTAACGTAATACTTTACCTTCTTCATTGGCTTTATCTTGTAATGCTTTGAAATAAGCATCCGCTTCAGGTAAACGCGCCATAAACTCATCCGTTGTACCTGTATCATCAAAGCCTGGTGGTAATGCTTGTTCGATTTCTACATCGTCTAGGTTTAATTCCATACCCGCTTCACGCGCTAAAATAAGCAATTTACGTGCAACATCTGTCCCGCTCAAATCATCACGAGGATCTGGTTCTGTAAAGCCAATGTTACGAGCTTCAGAAGTCACATCTGAGAATGATTTACCTTCATCTAACTTACCAAAGATAAATGATAATGAACCCGATAAAATACCATTAAACTTAACTAAACGGTCGCCTGCGTTAAACAGGTTTTGCATATTTTCAATAACCGGTAAACCAGCACCTACGTTAGTATCGTATAAAAATTTACGACGTTTCATTAATGCCGTTAAACGTAACTGATGGTAGTAATCCATGCTACTTGTATTGGCTTTCTTATTCGCAGTAACCACATGGAAACCAGCGCCTAAGAAGTCAACATAACGAGCGGCAATTGCATCGTTGCTCGTACAGTCAACAATCACAGGGTTAATGATGTGAGAGCCATCTACCAGAGATTTCATTGATACTAACGACAACTCATCTGTTGCATCTTTTAATAGGTCGCGCCAATTATTTAAATCAACACCTTCCACATCTAAGATCATCGCACGGCTATTGGCTACGCCACAAACACGGATAGCAATATTACGCTCTGCTAAGTAACTTTGTTGACGATGTATTTGGTCAACTAATGCGCCACCAACACCACCACAACCAATCACAAATAGGTCAATAAACTGCGCTTTGCTGAAGAAGCTATGATGACAAGCCGTCACCGCTTCATTGGCTTTTTTCTCAGAAACAACTGCTGAAATAGAACGCTCAGAAGAACCTTGCGCAATCGCAGTCACATTAATAGACGCATCTGTTAATGCCATTAAGAAACGCGCTGCAACGCCTTTTTCTTTTTTCATGCCATCGCCAACCAGTGAAATAATCGCCTGTTTGTCGATTACATCAATCTCTTCTAATAAGTTATTTTCGAACTCTAATTTGAATTCTTCATTTAACGTATCAATGGCTTTTTGTGTATCGTTTGAGTAGATACAAAAGCTTAAGCTGTATTCTGATGAAGACTGTGTAATCAAGATAATAGAAACACCAGCACGCGAAATCGTCGTAAAGATACGACCAGCCATGCCCACAATGCCTTTCATCCCAGGGCCTGAAATGCTTAGCATACTCAAACCTTTAAGGTCTGAAATACCTTTTACGCGTAACTTTTGGTCACTTTTTTGTGCACTAATCAACGTACCTTCCGCTTGAGGATTATGTGTATTTTTAATTAAACAAGGAATATGGTGCTGCGCAATCGGTGCAATCGTTTTTGGGTGCAAGACTTTTGCGCCAAAGTAAGACAGCTCCATCGCTTCAGCATAACTCAATGATGTTAACAATTTAGCATCTTTTACTAGGCGAGGATCACAACTGTAAACACCGTCTACATCAGTCCAAATCTCACAACATTCAGCTTTTAAACACGCTGCTAATACCGCAGCAGAGTAATCAGAACCATTACGGCCTAACACTAATGTTTCGCCTGCTTCATTACCGGCAGTAAAACCAGGCATTAAGTAAATAGCATTACTAACAATGGCTTCTTTAGCGAATAGCTCACGTGATGCTTTAATATCGATTTGCGCTTCTAAATAACCCCCTTTGAAAGAGATTAGTTTTTGCTGCGGAATGATCATCTCAACATTTTGGCCTTTAGCGATAAGTAGCTGCTTCATACAAGCAACACTTAATACTTCGCCTTTACTTAAAATACGCGCTTCAATACTAGGAGGACATTGACCTAATAAACGAACCCCCTCTAGTAATTGAGTCAGTTCAGAAATTTCATTTTCAAAGGTATTGCGTAACAATTGATCAGCTAATTCTACGTAGGTTTCTTTCAAGCCTTGAATTAATTCAGAAAATATTTTTTGAATTGCAATTAAATGTTCGTCAGCAGACAATCCTTGGCTGGTTTTTTCTACTACCGCAACTAAATTATTGGTCACCCCTGATGGTGCCGATAATACTAGTGCAATTTGAGACTGTTGATGATTGTTAATAACAATATCAGCAACCTGATTGAAACGTTGAGCATTTGCTAATGAAGTGCCGCCAAATTTAAGTACGCGCATCGTACCCCCCTGCTTTAATACGAAAAAACCCGCCATCAATAGCGGGTTTTATGAATGTTGAACTTACTCTTTTACAAATAACAAAAAGCACTGCGAACAAAGCGCAGCACTTTTCTGTTTGAACTGAGAAAATAAAGTAAAATCCATGTGTGTTAATAATTTCGTTAAATTTATATCCCTCGATTATATCAAAGCTTATTGCGTACTGGAACAAACAACCGATCTAGGTTGCAACTAATTAGCATAACAAATAACAAAATGTTAACTCTAGTCATAGATGCATTGATAAATATCAATTAGATAAGGTAAAAGTACCGTTTAGTGACAGAATAAGTTGTTATCTATATGTTAAGTAATTACACTTTGATTACTGAAAACTAAGATTTTTTAAACCGTATTCGCTTTCATTTGCATTTTTTGTTTAAAAAACAACCAGCCATTAGTGCGGTAAGATAGTTTCACTTAGCCTTTTTAATGTTAAATCAGTTAGTTTTAAATTAAAAAATATTAAATCTGGTTAAGAAAAGGATTATTAATTTTATAGGAGTCAATTCATGTCTAGCGCTAAAATTTTAGTTGTAGAAGATGAGTTAGTTACACGTAGCACATTGAAGAGTGTTTTCGAAGCCGAAGGTTATCAAGTTTTTGAAGCTAATGATGGCACAGAAATGCACCAAGTTTTAAATAATAATGACATCAACCTCATTATTATGGATATCAATTTACCTGGAAAAAATGGTCTTTTATTAGCACGCGAAATTCGTGAACATAAACAGATCGCGTTAATTTTCTTAACAGGTCGTGATAACGAAGTTGATAAAATTTTAGGATTAGAGATCGGTGCAGATGATTACATCACTAAACCATTTAATCCACGCGAATTGACCATTAGAGCGCGCAACTTATTAACGCGTACTATGCAAGATACTTTGTATTTTGAAGAAATACGTCAAAAGGTTGAACACTATAAATTCAGTGGTTGGACGTTAGAAATAGACAGTCGTTCATTAATCAGTCCAAATGGCCAAGTATTTAAATTACCGCGTAGTGAATTTCGTGCGATTTTACACTTCATTGAAAATCCAGGGAAAATTCAAACCCGAGCAGATTTATTAATGAAAATGACGGGTCGTGAATTGAAAACTCATGATCGTACTGTTGATGTGACTATTCGTCGTATCCGTAAACACTTTGAAACAGTACCAGAGTCAGCGGAAATCATTTCAACCATTCACGGTGAAGGTTACCGTTTTTGTGGTGAATTAGAATAATCTGTTTATAAATTACAAGCTGAAATAATAACCTGACTCAACCTACTATAGCTTGACGATATTTTAGTTAAAAAGGCCTGCTAGATTACTAGCAGGCCTTTTTTGTTTTACGCCATCACCTAAATTTTAACTTCAATGCTCACTTCACTTTTTACTTCAAAATGAAAGCTCACTAATGAATATTTAATAAACTTCACGTAATCTACTAATAAACTAAGCATTAGCAACAATCCATTTTTTAAGCTCTTTGACATCTTCTAAATACAAATTCTTAATTAGCTCATGCCAATCATCAATATTATCCCACCATGCAGGCAAATCTGGAGATTGCATTTTTTGTGCTAAGTTTTGAATACGTAACAGTCCAACTGAAGCTGCTGCCCCTTTTATTTTATGTGATTTATCAACAATCCCTAGTTCATTTTTAGCTACCATATGACTATCTAACACGGCTAAATATTCAGGCATTAGTTGCTCAAATAACGACACATTATCCAACATCACTGAAAGCGGTAAAAACTCCATTAACTCTTTTAACATAGGTTCGTTAAACAGGACTAACTCTTCGTCAATAGGCTCTACCTCTTGCTCGTCCTCTTCAATGGTCGAGATCATAATACGGTCACTAAATTGACGTTCGACCATGGTATTAAATACCGACAGACTAAACGGTTTGCCAATTGCATCATCCAAGCCTTTATTAACAAACTCTTTAGTATTAGAGAACACGTTTGCAGTTAACGCTACAATCGGAGGGAGTTTATGATGTTTTTCACGTAAACGGCGAGTCACTTCAAAACCATCCATATCAGGCAATTGAATATCCATTAATATCAATTGGTAGTCTGACGCGGCGACTTTATCAATAGCTTGTTGCCCATTCATTGCGATATCGATTTGATGCCCTTGTCTTTCTAGTAAGGCACGTGCAACGAGAATATTTAACTCAATATCTTCCACTAGCAATATCGATAAAGGAGGAACGTTAAAGTCTGCTTTATGTTTTTTCTCAGGTGAACAAGTACTTGGTAAATCCAATGTAAAGATGCTCCCTTTGCCTAATTGGCTGGTCACCGTTAATCGACCATTCATCGCTTTTACTATTTGGCTAGAAACAGATAATCCAATACCCGTTCCCGTTGCATGACGTTCACCTTTAACTTGATAATACATAGCAAATATTTTATCTAACTTGTCTTCAGGGATACCAACCCCCGTATCCTCAACTTCAAAACATAACCATTTTTTATTACCTTCTCTACGATGACTACAACGGATATTCACCTGCCCTTGATCGGTAAACTTAACCGCATTAGTGATTAAGTTCCATAATACTTGGCGTAAACGTGTTCCATCCGAATAAAGACACTTAGGTAAATCACCTTTCTGCTCAAACACTAACTTAAGCTTCTTTTGTTCCGTTTGAATATAAGCAAGGCTTTGTAAGTCATTCATAAAATCATCAACGATAATACAATCATTTACTAAATTTAAGCGTCTTCTATCTAATTTATCGAGGTCGACAATATCGTTAAAAATATTACCTAACGTAATCGCACTCATATGAATCGTTTTAAGATATTGAATTTGTTCTTTATTAAAACTTTCATCTAGCAACATACGACTTAAGCCAACAATACCGTTAAGTGGTGTACGTAGCTCATGACTAATAGTTGAAATGAAAGTAGTTTTATCGCGACTGGCTTTTTCTAAAAATTCTTGGTGTTTTTTACGTTCAGTAATATCGCGTCCAAAACCAATTAAGCCAACACATTCATTTTGACTATTAAATAAAGGTAACGCGCGAATTTCAAAATAGCCTAACCGACCGTTCGGATATGACAACCAAGTTTCGTGAATTTGTTCACTGTGTGTTTTGATTACTTTTTGGTGGCGTAATGAAACGTCTGCTGAATATTCAAGGGAATAAATATCCTTAGGCTTTAATCCCACCAGCTCTTTTTCTGTTTTACCGGATAATATTTCCATTGCTTTGTTACAACTAACGAAACATTCATCTAAATCACGATGGAATATTAAATCAGGAGAGGTATCAAAAAACGATCGCAATAAACCAGTACCTTCACGTAGCCTTTGTTGTGTTTTTTGATGTTCTACTATTTCTTTTTCTAGCAGTTTGGTTTTAGCTTTATCGTCTTTTAGAATGTTTTCTAACTTTTTAACCGTTAAAGCAAGGCGATGTCTCGCATTGTCTAAATCCCCGACAACCACACTTAAAAAATAAACCGCCCAAGGGGTAATAATTAACCCTAAAATCACCGAGCGATAAATATCAGCGGTATCCAGTTTTTCAGAAAACAGTTGGGCAATAATAACTTGCAAACATGCATCAGCAAAAATAATGGCAAAAGCTAATAACAAACTAAACTTGATGGGCCCCAGTCGTTTCAATAAAGAAACATAATAATGAACCCAGGTTTTTAGATTAAATAAACTCACACATCCTCACAATAATAATGGCTGAATCACTATTTTGCATTGTACCGACTTTTCAGTGATTAACATTGATTCAATCTCGAACAATCATTAAATAACTTAATTTTACGCTCATTTACCTCGCTATCCCCTATGATTTATAAAGTATAGGGATAAATTATCAATCACTTAGTTAAAACCTTTGTATTTCATGGTTTTTAATTTTTCATAACCCGTTTATAATGCGCGCTCAATTTCATAATCATCTATCCATGTAAAGCATGTTGAAGGGAGCCTTATTGAATGGCAATGCCAGATATCGCAAATAGCGCACAAGCTCAAACTGAAGGAACGCTTGACCGCGTTGGTATGAGTAATATTGAGTTACCATTGATGGTACAAACAGATAACTACCCTGCTCAACAAGTTAGTGCAAAGGTTGAGTTATTTGTAAACCTGGGTGACCCACAAGCAAAAGGCATTCACATGTCGCGTTTGTATTTGCAATTAGATCAGCTTTCTACGGAATCTGAGTTAACACTGCAAACATTAACGACATTATTAAATGGATTTATTGAAAGCCACATTGACTTAAGTACAGAAGCTTTTGTAAAAGTTGAGTTCGATTATAACTTACGTCGTAAATCGTTAATCAGTGAAAAACGTGGCTGGAAAGCTTACCCAGTAGTGATTATTGGACGTTTAATTGATGGAAAATTCGATTTTGAATTACAAGTAGATGTCCCTTATTCTTCAACTTGCCCATGTTCAGCGGCATTAGCGCGTCAGTTAATCCAAGAAGCATTTAGCAAGCAATATGAACAGCAAGAAAATGTTGCAAAAGAAGACATTATTACTTGGTTAGGCTCTACACAAGGTATTGTGGCAACACCACATAGCCAACGTAGTGTTGCACAAGTTAAAGCAAAACTAAGTGATTCTGCAGATAACTTTCCAATTATTGCATTAATTGACTTAATTGAAGCAACATTGAAAACACCAGTACAAGCAGCCGTTAAACGTGAAGATGAACAAGAATTTGCACGTCTAAACGGTCAAAACTTAATGTTCTGTGAAGATGCGGCACGTCAATTACAATACGCATTGAATCAACAAACACAGTTCTCTGACTTTTGGTTACGTGTAAACCATTACGAAAGTTTACATGCTCATGATGCAGTATCAGTTACAACTAAAGGCATTAAAGACGGTTACAAAGCTTAATAATTAAATTCAGTAAGCACTCGCTCTTTATACGTTTTATAGTTCTGAATAGCGCTGAATAAAGCAATAAAAAAAGCCCTTAATCAGTAATGACTAAGGGCTTTTTATTATCTATAATAACCAGTGTACTGCTTGATGGCTTCACTGCTTTTAATAGTTGAGTAAATATTGTATAAAATAGTGAATACTTTATTTCAAAATAAAAGCGTTTATTGCCCGTTTACAGGCGTTATAAAAGGCACATCCGTTTTAAAGCACACTGTCTTTTTAGTATAAGGGTGTTGAATAGATATTTTGCTCGCATGTAATAGCAAACGAGGTGACAAGGCTAATGCAACGGGGTCAGCATAAAAGTCATCACCTAAAATAGGATGTCCAATCGCCATCATATGTAAACGCAATTGATGAGTACGCCCAGTGACCGGCATTAATTTAACTAATGTACTTTGCTCTCCGTAACTAACTACTTCATAAAATGTTTTACAAAGCTTACCAGCGTTTAGGTCAACCTTATGTTTAGGCGGATTATCTGTATCTTTGATTAATGGGAAATCGATACATCCTTTCTCTTCTTTAACATGACCAAAAACACGAGCGTAATACGTTTTCTTTGTTTCACGTTCTTGAAATTGTATTTTCAATGCCCTTTCTGCATCTTTACGTAATGCAAAAATAATAACGCCAGACGTCGCTAAATCTAAGCGATGTACCGTATGACTATCTGGATGTAATGTTAGCAAACGACTGTACATACTATCATGACGCTCAATATCTCGCCCTGGTACAGACAAAATCCCTGCAGGTTTATTAAACACAATCATATCTTTATCTTTATAGATCGTATCTAACCAAGGTTCTGTAGGAGGATTATACAAGAAGTCATTCATCGGCTTGTCAGTTAGTTATTTAAACAAGTGGCAAAGATACCTATTTACTAATAATTTTTCAATGAATGAAACGCCCATTTGTGGGATAGTTGTGGGGATAGTTGTCTGCATAATCATAACCCAGCTTATTCAATTGCTAATGAGGTATTAAATTAAAAAAACAACACATGCTATAGTCAATAATTTAGGCAACTAAATGGCAATATCGCAATATCCTTCAAAACTGAGTTTGCCTATCGTTAATCCAGGCGTTACAACGGTATTTGAATACCTGCTTATTAAATTCCCTTATGTTAAACCGAGCGTTTGGCAACAGCGTATTCATGATGGCAAGGTGCATTATCATGATGGTTCACTGTTAACCATGCAATCACTCTTTCAATCACAACAACGCATTTACTATTATAGAGAAGTTGAAAACGAACCTCTCATCCCTTTTTCGGAAACCATATTATTTCAAGATCAGCACATTCTAATTGCCTATAAACCGCATTTTCTTGCTGTCACACCAGGTGGAATCTATGTGAATGAATGTTTACAAAATCGTTTACGTCGACGTACTGACATTGAGTCCTTACAAGCATTACACCGTTTAGACAGAGTCACCGCAGGCTTAGTAATGTTCTCCATTAGTCCTGACTCGCGAGCGCTTTATCATGATTTATTTGAAAATAGAAAAACACATAAAACCTATCAAGCCGTGGCGAATATTACAAAAGATCAGGTTTTAATCGATAAAGAATGGCAGGTCCACAATCGCATAGAAACCAGTCAACCACGTTTTACAATGCGCATCACTGAAGGAGAAGCTAACAGTCACTCTATGATAAAATGCATACAACAAACGACTCAACAGGCCTTATTTGAACTCACACCCGTCACAGGAAAAACCCATCAGTTACGAGTCCACATGCAATCATTAGGTTGGCCGATAGTAAATGATAAATACTACCCACATTTACAGTCATTCTCAGCAGATGATTATTCAGCCCCATTACAATTATTAGCTAAAGAACTCAAATTCATAGACCCAATGACCCAGCAGCCAAGGCACTTTCAATATGAAGGTAATTTATCATTACTTTAAGTAATATAGTAAAAAAACCATTAAATGGGGAAGTGTATAAATAGTTAACACTCATCATTAATTTATCATCCATCATCACAAACTTGAATTAAACCTATCAACTAAGGTTAAATAGAGAGTACTTCCCTATACTTTAACCTTTTGCTTTCATATACTTCTGCACATTAACTAACACGATTAACTTACACTACTAACTTGCGCTAATTTATTACCTTAGACTTACTAAGCTATCGCTTAAATAAACCTATTATTCACAACTAGGATCAACGATGTCGACAATCATATTTATATTCCTCGTTATCCTTCTAGGTTTCTTAACGGGTCAAATCTTATATCGCAAAGCGTCAACCAATTTAGATAAAATCAAGCTATTCACCACCTTCCTAGCAATGCGCTTTACTATTCCGTTATCCGTGATGCTCGCAATCTGGCAATTAGAACTGCAAAGCTGGAGCTTAATTTGGCTCCCTATTATTGGTTCAGCCATATTATTATCAGGATTTTCAATTGGTTGGCTAGTGTCAAAGTCCTTTCGTCTACCGGGTATACAACGCGCTGTCGTTGCCCCCGCAGGTGCCTTTACCAATATAGGTGCCATAGGTTCGTTAGTAGTGTTTGTCTACCTTGGAGAATCAGCCTTTGCACTGGTACCATTATTTAAATTATTAGAAGAGTTTATTTATTTTGGTTTTCTATTTCCTTATGCAGAACGCTTTTCAACATTAAAAAACATAAAGAAACGAGCGCTTTGGAAAGACCCTACCTTACAAGCCATGTTTGCAGCCTTAACCTTAGGTGCAATGCTAAACGTCACGGAAGTGGTTCGTCCAGATTGGTTTAAAGATGTTACATCGGTTTTAATACCGTTAGGCACATTCTCTATGATGATAACGGTTGGTTTAGTGTTTCGATTCAATGCCATCTTACAACACTGGAAAATTGCGTTGGCATTATCACTCTCTAAACAGATGCTCTTACCGGTTATCGCCTATTTTTTAGTGGTGTTAACAGGACAAGCAGACGCTTATGATGGTTTAATTCTACAAATCGCCGTGCTCATAGCAACCATGCCAATCGCCTTTATTGTTATTTTACCTGCTTCTATCTACAAATTAGACCAAGGCTTAGCCAATTCATGTTGGGTAATGAGCTCATTGGTATTTCTTGTTATGTTGCCTTTCTATTCAACGTTTTTAGTTTAGATATAGCAGCATTGAATCAGTAAAGAATTAGTTAGAAAACAAGTGATTTAAACGAGTACAAGTTATAAATTAAGATCGCCCTTGGGAAAATGATAAAATGCAAAAAGAGGGTAGGCGCTCAATACGTAAATATGATTATCAGTGTCTATACTTTTTATTTGGGCATCTAATATTTCATTTTGATCATAGCAAGTTTCAAAATGAGATCTACCTTCTATAAAATAATTTGTTTTTTCAACATTGGCTTTTATTAATTCCTTCCAATCTTCTAAAGTTAACTTTTTGATTTGGTGAAGATAATTCATTCCTCTATCTGCCGATAATTTCTTATACTTCTTACCTCGACAATTCTCTACATCGACTTTTAAATTTTTATAGCCTTCTAAAGATGGAACATCTCTTAAAGCTTCAACCATGGGGTAACTAAGAAATAATTTTCCTTTATCATCTTCAAGATTAAATATTTCTAGCATTTTAGTCAATGTAGATGCGTCATACTTGTCGTCTTGGCACTCCATATCAAAAAACAAATAAATTTGATTCACATCTTCAGATGTAAGTCTTTCGAGTAATATTTTATTATTTGGAGTGAGAACAGATTCTTTTACTAAATCAAAAAGATTTAGATCATCATCTTTTTCTAACTCTTCAAAAAGCTCAAATATATCATTACCATACGAACACTTTACTATATCGACTTGTTCTTCATTGAAGAATTTACTTTGTAATGAATAAAAATATTCGTGTTCTCGTCTCTCACCTTCAAATAAACATAAAATTGTACTTCTAAGCACTTATTTCAAGCCTTTAAATATTTTTTCTAAATTATGTGCCTTTCGTAAATCTTTGTTTACTAGTTGGTCAAACCGATATTGTTTATCTGCTAATAATGAATAGCAATCAGGCCTTAGTAAGTCATTACTCATAAGCCCAGTATTATGAGTAGTTAAAACTGTTTGACACTCAATTTCAGAAATTTTATTAACTATTAATTTAGACAATGCGTAGTGATAATATGCATCAAATTCATCAATATATGCGAAGGAGAGAATTCCAGACTCTAGTTTTAACCACCAGTAATAAAACACTCCTAAAGACATGGTACCTGTTGAGGCTACAAGCGAAAATTCCAGAGTATTACCATCATCAAAATCAAATGCTATTCGTTGATCCCCAATATCACCAGTAGTAGTTAGATTGCATTCTATTCCTGCATCATTTAAGAATTTTTCAAAGTCTTTTACTTTATTAGACTCAATAATTGCATGAGATAACCTTTTAGAATCAGGGCTATGTCCACTAACTTCAGCTCCTTTAGTCAATGTTCTAAAGAAAATCATTCCCTTAACGAAAGCAATAAATTTATTAAATACATTATTTTCGTGATTGTCATCCAAAACTGCATTTGAGCTTAAATATTTTACAGCTGAAATTTCAGATTTAGTAAGGTCATTTTTTAGAGACTGCGCTCCAGCTAGTTCAAATGTTGCTAATCCAGATTTTCGTCTATCAAAAGAAACACATTCTTTTCCGTCAATTTTTAAGAATTCGTAAACAGTATTAAAGCAAGTTGACTTTCCGTAAGAATAAATTACAACGGAGTTTTCAAATATAAATTCATACTGAAATTCAGCAACTCCCTTTTGTGCTGTGCGAGCATTAATATAGTTAGTTTTTAAAGAAGGCATTACCGAACTGTCACTTATGTGACAAGTAAGATCAAGAATTGCTAATCCTAAATTAGATTTTCCACAGCCATTTTGGCCATATACCATTGAATGCTTAATAACATTTTTATTTGATATTACTTCTGAATTAAATTCATAGTTCTTATCTGTAATAAAATTAAATTCGAACCAATTCGTAAAATTCCTGAAATTTTTAACTGAAAATTTTGATAACATAATAGATAACTCTGATTTCGCATTGGTTAATATGAATGAATATTAACATACACATATTCATCCGTAAAAAAAATACGGCAAAAAATAAAACTTAAAAGTTCTATTAATAAGTAAAAACTATAAGTGCAAAGACCTATATAACCTAATTAAATAACCTTTAATATGAGTAGAGCTCGAATATGAATCGCAGTTACAAACTATCGTAATCAGCCAACCTATAAAATAATTATCTAGAATTCTCTTGTTTAATTTTTGTATTTGTTAGTGTTTTTTTACCATTTAGTCGTACGACTTGTGCTGGCAGAAAACTGTACTACCAAATGTACTACTTAAAAACGTAGATGTCACGGGTACGTGATGGACTGCAATAGACATAAAAAAACCCGCAAAGCCTTTGGTTATGGGCGTTGCGGGTCTTTAACGGTCTTCTTAAGACCTTGATGTGGTGGAGATGGGGGGAGTCGAACCCCCGTCCGAAAAACCTACATCCTCGGTACTACATGCTTAGTCAGTTATTTGGTTAACTCGTTAATCTCCAACTGACAGGATATTAAAAAGCGAGTCCGATACTATTTCGCGGTTCACCCTCGAACAAGGTTCCCTCGCTATCCGATGTAAATGACCTTCCGAATCCCTACCCATTGGAAAAGCGCGGGTGGAAGGCTAGCTAGCCTAAGCTGCTAGAGAGTAGTTAGAGTCGTTTGCAACTATAACGTTGGCGGCTTTTTACGAGGCCAACCGCCACCTCGGCATGCACCTTGGGTTTCAAGAATCTCGTCGAGTCCTAAATCATCCCCACAGTGGTTAGTGATAAATAACCAACAAGTTAAGTCTAACAAAGCTAAGTGATGCAAGATAGTATTATCTTGCATGTTGTTTGCTAACTGCTTGTTTATCGAACGCTATGCTTCATCATACGTTCTTTTTGAACTTGCCATTCACGATCTTTAACATCACTACGTTTGTCGTGATCTTGTTTACCTTTTGCTAAAGCAAACGAGATTTTTACCCACGCATGTTTCCAATAGAGTGAAATTGGAATAATAGAGTAACCCTGTCGTTCAACTTTACCGACTAAGTTATCAAGCTCACGGCGTTTAAGTAATAATTTACGATAACGTAAAGGATCACAAACTACGTGCGATGATGCTGCGAGCAATGGTGGAAATGTTGCATTAAGTAAGAAAGCCTCTCCATTTTTTAAGAAGATATAACTATCTGCAATATTTGCTTTACCTGCGCGTAAAGATTTTACTTCCCAACCTTGTAACTCAATTCCCGCTTCAAAGCGTTCCTCTAAGTGGTATTCATGAGAAGCACGTTTATTACGTGCAATCGTATTGTCGTTATTTTTTGGTTTTGAGTTTTTTTTAGCCATAACCTGCATTATACCCTTTATCATTCAAGGTGGAAAGTTCAGCAAGCATTGAAATGAACAGGATCTAGGCAGAAAGTTGGAGATATAACAGATTAAATTATAACTTTCTAACCACTAAGGTGTTTACTTCAGAATTTGCTCTATGAGTCGCTCGCTGAGAATCAACTTTGTAATACAATACTGAGTAATGATCAACTATTATCATCACCTTATGATCTTGATTTTAATCGACAAGCTAGTGACGAAGTAAAACATGCTAATGACTGAAATGTCACTAACATTTGTTTTTAAATTATTATTTTATTTGTTGGAAAGCCATTCATTTATCGGCATTTTTTGCTATTTTTTTTCAGTTCGCGCATCGCATCGTGTAAGATACCCTTTTTCAAACGAGGTAAGACATGGCTCAAGTATCACGTAGCGCATTGTTGATGTATAGCGCACAAGAAATGTATCAATTAGTGAATGATGTGGATGCTTATCCTGAGTTTTTACCTGGTTGCAGTGAAACGTCTGTATTAGTCGATCAAGATGATTTAATGAAAGCGTCTATTAAAGTATCTAAAGCAGGTATAAGCCAAACCTTTGTTACTGAGAATGCGCTTGTACCAGGGAAATCAATTGCCATGAATTTGGTTGAAGGCCCTTTTAAGCATTTAACAGGTGGTTGGACTTTTACTGAATTAGATGAACAAGCGTGTAAAGTGAGTTTAGATTTAGAGTTTGAGTTTAGTAACTCTATTATTGAGTTAGCTTTTGGTCGTATTTTTCATGAGTTGATCGGTTCTATGGTGAAATCATTTTCTAATCGAGCTAAAACAGTTTACGGTAGCCGTTAATTTTCGCTTTAGTTAATTCTAAAGTTGAGTATTAAAATTAAGTATTAAAATTAAGTGTTAAAATTAAGTGTTAAAGTTGAGAGTTAAAATAGATGAATCAGTTAATTGATATAGAGGTCGTTTACGGCCTCCCTCATAAACAAGTGTTATTGTCCTTACAAGTACCTAGCGGCACGACTATTGAAAACTGTATTAAGCTATCGGGTATTGTTAAACACTTTCCAGAAATTGTCCCAAGTAAAGCGATTGTTGGTATTTTTAGTAAACCAGATAAATTAGAAAATACTGTCAAACAAGGTGATCGCATTGAAATTTATCGCCCATTAACAGCAGACCCGAAAGAAATGCGTAAGTTACGTGCTGAAAAAGCCAAGCAAGCTAAAAATAATTAACTGATTACTGCAACTCACTTATTAGTAATAGTTTGTATTTCTATTGCTAATAAAAAAGCGCCCTTCGGCGCTTTTTTGTTAATTTAATAAACGTTATTAATAGTAAAGTAACAAAGCCTAAAATTCGTGGCTATACTGTACTGCGATTAATAATGCATCTGCATGTGTTGTACCAGTGATAGAAGATAATGCAGTGCTTTCTGAAACTGATACGTTTTTACCTAACAAATAAGTAGCACCAAAATCCACATTACTGCTTTCAGAGAAGTGATAAGTAAAGCCGCCTGAAAACCATTGGCGATCTGAGTCAGGCACTGATATTGAAGTCACCTCATCTTGAGCACTCATGTCGTACATGTAACCTGTGCGTAATGTCCAAGTTTCATTTAAGTAATAAGTACCACCAAGTGAAAAGTGCATTGTATCTTTCCACTTATAAGTACTCACTGTACCTGTAGCGTCAGACTCTAATGTATCGAATGAAGACCAACCAATCCATTGCACACTATAATGAACCGCATATTTGGTATCTTTAATACGGTGGTAACCAGAAAACTCAGCCATATCAGGTAATCCTAAATATAAAGAATCATCTTCAGTGGTTACATTATTACGGGTAACATCTCCCTCTACTTCTAATTCAGGGCTATAATGATAAGACAATCCAAAACGATTATTTTTATTTAATTCAAATACGGCACCTAAATTAAAACCTACAGCAAAGCCATCAACATCAGCATCTAAGGCTGTAATTTCAGCAACTCCAATATCGAGAGTTCGCTTTAACTCCCCTACTCCATAAATAATATCGATCCCAGCACCAACACTCCATTGTTGGTTGATACGGTAAGAAGCGGCTAACCCTAAATTCAAACTTTTAACATCGGTCAATCCACCAAATTCTGAACCTGTAAAGGAATTATCAAAATCCGTTCGAGTGCCAAAATTACTATATAAATTGGCGCCAATAGCAAACTTATCGTTAATTGGAAAAATAACGTGAATATTAGGTGATACAGACACACCACCTGCATCATCATAATTTGAATTTGCCCCACTAGGAGCTGTTGGTCCTGTATAGACACCATCTGATATTGAAATATCAGTCTTTAAAAAGTTAACTCCTAAAGATAACGCTGTTTTATCAAACAATGCCATTGCAGCTGCATTACGCCCCATAACAGACGCATTATCAGCAATAACGGCATCACCCGCAAAAGCACGGCCCAATCCTGTTGCAGATTGTGAGTTTAATTGGAAGCCCGCGGCATTAACTTGCATAACAGAAAGAGAAAGGGTACTAACGAGTAGTGATTTTTTGAATAAATGAAGTCCTTGCATCCGAGTGCGCATATTATCATCCTTGGTATTTGGTGTAGTGAGTCCGAAGTGTTACAACATCACTTAATATTAAATAAGAAGAGCATAATTCAGAAAAAATATTTAGATTTAGTTATGCTCTGAAATCGTGATCCGGTGCAAATGCTTTCCATTAATTTATCGAAAATAGCTAAGTTGGGTATGGATTTCACAATTTTAATGGGTCTCTATAGTATTAAATTCAATAGTAAAATCGATAAGAATTAATACTATAGAGTAAAGAAAGTACGAATACTTAGTACACGAGATGTACTAAATTATTATCAGATAAGAAAGTATCGTCGGTTACGCTTAGTTTGTTATAACGAATTAAACTACGTAATCCATCGATATAAGCTTGACCACGTTCAGAATATTTGATCAAGGTACCTGCGAGTAATAGGCCTGAAAATGGTTTACTTGCAGTCACTTGTTTAGCGCGCAAATTACGCAGTGACTTATAAGCAGAAGTAGTATTAATGTTTAACATGTACCCCTCCACTGAGCCTAAAGGACTATCGAAACGAGCAATGCCGTAATTACCTAATTCAGTACGTTGTTGTTTTGGTTTAATGCCATTACCGCTGAAATCCCATTGCCCAAAAAATGCATTTCCCTCAAGCGCAAATCGTGAAGTTCCCCATGCACTTTCTTCGGCGGCTTGTGCTAATGCTAACGAAGGTGGAATAATATTAACGCGCTTCAATAATGTTTGTTTGTCTGCATTGGTTAAAGCCGTTGTTTCATCTTCAATAACTTCATATTTAAGCGCAATAGAAATCAGTTCAGGAGAGGTTAATTTAGCGATTTTAACGATTTCTCGTTCACGCAAAATATTTTCATTTGACACTAAAACTAACGGTAATATCAAACGTAAGAAAATGCTTTTTTTATTTTCAACGGGCATGTTCTTAGAGATATCTTGCCATTTTGGACTAATGCTTTCAAACGTTAAGCGAGGAACTTCTTTGATGCCGTTATCCCAATCTTCAGGGGTGTAATCTAGTTTTTTGAATACTGCATTGAGATCATCTAATGAGGTAATTTTTATTTCAGTTGGATTAGCCATTAGCTTTTCAGAAGTAGATAGATTCTCCGTACAAGCAGACAAAAACAACACACTAAGTAATGTAAAAATGATGATTTTTTTCATAAGAGTAATTTCCAAAAAATAGTTAATGACACCTATTTTTATAATATTGGTATAACAGGTAATGAGTTAATTTCATTTATATGTTAAGAAAGTTGATGTCATATTAAGATAATTGATGGGTTAAATAATGCGATAAGAAACATTCAATAAGTAAATAATATCGTTATGGTCGTTGTATTATAGGCAACAAAAGAAGAAGTTAGTTAGTAAACTAATTATAAAATAAATATAGAAATTAAGTTTTAAGGGATGTTAATTGAAGTTTGCATCAAAATAAAAGTAAAGGTAACAAGCAGTTGTATTGTTATTACCTTTTTTAATTTTCACTCATATAATGTTAGATAATCTCAGTTCTGGATAAGCAAAGCGATACAACACCGCTATTTCCGCGATGCCTTAAATTATCTCTCAATAATTCGCCTTGAACTGCACAAAACTAACGGCACTGACAAGTAAAAAGTATAACCTAATGATTTTAAATGCTATTCCGCTTCCATTAACCAGAACTTAGGTTAGATAGCAGATTTTATTGACTTTAAGAGCCAATATTTATTATTCCAAACATAGTTAATAAGTGGATTACAGGTAGCATTAACATACATACCAATGCTAACCACATTAACCAACCAATGAACCCATTACCCGTCATTGTTTTTAAAATACTACTGCCATGTATTTTACCTACAAAGTACAAAAGACCATACTGAATAAGCATCACACCTATAACGATCGGCATAGCAGGCAAACCTACTGAATTAATAGCAGCAGGAATAGTTAATAATGACATATACGCAACAGCGATAATAATGACAAATGCTTTGGGTTTAAACCCTGTGAGCTCTTCGAGAACTGAATTACCCGGCTTAGAACCGTTGCTATCCATGTTTACCTCTTTCTATAAAATTTAAGTTAGCTTTAAAAGACTAAATGTTTAAAAGTGCAATAATACCCCGTTAAAAACTAAATGCTTGTTCCTTATTTAGATTGTGTGATAGTAATTGTATGATGAATAAAATTCATACAATTACCTCCCCCTATTTTTAGTATTAAAAGTAGCTCATCTAAACAACATCATTATTTTCACTTAATATTATAGATATACCTTTAATTATGAACGATTAAGACAATTCGCTTGTTCTTTAAGCAACTAGCATCTCATTTGCTTAGATACACCAAATAACGCTTGCAATATAATGTGATCTCTATATTATTCGCCGCACTTAAACGGACGCGAGATGGAGCAGTCTGGTAGCTCGTCGGGCTCATAACCCGAAGGTCGT
>NZ_JBAKBA010000029.1:0-51205 GCF_038155225.1 Psychromonas arctica | reverse complement strand
TATCGTTACTATCGTTACTATCGTTACTATCGTTACTATCGTTACTATCGTTACTTATCTGCTCTTTCATTGCTGCTCTCATCTCTTTTTCTAAGGAAACAAACAATTCAATAAAGTCGTTAAATAGATAGCTTTCTTTATTCGCATCATTCCAAGCTTTATGCAGTTCTTCATGGTGATCTAGTTCAGTTTGATAATAAAGAGTTTTGGCTTTTTCAGCTTTTTTCTCATCAAAGCCTAATACTTTTAACGCGCTTTTACTCATTTCTAATGCCGTAAAGTAAGATTCAATAAATACGTGGTCTGCTCCTGCTTCTTCGAGAAGATAGGCATGTCCACGGTCATACGCTCTGGCAACGATAGGTAGGTGCGGATGGAATTGCTTCACATGTTTTACTAAGTGCAATATGTTTTCTGGGCCATCAATGGCAATCACTAATAACGACGCTTCTTCAAGGCCGGCTGTATATAGCAAACTGGAATCTGTTGCATCGCCATAATAAGCATGAATATCCACTTTTCTAACACGGTCAATCATATCGGTTGAACGATCTATTACGGTTGTTTCAAAACCATTTGCCATCAACAAGCGATTGATGACTTGTCCGAAACGACCAATGCCTGCAATAACGACTTGGCCTTTTTTCTCAATACTATCTGCTTCTTTTTTCGGTTGAACAACGAGATATTTTTTGGTGATCACTTTGTCATAGAATATGAATAAAAGTGGCGTTAAGAACATAGAAAGCGTGATAACAGGGGAGAGAATAGCAACCCATTCTGGTGGTAACGCCTGACTTTGTGATGAAAAGCTTAATACCACAAAACCAAATTCACCAGCCTGCGCTAAGCTTAATGTTAATAACCAACCATCTGATTTTTTTATCTTAAAAATAACAGCCAAACTTAACAATACGGCTGCTTTTATAACGATTACTGAAATAGTTAATCCACTGATTAATAAGAAGTTATCACTAATTACAGCAAAGCTAATACCTGCGCCCACAGTGATAAAAAATAAACCTAACAATAATCCTTTAAAAGGTTGAATATTACTTTCTAATTCATGGCGAAATTCACTGTTTGCTAGCACAACACCTGCTAAAAATGTCCCTAACGCTGGCGATAAACCAACGACGCTCATTAATGCTGAAATAGAAATAACTAATAATAATGCTGTAGCAGTGTAAAGTTCTCGTAGACCAGATTTGGCAACCAATGTAAATAAGGGTTTAGATATATAATGTCCAGCAGCGATGATCAAACCAATCACGATTACAATCGCGCCTGCATATTGCCAACCCGATAAGTTCTCAACCAACGATACATTATGATGGTCTGTGATTAATGAGCTGGCTTCAGGCATACCAAAATACGCCGGAATAGC
This sequence comes from Psychromonas arctica, assembly GCF_038155225.1. Classification (GTDB taxonomy): domain Bacteria; phylum Pseudomonadota; class Gammaproteobacteria; order Enterobacterales; family Psychromonadaceae; genus Psychromonas; species Psychromonas arctica_B. Next base: position 49,818 of record NZ_JBAKBA010000029.1, on the reverse strand, counting down.
TAATAATGGGATCACTGCAAGCATCGGGATTACTGCGATATCTTGCGATAACAAGATCGAAAATGCTGCCTGACCTCCATCTGTTTTATTAAGCGATTTTTCTGCAAAACTTTGCATTACAATCGCTGTCGATGACAGAGAAAAAATAAGGGCGACCACCAGTGACGGCTGCCATGGAAAATCAAATGCGACACCCAGGGAAGTGATAATTAATGTTGTTAACCCAATCTGTAAACCACCTAAGCCAATCAATCTGTTTTTCATATTCCATAAGGCTTTAGGTGATAACTCTAAACCAACAATAAAGAGCATCATGACAACACCAAATTCTGCAAAATGCTGAATAGTGTTTGTTTCTTCGCCTGCTAATCCGGTAATAGGGCCAATGATTACACCTGCACTGAGGTAACCAAGCACTGAGCCTAATCCAAATCTTTTAGCAAAAAGAACGCATATTACCGCGACTAAAAGGTAAAGAGCAGCTTGAATAAAATAAGTGGTCATATTGTAAATTCTTTATATTGTAGTGTATGAATAAAATAGAGTATTAATGAACGTTACTAAGCGTATTTTTGCGTATTTTTTGTCATTATTTAAATCGTTTATGGAGAGATTTGTTGTGAACAACGATTGAAAGAATGCAATCAATAATATAACAATAGGTGCTTAATATAAAAGCGATAATTAATAGAATTATTTAAAAATTGCATTCATATAACGCTCTAATTCATTGTTAATAAAATAAACCTTTTAAAGAAAGAGGAATGATTTAACCAATGGCTTAAAATCTTCTATAAACTTTATTGTTATTACCATAAGCTTCATAACTATTGTCTACAAAATACTTCATTATTATCTAATCAATGTAGATTAACATTGTGCTTAAATTTTATATTGTTGAGCTTATAAGATGATTTCTCTACGGCAATCATTTACTTCAACCTGTAGGAAATCTCCTAATAATTCAGCATCTTGTAACAGCTGCTGTTGATTATTATGATTTAAAATATTAATTCTTCGCCCATGCTCTGTTAATAAATTGAGTTCATAACAGTGATAATTTGGAGCGTGTTTAGACTGGATAATTTTGTTGTTAATTTGTAAGGAAGTAATGTGGTGTAATTTTACGTCTCTATCTCTATGGTTATCAAAAAGCCCCGATGTTTTATTGAAACTAGCTCGTTTCAAAAAAGGCTGAATTAGAGATAAACCAAAAGTTGCAATAGCAATACCAAAGCCACCTACAAAAATAACAAGATCATACATGGTTGTCACGATTAATAGGTAAGTAGCAAGAATCAGTAGAAAACTGCCGACTACAATATATACCATGCAGAATAACATAGCAGTAATCGTTGGTTTTAAGTGTGCTAAATCGTCTGCAACAATTACAGTATGAGATAAAAAATTTGGACCATCCTTGAGTAAAGGGCGATTTAAATCAATGGTTAGTTTGGCCGTATTTTGCATATTGATCCTTTTCCACCGTATGTTCTCTCGTTATAGAGAGCTTGGTTAACCATGTTCCGTCTGGTTTACTTTTTAGGCTGATGTCATATTTTAAAAAACATGAGTATAGGATGTTATGTTTACAAATAACATATACAAAGCAGAAATTTTTGTATAAAAAAAGGCTAGCGCATTTTATTGCGCTAGCCTTAGGATAAGTGAAATATTCATTTTAAAACATGTCGGTACTCGCATGTTTAATGAATTGATTGTTAATGTTGGACATTAACAATCATAACTCTATTTAGATGCTTATTTAGAATGCTTTTCGTAGGTTTTTATTTCGCCTGATTTAACTCGTGCGATGAAAGATTGTAGTTCTTTCTTCACAACTGGCATTAAGAAATATAAACCAATGATATTGAAAATAGACATTGCAAAGATAGCTGCATCAGAGAAGTCGATAACGGCACCAAACTGAATCGTCGCACCAATAACAACAAATACGCAGAACATTAGTTTAAATACTAACTCTTTACTTTTACCTTCACCGAATAGGTAAGTCCATGCTTTTAGACCGTAGTAAGACCAAGAGATCATTGTTGAGAATGCAAACATAACGACTGCTAATGCTAGTAAGTATTTAAATACACCAGCTGTTTCAGTAAATGAAGCGGCAGTTAGTGTTACACCTGTTAAACCGCTACCATCGTATGGTGCAACGTTTAAACCAGCAATGGTAATAACTAATGCTGTCATTGTACAAATCACAACCGTATCAATAAATGGTTCTAGTAATGATACTAAACCTTCAGTGATTGGCTCTTTTGTTTTTACTGCTGAGTGAGCAATTGCTGCAGAACCAACACCTGCTTCATTGGAGAAAGTTGCACGTTTTAAACCTTGAATTAACGCACCAACAAAACCACCTACAACACCTGCACCTGTGAATGCACCTTCGAAGATAGCGGCGAATGCAGGACCAACTTGACTGATATTAGCCACAATAACGATAACGGCCATACCAACATACAGAGCAGCCATCCAAGGAACCACTTTTTCTGTTACTGATGCAATTGAAGGCATACCACCCACAATAACAGAGAATACTAATGCTGCTAATACCACACCAGTGATGATACCGTATTCACTTGGTACATCAAAAGCGTACGTTAACATTGCGTGTGCTTGGTTAGCCTGGAACATGTTACCGCCACCTAGCGCACCTAAAATACACATTAATGCAAAGCCGATCGCTAATGCTCTACCTAGACCGCCTAAACCTTTCTCGCTTAAACCTTGGCTTAAGTAATACATTGGACCACCAGAAACAACGCCTGACGGCAAAATCGTTCTGTATTTAACACCTAAAGTACATTCACAAAATTTAGATGCCATGCCTAATAAGCCACATAGAATCATCCAGAATGTTGCACCTGGGCCACCAATCGCAAGAGCCGCACCTACACCAGCAATATTACCTAGGCCAACAGTCCCTGAAAGCGCAGTTGTTAATGCTTGAAAATGAGATACTTCACCTTCATCTTTAGAGTTAGGATCAGTGTATTTACCTTTAACAATATCAATCGCCATGCCTGCACGTCTAAATTGAATAAAACCAAAGTAAATAGTAAAGATGAGTGCTGCTAATAATAACCAACCTACGATAAGAGGAAAGTTAGCTTCGCCAATTGGTACACTTTTAAAAATTAAAGCAACAAACCATCCCGTATAGTCATTAAAAAAACCATCGACTAATTCACTAAATGCTGCAATAGACTGACCAAAAGAACCGGCTTCTTCGGCAAAAGCGCTGGTACTAAAGGCTAATAAAAATACAGATAAAACTTCTCGTATATTTCTCATATTTACTTCCTTGTAGGTTATTTGATTTTAAACAAGTTGTTTCTTGTCTAAATAGTATAGGTATTTTTCTTTGGTTTCATTAACTGAATTTAAAGGTTTTTTTCTGCGATGGTAGTTTATTGTGCTGAATATATTATATGTGCAGAGTAAAACACTGTTTCTTGTGTGTTGTGAGGTTTAACTAACCTATATTGTGTTGATATTAAGTGGTTTTATCTTAAACAAGCGAATGTAAATGAATTTAACCTGATTTATTTTTTAAAATGGTTTTAATACCAATCTAAGTAATTATCTAGTCATTTATTTATCCAGATTGGCTTAATTATATAAGCAATCTCAATTTCGGATAAGAAAAATTAATAGTACGGTATAATATTAAGATCTTAACATATTGATATTTGATGATATTGTGTTTTTTATTATTCAGGGGTGAGATTAGGTAGTAATAAAATTTAGTAGTGAGGAGCCAATAAAAAAACTAAAATAGTTACATCGCTGTTTAATTAATGGTGATAGATTTTGACGAATTCGCTATCCATAGCAAGTAAAATAAAGTGGTTTTGTACTTTATGTCTAGTGCATGTGTTTACTATACATCGATATTGGGACTGTATTCTTGATGTAGCTATTATTAATATTGAACTGCTTTATAGGTAACTATTCTTTAATAAGATATGTTAAAACTAATCCTTAATCAGATTACTACCTTTGGTTTACTGCTTTCTGATTTGATTGGCACATTCAGCTAATACAATAGCCCCTGCGGTGGATACATTAAGTGAGTTCCCCATACCAAACATAGGAATGTGTATATGTTGGTGACTGAGTTTTAATGCCGCTTCACTTACACCTTTACGTTCATTACCTAAGACTAAAACTGTTTTGCGTGAATACTTAACCTCGCTGTAATCAACAGAACCATGGCATAGTTCAACACTGTAAACAGTATAACTTTCATCTATGAATGTTTTTAAGGTTGCTGTTGTACTATCTCTATATTCAACTGTTACCCATTTTGCTTCATTTCGAGATGCTTTTTTCATTTTTTTATCTGAAATACTCAAAGCACCTGCGCCACATATAATCACTTTTTCGATAGCAAATGCATCAGCTAAGCGAATAAAAGCGCCAATATTATAGCTGTTAGTGACATTATCTAAGACAACTATTAAGGGCGTTTTGGCTTTGTCTAGATATTCGTTTCTTGTTGGCTTACTTTGTCTAAGGTCTTCTTTACTCATTTGTATTTTTGAATCACTAGCTTCGCTTTTGCTGCTTTCATTTACTATATTTTTTACAGTCATTTTTTACTCTTGTGGTTTTAGCAGCGTTTAGTGTTTATTTTTAAGTGAACGAAACAGTACTACAAATAGAACAGTAAATTGTTTGCAATGATTAATGGGGCGTCATTATCACTTATGTAGTTGTGCGTGTCGATGTTGGTAGGTAAATTATTACAAAAAATAAAGTGAGTAGATAAAGTATTTGTTAGGGGGAAAGGAGGTAAAATAATGAAATGTTATTCTTGATTCAACTCTAAAATTTTATGCTCAGTTATTTCGCTGAGCTTTTAAGATAAAGTGATCTTATGACAGGGCTTTAATGTATAACTTATTCTGTAATAAACAGAGAATCGTTATTTGTTTGTTATAACGTTAATGTTATCTACTTAAGCACTTTTATATGTTTATTTAGAATGGAGTTTTAAATGTTAATACTAAGACCTAACTGTGAATGTTGTGATAAAGATTTATCCCCCGAGTCTGTTGATGCTTTTATTTGTAGTTTTGAATGTACATTCTGTTTTAATTGTACGGAAACAATATTAGATTTTACTTGTCCTAATTGTTCAGGAAATTTGGTTCAACGTCCGATTCGTCCTGTAGTGGCTTTAAAAAATAATCCAGCGTCAACTAAACGTGTATTAAAAGACCATGGTTGCACACGTAAAAGAGTGTGGTTTGAGTATTCAGGGTTGTATGAGGCTTTGGAAACTCAATAAAATAGAGTGAACATAGAAAATACTATCTCCCCATTACTTTTATCTACGTAGCTTTTAATCACGTAGCCTTTAGCTACATACTTTTTAAATATGAAACTTTTATTCACATGATGTTGAGAAAGTAGTTCGGTTTAACCACGTTAGCTTGCCACACAATAATATTTTATAATCTAAGGAAAATATAATGAACATCAAAGTTAAAAAGTCTGTTGCTATACCATTGACCCTTGCTCTGACTATTCAGCTTTCAGGCTGCGGCACTATTTTAAAACCAGAAAGAAAAGGCCAAAGTTCAGGTCAACTTGATGTAGGGATTGTGGCATTAAACGCTATCGGCTTATTGTTCTTTCTTGTGCCTGGAGTGATTGCCTTTGCAGTTGATTTTAATAATGGCACTATCTATTTACCTGGTGGTTCAGCTTCTGTTAATGAGGATGATGTAAATATTGTGTACATCGATGGTGAAGTAACGAATGAAAAAATAGAGAGGGCTATTTTAGAGCAAACAGGTGATGTTGTTAGTTTGAACGATAGTAATGTTCAATCAAGTGATAATATGGGAAGTGATTTTAAAAATGAAGTTAGGTTTTTATAACCCTCACCTACCATCTCATCATGGTTATGTCAGATAGAATTTAAAGTTGCCATTAATACGACCATTATCACTTCATTTTAAACTTTCTGCTCCAATTAAACGGCTATCATTAAATGTGATAACCGTTTAATTTTTATTTTTCATTCTCTTCGATAGCATCAACTTCTGTTCGAGGATCCATTTCATAGGCGGCAGGTCCTGCCATATCAGTCACGGTTCGAAACTCTTCTTTTTCTTCTAACGTTGATGGTGGAATATGACTACGACGTCTAAATAAAACGATGATAAAAAAGATGATAAGTGATCCACTAGTAAAAGCATAAAGTCCATCGGCCCCCATTAAACCCATCGTTAATGATGCTAAGGGAGCGCCAATAGCCGATGATAATCCTAATGTGATAAGCATAGCACTGCTTATTTCCACAAAATCATCAGATGTTGCGTTATCGTTTGCATGAGCTAAACATATTGCATACAAGGTCATGCAGCTACCTCCCCAGAAAAAAGCAGAAATAAAAGCCGGCCAACCTGCAAAGATACTAACAAAATGAGGTAAATAAACGAATGATAGTGAAACGGCTGATCCCATTAAAGCGGCATACATCAACACCGTTCTTCTATCAAACTTATCTGATAGTTTTCCTAACGGTAATTGAAAACAAGCTCCTCCGAGTACGGTTGCGGATAAAAATAGACCTAATTGACTGCTATCAAAACCATTATCCGTCGCATATATCGGGGCTAAAGACCAAAAAGCACCTGTCACTAATCCTGCTACGATAGCTCCAATAAGGGCTATATGTGAGTGTTGCCAAACCTTGACCATATTTAATTTCACTTGATGTACCACAGCCGGTGCTGCAGAGCGTGTAAGTGAAACAGGAATGATCGCAATGGATATTAATATCGCTGCTAAACTAAATAGCATGACATCTTCTACAGCTGCCCCTAAGTTAAATAATTGTTGCCCACACATCACCATGATTAAATTGAGGGTTGTGTAAATAGAAAGTATTGAACCGCGATTTTGTGGCGTTGCATTACCATTTAACCAACTCTCTATGATCATATATAAGCCTGAAATAACAACACCTATGACGAATCGAAGTAACATCCAACTATAAAATTCAGGTAATAAAGGGAAAATTAAGATCACGACAGAATAGGAGGTTGCTAGTACTGCAAAGCTTCGGATATGGCCAACTCTTTTTAGCATATAAGGGGTTACTAAGCATCCCGATACAAATCCCAAGAAGTAGGCTGAACCTGTCAATGCGACCTGAGTATCGGAAAAACCTGCTTCACTAGCCGCAATCGGTAACAATGTTAATAACAAGCCGTGCCCAAGTAATAAAAAGGCATTAGACATGAGTAATGAGGAAATCGGGATTAGTGCACGTAACATATAACTCCAATAGAGATGGCTTTAATGTAGTGGTTGTTTCACTTTCATTATGGCAATACCAAGATTATTTGTATGTGATTCATTTTTTAGGTAATAGGGCTGTAAAATATTGTTAACTTCAATTAAGTGATTATTTAGAGATCTCGCCGAATAAATGAGTTAATGAAAGAATTATGCCAATAAATTTTTAATATTTTATGCTTAGTTATCATTGGTTTACTAATATTGTCTTTAATGCAATTAATGGTTTAGCACCAATCTGGTTTGAATTTTATTAATCTGCACTTTTTTTGAACAATGTTCTTTTCAATATAAAGGCTTAGATTCAAGCGATATTAAATATATTAATGGGTAATTTGGATTATTTATTTGCTTACTGGAAATTGTTGAGGGTTTATTGCTAGGTTAAAAGGTTAAAAGGTTAAAAGGTTAAAAGGTTAAAAGGTTAAAAGGTTAAATTTTTAGCTGATGTAGATTTGAGAGAATTATTTACAGGGTCTCAACGGCTAATTTAACCTTTTTAACTATTAGTGCTTAATTTTTCTTCATTTTATGATGTTACAAGACTATTGATTATTTAAGCGCTTTTTTCAGTTTGTGGGTGCTTCGCTTCTGCTTTGTCCTTTACTTCTTGTCTTGCTTCTGAACGTTTTTCTTTACGCTTTAACGCTGCTGTAAAACGTTCTCGTTCTCTATCCGTTTCACAAATAATTTGCGGAATATGACGAGGTTTCCCTTCTGGATCAAGAGAAACAAAGGTGAGATAGGCAGATGCAGTATGTCGAACTTCACCGGTTAATACTGCTTCAGCTTCAATTCGAGCACCAATTTCCATTGATGTTGAGCCAACATAATTAACACTTGTTTTTATTCTTAGGATATCACCAACATAAACAGGAGAGTGGAAATCTAAACGGTCAAGCGAAGCCGTGACGGCATTGCCACCAGTATGGCGCATGCCAACCATACAAGCAGTATTGTCGACTAATTTCATTATTGAACCACCATGAACATTGCCGGCGATGTTAGCGTCGACATCCATCATTTGTTGAACAACCGTAATGGTACTGAATGCAATTGTTTTTGGTTCCATATTGTCTTCGATATAAGCGTCAGTGGGTCTAACTTGTTTTCTATCGATGATTTTTACAGCTTTCATGGTTTCTCCAGATTAAGGTCGGTATTGAGAATTGTCTGACTTTGCAAAAAACGTCACCATTTCGGATCTGCGTCACATTTTTTGGTTTCTAGACTAGTATAAATATTTTCCAATGAAATTGTTAATAAATTGTTATTAATTTTCATTTAATATGAAAATCAATGTTAATCATTATGAATGTTGGATGATTTGTAGGCGATAATAGAGGGTTGTTGCTAGGAGTACTAAGTTATAGGTAGTGACCTGAGGCTGTAAATAGTCATAAAAACAGGGAGCAGATTATTTTTATTGAGTAAAGTTACTATTCAATATTTTTGTTTGATATTTGGCCGATTTTAATATATTGACTTTAAAATGGACGTTCGACATCATCGTGTGGAGGCAAAGCTTTATAAAATGATGAATTATAAAGTGAACATGGCAAGAGATTAATTCTTATAAAGAGATAAGAGTATCAAAATTTATAAAGCGGGAAAAATTATTATCGAACACCAGAACCTAATATAAGGCTAAGGTGTTCAACATAATATTAAATCAGTTTTGATATATCACTTCTCTTGACTCCATTTCAATAACAGAATAAAAGTGAATATTTAACTTAATACTTATTTAGCGCTTGCTTCTAATTGGTTTGCTATCTCAATAAGATCGCGTCCAATCAGGTCTGGTTTTGCTGCAAGTGGGTAAAGTGCTTTACCTGGACGCATAATAAATGCAGTTTTCCAACCTGCTTTATCTGCGCCTGCTAAATCCCAAGCATGTGCTGCAATTAACATTGCATCTTCAGGTGCTACATTCATTTCTTTTTGTGCCCATTCATATACTTTTAAATCAGGCTTAAATGTTTTTAAGTTTTGAACCGTTAATGAACCATCAAAATATTGCGCTAGATTTGAGTTTTTAAGTTGAGCCGCGATACCTGCATCAGATGAGTTAGTTAACGTGATCATGGTGTATCCCATTGCACGTAATTTTTTCAAACCTTCAACAACATCTTTATGCGGTGCTAAGTCTCTGAAGGGAGTTAATACTGCTGTGCGCGCTTCTTCTGGTGTTAGTTTGATGTTTTGCTGGTTTGCAATCATTTCTAATGATGCAATACCAATTTCAGCAAAACTATTATACTCGCCTGTTACGTTACCTACTAATGAGTAATGTAGCATGGTAGTAAACCAATAAGGGACGAGCTCATCTCTTCCACCTAGTGCTTCAGACACTGATTTACCTACGTTGCCTAAGTCTAGCAGTGTTTCATTAACATCAAAGAAAATGACCTTTGGTTTTATTTGCTGACTTGAAGTTGAATCTTGAGAGTGTGCAACGGTTGACATTAAGCTCATCGACATCAATAAGCCAATCATAAGAGTTTTAAAACGAATCATTATAAAAAATACCTGTAAGTTAAATTGTAAAGATTTTAAATAAAGCCTATAAACGACGTTATAGTACTTTAGTAAACGAAAAACGGTTTGACACTTGAAAATAGAAATAGACCGTTCCACTACAGACCCTTGAATATCATTTTAAATTTCAATTATTTTGTATTTATTAACATAAACTATTTATTCATGATTTTTTGATTGATGATAATGCCCAAGAAAAAGGTTGTTACGCTTTATTTATTGTAAGGTTGTAGTGATCTTTAATTGTTAAACAAACGTTTAGTTACTTTAAAAAGAGGTGCTTTATTAGTAAACTTGTATGTCATTGTCGGTAACAAACAATGTCAAATAAACGAAACTCTACTCTTATTGTTCTTTTCTTCTGACCATTGATTAATTATTTCGATTACCTAATTAAAAATCTTGGTGTATTCATTTTACGACTGGCCTTTTCTAACAAATGAAATATAGGATATATATTGATGATGCAAGCAGTGGTCTTAGGTGGGATGGCGTTTAGTCCTTTGGTTATTTATATTCCGATAGCTTTTCTCTTATCTGCATTAACTCGTTTTACTTTACACCGTCTAGATTGGCATGATCGACTTTGGAAAGTCGCATGGTTTGAAGTGTCACTTTTTGTCTGCTATTTCGCCTTAACTGTCTATTTATTGAGTGGAAGATAAATTTTATGAAAAAATATCTACGTATTACTTTTACCATTGCTATCGTGATTGCTGCTGTGTTTGCTGGGCGTTGGGTTTGGACTGATTATATGCATACACCTTGGACTCGTGACGGACGGATTCGAGCAGATATTGTTACCGTAGCGGCAGATGTCTCAGGTTGGGTGACCACTTTAAATGTGAAAGATGGTCAAGTCGTTAAGAAAGGACAATTACTTTTTAGTGTGGATAATAAACGTTATCAAGCCGCTTTAGAAAAGACCAAAGCGAATACGGAAAGTGCATTATTAACGTGGGAGTTAGCTAAGCATAAATACAACCGCCGAGTAGCATTAAATACTCAGAAAGCAATCAGTGAAGAAGATTTAGAACTAACTCGCATCAATAGAAACATTGCAAAAGCAAGTTATGACCTTGCTAAAACAGAGCAGGATTTAGCGCAGTTAAATGTTGATAGAACTGAGATTGTTGCCTCTGTGTCGGGCCAAATAATTAATTTGAATTTACGCCAAGGTAATTACATAGCGCAGGGCGTTTCAGTTTTTGCCATTGTAAAATCTGACTCTTTTTATGTAACAGGTTATTTCGAAGAGACCAAAATTCCACTGATTCATGAAAATCAACAAGCCAAAATAGCATTGCTGAGTGGAGGTAAACAACTCACCGGGCATGTGGTGAGTGTCGGTAAAGCCATTGCGAATACTAATACACAAAGTAATAGCCAACTGTTACCACAGGTTCAACAAACGTTTAACTGGGTACGTCTATCACAGCGTATTCCTGTTGATATTCAGTTAGACGAACTACCACAAGACACTCAACTGAGTGCCGGTATGACAGCCACCATACATCTCGCGACACAATAAGGAGAAGACTTTGGGTGTCGTTTTACGTAATTTATTTTTTCCGAAAAAACAGGCCGTTATTTTTGCGATAAAAGGTGTGCTTGCGATGGCCATGGCGTTAACTATCGCAATGGCGCTTAATCTCGAAAGACCTTATTGGGCATTAGTCTCTGCTATTTTTTTACAGTTACGTCCTGAAAGTGGGTTAGTCATTGAAAAAGCAATTTGCCAAATAATAGGAACCATTATCGGGGCTTATTTGGCATCTTATTGTTAAGTATGTTGATGCCTTACCCGTATTTAGCATTAGGTACGCTGGCTATTTGGTTAGGGTTAAATTCAGCATTATCAGCCATGGTGAGACAAGCTAATTTTGTTTATGCTTTTGCAATGGCCGCGGTAACTGCGGAAATTATTGTCCTTTTAGTAATGGTTGATCCCACTTCTGTTAGTAGCCAAGGTATATTCGATGTCGCTCAAGCTCGCATGAGTGAGATTATTATAGGATCTATTTGCGCCGGTCTTGTTAGCCATTTATTTTGGCCTGTAAAAATAAAACACTCACTACAAAATCAAGCGAGAACGGTGATAAACCAAACGTTAGATTATCTCGTGAAAGAACTCGATACTAAAGGGACACATGAAAAACGCCATACTCAAATCGATGGTGTGATGGCTACGTTAGGCGCTATCAACGACGACTCCAGTGCAGTACGTTATGAAGGGCCAAAAGGACCAGGTCGTTCAAGAGCGGCCAATCAATTAGCACAAAAAGTATTATCTTTATTGGCATTGATTCAAATTTTTGGACGTTTACAACGTAATCATTCAGCGCTAATTACTTCTGATTTAAAAGAATTGTTTGATCGACTTAAAGCTGTACTGACAAGTATTGCTGCATCGGATAATTATGAATTTTGCGCTAAGGAAATTAAACACTTTCGTAAAGAGTTAACTGAATGGCGAGTCAATAACACATGCGAGGCGCCATTTGAATCACACATGTTTAATGTTGCTTTAGATATAGCAGCGGATTTAACTATTTTACTACGTGCATATAAAGCACTAGAGGAGCGTGATAAAACCTTGTTGAATGCTCCAAGTATGCTGACTTACCGAGATCCTTTAGCGGGCGTGATTGTTGGTTTTAGAACGTTATTGGTATTTGTTATTGGTGCATGTATTTGGATAAGTACTGGTTTATCTGCTGCGTTGATGGTCATGATTTTACCGGTTATTTTTTCTATTATGTTAGCGCGTATACCTTTAGCTGTTTTACGTGTGGTGATTAAACGCTTATTAATGGGGGTGGTGGTGGCTTCTTTTGTCACGATTTTCTTCGCACTTAATTTACTATCGCAAAGTGGCGGACAGCTGGAAATATTATTGTTGGTATTAGCCGGCCCTTATTTTTTGGGGCTACTATTACTTGCTGATCGTGAAACATTACCGTATGGCTTAGGCTTTTGTGTGCCGTTTTCGATTTTAGTGAGACCCAGTACCGAGATGAGTTTGGCATTTTCAATTGATTACACCTTAAGTGCGGCAATGGCTATTTTTGCCGGAGTGAGTATTTTGTTTTGGATTTTTCATTTGTTTACAGGGCCTAGTATTCAGCTATTAGTAAGCCGAGTTTTTAAAGCGACCCATAAAGACTTGATAGACATTGAACACCAGAAAGCGCCTGCAATTTGGTACAACCGTCGAATGTCAGATAGATTATTAAGATTGATTAATTACGATCAAGGTTCTCATTCTCGTGCTATTACCGACCTTGCTTTAACCGGACTTAATTTAGGTCATGCCACGGTTCGGGTACAGTCAATTTGCGAAAACTTAGCAGGTAAAAATTTAAAGTATTTAAAACAATGGCAACATAAATTGGCTGATGCCTTCTTATTAGCTAGCAAAGGCAAGTGTAATGACGATTTTAAACAAACCTCTGATTTATTATCGCAAGAGCTCATTTCTGAAGTCGGCGACTCTGCTCAAGTAGAAGCGATTCAGGGGATGTTTATTCGTATTAATCTCACTTTAGAAAGAAGTGCACGTAAAATAGCCTTGTAAATAACCTAAGCTGCTCAAAGAATGAGTGATTTTAAATGAGTGGTGATGATTAAAGTGCTTCTATTTAGACCGCGTAATAAAGACTATATTTTAAAACGTAACCTGCTTTTAAACTGTCTTAATATAAATTTTATTATTATCAAATAAAGCGCTAAAAGCCGTTCATTTTGAACATCAAAATAACCTTGATGCCACTCTTTAATACTCCTTTATTTTTTTGATGTTTAGTCGCCAATAAAAGCTAATAAATAACTTAGATATCGCTTAATTATTTCGTTGTGCTTAGAGAATTTCTATGTACAATCTGCAAAAAATAGAAGGGGTTAATTTTTTGCAATATTTTGGCCGTTTTTACACCCATAAAAACACAAGATATTACTCACCTAACACCTAAATTTAGTGGCTCTATCGCGTTTTCACTTTATCCTATCTATTATTTTTTATACTTTCTTAAACCCTATCAAGTTTAAGCTTATTTTAACTGCCATTATGGTTCGACTTTTGGAATATTGAATGTGACTGAGTGCCAACCTCTTTTACAACTATATGGGGTCAGTAAAACGTTTGCCGATAATACGGTATTAGACGCTTTAGACCTTACTATTTACGACGGTGAATTTCTTACTTTATTAGGCCCTTCAGGCTGCGGTAAAACCACTGTATTACGCATTATTGCCGGTTTTGAACAACAAGACCAAGGACAAGTGCTGCTGGACGATAAAGATATATCTATCCTTAAGGCTGAACATCGCCCAGTGAATACTGTATTCCAAAGTTATGCGTTATTTCCTCATATGAGTGTTTATGACAACATCGCTTTTGGCTTGAAAATGCATAAAGTAGCAAAAGAAGAGATCAATGAACGTGTACTTGAAGCACTTCGAATGGTGCGTTTAGAGAGCTTTGCACAACGTAAACCACATCAATTGTCTGGCGGACAGCAACAACGTGTTGCTATTGCGCGTGCAGTGGTTAATCGCCCTCGTTTATTATTGTTGGATGAATCTTTAAGTGCGCTTGATTATAAATTGCGTCAAGAGATGCAAGTTGAGTTAAAACGATTACAGCGCCAACTTAACATTACGTTTGTGTACGTAACGCATGACCAAGAAGAAGCGTTGTCGATGTCAGACCGTATCGTGGTACTTAATAAAGGTAAAGTGCAGCAAATTGGTACGCCGCGTGAGATTTATGAAACGCCCGTGAACCTTTTTGTGGCGCGTTTTATTGGTGAAATCAACCAATTTGATGGCCATGTTGTGCGTCGAATTGATGATAAGCATGTTGAAGTGACCGCAGAAGGGGCTGATTGGGTAGTACAAACTGATTATCCTTTTGCTGTTGATGACAAAGTACATGTATTACTGCGTCCTGAAGATGTGCGTTTAACTAAGCCTGAGTTAGCTGAAAATACAGTACATATAGAAGGGCACATTCATGAGTGTAACTATAAAGGTAAAACGTTAGATTCTTATATTCGTTTATCAACGGGGACAAACGTGATTGCGAGTGAGTTTTTTGACGAAGACGACCCTGATTTTGATTACCGTTTAGGACAAAAGGTCGCATTACAATGGATAACTGGTTGGGAAGTGGTATTGCCATATGAACAAACAATTTAATCAGTTTCGTTTTTGGGCGATTGGCCTAGCAACAAGCTGGCTAGCACTGTTCGTTTTAGTGCCGAGCTTAATGGTTTTAGTTACGAGCTTTTTAACGCGTGATGCTGATTTTTTAATCCAGTATCAATTTAGTTTAGAAGGCTGGAAGAGTGTACTTGATCCGAGCTTTATTTCATTGTTGTGGGACTCTGTTTTCATGGCAATGATGACGGCTGCTATTTGTTTGAGTATTGCTTACCCTTTTTCAATCTGCCTAATGGGCTTACCACAACGCTGGCGTAGTATTATTTTGTTCCTGTTGATTGTGCCTTTTTGGACCAATTCACTGGTTCGTATTTATGCGATCCAATTTTTGTTGGGTAAAAAAGGGTTAATTAACCAAGGGCTAGAATTTATTGGCTTAATTGATAAACCGTTAGACTTATTATACAGCCAGTTTGCTGTGATTTTTGGACTGAGTTATATCTTGCTACCTTTTATGATTTTGCCTATTTATTCCTCTATGGAAAAGTTGGATTTTAAATTATTAGATGCTGCAAAAGATTTGGGGGCGAATGCTACTGAACGCTTATTACGCATTACTTTGCCGCTAACACTGCCTGGCATTATTGCCGGTTGTTTGATGGTTATTTTACCTGCGATGGGGATGTTTTTTGTGGCTGATTTATTAGGCGGCTCTAAGCATGCATTGTTGGGGAATGTTATTAAGAATCAGTTTATTCAAACTCGTGACTGGCCATTCGGCGCTGCACTGAGCATATTAATGATCGCATTGTTGTCATTTATGCTTTGGCTTTATTACCGTGCGACTAAAATGTCGAATCGCGCTGGAGGCATTAATGACTCGAATTTTTAAATTAGGTTTTATCGGTTTAGTGCTTTTATATGTATATACACCGATTTTAATCTTAGTGACGAACTCTTTTAATGCTTCTCGTTATGGTTATAAATGGGACGGCTTTACCTTTAAATGGTATGAAAAACTATTTGAGAATGACTCTTTAATGGAGGCCGGTTGGCATACATTACAAGTGGGGCTTACTAGTGCAACAGCGGCTACGGTGATTGGTACTTTAGCGGCAGTCGCATTACAGCGTTACCGTTTTTATGGTAAAGGTGCAGTCTCATCACTGGTGTTCGTGAGTATGCTAACGCCTGATATTGTGATGGCTATTGCGTTGCTCATTTTATTTATCACTTTAGGTATTGAGCTTGGTTATATGTCGTTATTAATTGCCCATATTACTTTTTGTTTGCCTTTTGTGATTATCAGTGTGTTTTCACGTTTAAAAGGCATGGATATGTCCGTGACTGAAGCTGCACGAGATTTGGGCGCTAATGAATGGAATGTGTTTAGTAAAATCATTTTTCCGATGATCTTGCCGGCTATTGCTTCTGGCTGGTTGTTAAGTTTTACCTTATCAATAGATGATGTAATTGTAAGTTCCTTTGTGACGGGACCGGGCTATGAAATATTGCCTTTAAAAGTCTATTCCATGGTACGTGTTGGTGTGTCACCAGAGGTTAATGCTATCTCTACCTTGCTCTTTGTGGGCTCGGTAATGTTAATTGTAATATCACAACTACTACTACGTAAAAAAGGAAGTTTGTAATGAAGAAATGGTTAACCCTAACAGCAACAATGCTGATCAGTTTTTCATCAATGGCACAAGAAAAGGTTGTGCTTTATAACTGGGCTGATTATATCCCTGATTCTGTATTACGCTCGTTTACCAAGGAAACGGGTATTAAAGTTGAAGTTGCTACCTTTGATAGTAATGAAACGATGTTTGCTAAATTACAATTAGTTAATGGTAAAGGCTATGATTTAGCGGTTCCGACTACGTTTTTTATTGAACGAATGAAACGTGCGGATTTGATACAGCCTATCGATAAATCTAAGTTAAAGAACTTTAAAAACTTAGAGCCGACCTTACTGAATCAGGCTTACGATCCTGAGAATAAATATAGTATTCCGTATCTTTGGGGTAGTACTGCGGTTGCCGTTAATACGGATGAGATGGATGCGTCATCAATTACGTCGTGGAAGGATCTTTGGAAACCAGAGTTTAAAGATCAAATCCTGTTATTAGATGATGTTCGAGATATCTTTTTAATGGCATTAAAAGCAAAAGGCTTTGAGAATAACACAACTAACGAAGACGAAATTCGTCAAGCTTATGAAGCATTAGTTGAATTATTACCTAATGTTAAATTGTTCTTGTCTGACTCACCAAAGGGGCCACTTATTCAAGGCAATGTACCAATGGGCGTTATGTGGAATGGCGAAACCTATATGGCACAACTTGAGTTAGGTACCGTTGAATATGTGTACCCAAGTGAAGGTGTTACGCTTTGGGTGGATAGTTTTGTGATTCCAAAAGGTGCGGAAAACGTTGAAAATGCTCATAAGTTTATCGATTATGTTTTACGTGCTGATATTGGAAAAATCATTTTAGAAGGAGTAGGGAATTCAACACCTAATAGAGCAACTATTCCATTATTAAGTGAAGAGATGCGCAACAATCCAATGGTTGTTCCACCTGCAGAAGTGATTGAAAAAGGTTCTTTTCATAGAGATTTAGGTGAAGTGAATGCTATTTATGAAAAGTACTGGCAAATGCTAAAGCAAGCTAAATCATAATGCTGGTTTAAATGCTTTGCTGCTATTGAAATAAATAGTTTTGTAAATAACTTTAAACTCTATTTAAAACCGCTCGTATCAGAGCGGTTTTTTATTGTATTTTATTTATGTAATTACGCTAAATTTTGCTTTCTATGCGTGTTTTAAATGATTTGAGCAAGGATGTATTAAGCTACGTTGCATTAAGCGACGTTGTATTAAATAGCATTGCTTTAAGTAAAATAGTAAAAGTAAGATAGGAAAAAGTAAGATAGGAAAAAAGGAAGGGGATTTCTGTGGCTAAAAGGGCAGATATGACCTACCCAATTTATTTAAGCACTTATTTAATTTTAGAAGATAATCTTATCCAATGTTCTAATGATGGAAGACTGTCTTTTGTATAAGCTTTTATTACATCAACTGTAGCCAATATAATAATGACACTCCAAGGCTACAAGTCACTAATGAACCAATTGTTGTCATAGCAATTATGTTTGCTGCTAGTGCTGCACTGTGCCCCATTGCTCTCGCCATCACATAACTTGCTGCTGCTGTTGGTGCGGCAGACATGAAGAAAACTAACCCAAGTGTTTCACCGGTATAACCTAAAAAGTATGCGCCACCAGTGATGAATATTGGCCCGATAACAATTTTTAATATAGTAGAAAAACGACAATTAAGACTATTATCTTTCAAAGATTTAATACTCAAACTTCCGCCAGTGCATAACAGGGCAACAGGTAATGTCATATCAGAAAAGTATTGGCCTGTATTAATGACGATATCAGGTACTGGAATCGTTAATACAAAGAAGATTAATCCTAAAATAATACTGATAATCAGTGGGTTTTTAAGAATAGATTTCATTAAGCCGATCAGCATTTTGGGATTAAAGCCTTCTTTCTTAGGCGATAATATAATCACTGATAAAATATTATAAAGTACGGTATGTGCAGCAACATAAACGGCTGCTAGTCCTAAACTCGCTTCACCATAAACATTCGCCATATACGCCAAACCAATAATGGCGGTATTACTTCGAAATGCACCTTGAATAACGACACCATGATGGTGTTTGTCTTTTATCCAATATTTAGTGACTAAGATACATAACATAAAGAATAGGAAGTTGGCGATTAAGCCATAAGCGATCAGGTCAAAGTCTATGACTGCTTCATGGTCCATTTTTACAATGCCTAGAAAAAGTAAAGCCGGCAGGGTCACTTTAAATACCAACTTCGAACCTACTTCAATAAAAGCATCATTAATCGTATTCGTTTTTCTTAAAAACCACCCTAAAAAAAGTAATAGGCAAATCGGCCCTACAATGGAAAACGAAAACTGTAATGATTCAAAAAACATGAAATATCTCATTTATTAATGATTATAAAAGGGCGTAAGTTGCTGTTGCTAGGTTATATATAATGTTAAGCACGATTAGAACAATACGGTTAAGTTTTTCATTTTGCATTAATTACTTAGTTCTTTATATAAAAAAGTGAATCAATTTTAAGCTAAAAGTTTTTTAGAGGGATAGTGACGATTGAATTGTGTACTTTAGGAAGTGGCGGGTGCTGAGTTTTTTAAAAAATAAACAAGGTTATTGTTGCTATAAAATTGAATGATTAACTCTGTGGATTGGCCTTGCTGACTTAGCTTTTTTATAGCGCTGGCAACACTTTACTGAACAACGGGTTTCCTCTGTGGGTGCATTGCTTAAATGATTAACTAAAATTGTTTGTTTTAAGTACGTTATAAAAAATCATGTTACTTGTTCGGTCAAAGATGATTGACTAAGGTTGCTTTCACATTTTATTAACATTAAAATTGGGTAGGCTTATAGGTTTTATTTTTCATCTTATAATTCATCATTTATATTACCTATACTGCAAAGCCAAACAGGGAATGTTGGACAGCAATTCCCACCCCCCCGAAATTTTTAAAATAAGGCTATTTAATATGCTAAAACGTATTGTTTATGGCGTATCTGGCGCAGTTATTGTTGGACTTGGTTTATTCAGTTTTTATGCTTGGAATTCCTCAATTGATCCCATTGCACCACCAGTTAACGCAGACTACCCTCCACAAGTTATCGAGCAAGGTAAAATACTTGCTGCTGCAGGTTATTGCAGTACTTGTCATACCACTCCAGGTGGAGAGGCTTATGCAGGTAACTATGAAATGCACACTGAATTTGGCACTATCTATTCAAGTAATATTACGCCAGACGTTGAAACGGGTATTGGTGGCTGGTCTGAAGCTGCTTTTAATCGTGCTATGCGTACCGGTGTAAGTCGAGATGGACATCATTTATTACCCGCATTTCCTTTTGAGCATTTTAATAAAATGAGTGACGACGATATTAGTGCTATTTACGCTTATATCATGACGTCAATTCCTGCTGTTAACCAAGTTAAAAAAGAAAATGGTATTCCATTTCCGCTTAATATTCGTTGGTTGCAAGCGGGCTGGAAATTATTATTCGCAGATACACAGAGCTTTGAAATTAATGAGAATAAGTCTGATCAGTGGAATCGTGGTGCTTATTTAGCTGAAGGTGTTGCCCATTGTGGGGCTTGTCATACTCCGCGTAATGCATTAGGTGGTGAGAAATACGACCAAATGTATCAAGGTGCCGCAATTGATGGTTGGATTGCTCCATCATTAACGTCTACGAGTACCTCTCCAATCCCTTGGCGAGCACAAGACTTTTATGAATACTTAACAACAGGTAACTCTCCATACCATGGCAGTGCAGCCGGTCCTATGGCGCCTGTTATGCATAAAGGTTTATCTGCGTTACCTAAGAGTGATGTTGAAGCAATTAGTTACTATTTTGCAGATCATTCAGATGCGAAAGAAAGTGATGATCCTGCTGCAAATAGTAATTTGCAAACGGCAATTGCTGCGCAACATATACAAACCGATCTTCGTATTGATGAAGGTGCTCGCTTATATGCAACGGCTTGCCAAGCATGTCATTACAGCAGTGATGAGTTAGTAAAAGGACGTCCATTACTGACGTTGGGTTCTGCAACTCACCTTGATCAACCGACTAACTTGGTTAACGTCATACTGGACGGTGTACGTAACGACCAAGGTATAAGTGGTGTGGTTATGCCTGGATTCCGTGATGCGCTTAGTGATCAAGATATCTCTGCCATCGCCGCGTATTTACGTCAAGCGGCAGGTAAAAGTGCTTGGCCGGAATTACAACAAAAAGTAAGTGAAATCCGCAACCAACCTCGATTCGAGCAATAATTCACAGGAGAAGTGACAATGGCAAAATTTATTTTAAACGGCGAGTCGATGACTGCCGATGTAGAAAGTGATACTCCTTTACTGTGGGTTATTCGTGATGAATTAGACATGACGGGGACTAAATTTGGTTGTGGTATTGGTACTTGTGGTGCTTGTACTGTACATGTAGGTGGGCGTGCTACACGTTCATGTATTACGCCGGTATCATCAGTTGAAGGTGCTGAGATTACGACGATTGAAGGGTTATCTGAAAAAGACGATCATCCTTTGCAAATTTCTTGGAAAAACTTACAGGTGCCACAATGTGGTTACTGTCAATCAGGACAAATTATGCAAGCGGCTGCATTGTTGAAAGACATTCCTAAACCAACGGATAAAGATATCGATGCAGTAATGGGCGGTAATTTATGCCGTTGTATGACTTACGTGCGTATCCGTAGTGCCATTCATGAAGCAGCAAATGCCATTGAAGGAGAGCAATCATGAGTCGATTACCTAAACGTAATTCACCGGGTATAACCCGTCGTGGTTTTTTAATTGGTATGACTGCGGTTGGTATCAGTTTTGGTTTTCCACGTCATTTAATGGCGGCAATGGACCCTGCAAGTCCAGACGGTAAAGTACTGCCTAGTGAAGGTGAACTTTATGAGCCGTCATTGTGGTATTCAATTGATACTGCCGGCAAGATTAAAGTCAATATTATGCGCTCAGAAATGGGCCAGCATGTGGGTACGGCTATCGCACGTATTCTTGCTGATGAGTTAGAAGCGGATTGGGATGATGTTGAAATTATCCATGTTGATAGTGACCCTCGTTGGGGTTACATGGTCACTGGCGGTAGTTGGTCTATTTCTCAAAGTTGGCCTGTCTATCGTCAAGCAGGTGCAGCAGGTCGTACAGCGCTTATTGAAGCGGCGGCTAAGAAATGGGGCATTACAACCAAAGAGTGTGAAGCGAAAAACGGTAAAATTATCTCAAGTAAAGGTGAGTTATCTTACGGTGAATTAGTAAGCTTAGGGTTAACACGTCAATTTACAGAAGAAGAACTAAAAACGCTTCCACTGAAAGCAAATGAAGATCTTAAGTTGGTTGGTCAACAAGTGACGTCGCTTGATGTCGCTAATAAAACGAATGGTAAAACGATATACGGTATCGACGCTAAAGTTGATGGCATGGTATATGCGAACCCTATTCTACCACCAACTCGCTATGGTTCTAAAGTTGCAACATTTGATGACTCAGCTGCAAAAGCAGTCAAAGGTTATCAAAAAACCATCGTACTAGATGATGCAAGTGGTAGTGTACCTGGTTGGTTAATGGTGATTGCGAGTAGCTTTATTGCAGCACAAAAAGCATCAAAACTGGTTAAAGTAACGTGGGATGCTGGAGAAACGGCTAATGTATCTGAAGCTAATATTATAGATCATGGTAAAAAACTATTAAGCGATTCAAGCAAAGGTAGTATTTTAGATACCGGTAATACTAAAACTGAACCTGTATTTGAAGGTGCTAGTAGCTCGATTTCTCATGAATATATTACTAGTACGGTATTACATGCTCAGATGGAACCTGTGAATGCCGTGGTATTTAAAAATTCAGATGGCGTGTGGGAAGTGCATTCTGGTTGTCAGTGGCAATCACTTACGTTACCTGTACTCGCTACCGCATTGGGCGAAGATGTGGCTAATATTGTGATTCGTACTTATATGCTAGGCGGTGGTTTTGGTCGTCGCTTAAATGGTGATTATACTATTCCTGCTGCGTTAACGTCTAAAGCATTAGGTGGCAAGCCAGTTAAAATGGTGTTAATGCGTCCACAAGATATGTTATTCGATAGTGCGCGTTCAGCTTCAGTTCAACAGTTAAGAATGGCTTTTGATGATAAGAAGTCAGTGACCGCAATGGAACACCATGCAACGGCAGGTTGGCCAACACAAGTATTAGCACCTGGTTTTATGCCTAAAGGTGTTAATGATGAACCTTATGACCCATTTGCTATCGCAGGTGCGGATCATTGGTATAGCGTTGGTGCACAAAAAGTGCGTGCCATTTCTAACGATCTTGCTATGGCCACTTTTAGACCGGGTTGGTTACGTTCAGTAGGACCAGGTTGGACAGGGTGGGCTGTTGAAAGCTTTATGGATGAGGCTGCGCATCATGTCGGCAAAGATCCGGTACAATTCCGTCTTGATATGTTAATTGCAGAAGGTCGAAATGCGGGTACAACACCTGTTGCAGAAGGTGGTGCCGCACGTCAAGCAGTGGTTTTGAAAAAAGCTGCAGAAATGATTGGTTGGGGTTCTGAGCAACCTGAAAATACCGGACTTGGTATCGCTTCTACCTTTGGTCAAGAGCGTGATATGCCAACTTGGGTCTCTTGTGCCGTGCAAGTTCAAGTTAATAAAAGTAACGGCCTTGTGGACGTGAAGAAACTGGTTGTTGCGATTGATGCTGGTATTATCGTTGATCCAAATGGTGCTGAAGCACAATGTCAGGGTGCCGCATTATGGGGGTTATCAATGGCATTGTATGAAGGTACAGAGCTACGCGATGGGCAGTATAAAGATACTAACTTTGATACTTATACGCCTTTGCGTTTAGGTCAAACACCTGAAGTACAAGTTGAGTTTATTGCAAGTAAAATGCCGCCATCTGGATTAGGTGAGCCTGCTGTGACGGCGGTTGCACCTGCTATTGCTAATGCAATTTACCAAGCGGTGGGAGTACGTTTACGTAAAATCCCAATGAAGCCAAGTGAATTAAAAAGTGCTTTAGATAAAGCCTAGTTAATCTCATTAGTTTCTGCATAAAAAAGCCCGATTTATTCGGGCTTTTTTGTCTTTTATTTTTGATTCGTTCTAAGTTTTATCTTTATACCGATTACATTAAATATGTTATCTAAATTTTGCGCTGGAAAAACAGTTCAATTCAAGGCGTAAATTGATGTAAATGGCTGTTCCCTTTACGAAATTTATAACGAGGAAGTGGGCTGTTTTAACAAGTAAAATAGATAAGCTATTTATTGTGATTGGTATTATTATTGACGACCATTAATTTTCTAACAGTTGTTGCCATTTTAGAAGGTCATCTAGTGTGTCTATATCGTTTATTGCATTAGGTAAATTTAAACAAGTTAATTGATTAGTCTCAGCTAATCGTTGTAGAACTGGTTTAGCTCCTTGGTCACCTTTAAGTTGTGTTAGAGCCCCAAATTGTTGACTGTTGAAGATAGCAGGAACGCCTAACTGGCTTTGGTATGATGCACACACATTGCTTTGTTGTGTTACCCAAAGATCAACCAACTTTATATAGTCTTGATAAGTCACACCAATATGGTCAGCAAGTGCTAATAATAAGCCATTAGCAGAAGGGGCGGCTTCAACACCTACTTTAACTGATGTCGATAGACCCGCATCACTTTTCTCGTTGATGATAGAAACGGTGGATGTTGGCAGTAGTTGACGTAATATATTGTGGTGAGTCCCTAATATGACAACAACATTACTTATTATATTATGCGACGTTAAGTAGTCTGCCAGATAGTTTAATTTATCTAAACTATGTAGTAATAAAGGTTGATCGACTAATACATTATCGGCATTTAAGTCTGTCACTGGTTGTGCTAATTTAATGCCGTTAAATCGACTACTTTTGCCTGCCGCTAATAATACTAACGTTAATGTTTTTTGTTCGATAGCATTAGACCGAAGCTCTTCTTTTCTCATTTCAATAGGATTTTTATTCATAAGGCTCCATGTTACTTTCTTATGGATACTCGCCATTGAAAAAGTGAATAGTATCCATCTTGTTAGCTTATTAAATCAGTTCGCTTATGAAAAACTGCATGACACTCAGCTAATATACTTAATGCAATAGACTCAGGTAGCTCACCACCTATATTGAATCCAGCAGGGGCTGAAAAGAAACCTTTAAAGTCATCCAAGGTAATATTGGCTTTACTAAAAACCTGGTCTCGACGATGAAGTGGACCAAGCAATGCAATATAAGCTTGGTTGCTTTGACTAATCAGTTTTATTGCTAATGCATCTAAGCTTAAATTATGCTGCATTACCACGACACCATCAATATCTAACAAGTGTTTTGTTTCTAATGTAGAAATGGGTTGTTTAATGATATGGGTATCTGGGAAATGATGCTGATGCGCATAACTAGATCGTTCATCAAATACTGTTACTTTCCAGCCTAATTGTATGGCCATCTTTGCTAAAGGTTGCGCATCTAAACCTCCCCCAAAAATAGCCAGATGAAAACGCGTTCGGCAAGGGATCTGAAGTATAGTGGTATCTGAATCATCTTTAGCAGTACTGTAAGTACTCTTACTAAAGTTATAATCAGTTTTATTATTTATTGGTATTACATTCGCTGAGATAGAGGCAGCTGGTGTACCTGTTTTAACTAAGGGTAAATGATATTCACAATTGGTTGACGTTACTTTCTCCATTAACGCCTGCAAATGCAAATAGTTATTTTCAGAAGTCACGGGAATTAATAATAGATCGACAATACCGCCACAACCCAATTGGTAGCTAGCATCTGATTCATCACTGGCGTCATAGGTGATATTAATGGCTTGATCTTGTTGAATAGCTCGTTGTGCATGCCGCAGTAAATCACCTTCTAAACATCCACCACTGACAAGTCCGACACTTTTACCTAAGGAATGAAATAACATCATTGCACCGGTTTTACGATACGAAGAGCCTTGAATCCGAGTGATAACGGCTAGTACCCATTTATCATTAGGGAATTTATTCCACTGTGAAAGTAAATCTTCAATATGATGTGACATTCATTTCCTATTTCAATTTTGAATAATTATCTTTAATCTTTTTGACGTTGTCATTAGAGATGTTGAGTATGATTAAGCTGAATGACTATAAAAATAAAGGAAGTAAGTTTGAGGCTTTAAACTGTTTATTTCAAGATTATTTCATTTAAAGAGGGGATTTATATCATTGCTTCCTAGTATATGAGAACAGAATGAAAATAAGTCAATTTTACTGTTTAGATATTTAGTGTATTGGGCTTACTTGAAGCCATTTCATGACTAGTTTACAAAACATAATATCCAGTTTTTATTACAGTCTCACAGTATCTTATGGATTTTAAAAAAGAACGTTTTTACGTTCTCTTTTAATTTAATGCTATGACTATTATTGTTTTACTCAATAGCTTAAGCAGTGAAGTTTAGTACTGACATAGTCCAATACTAAACTTTCATTAAAGCACTTTACTCAAGAACTGTTGTGTTCTCTCTTTTTGAGGATTATCTAACACTTCTTGAGGTGTACCTATCTCTTCAATTAGGCCTTCATGGAAAAAAGCTACTTTGTCTGAGACTTCTTTTGCAAAGGCTATTTCATGGGTAACACAAATCATCGTCATACCATCATCACGTAATAGTCTTAATGTATCTAATACTTCACCAACAAGCTCAGGGTCGAGGGCTGACGTCACTTCATCAAACAACATGTAGGGCGGTTCCATTGCTAATGCTCTTGCAATGGCTAGGCGCTGTTGTTGTCCACCAGACATTTTTGTTGGGTATTCGTGTAATTTGTCACCAAGGCCAACGTGAGTCAGTTCTTTTGTGGCAATTGCTTCTGCTTTTTCTTTGCTAAAGCCTTTTACAACTTGTGGTGCTAAAGCCGCATTTTCTAATACGGTTAAATGTGGAAAAGAGTTCCATTGTTGGAATACCATACCGAGGTTTTGTCTCAATGCATTGATATCTGTTTTTTTATCATGTACATCGATACCATCAACAATAATGTTACCTTTATTGATGCTTTCTATCGCATTAATACAATATAAAAGGGTAGATTTACCGCTGCCACTCGCACCAATAATACTGACTACTTCACCGCGGTTTACCGTTAAATCAATGCCTTTTAATACTTCTAAATCACCAAAAGATTTATGAACACCTTTTATTTCAATCATATTTCCATTTTCCTTTCTATATATTTACCGTAACGCGACAACGGGTAAGAAATCATAAAGTAAAACAACCCTACACCTATCAGAATCATAAGCGGTTGTTGCGTTCTTGATATCAATTGTTCTGCTGTTCTTAGTAATTCCATATAACCAATAACCGATACAAGTGCAGAGTCTTTAATGACACTTAAGGCGACACCAATCCAAGATGGAAAGACGGCTCTCATGCCAATGGGTATTCTTATGTATCTGACCGTTTGCAGGTAATTCATACCCAATGATCTGGCTGCTTTTATCATCGTTGTTGGTACACTGTTAAAGCCACTTCTGAACACTTCACTCATAAATGCCATTGTGTAAAGCGATAGTATTATTGAGCCGGCAAAAAAAGGTGGTAAAGGGAAACCCATTACACCGATAAATGTACTAAATAATATGAGTTGAATAATGAGTGGTACAGAACGAAGAATATCTAAAACAGCACCTAAGCAAACATTCACTGTTTTATTGGATTCTGCTCTGATAAATCCTATTAAAAGTCCGAGTAAACTACCGACGACAATAGCGATAACAGAGATATAAACGGTATTTAAAATGCCCGTTAAAATAAACCCTGTGTCATTCCACGATAAAGGAGTAAATAAGTTCATTATGATATCTCCCCTTTAAATACTTTTTTAGCAATTAAATCAGCAGCGAGTAATACCAATTTAGTGATCACGTAATACATAACAGCGGCTACCATAAAGAACTCTAATGTTCTGAATGAAGTTGATTGTAATCGTTGTGTTTCACCAGATAATTCATTCATTCCAACGAGTATCCCAAGTGAGCTCATTAGTATTGACCAAACAAATTGATTGGTCATTGGGTGATAAATTCTACGGAACATTTGTGGTAAAATGATGTAGCGATAGACTTTAATATTATTCATACCTAAGGATTTTGCTGCGCTATATTGGGTTTTAGGAATGGACTGAAAACCACCTCTGAATGTTTCTGCTAAGTAACCTGCATTTATAAAGACTAAAGCAGAAAAAACCGAGACGTACGGGCTAAGATGTATGCCATAAGCCCCTAAACCAAAATAGGCCATGTAGATAAGAAAAAGAGCAGGGGTATTCCTTGCGATTTCTATCCAAATATTGGCAATATGATAAAAAGTTTTGGTTTCTGACATTTTTCCCAATGCTAATAATACGGCAATGATGATACCTACTAGCATTGATAAAACAGATACATGAACGGTAGTAAATGCCCCTGTTAATAGTTGTGGGAATGCATCGAATACTACATTCCAGTGAAATTCATAATTATCCATATATCCTCTTTTAAAAGCATTTCCATTTGGCTTTGAGTCATACCTATTAAATTTGATGCTGTTGTATCATTGTTTTTGACAATTGTTTTCGATAATTGTGATTATCGGGCATCATTAAGTTTCTATGACGTATTTTTTAATGACTAATACAATGCGATATAAATTATTTTCCTTTATTAAACTATCTTATTAACTGACCTTATTAACTGACCTTATTAACTGACTTTATTAAACTAACTCAACGAGCCTAAACGACTAACTTAAATTAAATGATTTTGATAACTCAACAATAACAATAAGCATAATGTTTGAGTATTGATTCTATTTTTATTTTCAGATGGTTTATAACAGAAGGGGTAGTCGGTTAACCCTGGGATGTCTAAATTGATATCCTCCAGCAGAACTGGAGGATGACTTACTTTTAGTTAACACAATCAAAAATAATTACTTATTTTCTCTTAATGCTTTAACCATATCAGCAGAAACTGGCGTACCAAAATGCTTAACATGTAATTCGTTTAAACGACCGTCACGTACTTGGTGAACTAAGAAAAGATTTAAGTATTTAATCCAAGCCTGTTCACTTCTTTTAGCAATAATTCCTACTACATCATCGTAATTTGGTACATAAGGACCAGCAACAAAATTATCAAATTGACCAGAAGTTAGTTTAGTTGCGATATTAGTGTTAGTAGAAATAAGCGCATCAACTTTACCTTGGTATAGTCCTAGGAATGCATCATTTTCTGATTTAAATGCGGTATAATTATCTCTTCCCCAACCTTGTGCATCTGCATAGTTGAAGTATTCTGTTTCATAGGTTGTACCTAGTGCTGCACCTACTTTTACATCCTTAAGATCAGCAAAAGATGTCATTTTTACACCTTTCTTAGAAATTACTTGAAATTTAAAAACAAAGTATGGATAAGTAAAGCCAACAGATTTAGCGCGTGCTAATGAGTCTGACGTCGAACCAATAACTACATCGGTTTTAGCTGAAATTAATGAAGGGATTCGGTCGCCCCAAGTTAGGTTGATAACATTTGATTTTACGCCTAAAACAGTGGCTAAATCGTTACAGTAATCAACATCAAAACCGGCAGGTTTGTTATCTTTGTCTGTGTAACCCATTGGTGGGAAATCAAGCACGACGCCACAGTTTAATGTGCCACGGCTGATTACATCATCTAGTTGATCTGCACTTGCGCTTGAAAATGCACCGAGTGCTGAAATGGAAGCAACAACTAATGATATTTTCTTTACTAACTTCATACTTTCTCCTTGATTTTTATTTACAATTTACTTGTGCATAGGGTGGCTAGAACATAATGTGCCGCACTTTTGTATCTTGTATTTAAATTAGATATCCCTATTTACAAGTCGATGCTAATTCTTATAAGTATTTGTTAATTTTTATAAGCAGATGTTAATCCTTTTAACACTTTAATTACTCTATCAAACTTTAGAATAACTTGTTGAGCTTTTTATTATTTATTCGAGATCAAAAAATATCTAGGTATTTGGTATAGATAAGTAAGAAGGGAGAGTTATTAGCTTTATATTTAATACTTCTGTGAGTGGATACTTAGTAAGCTATCTGATAATACTTGCAACTAAATTTCGTTTACCGTTGTCGTAATAGCATATTCATACTAGTCACTTATTTGTGGTTTTATAAAATTTTGAATTAAAAACCAGATGAAACACGGTCTTAATTGTAAGTGAGAGAGCAATGAGTCTCTCTTGAATCAAAGAACAATTTATGACGACAGAAGTATTACCGATTTAAATCTAGTTAGTTTTAAAAGGAAATCTAATGAAATTAACATTCTTATTAGCAATTATCATGAGCTTCTTTGTTTCTCTAAGTATAAGCTCAGCTGAAAATAGAGATAATAAAAAACATCACAATAGACCAAGTGTACATAAGCATTTGGAGTCTAAAAAAAATAGAGTTGTACGTAAACCTATCATCTATGAAAATGGCTCTGTGCTACCAAAAAATCGTGCCGTTCGTAATAAAGAAAACAGGCAGAGCAATAAAAAAGCAATTGCTCATAAAAATTCAAAATCTAACATTAATAGAAAAATCCATAACCGTACTGACTATAAACGTAATCTGAATAAAAATCGTTCAACTATAAAAACGTCAGTGTTACCACCAAATGCAGCGGTGCGTAATAAACAGAAAGCTAAAAGATTAATAGCCGCTAAAAAGTTAAAAAGTCAACGAAGTAAAGGTTTTCGTAAACGTGCCACTTATAAAACAGGTTTAAGGAGTCATAAATTACCAAGAAATGGTCGTAGGCTTCGTTTTGCAGGACTTTCTTTTATTTTTAGTAGCGGGTTATATTATCGCCATCTAAATAATGGATATACCGTCGTGCATCCTCCAGTGGGGCTGAAAATTCGTTATTTACCACAGGGTTTTGAAGACATTTTTATTCATGGGATCCATTATTATTTTTTCCAAGGTATTTATTATATTGCTAATGGTGGATATTACGAAGTAGTGGAAGAACCATCCAGCGATACAGCTGCATTGCCAGTAATTGATGAAACACAATATGAGCAACAACAAAGTGATTATTTTGAGCTTGGGCAACGTTACTCTGTATTACCTGAAGGCGCTGAATTAGTCGTTGTTAACGGGGAACAATATTTTAAGTTCCAAGATATTTATTTTTTACCTCAATCATCGGATAACGATGTTAATTATTTAGCAGTGAAGTTAGATTAAGTCTTTATTTTTAAATAGTAAATACAGTGCTTCATTTCTGAATTGTAGTTTTTCTACCAAAAATTAATCTAACGAGATTAACATTTTAATACTCGTTAGATTAAACCATAAATGTGTTGTTAGTTGCTTATTCACTGGTAATTTAAGCCTATTTTTTAGCGGGAATTTTTTATTGAATAGGAAAGGTTTTGTATTGTAAAAGTGATAATTTTAATTCGTTACTACTATTCTAAGATAATGAGTTTTAATATGTATTTATTGATTATTCTTAGCTAAAATTTGCGTATTTTTAAATTGTGATTTACGTTTAATAGATCCTCTTCTCTTACATTTATTCGATTAAAAGTAGGAAATACTATGCTTAATAAAATCATTTTATTCACCTGTGTGCTTATTATCTCAAGCAATATAATGGCCAAACAAAATACCAAAGTATCTAAAAGCTTATGTTTGAAAATTGATGAAAAAATTATGACGGCTAAAAAGAATATGCGTGTTATATATACAGACAAGAAAGGCCATAAGTTAAGAAGTAAGTTAAAAGCCTTACAGAAAAAAAAGGCGTATTGTAAAATAAGCCGATTTCCAACCTCATCGTAAATTAGTTTCTTATCCAGCGGTTTATTTCCTTTCTACTCTGTTTTTAAGAGTGTAGTCTTTATGACTATCATATGTTCATTGATGCATCATCATTCAGAGTCTCTATGAAAATAAGATCATTGTTTACATTAAATTCCTCGCATAAAAATAAACATGGGTTGAGTGAAATCCTTAAATATATGGGGCCGGGGTTACTCGTCACTGTTGGTTTTATAGATCCGGGAAATTGGGCTTCAAATATTGCGGCGGGTTCAATGTTTGGATATACACTTCTATGGATGGTAACACTGTCTACGCTAATGTTGATTTTATTGCAGCATAATGTTGCTCACCTAGGCATTGTTACTGGAGATTGTTTAGCTGAATCTGCAATGAAAAATCTCAATGTTCATGTGGCACAGTTTGTACTTTGTACCAGTATCATAGCGGTTATATCGACTGCTTTAGCTGAGATATTGGGGGGGGCAATTGCACTACAATTACTGTTTGATATACCGATAGTGGTTGGTTCTGTCATTATTCTTGTTATCGTCATTTTCTTACTATTTACCAATACTTATACCAAGCTTGAAAAACTGATTATTGGTTTTGTGTCAATTATTGGATTTTCATTTTTGTATGAAATGAGCATTGTTAATATTGACTGGCCGGAGGCTGCTAGAAGTTGGGTAACCGTTAGTATTCCTGATGGTTCAATGATTATCGTTATGGCGGTATTAGGCGCTGTTGTTATGCCTCATAACCTATTTTTACATTCAGAAATCATTCAAAGTCGGCAATGGAGTAATGACAATGAAGCCGTTATTAAAAAACAATTAAGGTATGAGTTTACCGATACTTTTGTATCAATGATTATTGGCTGGGCTATTAATAGTGCAATGATTATATTGGCTGCAGCTACCTTTTTTGATAACGATATAGTGGTGACAGAACTAGAACAAGCACAGCACCTTCTTTCTCCTATGTTGGGTTCAAAAGCAGCTATTGTATTCGGTATTGCATTATTATTTGCGGGGATCTCTTCAACTATTACTGCTGGTATGGCTGGTGGCTCTGTTTATGCCGGTTTATTTAAAGAACCTTACAATATCAAAGCGACCCACATTAAAGTGGGGGTGGCGAGTATATTAATTATTTCAACATTGATTATTTTTTTGATTTCAGATCCCTTTAAAGGTTTGATTATTTCTCAAATGGTACTCAGCATTCAATTACCTATTACCGTTTTTTTACAAATTTATTTAACCTCATCGAAGAGGGTAATGGGAAAACATAGGAACTCCAAGTTGATGAATTTTTTGTTGTTATCTATTTGGTTAATTTTAACTATTTTGAATATAATGTTATTTGCTAGTTTTTTGTAATGACATATATTACCTCAATTCTGGTTAAATAAATCGATACAGACCCCTTATTTATAGGGACTTTTTTTGCATATTTCTGTGTTAAATAGCCTTCGAATAACTCGTTATAGCTTCGATGATTTGCCTTGAACTACACAAAAGTTACGATACTGTATAATATGAAAGTTTAACATGTTGATATTTAATAGTATTACACTTCCATTATCCAGGACGGAGGTTATGCAATAAACCAATTTGCATTATTAATGTAGCGATGCGCTCCGAAATAGTGCGAAAGCGAACATTGATAGTGCGCTAATATGGAGCCTCCTTTCGATACCATCCAATAAATGATCAATTTAAATCGATAATAATTTCAATTTTAGTCAAAAAACACCATTAATATGATTACATTTCAAATTGATTTAATTTAAATTTTTCATCACTAATTAATTAAAAATAATTGATATTTACTAACCATTATTAACTTTATGATGACGGTTAATAATTCATTTAAATTAATAGAAAGCGAGTGTTTATAGGTGGTTTGGCTTTTTATTACGTGAAAAAATAAATGATATTAGACGCTTTTTAAATTTGTTGTTTTTTTGAATAGATTCCTTGTTATCAGTGATTTAATACACTCTCTTTAAGTTGAATAGAGATCAAAAAATTAGCATTAATAATACACTTGGTATAATTAATGCTGTTGCTTTGGACATATCTTTTGATTGCAGTTGCACTCAAATTGTTCAAGGTGATGTATAGACATATGGAAAATAGTCAAAACATAAAAGAACAAGTAAAAATGATAGGGATGGATTTCGGTTCAACCACTAGCAGTGCGATGATCGCTGTTGCTGGAGTTGGAATGAACTCTGCGACAGGGCGAATGGCATTCTCTGCACCAGAAATTGTCTATCGATCTAATGTTGAATTTACGCCTTTTAAAGGTGCTGAAATTGACGCATCCGCTATCGCTGAACTATTAGATACTTGGTTAGAAAAAGGCGATAACATTTTTTCTGGCGGAGTGATCATTACTGGTTTAGCTGCTTTACAACAAAACTCAGTGCATATTGCCGCTTTAATTAAAGAGCGTATCGGACAAGCTGTTATTGCAACGGTTGATGATCCAAATCTTGAGTCATGGTTAGCCTTCATGGGGTGTGCTGCATTATTATCTCGACACTTTAAGAACGAAACACTCGTTAATCTCGATATTGGTGGCGGCACAACTAATCCCGCAGCAGGTCAAAATGGACAAGTCAAAACAACGGGATGTTTTTATATTGGCGCTAGGCATTTTCATTTTGAACCAGGGACTTACCGCTTAATTAATATCTCTGAATACGGTTATTCAATGTTAAACCATATCGGGGTAACTAATGAAATTGGCGATACTCTTTGTGCTGGCACCCTCAATAAAATCCTCGACCTTTACATTGAAGCACTAAAAGCCATCGCTCGGGGAAGCCTAGCATTTTTTGAAAGCGATATTGGCCAGCGTCTTTGCCAAACTTCTTTTATACTGCCTCCAAACGTTGATTCACCTCTGATTACATTTTCCGGTGGTGTAGGCGAACTTATTTATAAAATCACTGAAAACGAACCGATACCTAGTACCACCTTTTATGGTGATTTAGGTATCGACCTAGCTAAAAGAATTATCTCCGATCCTTTCTTTTCTAAACAAATAACAACCATTCGCCCAGAAAATATGGGTAGAGCAACTGTGTACGGGTTGACGCTTCATAATACTGAAATTTCAGGTGCAACTTTATTTTTACCAGACACCTCGGCACTGCCTTTAAATGATGTTCCTATTGTTGCTCGACTCAGTATGTCTTGTGACTTATCTGATCTTCTTAATTCTATTTCTGTTGTTGCACAGCGTAGTGGTAAAGCTTGTATTCAAATGCTACCAGTAACTGATTCAGAAGGGGGAGCTTTACCTGCTTCTTTGCAACAAATTAAAACGCTTGGTGATCGAATAAATCAAGCATTAGCGACACTCACTATTGATTTACCGTTAGTGATATTGGTACCCGGAAATTTTGGGAAAGCATTAGGTAACTATGCAACGGACTGGGGGAAATCATCCGCTAAATTAATGATCATAGATGAAATACCAGATCGTAATGCACAGTTTGTAAATATTGGAAGTCCGTATCGCGGCGTTGTACCCGTTTCTTTTTATGGTATTTATTAGAATTTAAGGTTTATTTAATGAAAAAGATTATCCCACTTAAAGATATTCATGTTCCCGTTCCAGGGCCTGATGAAGTTTATTCTTTCAAAATATTGAATGAAATTTTTTACTTTGAAGGGCTTAAAAAACTATTAGGAGCCGCTGATATTAGTAAAGCGGGGGATAGGACAACTGACCTTGCACCCAAAAATGCAATGGATAGAGAAGCGGCAAGAGCAATTCTAGCTTCTTTAACATTGCAGTACCTTTATGATAATCCGTTAACTGCTGATGATGGCAGTGTTGACTCTGTCATGCGTGCTGGTTATGAGATAGATCTTGAACTGTTTCAAAGTATTGCCCATATGACTATGGGCGATCTTAAAGATCATTTGCTTGCCAGTAATGGAACGCGAGTGGCTGCGATTGGTTTAGCATTAACACCTGTCATGGCATCCGCTTTAACCAAGTTAATGGATGTACATGAATTAGTTTATTTACCCGGTAAAATATTTCGGCCAACTAAAGCAAGAACCTTGATTGGTACGCCTAAAACACTGTCATTTCGTCTTCAACCTAATCATCCTAAAGATAATTTAGATGCTATTTCGATGATGGTTTATAACGATTTAGCCATGGGAATGGGGGACTGTTTAATTGGTGTTAACCCCTCTGA
This sequence comes from Psychromonas arctica, assembly GCF_038155225.1. Classification (GTDB taxonomy): domain Bacteria; phylum Pseudomonadota; class Gammaproteobacteria; order Enterobacterales; family Psychromonadaceae; genus Psychromonas; species Psychromonas arctica_B. The sequence continues at coordinate 14,024 of NZ_JBAKBA010000029.1, read as the reverse complement.
TGGGTCAGTCGATAATATAGCCGCGATGCTTTGGCATATAGATAAGTTGCGTCGCGAAACAGGCGCTCCCACTCAAATTTGTGTACTTGGGCATATTAAAAGTCAACTTACCGCCTTAAAACAGGGCGCACCAGTTGAAATCTTATTCCAAAGCTTTGCAGGTACAGATGAAACATTAACCGGAGAGTTCGACGTAACGGTAGAGTTTTTAGATCAAGCTGTGGAAACCATGAAAAATGAAGGTCCGCTAAAAGATATAGCGGACCAATTTATGTACTTTGAAACAGGTCAAGGCAGTGAAATGACTTACCGTAAACATAACGGTATGGATATGGCGACTTGCGAAGCATTATGTTACGGACTATGCCGACGTTATGATCCTTTTATGGTCAATAACGCAACAGGTTTCATTGGTCCAGAAACACATCTTAATGACTTTGAATTAATGGTATCGACACTTCAAGACCACTTCATGGGGAAGCTCTTAGGCTTACCGATGGGCATCAGCCCAAGTTATACCTTACATTCAAATTCACATTTAGAAGGTCAGCAAATGGCTGTGCAATTGGCTACAGCGGCAGGGGCAAACTTCTTTATGGATATCTATTTAGGTACCGATCGTATGCTTGCTCACTTTGTGAATTCAGGGCACGACGATCAAACCTTAAGGGAAATATATCACCGTAATCCTGCGCCTGAGTTTTTACAATGGGCAGTTCAAAAAGGTATTTATATTCAACATACCGATGGTAACGTTGAGCGCGGTCCAAATTGGGGAAACCCAAGGTTATTTATCAAGAGTGATTTAGAGTTTCAACGTCTGCATGAGGCAACGCCAAATGCCCCTGGATTTGAAAATGCAGGTCCACGTCCTGCGCATAAAGTACAAGAAGTGATCCGTATTAATCAATCGGTAGGACGAGAAGCGGTCCATTCACATCTTAAACCAGAGTTGTTTACTGGTTTCACCTTTAGAGAGTTTGTCTCTACGGCTATTGATCATGCTGAGCATTTAAAAAATCCTGAAGTTGGATCAAAACTGTCTAAAACTGATCTAGATAGTCTTTCTGCTGAAGGTAATGATGTACAGATTATAATCACCGATGGTTTATCAGCTGAAGCCGTTCATCATAACGTTCCAGATATGATCCCTGTATTAATGGATGGATTAAAAAGTCGTCATTACTCATTAGGCGAGCCTATCGTTACACACTTTGGTCGCGTTAAATTAGCTGAATGTATCTCCGATGTATTGGACTGTAATGTTGCTATTTTATTGGCAGGAGAACGACCAGGGGGAGATGCTCTTTCTTCAAAAAGTATGTCTGCTTATTTGGTGCTAAAGCTGAAGGATGAGAAGGCGAGAAAAGCCGCTGCAATTTACAGTGAACATGAAAAAATTCGTTATGAATACACTTTAATTACTAACATTTACCAAGGAGGTTTACCGCCTATCGAAGGAGGCAGTGTTGTTGCAGAAAAAGTAATGGAAATTCTTGAAAATCAAGCAGCAGGTAATCGATTAGAAGATCTGTTGAAAGCTCAAAAAAGCGTATAACCCAATTTAACAAAGTAATGCTAAAAATATTTTAATCAATATTCAACACACATCTACATACATTAAATAAGGATATAAATAATGATATTGAGAAAGAAAGTAATTAAACAAGTCACACTTGCGACCACTTGTGTGATGTTGCTGTTAGCACCTGTCGTGCAAGCTGATTCAATGAGGCTTAAATTTGCTCATCAAAATAACGTTTATGATGCTGATCAGCTATTGGCTGAAACCTTTAAAACATTATTAGAAGAAAGAACTAATGGTGACCTAAAGGTTTCAATTTACCCAGGTACCTTAACTGGGTCAGAAGAAGAGGCGTTGGAATTTGCTAAAGCTGGAACGGTTTCCCTAGCGGCGACGAGTGCGGGTCATATTGCTGGTTATTACGAGGACATTCAATTTCTTCAACTTCCTTATTTATTTAAAAGTTTGGAGCATTATAAAGTAGCAAGAAGTTCTAGTGTGGTTAAAGAGATCCTTGCTGGTGCCAGTAAAGCAACAGGTATGAAAGCATTGGGCGTCTATTCTGATTGTAATGGTTTTGCGATTGCCAGTAAAAAGCCTATTAATAGTTTAGCTGATGCTAAGGGTGTGAAGTTACGAGCGATGCAAAATCCTTTGTTTATTGATATCTATGAAGCATTTGGCTTTACGGTGACACCAACAGACTGGGGTGAACTTTATACTTCATTACAAACAGGCATGGTAGAAGCTGATGATTTAGGTGTGTATTGCAACGATATTTTCAAAATGAGTGAAGTTGTTGATAGTTATGCAATATTGAATCAAATGTGGACGCAAAAAATATTATTTATGTCTCCAAAAGTCTGGGATAAATTAACTGCAGAACAAAAAGTAATTGTGACTGATATTGCTGATGAAGCAATAGAGTTAACGGACGCTTGGCAGTATGCTCGTGAAGCTAAGTTCATCGAAAAAGTAAAAGAAGATAAAGATCAAACGATTACTTATCCAAATACTGATGAATTTAAAGAAGCATCGCAGTCAGTGTATACAAAATGGTTTGCTAAAGAACCTCAATGGAAAACGTGGTATGAAGAAATTCAATACCTTGATCCTAATGCCCGCCTTCCTAAGGCATTTAAATAATCATTAATCACTTCAATAAGATCAACCTTTTTGACTAAAGAGGTTGATCTATCAATTAACAGCAAACAAAGAATAATGAGGTGAGCGGTATGCCTGATACAGAAAAAGCTGTGCTAGAGAATAAAGTCGAAGGTGTAATGAACAAAATAAGTAGCATATGTGGCGTGACATTGCTGGTATTAATGTGTGCTTTGATTTTATTACTCGGAGTTAACATTTTCTTACGGTATAGCTTCGATTCACCGATTGCTTGGTCTAATACTATATCAAGATACATTTACATCATTATTGCATTAGTAGGTAGCGCTATTGCTTATACACAACAGAGCCATGCTCGAATTGATATTCTATACGACAGAGTCGGGCCTAAGACTAAAAAGGTTTTCGATTTTTTTCATTGCATTATTATGATGGCACTTTGCATTATTTTTATCGTGGTTGGTAGTCAACATGCCGTAACGATGTGGCCTGTGCATCCACCTATTATCCCTTGGCTTCCCATTGGTAGTATCTATCTATCTGTTCCAATATTTGCTTTTTTAATTTTTCTTTATTTATTAACAAAAATGATTTCAATTTTTAGCAAGCGGAGTGCTTCATGACTTTTATTTTTTTAATGATCCTTTGTTTTATTTTGTTGATGGCAATTAGAATACCTATTCCTTTTGCATTGCTTGCGTCAACACTTGTTTACTTCATTGGAGCTGATATTCCTCTCAGTATTATGGTGGTTCGATTATTTCGTTCTTTTGATTCATTTGTACTCTTAGCCATTCCATTCTTTATTTTAGCTGGCAAAGTCATGGCTGAATCGGGTATTAGTGATCGTATTATTCGTTTAGCTGATTTAATAGTAGGGCGTGTTAAAGGCAATCTTGCTTATGTGAATATTGTCGTGAGTATGTTTTTTGGTGGTATTACTGGTACTGCTATTTCTGATACAACCGCGGTTGGTTCTGTAATGATCCCGGCGATGACTAAAGCGGGTTATAAAAAAAGTTTTAGTGCGGCTGTCACCGCTGCATCCTCAACGATGGGGCCAATTATTCCGCCTAGCTTGATGTTTATTCTGTATGGATCAATTGCTCAAGTTTCTATTAAAGATATGTTTTTAGCGGGTGCTATTCCTGGAGTCATGGTTGGACTTGCTCAAATTGCCGTTGTTTGGTTATACGGCCGTAAAAATGACTTACCAAGAAGAGAAGAAAAAATAACACGCAAACAAGGTTTCGATATTGTTGGTGGTGCTTTTTATGCGATGTTACTACCGGTGATCATTCTCGGTGGTATTTTAATGGGCGTGGTAAGTCCCACTGAAGCGGCTGTTATTGCAGTATTTTATTCTATTTTTATTGCTATTTTTGTCTATCGTTCTTTAACTTGGAAGAGGTTAATGGGAGCTATTCGAGAATCAACCGTTGAAACAGGTAGCGTGTCGATTATCATTGCTGCAGCGGGTATTTTTGGATGGGCATTATCAAATGAACAGTTGCCAATGATATTTGCAGAATACTTAATAGAGAATATTGAATCAACTTGGTTAATATTATTACTTATTAATATTTTATTATTCTTTTTGGGCATGTTTATGGATTCGATTCCTGCCTTGATGATAGTGACACCTGTATTACTACCTGTGTTTGACATGTTAGGTATTGACCCATTACATGCGGGTATTTTCATGTGTGTTAATTTAATTACAGGTCTGGCAACACCCCCCGTAGGTTGCTGTTTGTTTGCGTCATCAATTATATCAGGTGAGTCGATGGAAAAAATTAGCCGAGCAATATTGCCGTTTATTCTAGCTAATGTGATTATTGTTTTATTGATTACGTATATTCCTTGGATAACACTATTTTTACCTTCATTATTTAATTAATTTAATCCTCATTTATGAAAAAATACTATTAAATGATTGGCTATATTGACTTGAGCCAATCATTTTTCTGTATTTTTAGGGCGTGTTGATCTTTTAAGAGTAATTTCCGAACAGCATGGTGGAAATGTATAATGGTTTCGACAAAAATCAACATACAAGAATACCACCATACCAAGAACAACGGTAACAGATACACTGTGGTAAAGTTATTACAGTTAATAAAACACAGTGGAAGAATTTATAATAAACCTGAATATAGAATAACCTTTGAGGAGATCCTTTTTAGGATGCGAACCGGTTGTCCATAGCGAGATTAACCAACTGAATTTGGGCAATAGAGTACAGTATTTCGGTGCTTTAATTTATAGTAAAAAAGGCGTTTTACTTAATTTATTTAATTGGTTATCAAAAAATATAGATTCAGAATAGCTGTTTATTGACGATAGTATAGGCCGTACTCGTACTGATCAGCATGGAACAGCTACCATTTCAACCATTCCTAGACGAAAAAACAATAAAATAGGAAACAATGACAGTGATTGGTGCCTGTATAAATGTCGACATTTAGTTGAAAATGCATTTGGAAGAACTAAACATTTCCGAGTAATAGCAATGAGATACAATAAATTAGAACAAAATTATGCAAGTATGGTTTCTTTAGCATTCACTATTATGTGGCTCCCTGTACATGCTGAGTAATTATTGAGCACCAAAGATCAACTCGCCCTAGTTATGTTTTATATAATAAATCTAATTCACCATGTTGAATGCTTTTATTCACGCCTTGTAAGCTACTTTGTGCCACCTTCAGTACTTCCTTCATATTCTCATAACATTTACTCTCATTTTTACCATAGGCTAGAAAGGTTAATGTTACTTGATAGCCCATTCCCCCTGTATTCGGTTGGTCACCTAAAGCTAAATAACAGGTTGGAGAATGGGATAAAGCAATTGCTCCAGCTTTAAAGTTAGGTTTCATAGTTGACACTAACGTTAATATTTTATTGCTCAGCCAATCAACACTTTTTTCTTGGCAATTTTCTGGAATATCTCGAAATAAAATCATTAAACGAGCACTGCATTTTTTGGGGTAAGGGTATTGTTGATCTGTGTTTTTTTCGACAGGGTTAAAGACACAATCATTACTCTCTAATGTTGAGCTAGCGCTGTTTATCCATTCAATTAAGGAATAAAACGTTTCTACAAAATCCCATTTTTTAAATGGAGTAAGATCCTCTAATGCGCCACGAATTAATTTAGGTTGTTTCTTAAAATCGATATAGGCATTATCATCATTTGATACCATGGTTGTCCAAGGGGGCGACCTTAGTGATGTTTCATCAATCTGCTTGGAAATTAAAGCATCCATTCTTGTTGCCTTTTTGTCAATCTCTATTGGAAGAAGCAGGATTCTAACAGTTAACTAAAAATAGCTGTACAGAATATAAAGAGTATAGAAATAATAAAAGTTTATAGTCGTTATCAAGTCATTAGACATTTATTTTTTATGGTTCAATTTTCACTTTAAATTTAGTCATTAACCATTCATTTATATGGACATTATATTGGAAATTTTTTTCCAGGTTATAGTTTGGATTTTCATTTTAATTGTCAGGGAAATAGACATTATTTTGGTGTCACAGTGGTTGATGAATAAGTATGAATCAAGTACTCTAATAATGTTAATTCGTCTTTAGGCACATGTATTCTTACACAATTAATGTGGTATTTTTAATTGCCTAATAAATTGTTATTTTTGATTACAATTATAAACATGAGGAAATGAAATGGCTGATATAGATATTGGTATAAGTAAAGAGAATAGAGCGGAAATATCAGATGGTTTAAAACGACTATTAGCTGATTCTTACACGTTATATTTACAAACTCATAATTTTCACTGGAATGTAACAGGTATGCAATTTCGTGAGTTACATTTAATGTTCGAAGAGCATTACACGGAACTAGCTACTGCAGTTGATGATATTGCTGAACGTATTAGAACGCTTGATGTTCCAGCTCCAGGAACTTACAAAGAATTTGCAAAATTAAGTTCAATTAAAGAAGTCGATGGTGTACCAAGTTCAGCAGAAATGGTCGAGTTGTTGACTAAAGGACACGAACAGGTCATTAAAACTTCTCGTCAAGTATTGAAAGTTGCACAAGAGGCAGACGATGAGTCTACTGCTTCTTTAGTGTCTGACCGTATGCGCATACATGAAAAAACTGCTTGGATGTTAAGAGCGACTAAAACAGCATAATTAGCTGTTACACATAATCTATTACAATTAGTAAACTACAATTTAGTAGACGACAATGTAATAGACGATAATGGAAAATAGTATTGGGTGATTATAGACCTTATTATTTTTTGTTTATTTAAGCACAATCAGCCAAAGGGACTCACGTGATTTCAAAATTACCTCGTTGGGTTGAATACGGTTCGTTTGTGCTTGCTCTAGTTGCTGGTTTAGTTAATTCTGTAGGTTTATTAGGTTTTCAACATCAATCTGTTTCACACTTGTCTGGTACCGCAACCTTACTAGGCACAGGCCTTATCAACACAACCTTTTCAGATACCTTACATTTAGTTTTTATCCTACTTAGTTTCTTAGCTGGTTCTGTTATTTCTGGGTATTTCTTGAATGGCGGATCATTAAAATTAGGTCGTAACTATAGTGGACTTCTTTCTTTAGAAGCCATTTTTTTGTTTGGTGCGATTTATTTCCTATCAAATGACTCTGTTAATGGGCATTACTTAGCCTCAGCTGCTTGTGGGTTACAAAATGCGCTAGCGACTACTTATAGTGGAGCCGTGGTAAGAACAACACATGTAACAGGAATATTTACTGATATCGGGATTATGTTGGGGTCTAAATTAAGAGGGGAGCCCTTTGATAGACGAAAACTAACATTATTTCTGTTGATTATTTTTGGGTTTATTTCTGGTGGACTATTCGGCGCTTATTTCTTTAATTTGTTGAAATTTCAAGCCTTGTACATTCCTGCAAGCATTTGTTTATTATTAGCTTTATCCTATTCAATTTACAATATAAAGGCCAATCAGTAATTTGTTTCTGATTGGCAATGATAAGTTTTTAATTTATATATGGAGTTTGATTATCATGGAACTAAACACCTTACTACTTTTTGTTATTTCAGCACTTTCTATCAATTTAATCCCTGGTCCAGATGTTATTTACATCGTAACAACGACAATGAAAAATAAAATGAAGTCTGGTATTGAGGCTTCATTAGGGTTGGGCGTGGGTTATTTAATTCACACTATTGCCGCTGTGTTAGGCCTTTCTGCATTAATTTTAAACTCTGCATTCTTATTTACTGTTATTAAGTATTTAGGTGCACTCTATCTATTGTATTTAGGGATCAGTTCATTATTAAATTGTTACCGTAACGATTCTAAATTAACGGCTGAAACATCTAATGAGCCACCTAAAAATATTTTTAAACAGGGCGTTATTATTAGCGTATTAAATCCTAAAGTGGCGATGTTCTTTTTAGCGTTTCTTCCTCAATTTATTGACCCTTCAGCGACTAACGCGACAACTGAATTGCTTACTTTAGGGTTGTTATTTAGTGCATTAGCGACATGTTGTAATTTATTCTATGCCAGTTTAGGCAGTATGTTGTTTAGTAGCCCTAAAGCACAAAAATACTCAAGAATACTAGAGGGCGTTTCTGGTACTATTTTAGTGGGGCTGAGTGCTAAAATTGCTTTAACAAGCAACCGCTAACTGCGTAAACATTACAGAATAAAGTCACTGTAAAAAGTGACTTTTTATGGCCAATGACCACCACGTAATACTTTAATATTTACACACTCATAATCATTACTATTTAACTATCAAAAGCTAACTATTACTGCTTAACTTTTTTGCTTCCATTAGAATTTCAAGTGCTTTATTACGTTTTTCTGGTTCGTATAAATCATTAGTAAATATAAATTCATCAACGCCTAGCTGTTCTGCTATCACCTCTAATTTATGTTTTATACTGCCTGGGCCTCCAGTTACACTTAAACTTAAAAAGCTATCGACTTGCTGTTTCTCTTGCGCAGTCCATAATCCATCCATTGTTTCAACGGGAGGTGTTAGCCATAACTCTTTGCCACGCATGAGTGCTAATACGCGTTGTTTTGATGTTGTTGATAAATATTGTGCTTCTTGATCTGTTTCTGCTGCAACGAGTGGTAACGCAAGCATGAAGTAGGGTTGACTAAGCACATTTGATGGTTTGAAGTTTTGCTTATAAAGCGCAACGGCATCATGTAAAAAGCGCGGTGCAAAATGTCCAGCAAAAACATAAGGTAAGCCTTTTTCTGCTGCTAATTGTGCACTAAATAAACTTGATCCTAATAACCAAATTGGTACATTGGTATTTTCGCCAGGAATAGCTCTAATTTGGCTGGTACTGTTATAAGGACCTAATAATTTTTGCAATTCACTGACTTCATTTGGAAAGTTGTCTGCTCGTCGCATGTCACTGTTTAAAGCTTGGCTTGTTATTGAGTCACTACCTGGTGCTCTACCAAGCCCTAAATCGATTCTGCCTGGATATAAACTTTCAAGTGTTCCAAATTGCTCAGCTACCACTAATGTAGAATGGTTTGGTAGCATGATTCCGCCTGAACCAACTCGAATACGTTCAGTCTTTCCTGCTATATGACCTACTAATATCGATGTCGCTGAACATATAATGCCTGGCATGTTGTGATGCTCTGCTAGCCAAAAACGGTTAAAGCCAAGTTGATCTGCTTTTTGCGCATATTGAATCGTTTTATTAAGTGTTTCAGATACGCTTGCCCCTTTTACCATAGGCGTAAGATCTAATAATGAAAAAGGAATGTTGGATAACAAAATAGTACCTCTCAGTAAAGTGTCATTAGGTTTAATGTACCTAAACATACTGTATATGATCAGAGATGGGGCGCGCTGATGTTAATTCAAGGTGAAGAGACTCTATTATACCAACCACACTAATTAACTGATCTATTTCATTGGTTAAAATAACTTATTTCTTCGTTGTAAATTTCGTAAAGGGAACATCTTATTAAAGAATTAACCTCTTTTAGTTAATTCTCCGATAGAAGATTAACGAAGTTAATCTTCGAAAGGCCGCAATTTACACCTTAAATTAAGTCATTTTTCCTGCGCAAAACTTAGATCATTTAGTTAATGTAATCGGTATTAGATGAAATCTATGAGTTTTGATTCTTCTGTTGCTGCTGACGCTGTTCTTTATAGCGTTCCGAATTAACACCTTTTTTCCAATAACCTGAGGCCACAATATTATAACGGGGTATCGCGTATTTTTGAGCAAACATTGTTTTAAGTTGGCTTACTAATCCTGCTTCTAACGCCATAAAAACTGTTGGAGATGTCTCTGTGATGGTCAAGTCGTTTAATGCTATCTCCATGGTTTGATTGGGAGTATTTGTAACAATCCAGTTAACATCTCGCGTCGTGTCAAGATCAATAATATCTTGTTTGGAAGGCACATGAATAAAAGCTTCAATTTTAGCTATGATAGGCAGTTGTTGTAAGTAACCTTTAATCGCATTTACTGAAGTTAAATCACCTAATAATATGTAATGTAGTTGGCTAAAATCATCCATTTTCTTAGGCCCAGGTCCTGCAATCGCTAAACTATCTCCTTTTTGGGTTGTTTGTGCCCAATCAGTAGCGGGTCCTTGGTGCATATTAATCACAAAGTCTAATGTAAGAGCGCCTGTTTCGCTATCAACGTCTCTAATTGTGTAAGATCGCATGACTGCCGTTTTGGGATTTAGATTAAGACTCGATTGTCCTTTTTTGGGTAGTAATACTTTTATATAGTTGCCTATATAATTAGGCATGGATACATCAGAAAATTCTTTAAACTCATCTGAACCAATGATAATACGCTGTAAATGAGGTGTTATTTGTTGCGTGCTCAGTACTTTGGCTTGTCGAATTTGTCTACTCATCTTTATCTCACTTGCGATTAATTTAAACGGCTATTAAAAGTTGTTAGACCATAATATTATTAATGTTTGCAATAATTTCATTTGGTTGATAAAATCAACTATATCAATTTAATTGATATTGTCAACTACTTTGAGGTTCATCATGAATACAGTTAAACCTATCGCCAATACACTTTTTACATTAATGCAAAGCTATCGCGTCACTATCCGTAAAGCAATTAATGCTAATGAGTTAGGACTAAATGCGATGCATGTGCGTTGCTTGCATATTATTGCAGGTAATAAAGGCTGTACTGCAAATGACATTGTTAATCAAACTCAACGAGATAAAGCGCAAATTGCTCGCCTAGTTAAAGAGCTTATTGGTCTGAATTTAATTGATAAGCGTGCTAGCGAAGAGGATAAGCGTAGCTATATTTTATCGTTTACAGTGCAAGGAAATGAACTTTTCAATAAGTTATTAAATGCTGAGCAGCAAGTTAATGAGTTAATGTGCCAAAATTTAACACCTCAACAGATTCAAGCGTTTTCAAATGTAGCTTCAATCATGAGTCAAAATATGCAAGTCTAAGATTTTATCGAGTTTCTATGAAATTTTATGCAACTTTCTTTACTGTATTACAGGATATTTAATTTCTTATTAACCATTTTTTCTCTTGTGATAGCGTTTAATCGAAAATTGATTTTTTACTTTTTAAAGAGGTTATATGAATGATTTGTATACGCAGTTGATAACTGTTTTTATGGGTTTTTTCGCTATAATGAATCCCATTGCTAATACGGCGGCATTTGTTGGACTGGTAGGGCATAAGCCTCACACAGAGAAAATACGCATCGCTGCAAGAGCGTTGATTATTACCTTTGGTATTATTTTGCTCTTCTCTATTCTCGGAAAAGTTATTTTCCATTTATTTGGAATTACACTGCCTGCATTGAGGATCGCTGGCGGTCTTTTAGTCTTTTTAATTGGCTATCAAATGCTTAACGGGTCTGGTTCTAAATTACATTCTCCTGAAAATAACGATGACTCTGATATTGCAGTTTCTCCCTTAGCTGTACCTCTTTTAGCAGGGCCCGGCACCATCGCAACAGCAATGAATTACTCTGCTTCAGGTGGAACAACTGGATTAATTATTACCATTTCAGTATTTGCTTTTTTGTGCTTAATTACCTTTTTATGTTTTATTTTTAGTTCAAAAATATTAGGGATAATAGGAGAAGGAACGCTCAGCATTATTACTCGTTTAATGGGATTAATTTTAACTGTCATAGGCGTTCAAATGATAATCGAAGGAATTATTGGTGCGTTCAATATTTCCGGTTTGGCTTCGTAATATTCATTACTTTAACGATTACTTTAATTATTAACTTATTGATTATACGTTTAAATTTGATATTGTGATCTTGATTTTTAATTATTTTACGTTTGCTCGCAAGGTTTAAATTAGGTTGTGTAATCAAGCTATGAAATTAAATAACAAAATTACATTGAAAAACTATATTGTGGAACAATGTGATTTTTACTTAAGAATAAAAAGCTGGCGATTAATCAGTTGTTTATATAGAAGTTATATTTGTATAAAGGATATACAATGTTGAAAATAAAAAAAGCGGGCTATAAAGCATTGTCTTTGGTTGAGCATACTGCGTTATTTACTATTGCTTTACTCACCGTTATCGCCATGGCAAATGAAGTCTGGATAGTGTTTAAAAACTGGGAAGTTACTTTAGCTGACTTATTATTGCTCTTTATCTATTTAGAAGTTTTTGCAATGGTCGGATTGTACTTAAAGTCAGGGCGCTTACCCGTTCGAATGCCACTCTATATTGCAGTCGTTGCATTAGCTCGTTATATGATATTAGATATGAAAAATCTAGATACTTGGAGAATGTTAGGATTATCAGCTTCAATTCTGATTATTGTTATAGCTATTTTAGTTATTCGTTATGGCCATATTAAATATCCTTATGGTAATTCGGATAAAGAGATCTGAATAATTTTTATCATTATTTAATGAAAAAGATCATGCCAATTAAAGGAAAATGTAATGATAAGTTGTCATCAATATGATTATATTGAAATTGTATGTTTGTACCACTATTCAGTTAAATTAACTTTAAAATCGGGTCAGATCGTCGAAGGGATTGCTTTAGATACTGCACGTAACGATTCACGAGACGAGTGTGTTAAATTAGATGTAAAGGGAACGAATATTGATATTGTATTAAATGAGATTGCGTTGCTAAGTGTTGATGTGGAAAACCCACATATCAAGCAAGTTTCTTTTACTTAATTTATGAATGTCGAACAATTATTTACTAATAACAACACTTTATTATTTCAACAAGAAATTGGTGGTTGTTTATTAGAGGTGAAAGAAACAGAACACTATAGGTGGTTTGAATATAATGGACATTCAATCCAATCTTTAATGTCGAAAGTTAATCCAAACCAAGTAATAATGCCTGTTTCTCAATCATTATTACTTTTTTTGTTATTGGATAATCAACACAAAAAAATACTTAATTTAGGGTTGGGTGGAGCATCGTTAGAGCGTGCTTTAGTTTCTATACCTAATTTACATATCACTTCTATCGAAGCCTCTCAGCCTATTATTGACATGGCTAAACGTTATTTTTACTTGCCTGGCAAGGTTGATGTGATTTGCCAACAGGCTGAACAGTTTGTTGAAAGTATTAAGGCTAAATATGATGTTGTTTTGTGTGATTTATTTATAGGTGAAAAAAGCCCTGATTTTTTATTTACTGAATGCTTTTATAAACAGTTATGTGAAATAACAACTAACAAAGCAGTGCTATCTCTAAATATAAAAGCGGAAAATAACCAGCAATTACTGAAAATGCTACTTATCATTAAAAAGCACTTTATCAACATAGCCATTATTGAGTTTGATAATTATAGTAATATTGTGATTCTATGTAGCCATGAAATTATACCTAGGCAATCGGTATTACAACAACGCTTGTCCAATTTTACTCAGATAGAGTTATCAGGCTTGGAAAAAACAATCGATAAAATGACTTATATTCCAATCAATCAGTAAGGTCATACAGGGCCAAATCATCAAGAAAAGAATAAATCCTATTTATACTATTGCTAAGTTATTTATTCTAATCGCTTATGATAAACACAGTGTGCAGCCTTAATTAACTTAGATATCTTCTTTCAATTGAAATAATAACTCGTCTATTTTCTTGCCTACCTAGAATATTTCTATTATCTGCAACATGATGCTTTTCACCAAAGCCAGACACTTTAATGTTGTCATTAATGTGCAGCCTTAATTAACTTAGATATCTTCTTTTTCAATTGAAATAATAACTCGTCTATTTTCTTGCCTACCTAGAATATTTCTATTATCTGCAACATGATGCTTTTCACCAAAGCCAGACACTTTAATGTTGTCATTAATGTGCAGCCTTAATTAACTTAGATATCTTCTTTTTCAATTGAAATAATAACTCGT
>NZ_JBAKBA010000028.1:0-56839 GCF_038155225.1 Psychromonas arctica | reverse complement strand
GTTAGGGGTGATTTTAACCAGCAAGAATGATCACCTTATTAATTCTTTTGGTATTCTCATTAACTTCCCTATCATAAGGAAGTTAATGAGAATAAAGAGAGGTAACCTGCTGTTAAAGAAGTCCAATACCAGCAGAAAATTTAAATAAGTAACTTAGCGATAGAGAGCCTAGTCAGTTAATAACACGATTAAGTTATGCTCTTATAATTTAAATCCAAGACGTTACATAGATAGCGTTATATAAATAACATTAAGCATTTATAACATTAAGCCTACCGCTAGTGTTTGGGCAATAAACATCGCACTCGTTAAAGAACGAAATCCCAACACATCATTTTCAACAATCTCGAAACAGATATCTGCTTTTCGACCATATTCACTCATTTGGTGGTCAGTAATAGCGACAATTTTAGCGCCAACTTTATCAGCTCGTTCGATGGCGGAAATAGATTCCTGCGCATGCGGTTTAAAAGTCGTGATCAATAGTAGATCACTGTCTTTCATCTGTTTTAGCATCGGCGAACTCATACCACCCGACCCATCTAACAGCACGACATTTAAATCTTCTTTTATTAGCATATACGAAAGATAACTAGCAACAGGGTACGCTCGACGGACACCTTGCACATAAATAGTTCTGGCGTTTGCAAGCAACTTGATTGCATCTTCTAGCTTAGAAGGCGAGATCCCCACCAAGATATCTTCCATGGCTTTAATATTTGAGTCACCTAAACTTTCAAATATGCCTTGAATAGAATCAACTTGCTCTGAGCCTTCTTGCTTGGCTCTTTTAATACGTTCTTTATAATCACGCGGCTTATGGAAATATTGATCACTGAACAATAACTGCATTTTACTAAAGCCATCAAAGCCAAACGTATTAGCAAAACGACTTAAAGTAGAGATTGGGACACCAGCTTTAACTGAAATGACAGACATTGTTTCAAAAGCAACTACCATCGGCTCTTCACTAATAAAATCTGCAACCTGTTTAAGACGATTACTTAAACTGTCATAGCGTTCAGCGAGGATATCTTTAAATGCATCTAATGTGGTGGCAACTTCAATTTTCTTTGGCATTTTTTACTCTCAAAAAAACACCTAAGTGAATCCTTAGGTGTTATCGTATGAAGAATATCTAATTAAGTAGTCTAGGACAATAATTTAAAGCATCGAATCGCTTCTTCTCTGACATGAGGCATCGCTTTCTTCATAAAATAAAGACGATCAAACTTTGCTGTTTCAGCATTCATGTAATCACGTAAATTATGGCCCAATGCCTGCCTTAAAGAAGTACCAATATTAAATTTTGAGACTCTGGTTTTTTTCAACTTTAAAATATCTTCATCTCTTATGCCACTTGTGCCATGAATCACTAAAGGTTTAGACACTAATGCTTCCACTTTTTTTAATAATTCAAAGTCAATAACACTGGTTGGCTCGGTTAAACGATGTACATTACCAATAGACAGTGCAATACAATCTAAGTCACTTTGTTCTGCATATTGCTGAGCTTCAGAAGGACTAGTATCAATGGTTTTAATATGATCTCGGCCTTCTTGATAAGGTACTGAACCAATCTCCCCTTCAACACTCACACCACAAGCATGTGCGACTTCAGCGACTTTTTTAGTTCGTGCGATATTATCAGTAAGCGAAAGTTGAGAGCCATCAAACATCACCGAACTAAATCCCGCTTTAATCGCTTGATAAACAATGTGCTCTTCATAAGTATGATCTAGATGTAATACGACTTTTTGAGAGCTGTTTTTTGCTAGCTCACTAAACATTGTCGCAGCAATCACCGGTCCGTAGAAATCAATTACATCTTTATTGCATGCCAAAATAACTGGCTTATTCACTTCTTCAGCAGCATCAACAATTGCACGAGCATCCTCATAGCCAAAGATATTAAAACAAGGCACAGCATAATCACTGTTCGCAGCCTCGGGTAAAACATCATTTAAATTAACAAGCATAATAGAATCCTTTTATTTAAATTTATTAACCATATCTTTGATACCAGGGATCGTATGTACTTGATATTCATGGTGAGGGTCAAAATGCTGAACCAATGATTTAGACGTTTTACCGACAATAATAGTGAAGTAATACATTTCATATCCAGGGGCAGCAACGCTTGGGTGGTAACCTTTATCGATAGAAATAACACTGCCTGATTTAACGTGATACACCGGACCGCAATCATCTTCATGTTCATAAAGGAACTGCGCACCAAAACCTTGGCCGGGATTAAACTGGAATTGATACACTTCTTGGTAATTCGTTTCTAATTGACCACGGTCACAATCATGCTTATGCGCAGGGAAACCAGACCATCCACCAGCACCAACCGTAAATAATTCACTCACGAGTAAACGACCACGTTTATCAACATTAGCCTGTCCTAATACGTGCTTTATTTTTCGATGCGTTTTTGTATCGTCTGAACCGTACTGTAATTTATCAACCGTCGTTATAGCAAAAGGTTCAAGCACTTCATCGTAAAGGCCACCAGCAATCATCACCGTTGCTTCTTCACTATCACAGGTAATCTCAGCGGTCATACCAACAGGGACATAAACAGACTCAGGATCTCCTTCCCAAATGCTAGCGCGTTTACCAATACTAGGAAAAGCTTGATCGCCAACAACGATAGAACACGTTCCTCCTCCTAAAACGATGACACTTTCATAACCTGTCACTTGATGTGTAAATTTTTCGCCTTGCTTTAACTTCACAGGATTAAAAAAACATAAAGGCGTCGTATCATCATTTACGTCAATAATTGGTTGGTTCTTATTGTCAAAAGGTGCGATGTGCTTTCCCATAGTAATATCCTAATTAGTTTAAATTGTGAGTGAATTTGATTTGTATTCGCGCCTTAACGCGATGCTTGTTCGAATCTTGCAATAAAGCTTTCTAGCTCTTCTTTGGTTGGCATTGCTTCAGTACAACTAGTACCACTAACATTGATCGCAGCAGCCGCTGAGCCATTACTGACGCCCTGCTCTAATGTTCCACCGTGCGTTAATGTCCAAATAAGTGCACCGGCAAAAGAGTCACCTGAGCCAAACGGTTTTTTCGCTTCAACTCTGTAAATACCCTGTTCGAATTGATGTCCATCTTTGCAATAAACACGGGAGCCTAACTCCCCTGCTTTAATAATCACGATTTGTGAATTACCGGTTAGAAAACGTTGTGCAGTTTGACCGTCATCGGTATTACCCGGTGCAACCACGGTTTCCATCATGTCGAATTCTTCACGATTACCAATCACGATGTCCGATAAATTTGCGGCAATACCGTAATAAATAGAGGCATCAACATCAGTGCGCCAAGTCTTGGGACGGTAATCAACATCGAGCACCACGACCGTACCAACGCTGCGTGCATACTGCATCGCAAGTAATGTTGCTTCTCTACTTGGACTGGCAGATAACGCGGTCCCTGTTACAATTAAGGTTTTGCTTTTTTTAATATATTCAGGGTCAATTTGCTCTGTTTTTAACATTAAATCAGACGCATTATTACGATAAATTAAAACGTCACAATCACTAGGCTTCATCTCAGTAAAAGCGACTGACGTACGAGAACCACTACTATCAATCATCATGCCATCGAGGTTAATACCTTGTTTTTCTAGGTAACCTTGTACATAACGACCAAATGAATCATCTGCAACGCAGCTAATAAAACCGACTTTTGCACCCAGTTTATTGATTGCAACTGCGATATTAGCGGCAGAGCCACCTACGTATTTATCAAAACCTGTAATATCAGCAATATCGGTATTCGCTTCACGCGCATACAAATCAACACCTGCTCGGCCCAAAACAATTGCGTCTAATGCTCTATCTTGTAAAAAATTCACTTGTGCCATTATTTGTTCCTTAATCTTTATAGTTAACCCATTGCGAGCCATTGTCTGCGGATTCAACGCACTTCTCGCACAATCGAGTTCCTTCAATCCCTGCTTCGACACCTGGTAACCAAATAGCCGCTAATGCTGTTTGGTCATTACGCTCTGCGGCATCAAAAGCATGTGCAAAACGAGCATATAAATTAGCCCAAGATTCAAAATAACCTTCAGCATGACCTCCGCCAACTCGGTTACAGGAAACACCTTGATCATCTTGATATAAATACCCCATACCACGATCTAAAATACGCGGTGCTTCGCCTTGTACTTCATAGCGAAGTTGATTTGGAAATTCATCCCACCATTCAATTGATGCTTTAGAGCCCACCACACGAATTTTTTGCTGATGCATTGACCCCGAATTGACCGCTGACGCCCATAATGTTCCAACGGCACCGCCTTTAAACTTCAGCATCACATGTGCGTTATCTTCTAATGGAGCACGTGACTCAATAAAGCTTTGGCGCATACAACATAAGCTTTCAACTTCCATCTCAGTGATCATTTCACACAGATAAAAAGCATGGGTACCGATGTCGCCAATCACATAAGTTGGGCCAGAAGCGGCAGGCGTAACACGCCACTTTAAACTCGGATCATCTTTTTCATATTCTTCATTGTGGAAACCATGAGCAAACTGCGCATTCACAATACGGATATCACCAAGATCGCCACGGCGTACCATTTCACGCGCTTGATGGACCATAGGAAAACCTGAATAACCGTACATCACACCAATCAGACGATTCTTCTCTTTAGCAAGTGCTTGTAATTGATAAGCTTCAGCAGTAGTAAAAGTTAATGGCTTTTCACAAACCACATGTAACTCAGCTTCTAATGCGGCTTTACAAATTTCAAAGTGAGTACTGTTAGGTGTTGCAATTGAGACTGCTTGAATACCATCTTCGCGCAGTTTCTCTTGAGCAAACATCTCTTTATAAGTGGAATAAGATCGCTCTTCATCGATGCCTAAGTTCACTGCAAAATCTCGACCGCGCTCGGCATCAAGATCAAATGCCCCCGCAACTAGCTTAAATAAACCGTCACGCAATGCAGCGTTTCTATGAGAATAACCAATTTGACTCCCGCGGCCACCGCCGACCATAGCCCAACGAATAGGCTGTTTTAAATGACTTTCTTCATTAAACATTCTGTTCTCACATCGACTAAATGGTAAGAAGTTAATGACTAACTCCTTACTAGAAACACCACACTCAATTCATTACAGACCAAACTTCTCTGCATAACCTGAGATATTTTTATAAGCCGTTTTAGCGAATGCTAATGGATTGGCTTTTGCAGGGTCTTGCTCAGCTTCCACTAATAACCAACCTTCATAATCACGTGCTTTTAACGCAGTGAACACATCATCATAATTAACGTCACCTGTACCAGGTACAGTGAATACACCGTCTAATACGGCATTTAAGAATGATTTATCAGCGGCGCGTGATGCTTCCATCACTTCTAAACGCAGATCTTTAAAGTGCATATGGCCGATACGATCACCCCAGCGATTAATAATATTCACAGGGTTACCGCCACCATAAGTGATATGGCCAGTATCTAGTGTTAAAAATACTGAAGGTCCAGTGACTTCCATTAATGTATCGATGTCAGTTTCTGTTTCACAAATGGTGCCAACATGATGATGGAATGAAAGTTTGATACCGTGTTCATTTAATAAGTGGTCGGCAACAACAGTGATTTTTCTACCGTATTCAGCCCATTGATCTGCGTTTAAAATGACACGCTTAGAAACAGGAATAGCAATATCTCCATGTACAGAGTTGCTAACTTCGCCATATACCATGGCTTTACACCCTGCAGCTTTCAATAATGTAATGTGTGTTTGCATCGCTGCAATTTCTTGCTCTGCGGTATTGGTCATTAAGTTGCCACTGAACCAGCCCGACGCTAATACTAATCCGTGACTTTTAAGTAAAGGAACTAATACTTCAGGCTCTCTTGGGTATTTAGTGCCCAATTCTGTCCCTGTAAAACCTGCTTCAGCCATTTCACTTAGACACGTTTCTAGCGGGATATCCCCTCCTAGTTCTGGCATGTCATCATTGGTCCAAGTTAACGGGCTAATACCATATTGAACTTTACTCATACTTATCTCCGGATTAATTGTAATTATGAATTTAATTTAACGTGCAAGCTTTAAATCCTAATGAGTATTGACTTGCCGCCAGACAAATCGAATATACGCCAAACAAATCACAATGAAAATATTTTTTCATTGATAATTGGCGCTTTATCAATGTTTTTTGAAAAAAATTTATTGACCCTCTATTTTAAGATCTAACAAAAAAGCTTACCAAAAAATCAATATAAAATTAAATAATTAAAAAACAACAACTTAAGTAAACAGCAAGAGATTGAACACATCCTTCGTGACAAGGTTAACGTTTCAATAAAAATAAATAGTAAAGAAATAGCAGTTTCATAAAATAAACAATATCATCAAGCTAAGCATTAAAATGGAAAATATTTTTCTAATTTTATTTTTGTTTTAACATTTATAAAGAAACGTTATTTTTATCTTTTGAAGATCATAAATGTCCATCTTATTTGCGCTTCTCAGCTAGTTAATATGGACAAAATTAAGTGTCTACATCGTCAATAAACAACTCCCTACGTAGGAGAAAATTGAAAAGTGGATTAACTTAAAACACGAATGAAAAATTGACTGAGCATTGACACTTTAAGGAAAACAGTATGTTTAATATTGCATTATTTGGAGTTGGAAGAATTGGCCGAATTCATGGACAAAATATCCATGACCATACACAAACAAACGTGTATTCAGTTATTGACCCTTATATTGAGGGACGTGAAGAGTTATCAGAAAAATATGATGCCAAAATTCAAACTACCGAAGAAGCGATGGCCGATCCAAATGTACATGCCGTATGTATATGCTCTGCAACGGATACCCACGTTAACCTTATTGAATTAGCAGCCCAACACGGCAAAGCAATTTTCTGTGAAAAACCAATCGACCTTGATTTAACTAAGGTTCGAGATTGCTTAAAAATAGTCGAAAAAAATAAATCTATTCTATTTATTGGTTTTAATCGCCGTTATGACGCGCACTTTAACGAGTTAAAAGCACGTTTAAATGATAAAGCCATTGGGCAAATTGAATCATTAATCATAACTTCTCGTGATCCTGCCGCACCACCTGCTGAATATGCAAAGACATCAGGTGGAATGTACAGAGACATGACAATTCATGACTTTGATATGGTGCGTTATTTAATGAATGCTGAGCCAACAAGTATCAAAGCATACGGCAGTTGCATGATCGATCCTGAGATAGGCAAAGCGGGTGATATTGATACATCAGTGATTGTTTTAACGTTTGAATCTGGCGCGATTGCAACCATCAATAATAGTCGACGTTCAGGTTACGGGTACGATCAACGAATCGAAGTGCATGGCAGTAACGGCATGTTATCCGCAGGCAATATTACTGAAAATTCAGTGAAACAATTTGGTAACCAAGGGGCAGTAGAAGCGAACCCTGAGTATTTCTTTTTACAACGTTACGCTGGTGCATACAAAAATGAATGGAATCACTTTGTTGAAGTATTAGGTGGCGCTGAATCTTTATCTCCCGGTATTGATGGTGAAAGAGCATTAGCATTAGCGGATGCCGCTTTAGCCTCATTAACCACTAATAAAACAGTGACATTATAGCCTTACAACTATTTAGCTTTATTAACATAGCCTTAAGAAGATAAACATTATGCTTATTTTCTTATATAAATTAAAAAGATAACTTGAATTCAAGTTAAGTAATTTTGGTGATTTTATGAAATTTGCATTACACGGCATGTGCTCTCTATATAACAACGTTGTAAGCGATATTCGCCTTGCAGAAGAAACGGGCTATCAAGGCCTAGAGATCCATACTGAAAAGTTATGGCGATATATTAATGCAGGCTTAACCAGTCAAGATTTAAAAAGAAGACTTGATAATGCCGGTATTAAACCTTCAGCAATTGATATCGTTGGTTGTGTTGAAGCAGCAGATAAAGCGACTCAACAAGATGTGTTTAAACAAGTTGAAACCTTATGTAAATTTGCACATGAAATTGGTGCGCCAACCATTCAACTTAACTCATTTGAAGCGCTTAATGGTTTATCAGTGGAAGATAATATTAAAATCACTGCACAAAACATTGCACATATAGCCGATATCGGTAAAGACCATAATATTCGCTTTCAATTCGAAGGTGCAGCTTGGACGCCAATTGCGCAATTAGATGACTACTTCAGATTACATGATGCTGTTGGTCGCGATAACTTTGGCTTTGTTTTAGATACCTGGCACTTATGGTCTTGCCGAGGTGCAACATTAGAGCAAGTAGCTAAAGTCGATAAAGAACTCATTTATAACGTGCATATTTCAGATGGATTACGACCAAGTGAGAACCAACCTTGGGTTGACGAAAAAGAGTTACGTGGTTACCTCATAGGAGAAGGCGAAGTTCCACTACAAGAGTGGATTGATGCGATTCAATCAACGGGTTATGACGGCTTCTACTCTGGTGAGTTTTTAAATGATCAACTGTGGGAAGGCGACCATTATGAAACCGCAGAAAAGATGTTAAAAGGCATGCAAAAACTGGTTAAATAAACCAAGCGAATCACGTTACCTAAACGAATAAATAAGTACCTTTCCCTGTTGGCTTCATTGTCGTTCTAAACGACCTTGGAGCCTTTTTTATTAGCAAAATAAAATCTCTAATTTAATACTTATGACTGTTATGTTGAAAAAGGCAAAAACAAGACTTACCCCATTTTTTTAAGGTCAAAAGCGGATTAACCACGAAGACACGAAGGGTGAAGAAGGTTAAGTATTTAACTTAAAGTTATTTTAAGTCGTTATTAGTAGAGTATAACGATTGATTAAAATTTGTAGGTGTCCAGCGCTTTCTTCTTTTCGCTACTTACTTGTGATTATGAGTCGATAACGACACTTGAAATTGGGGAGACTGAGCATAACCACTACCTCTTAGCATATAAAAGCGACATAACTAAACGATAGAAGAGTAATTATGAGTCGTCAAAGTTTATGGGTGTCCGGTACTTTGGTACTTTTAGATGATTATTATCCTAAATTCGATGGTTAGAGATGGCGTCATGTGGGATCCTAAAATGAATACAAATTAGGATTTGACACTATAGTCACTTGTTAGCAACCTACTCCATGACATCTGCAATAGATTCGTATAGTGCCACCCTTTTTGAATCATCCATTTCAGCTAGTAATAGTTTTGCATCTGATTCAGTAACCCAGCCTATTGCTTTTCTTGCACTTTGAGAGTTTCCAGAACCATAATCTCGCCACCCAGCTACCTTATACGTTCTAAGTTTAACGAGTGAATCATTGAAACCTAGAGTGTAATTCTGAACAGGTTTGACGGGATTTTCACCAACTTTGTAGCCTTCGCTAGCTTTTTGCTTAATATTGAATGGAACACATCCTGTTTTTTTAGTGGAAACTGGAATTCTATTCTCTCTACTTGATTTTAACATACTCAATCCTTGATTTAACCGGGTTGCTAACGCCTCATTCAGAGGCTTAAAATTGTTGGCTAAATGTTGAAGAACGAAAAAAACCAACTGTTTTAAGTCCTTTGCAATGACTTGTATGGATAATAACCCCATAAATTAACAACGATTAAACCAAGTTCGGGTAAAGTGAGGCCCAAGCTTTGGCTGCAACCAAAGCCTTCTTATACAACAGTTCGATGAATGTCTGGCTCCTCATTTGAGAGACCGATAACAAGAATGAACGTTGTATAGGACTCCAAGCATTAAACTCGGATAGTCAACTGGGCCTCGAGCCCGAATAGCAAGGCGGAGTCAGCTTATTATGAATAGCATAAACAATCAAAAAGAAATCACTGTCGGGGTCGATACAGGTAAAGCTCAACTCGATATATATGTCAGACCATTAGATATTTACTTCAACGTTACTAATGATGAAAAAGGCATTAAAGAAGCCATTAAAAAAATCAAATCTTACAAACCAACACGCATTGTAATCGAAGCAACAGGTAGATTAGAGCATGCGTTTATTATGGCCTGCTCACAAGCTGATTTACCATTTACAGTCGCGAACCCTGCTCATGTAAAAAAATTTGCAGGAGCAATTGGACGTAAAGCAAAAACAGACAAACTTGATGCACAGTTAATCGCGCATTATGGCGAAGCAATTAAACCTGCATTATCAACTTTGAAGCCTGAAAACATGCAGTTAATGAGTGATTTGTTATCTCGAAGAAGACAACTTATGACGATGCAAACCATGGAGAAGAACCGTCTTCAAATCATGCCAAAAGAGATATCGGGCATCATAAAACCCATTCTAACTGCGATTAAAAATCAGATAGAAAAGGTCGATAGTAAACTGAGTAAGCTTATTGAAAAATGCAGTGAATACAGAGCCAAAAACAGCATTCTTCAAAGCATGCCAGGCATCGGTAATGTGGTTGCTTTTAATCTCCTTAGTGACATGCCTGAGCTTGGTTATTTAACCAATAAAGAAGCAGCGTCCTTAATTGGTGTAGCCCCATTTAATAAAGAAAGTGGCAGCTATGAAGGTCA
This sequence comes from Psychromonas arctica, assembly GCF_038155225.1. Lineage (GTDB taxonomy): Bacteria > Pseudomonadota > Gammaproteobacteria > Enterobacterales > Psychromonadaceae > Psychromonas > Psychromonas arctica_B. The sequence goes on along the minus strand of NZ_JBAKBA010000028.1, from coordinate 46,290 downwards.
ACGAAACATACGTGGTGGCCGCCATAAAATAAGAACCGTCATGTACATGGCAATGATGTCAGCAATGCAGTGTAATCCCGTATTCAAAAGTACATATCAACGATTAGTGGCGGCAGGAAAGCCAAAGAAAACAGCAATAATCGCCTGCGTTCGCAAAATGGTTATCATATTAAATTCGATGGTGAGAGATGGTGTCATGTGGGATCCTAAAATGAATTCAAATTAGGATTTGACACCATAGTCACTTGTTATGTGCTTTTTCTAATTATAACTAGTTTTTCTTTTACATTTTTTGAAGCAGTTTTTAATGAATCTTCAAGTTCTATTGAAACTAATATTGTTTGATTATTTGTTCTTTGACTGCATTCAATGTGTTTAATCTGTTCGCACATTAATAACTCTGTGACCTCGACAATGTTGTCAATACTACGGACTTCTTCGTCAGTACAAAACGTACATGCCCACTCTAGACTCGAAATTGACATATTTAATGATCGTTGCCAATTTCTTTTATGTAGCTCAAAATTATCAGCGAGTTTTTGTAAATCACTATGGGCAATCGTTCCACTTTTGATACGATTAGACCAAAGTGTTGATTGACTATAATCATAGAAATCTTCGATTAATTTATAATACGCTTTCTCTAAGGTAACAATAGATTCATATCGTTGAGAATGAGCAAATTGATCTTTCCAAGAGTTTAAAGCCATATAAGCAAGATAAGCGGCAAAAGCAGTAGCAAACCCGCCCATAACTGCACCAAATGCAGCTAATACATCGGTCCATTTCACTCCTACAAAGTAATCACCAAAAAATGTACAACCTAGTAAAAAACCTGCATTAGTCGTCGCAACTGTATACATTGCAACAACGGCTCCCCCTGTAATCTTCACATAAATCTCCAAGTAAAACACTGGCACATAACAGCTTATTATACAGAATCATTACGTATTTCCGGTGGAAATACGGAATACCTTAATTTGTTAAAATTGACTCAACAATACGCTGCTTAATGGTAAAAACAATAACTTAAAATAAAAAATAAAATCTTTGTCATGTGGATAAATAGAATGATTCTGTATTAACAACAGAAATACGGATTAGTTTTAAAAACGAGAGTGTTGGAAGGTGAAATAAGAATTCAGCAGCAATGTAAGGTTTTATCAAGGTAAAGGGTTAAGATCGTGATGATTTAATAAATGATATCCAAACCTGTCAAACCAGTTTGGATATCATTTATTCAAATAAGGTGAAAAAGCGAGTAAGTTAAATAGTCCCCGCTAATGAACCTTCTAATGTCGCTAATGTTGCACCACCAGCCATTAAATTTTGTAGCTCTTCAGAGGTTATTTCACCTTTTCGTGCTGAGCCTAATGTTCTACCACGGTTCAATACTGTAAAGGTGTCACCAACAGCCATTGCATGTCGTACGTTGTGAGTAATAAACACCACTGCAATGCCTCGCTTACGTACTTTATCAATCGTAGCGAGTACATTAGCTGTTTGACGTACACCTAATGCAGAAGTTGGTTCGTCCAAAATAAGTACTTTAGCACCGAAATATACAGCACGAGCAATCGCAACCGTTTGTCGCTCACCACCTGACAATGTACCAATGGCTTGGTCTGCTGAACGTAGATGGATGCCCATCTTTTTCATCTCTTTCATAGTAACTTCATTGGCTAATTTATGATCAAAAAAGCTAATGCCTGCGATTTTCTTTGTTGGTTCATTACCCATGAAAAAGTTACGTGCTACAGACATTAATGGGATCATCGCTAAATCTTGATACACCGTTGCAATACCTGCGGTAATCGCATCACGGGGGCAATCAAAATCCATTGATTTACCTTCAAAATATATTTCACCAACCGACGGTTTATGTACACCTGCCATGGTTTTGATAAATGTTGATTTACCTGCACCGTTATCACCTAATAAACATAAACATTCACCAGGCATTACTTTAAGTGAAACACCAGAGAGAGCAATAACAGAACCAAAATGCTTCTCTATCTTTTTCATTTCGATAATAGGTTCGCTCATGTTATTTCTCCCCTGTGATCATACGGCGAATATAAGTATTAAGTATTACTGCGAATAATAAGATGGCACCTAGGAATACTCTGAATAAAGAGCTTTCTACACCCGCAAAGAATAAACCTTGTTGTACAACACCGAAAATAATTGCACCTAATGCAGCACCGATAACTGAACCATAACCGCCGGTTAATAGCGCACCGCCGATAACCACTGAAATAATCGCTTCAAACTCTTTTAATAAACCACGGTCGGCCCCTGCAGAACCAAATTCAATCACCTGTGATGTAGCAAAAACACATGCACAGAAAGCAGTAAACATGAACATTAAGATCTTAACGCGGTTAACTGGCACACCAACATAAGTTGCAGCTTGTGCATTACCACCAGAAGCGAAGATCCAGTTACCAAATTTTGTTTTAGTGAGTAACCAGTGTCCAAATATAAGCAATACAACAGCCCATACCATTAACATTGGAATACCATCAACCACTGGTTGACCTTTTTTGAAACCACGTTCAAACGTTTCAATCCAACCGTTATCACCCAACCATTGGAATAAACCTGTAAATACTTTTCCGCCAAATACAGGCGCAAGCCAATCTCCTTCTGCTGCGTCTTTAATGCCGCCAACAATCGTTTTGTTAGTCGTAGAAATAGCCGCGAAAATAGTTAAACCACGAAGAATAAATAAGAAAGCTAAGGTGACGATGAAACTAGGTAATCCTGTTTTAATAACCAACCAACCACTTAATGCACCAATTCCCATGCATAAAATGAAAGTAGCGATAATAGCCATCCACATCGGTAAACCAAATACGACCGAGAGTAAGGCAATTGACATCCCACTAAACCCAATCATCGAACCGACAGATAAATCAAATTCACCTGCAATCATCAATAAACATGCACCGACGGCGATGATGATAAATTGTGAAGAAACGATAGACCAGTTCATCACACCAGAGGCAGAAAACATACCTGAGTCACTGGCGGTTAATAAAAAGAAAGTAAACACTAAGATTGTTCCACAAATACCGCCTAACTCAGGTCTGATTAGCGCTTGTCGAAAACTCGATCTTGTTTTAACTCGTTCATCCGGTTTATCGGTGCTTACTGGTGGGGTTGAAGTAGTTTCTGTCATCTTAGACCTCTAAATTTTAAAATTAAGAATATTGCTTGAGGTTAAAAGGCCGCCCCTAAAAGGGCGCCGGCCAAATTAATTAAAATAGTAGATTAAAGTTTAACGGTACTCTCCTGCATGTTTTTCAACGAGTTCTAAGCCTTCTTTAGTTACAAAGCCAGGTCCAGAGTTAATGTTATTACCTGGTAAAACACCAAATCGGTCGTAGTTCGCTAAGATAACGATAGGTAAGTAAGCTTGTAAGAAGGGTTGTTGATCGATAGCCCAGTTAATAACACCCGATTTAATACCCTTAACGATGTTTTCACCAAGGTCGAATGTACCGAAGTAGATATCACCTGCGTAGCCATTTTCTTGTAATGCTAAAAGTGTTGGACCAGCAGCTGTAGGACCTAACGTTAAGATTGCATCAACATCAGGATTCGCACTTAAATAAGCTAATACACGATTTTTAATTTCAGAAGGATCTTGTCCACTGTCTAACATAGAGTTACCAAGATCTACGCCTAGTCCGTCAGCAAAACCACGACAACGCTCACTCACTACAGCATTAGAAATAGCATGGTTAACACATACAAAAGATTTAACGCCATCTTTTTCAGCACGTTGACCTGCTGCAAAACCAGCATCGTACTCAGGTTGTCCTACGAACATCAATGCACCTACATCACGTGCTTGTTCAGGTGTACCTGAATTCATAATGATAACGTTAATGCCTTGGTCAACCGCACCTCTGATTGGCCCACTCAGTACATCAAAATCGGCAAGAGTTGTAATGATGCCATCTGGTTTAGAAGCCGCAGCTTGTTGTATTATACGAGCCATATCGGCTAGATCACCTGTTGGTGGGTTACGGTATTCAACGGTCACATCCATTTGTTTACCCGCTAATGCCAACCCATTTTTAACAGTATTCCACCAACTATCAGAATCTGGCGCATGGCTAATTAAGACATAACGTTCTGCAACAGCAGACATAGAAACCAATGGCGCAGCAATTGCCATCGAGAATATAGCCGCTGTTAATAATTTAAACTTCTTCATCAAATCTCTCCTTGATAGTACTTTTAGATTAGAAATAATCGCTTCTAATAATCTCTAGCACTGAGTGCTAAATTAATTATTAGAAGCCATTTTTCCTTTCGAATATAACTACTTTTTTCGTAAACTATTAATGGAATTAAACTTCAAATTAAAAGTGAAAAATTATTTCCAATTAAGAGTGGTTTTCATACTAATCTTTCAAATCTAGTTAAGCTATAGCTTAAAAGAAGCTTGTTATATAAATGTTAACCAAGTCGGATTTAAATGATGATTCTTATCAAAAAACCTTGTTTAGCCCCTAAAAACGAACAAAATACGACCATGCATTGATGTAAATCATCAAAAACGTCACAATTTATGAAATACATTAACAAGCTCACACTTTAAAAGGCTCTGATCACAAAGCACACCGAAATAGAAAAATATTTTCAAAATGAGAAGAGTAATCAAGATGGGATGATTTGTGTTATTACATTAATTAACAAATAGAAACGGTATTCGTAAGAATAAAAAGGTCTTATCCCCCTTAAATAGGCTCCTAAGGTGGGGTTCAATAGCAGTTGAAAAGGACGGAACATTTGCAGTCTTGTTATTGAGTAAAATGAGATAAGAGCAATAAAAAGCGCAAGTAGTATAATATTGATGAAATAAACTACCGATAACATAAAGAAAAGTAATAATAGAATGGCTTAAAACGGTTTTTAATGAAAATAAGGGCGAATTAAAACAGACATTAGTTGAAGCAGAATTAATCGAATAAGGATTTAATCAAATAAGGTCTAATTAAAGTAGGCTAGAACTGAAGTAAGCTCTAATCAAAATAAAGCATATCCACCATCCCAAAATAATTTACACCCAGATAGAAATAAAAAGAGATAACACAAACGATATACCAAGGCTTGGCTCGCTCGATGCAATAACCAAACGCCTATTTTTACCCCAATCGGTGCTAATGGCATTAATACTAGTGACGTCATCAAATTAGTATGATCAAACTCACCCAATAAAGTATAAGGAATGAGTTTAAACAAGTTAACAATAGCAAATAACACCGCCATGCTGGCAATGAGTACTATTTTATCAAGCTTTAGTGGCAGTAAGTAAATACTCGCAGGTCCGCCACCAGCATGTAATGCCGTGCTAGAAAATCCGCTCATCATGCTCCAAAACCAAGCACGAATAATACCGTCTTTACTCTTGTTAGGGCTTCCCATGAGAAAATACTGTAAGCAAAATGCTAATGATAAACCGCCAATGGCTAACTTTAAGCCAGACTCTGATATCACACTCAAAAATAAGCCGGCTAATGCCACACCCACAATTGCCCCCGGTAACATGCGTGTTAATATTTTACGGTTAGCATTACGGTAATGTTGTTTAACGGCAAAAAAATCCATAACACATAAGATAGGTAATAAAATGGCAGCAGCTTGTGTTGGTTTAATACTCATCGCCATTAAAGGAACGGCAATAATACCTAATGCGCCCCCTAAGCCACCTTTACCTATGCCATAGATGAAAACAGCAGGAATAGCGGTTGCATAAAACCAAGGATCGGAAACAATCATCATAATGAAAACCTGTTTTAAACTTGAAGAATAAGACTGAAAAGGTACAAAAAAGCAGGCCTCAATAATGTTTTATTAGAGACCTGCAATGGGGATGATATGTTCTTTTTACTTTAAGCTATGAGCCTATTCTGTTTTATAATAGCTACATAGTTGGCATCGTAAAGCTGCTTCCATGTTCTTCTAAACGAACACTAGCAGGCCAGCGACTAGTGACCGTTTTCATTCGAGTATAAAAACGTACACCATCACTGCCATGCACATTTAATGGACCAAATATTGAGCGCTTCCATCCCCCAAAACTATGAAAAGCCATGGGTACTGGGATCGGTACATTCACTCCCACCATGCCAGCTAAAACATTCTCACTAAATTCGCGTGCAGTTTCACCGTCGCGAGTAAAAATAGCCGTACCATTGCCATATTCATTTCGGTTAATTAACTCAAGAGCGGTTTGGTAGTTTGGTACTCTCACAATGGCTAAGACAGGACCGAAAATTTCTTCTTGATAAATAGTCATCTCAGGCGAGACATTGTCAAATAATGTAGGACCGACGAAGTACCCTGCTTCATATCCATCAATTGTTAATGAACGACCATCGACTAACAATGAAGCACCTTGGCTTTCACCTTCACTAATAAAACCACAAATTTTAGCTCTATGCTGTGCAGTAATAACAGGCCCCATATCGTTTTCTATGCCATCCACAATCCCTGGCCCAACTCGCATTGCTTGTATTTGTGTTTTTAGTTTACCAATAAGTTGATCAGCGGTTTCATCGCCCACAGCCACGACGACGGATAACGCCATACAACGCTCTCCAGCCGACCCATAAGCTGCGCCCATGATAGCATTCGTCGCCATATCAAGATCGGCATCTGGCATTAACAAACAATGATTTTTAGCGCCACCTAATGCTTGGCAACGCTTTCCATGCGTAGAGGCGGTGCTATAAATATATTCAGCAATGGGTGTTGAGCCAACAAAACTAACCGCTTGTACACGATGGTCTGTTAGTAGTACATCAACCGCTTGTTTATCACCATTAACCACATTAAACACACCATCAGGTAACCCTGCCTCTTTGAGCATAGCGGCTAGTTGTAATGCTAAAGAAGGATCTTTCTCAGAAGGTTTAAGCACAAAGGTATTGCCCGTCGCAATCGCCACAGGGAACATCCACATTGGCACCATCGCAGGGAAGTTAAAAGGTGTTATACCAACACAAACCCCTAGCGGTTGCATCAATGAATGACTGTCGACACCTGTTCCTACATTCGCTGAATGTTCACCTTTTTGAAGATGAGGAATACCACAAGCATATTCAACGACTTCTAACCCACGTGTAATTTCACCAATCGCATCTGAGAAAACTTTACCGTGCTCGTTAGAAATCAAACGCGCTAATGCATCTTTATTCGCTTCTAATAAGGCTTTAAAAGCAAACATCACACGCGATCGTTTTAAGGGAGACGTTTTTGCCCAACGAGGAAAAGCCAGCTCTGCAGATGTAATAGCTGCTGCTGTTTCTAATTCATCACTCAACACGACTTGGCCTGTTTGCTCGCCTGTTGCAGGGTTAAATATCGGACTAAAGCGTTGGCTATTGCTTGTAGTGATTTGACCATTAATAAAATTTTGAACCGTTTCCATGACTTACTTCCTTAAAAACTAATGATGGAGAATATGGGTAGATCTAACTCAGTAATGTTTATCTGTTATTTATTTCACTGCTATTAACTTCTCTGCTATCAAGCTACGTTGCTGCCAAGCTCTGATAATGGTGCAGTAATTACTTTTAATTTGTTGAATTAGCATGTCATCATCAATTTGATTGGCTAACCATTCACGCGATGGTTCAGAAAATATGGTTCTCCCTACCGCAAAACCTTTCACCCACTTACACGTAGAAGCAACATTAAAGCCTTCTTTTAATTGCGCTGCTGGTGCATCTAACCCCAGTAATACAACACCACGACAGTGCGGATCATTGGCTTCAATTAAAGCACTCACTTGCGCCCACGAAATGCGATTTAATGGCGGTAACTTCCACCAATCTGGCTTGATATTCAAACTATAGAAACGCGCGACTAATTGAACGTAATGCACATCACTATGAGGAAGATCTTTTGGTAAAATAACTTCTAACAACAATTCATGCCCAGATAAACAACACGCTTCGTACACTTCTTTAATGGTTTTTTCTTGTGTTGCTTGCATTTCTGACGTGTCATCTGGATGGCAAAAAATCAAGCATTTAACAATATGCTCTAATGGCCAAGTCACTAATTGTGAACCAATATTGCCATGCTCTAACGTTAAAGGACGAGAACCCGGTTGTTCTATTGGGCGAGCAATCCAACAATCACTGCCAGTCGCTTCATTAAGCACTGATTGTCCGAAACGGCTATCGCATAATATGCCCGTTTTCCCCGTTAAACTAAGATCTTCAGAGACAGCTCGGCTTGCTTTAAAAATTAATTCTTTTAATACTGGAATTCGTCCAAGATCCGCACCAAACTCCTCGGCCATATCTACTAACTGGCTTCGGTGATCAAACGCTAATACACACAGTTCATCCCACTTTTTTCTACGAGTCGTAACACGATGTAGATGATTTAATTCAGGATCTAAATCTGGACGAGGCACTTGATCAGCTCGGCTTAAGTAATTGTCTAACTCTTCTTTTGATGGCATAGCAGGTGCACAACCATGACGAGAGACAACTAAAGCACCACATGCATTTGCGTAGGTACAGGATTTTTCCCAACCTTCGTCGTTCAAATAACCACGTAATAATCCAGACATAAAAGCATCACCTGCCCCAAGTACATTTAAAACATCAACGCGTACACCTTCAATGGTTATCCCTTCATCAAGTGAGTTAGGGATGCTTTCGGAGAAAACAGAACACCCTAATGGGCCACGTTTGCACACCAATTCAGCTTGGCTCACTGATCGAACGTTACTCAGTGCTGTTAATGTATTAGTTGAACCACCCGCAATATGAAACTCTTCCTCAGTTCCCACGACCAAATCAAATAAATGCAGCACCTCTTGAAGCTGTTGAGTGACTAAATCTGAGGCAATGAAACGTGTTTCGCCATCGCCTAATGAGGTCAGCCCCCATAAAATAGGTCGATAATCGATATCTAATGCAGTCTTTACACCATGACGACGTGCATACTTCAAAGCTGTTAGTACCGCTTCTCTCGTTTGTGGGTTAGATAAGTGAGTGCCCGTTATCGCTAAACAACGTGCCGATGCAATGTATTCTTCATTCACATCATCAGCAGTGATCGCCATATCAGCACAATTCTCACGGTAAAAAATCAGTGGAAATGTTTCAGTGTCTTTAATACCTAATATCACTAATGCGGTTAATCGGTTTTTATCTTTGATCAGGTAGCGAGTATCAACACCAACCATCTCTAACTCTTCTTTTAAGAATCGCCCCATATGTTCATCACCCACACGCGCTAGCATTGAAGACCTCAAACCCTGGCGGGCAGTGCCGTAAGCGACATTACCTGATGAACCACCTAAATATTTTGAAAATGACCCCATATCTTCGAGTCGAGCACCAATCTGCTGACCATAAAAGTCAACGGCAACACGACCCATACAAATCAGGTCAAGTTTCTTTTTTTTAGCTTCCATCATGTTGTGCTCCATTATTTACGGCTCTTTTATTCGCTGGTGTATTGTTGGTAAAAAGTAGATAGCCTAGTGCGATTAATTACTCAGAAAGCGTTCTTTTATTAACCATGACGCCATACTATGAAATAAATGTTTCACTTTCAATTAAAATGAAAACTTTATTTCACTTTAATTAAAGTAAGTGTGATGGGCATTTGAATTAAGACGTTTAAACAGTAAGAGAAATCATAAAAAGTCCAGCAATAACAAGGAACGAAAGAGATATTGGCACAACCAACAAAAATGAACTATTTATTTCATTTAATATAAATATTGAAATAATATATTCAATGGTTAGGAATGAAGACTAACTATCTCTATACTCAGATTAATAATCAGGTTAATAATCAGGTTAATAAATACGCCGATATGAAATGAATGTTAATAAAGTGAAACAAAGGAAAGTAAGATGCCGGTAGCCAAAAATATTGTCCAACTACAACAGCAAATTCGTTCTCGCTACGATGATTTAAGTAAGCGGCTACAACAAGTTGCATCTTATGTATTAGACAATAACAACAGCTTAGCTTTTGATACGATAGCAGTCATCGCGACACAAGCAGACGTACCGCCTTCTACTTTAATTCGCTTTGCTAAAGCCTTTGAATTCAGTGGATTTAATGAAATAAAACAATTATTTAGAAGAGACTTAATTGAAGAAACAGCAAGCTATACCGACCGTGCTAGATTATTAAAAGAGCATGAGCCCGAGCAGACTGGACGTGGAAAACCTTTACATATTTTACAACAGTTCGCCCAAGTAAATTCTCAGGCAATGCATCAATTAGCGACTCAAACATCGCAACAGCAACTAGAGATGGCAGTTGATATGCTCAGTAAGGCTGACAATATTTATATTATCGGCTTAAGGCGATCCTTCAGTATCGCAACTTACTTAACCTATGCATTACGCCATGCGGAGTGCCGTGCTTTTTTAATCGATGGGTTAGGAGGTATGTTTAATGAACAGTTATCTATGGTTGGTAAGAACGATCTTGTACTCTCTATTAGTTTTAGCCCGTACGCTGAAGAAACGGTCATGTTGAGTAAAGCGGCCGCAAAAGCAGGCGCACAACAAATCATTATAACTGACAGTCAAATTAGCCCATTAGCTGCTTATAGCGATGTCTGTTTTGTGGTGAATGAAGGTAAAGTTGATGAGTTCCGATCTCAATCGGCTTCATTATGTTTGGTACAGTCTTTAGCCGTTGCATTGGCTTTTAAGCAAGAAAATACACATTAATCAATAAAGCCGATAGTTTCTATTACATGCATTGAAAATATCGGCTTTGAATTATTTAATGATGATTAAGTTAAAAATAATTATAATTAAGTTAAAAAAACGATGTAAATAACACTAAGCTAACAATGATTGTACGTACTGTTTAATCTCATCATGTTGGCAATGTTCAAAAAAGCATTGTTGGAAACGCTCGCCTGATACGGCTGTTTTAACTAATGATTGGTCAATCGATTTTAATGTGTCTAAGTAGTTATCTTTCATTATTGCAGCTTTAACATCGTTTAAAATACTTGCATTACTTTGCTGCGGAGCCGCGCGCTCTAACGGGTAACCTTGTCCACGCTCGCCTGTCGTGAACGCTTTTTCAAAAATGTAACGCACATTTAATTCTGCTCCCCAACCAAACCCTTTAGCAAAGGCCAACGCCAATGCATTACCATTGTTAATTTGGTTAAATAGGTATGCATCGGAAGGTTCTAAGCAATAACCACAAACAACACCAGGATGTATATTTAAAGACATCATCGCGCCTTGTCCTGTACCACAACCAGCAACAACAAAATCAACGGCTTTAGCATTAATCAAAATACTCGCCATAATCCCTAAGTGTATATAGGTTAAATGGTGATCATTTTCATCACTCATACCGACGTTATAAACAGGATAATTAAGTGGATCTACAACGGTTTTTAGCTCATTTAGCACCATTGCATTTTTACCTGCTTGGCTATTTTCCATCATTAACGCTATTTTCATTGGTATCTCCTACAGCGACGCTGCTATTAATTTAGTTAAAGATAATTATATCTGTCACAACTCACATCAATATACGTAGAAAAAAATCACTTACAATAATTTATGAAACATCGTTTTATAAATTTAGATGTATATCAAGAATTATTCGTCAGTACGACTTCTTTTAAATGTCATTCCTTTTAAATACGATTCCTTTAAATGTAATTCCTTTCAACATTATTCTTTTCAACATTAAGGTTTTCAAATTTTTAAAAAGGCTTTTTAAAAATACTGCACTGAAAATTAACTCAGGTTATGATGTGCACAAATAAAAACGATAAGGAAAAGCAATGGATAAACCAACTCAACCAGAATCTGTTTCATCGGTATTAAAAGTATTTAGTATTTTACAAGCGCTAGGTGAGCAAAAGAATATTGGTGTTTCAGAGCTTTCACAACGTTTAATGATGTCTAAAGCCACTACTTATCGATTCCTACAAACAATGAAAACTCTCGGTTATGTCACCCAAGAAGATCAAGCAGACAAGTACTCACTGACACTAAAGTTATTTGAATTAGGCGCTAAATCTTTAGAATATGTAGATTTAATTAGCTTGGCGGATAAAGAGATGCGTTTGATATCAGAGCAAACGAATGAAGCATTACATTTAGGGGCATTAGACGATAATTCAATTATTTATATTCATAAAATTGACTCTAATTACAGCTTAAGAATGCAATCAAAAATTGGTCGTCGCAATCCTCTTTATAGTACGGCAATTGGCAAAGTCTTATTGGCAGGTCGAGATGAAGCTTTTGTTCGTGAGACGTTATCCGATGTAAAATTTATTAAACACACTGAAAAAACATTAGAAAATACGAACCAATTGTTATCTGAATTAAAAGTGGTTCAAGAACAACATTACGCAGAAGATAACCAAGAACAAGAACCTGGTTTAAGATGTATTGCAGCACCAATATTTGATAGATTTGGTAGTGTTATAGCAGGTATCTCAATTTCATTCCCTACCATTCGCTTCGATGAACAGCACATGTCGCATTATGTAAACTTATTACAACAAGCAGGAAAGAATATCTCATCTGAATTAGGTTATAAACATTACCCAATGAAATAGTTTTTAATTTTCTAAAAGAAAAAAGCAAATTACTGTTCAAGGAGCAAAGTTTAGAAAGCTCTGAAGTGAATAGATCCTAGACAGAAAAAGGAAGATCTAACGGATTAAATCGTCACTTTCTAACAACGAAAATTTTTTCTTCACAGTTTGCTCTATGGAGCGTTACCTTAAAAGGTAACGGGGGTATTATTTTTAATACTAATTTAAAATAGTAGCACCATCTTCTGCGCTAGAGACAGCGGTTCGAAATAACGAAAATAACTCACGACCAGCACCAAATTGCTGGCTTGTTAAATCTGGATGAAAAGGTATACGCTGGCTAATATCTTGTTTAACTGAAATATCACCATTGTTTGCATCAAGACGAATAATATCACCATTATTAATTCGACTAAGTGGTCCATCATACTGCGCTTCTGGCGTCATATGAATTGCAGCAGGTACTTTACCTGACGCTCCTGATAAACGGCCATCTGTAACTAGAACAACTTTATACCCACTTTTCATTACATTCGCTAAAATTGGCATTAGTTTATGTAACTCAGGCATACCATTTGCTGCTGGTCCATTATGACGAACGACAACAGCAACATCATGATTAAATAAACCTGCTTGATACGCTTTTTCTACATCATGTTGAGATTCAAAGACCATTGCTGGCGCCTCAATAAAGCGGTTTTCTTCTGCGACGGCACTAATTTTAATAACACCTCTTCCAAGATTACCGTCCAATACTTTTAAACCACCTTGAGGGCTAAACATTTCATTAGGTGCTGAAATCACTTGCTTGTCTTTAGAGTCAACTGCATCAATGAATATTACCCGATCCTCTTCCAAAATAGGATGAGTTAAGTAATCTCGCATTGTTCCATATATTGGTTTAGCATCCATATTTAACAAGCCTCTATCACATAATTGCTTCATTAATGTAGGGACTCCACCAGCAGCCTGAAAGGCATTAATATCGGCAGGACCGTTAGGGTAAAGCATAGTTAAAGACGGTACTACTTTAGATAGCTGATCAAAATCATCCCAAGTAACTGTTAAGCCTGCAGCTTTTGCAATCGCAATCATATGAATTGTATGGTTAGTGCTACCACCAGAGGCCAATAAAGCAACCAATCCATTAACCATTGTTCGCTCATCGATTACTTCTGATATAGGGCGATAGTTTTTACAGCCGTAAGTAATATTAGCCATATGTGTTGCAATCGTATCGGTTAACGCATGGCGTAATGCTGAATTAGGTGGTAGAAAAGCAGATCCTGGTAACATTAGCCCCATCGCTTCAAATACTAATTGGTTAGTATTCGCAGTGCCATAAAAAGTACATGTACCCGGTGAGTGATAAGCTTCATTTTCCATTTTTTGTAATGCGGTTTTATCCACTTCACCAGCAGCATACTGTTGTCGTACTTTTACTTTATGCTCATTACTAATACCGGTTGGCATTGGGCCTGATGGAACAAATGCAGCAGGTAAATGCCCGAAAGCAAGTGCCCCCATAATTTGCCCTGGCGCAATTTTATCGCAAACGCCGAGTAATAAAGTTGCATCAAACGTATTGTGACTTAGACCGACAGCCGTCGCTTGCGCGATTAAATCACGAGAAAACAACGACAAATCCATTCCCGTTTGACCTTGTGTCACACCATCACACATAGCAGGAACACCACCTGCAACCTGTGCACTATGGCCAATTTTTTGCAATGCCATTTTTATTTGATCTGGGTAAGTTTTATAAGGTTGGTGAGCACTTAGCATGTCGTTGTAAGCAGTGATAATACCGACATTCACTTTGGTAAAATCTAGAATAGTTGATTTTTGACTCGTACCGCACGATGCAACAGTATGCGCTAAATTACCACAGGCTAAATTGGCTCTTTCTTTGCCTAATGATGCGAGATTTTGTGCTCGTGTTAAGTACTCAGTACGCTTGATAACGCTTCGCTCTGCAATATTTTTAGTGACCTGTTCAATAACCTTGTTCATAAATAACCTTTGATTGTAGCTAAACTAGCTGAATTCGTTGAAAATATAATGCTTCGTATTTTTAGCCTATGACGAAACATTATTATAGGATGCCTAACTTATTGACTGTCTTGTGAAATAGACAATAGCGCAGCATTAACACAACGCAGCACCACTTCTTCTTGAGTACCATCTATATCAATATGAATAACATTAACTTCTTCTTCTTCAGGCATTTCTAGTGTTTCAAATTGGCTTTTAAGTAATTTAATCGGCATAAAGTGCCCTGCTCTGTCCTTCATTCGCTCTTTGACTAAATCAAAATCACCATGAAGGTGTAAGAAAATAATATGGTTATTACCATCGCATATTTGTTGACGATATTTTTTCTTCAAAGCAGAACAAACTAAAACACCCGTTTCTTGTTTCATTTCTATACTAAAAGCAGCATCACGGATCCTTTCTAACCACGGCTTTCGATCTTCATCACTCAATGGAAGACCTGAAGACATTTTAAGAATATTTGCTTTGGGGTGAAGATCATCACCATCAATAAATTTAGCGTTTATTTCCTTTGCTAAACTTTCACCTATTGTGGATTTTCCTGTTGAGGAAACGCCCATCACAATAAAGACATGGCCAATTTTCTTTTGATTCATTCTGGGACCTATACCCTATTTAAAATACCTACTACAAATAATAGAGAAAGCTAATTTGCAATAAGTTACCAATAACATGTTACCCGTAACTAAATTTCAAGTAAAGACACAAAAACGGTAAAGGATAAGCTTTCGAGAAGATACTCCTGCACTGTATTTATGTACTTTATTGTGACGGTAAGGCTGTTAATGAGTTGATGTAATATGCTCGATAAGAGCAATAAATTTTTATCTTAATGAGATTAAAATTAAACATTAGTGTTATCAAAAACATGAGCTTATATATTCATGTTTCTAATTTTTTTCTTATTTTATCTATTAATATTTTGTTTTCTTGATTGTTTAAAAAAATGGGAAAGTCATCATTATATGGGCTTCCCCAATTCTTTTTATCTTTGTATTTAGGGACAATGTGCATATGAAAATGATTAACTATATCGCCATAAATAGCGTAATTAATTTTATCAGGACAAAAAATAGCTTGAAGCACTTCGCTGGTTAATGCGACATCCCCCATAAACCCGTCTCTTTCACTTTTTGAAAGCTCAAATATTTCTTTTATGTGTATTTTTGATGCAACAATAACTCGCCCTAAATGTGACTGATTCAAATTTAAATAAAGATTGGAATGACTTAACTCGCCAATATGGATCATTAGGCTATCTAGCACTTCATTTTTATCACAGTAAAAACATGTTTTAGTGCTCATATTTTCCCTCCATCATTAGTTATAAAAACGAATTTAATGCTTTATTTTTTAAACTTTAGCGTTGAAATTTATATCCATAAAACTACTTAATGGCACCAACAGTTAATATTATATTAGCAAATCTTCTTTTCTCACCTGACGCTATCACCAGTAATAAATCATCTGATTTTGCCGTGTTATAGAATGCGTACCGCTCTAATGAGGTAAATTCAACTTCTAGCGATAATCTATCTTTATATTCTTGATATATTTCAGGATTAAAATCAGCAGGTGTATCCATCAAAATGGCCGACTCAACATTAATTTCAGTAAGTAATGCATCCAAAATATCCGTCGCGTTAATCATTCCAGGTGATAGGTTCAAATAAATAATGATCGCGTTAGGTGAAGAGTTAGTGACAAAAGAATAGTTACTATCCGCAATCAATATTTTTGTCTTATGCCCACACTTAGCTAAAGTCGATATTAATTCGGGATGAATAATTTTTGATTTAATCATTTTGATTCCTCTAATAGCGTAACCATTATAAAAATGGCTACGCTAATACTTAGTATTAACCCACATTAATTACATGCGGTATACGCCACCATTGACATCAATTGTCGCACCTGAAACAAAGCCATCATATTCCGATGCAAGGAAAATGATCGTTTTCGCTACATCATCAGGTGTTCCAGCTCGACCAACAGGAATACCGGCAACAGTTGCATCAGCAGACTCTTTTGTTGTGTGCTGATCATGGAATCGCGTACCTAATATTAATCCTGGTGCAACTGCATTGACTCGAATACCAAATTCACCGAGTTCAGCAGCTAAAGAACGAGTGAAAGTCAGCACTGCGCCTTTTGTTGTTGAATAAACTAAAGACCCAGAATGCCCACCAGAACGCCCTGCTAAAGATGCTAGGTTAACAATACTCGCACCATTTGAAGCTTCTTTTAAAAATGGTAATGCCGATTGAGTAACATTAAGCATGGTAGTCATATTAACGTCGATCACGGTTTTCCAGAATTCAGGCGTTATTTCCCCTAACCATTTACGCGCAATAATGCCGCCAACGTTGTTAATTAAGATGTCCATTCCACCTAAAAACTCAGCCGCATTAGCAATACATTCGTTAGCTGATTCAGCATCAGTTAAATCTGCATAACCATAACTTGCTTTTTGACCTTTAGATTCTGCTAATTTAACCAATTCCTTAGGTCCCTCTTCACCCATAAAATAATGAATATATACATCACAGCCAGCATCTATTAATTGTTCCGCTACTGCTTTACCAATGCCTTGCTCTGCACCAGTTATAAAAGCTTTTTTGCCTGTTAATGACCCCATGTTCTTATTTACTCCTCGAATGAATTAAATTGACTATTTTGCGTTTTGAATTGTTTCTAATAAAGAAACCAAGCTAGGGTTATCTTTCTTGAATTTTTCATACACTGGTTGAACTGATTTTTGGAATGCAGGAATATCAGCAGTTAGTATTTCAGCACCACTTTCTACTAGTTTAACTTTGGCCATATCAACATATTCATCCCAAAATTTGTCTTGAACGGCTAATGATTCTTTAGCCACTTCTTTAATTATTTTTTGATTTTCTGGAGAAAGTGTTTTCCAGATATCCGTTGATACTGCTAATACGTTTGGTATTGAAGTGTGTTTATCTGAAGAGTAGTACTTAGCAACCTCATTATGGCGAGTAGAGAAATAGGTTGGAATATCGTTTTCTGCACCATCAACAACACCTTGTTGTAACGCTGAGTACACTTCTCCAGATGAAATAGGAACAGGGCTCGCACCTAGTGCTTTCATTGTATCAATATCAATAGGTGAGTTTTGAACGCGAATCTTTAATCCTTTTAGATCGGCTGGTTTTTCAATCTTAGTATTCGAATAAAAACTTCTTGATCCACTTGATAGAAATGCAAGCCCAATAAAACCATCTTTTTCGGAAGATTGTAGAATTCCATCTCCAATTGGACCACTTAGAATTCTTTTAGATTCTTCAACCGTTTTGTACAAATAAGGTAAAGACAATACTTTATATTGGTTTGAGAAAGTAGCAGTCAACCCACCGCCTACTTTAGTAAATGCCAAAGTACCATTTTGTACCATCTGCAATGTTGCTTCTTCCTTACCAAGCGTTAAGTTAGGATAAACTTTTACACGCAGATTAGATCGTTTGGTAACTTCATCAGCAAACCAAGCCAATGACTTAGAAACGGGATGTTCAAGTGGCATTGCATGTGCCAGTTTTAATGTTTTTGCGCTTACATTCATTGTTGTTGCACTCAGTGCAATAGCAAGCGTTGCAGCACCTAAAGTAAACTGTTTTAAAATTTTCATGTCTTTTCCTTAAAGTAAAATTAGTTGTTATTACTAGCCTTTGTATCCAGCAAGTCTCGGTAACCAAAGAGACAATTCAGGAATAGCAGTAACAATTCCGAGGGTTAATATCATGATTAAAAATAAAGGTAAGAGTTTAGGTACAACTTTACCTAGCTTGACTCCAGACACACTACAACCTACGAATAAGGCTGCACCAACTGGAGGAGTGCAAATACCAATACATAAATTGAATATCATGATCATCCCAAAATGAATTGGATCGATACCCAAATGTACTGCGATTGGTAATAAAATAGGAGTAAAAATAAGTATGGCCGGAGACATATCCATAAATGTTCCTACGACTAATAAAATAACGTTAATAAGCAAAAGGATGATGATCGGGTTTTCCGAGAAAGCGAGTACAAATGCAGAGATAGCAGCAGGTATATCGGCATTGGCCATTGCCCAAGACATAGCTGATGAGGTCGCGATCATAAGCAATACAATAGAAGTTAGTATTACGCTGTTAATTAATATATTTGGTAAGTGCTTTATTTTTATTTGTTTATAAGCAAACCCTAATAATAAGCTGTATACCACTGCTATAGCGGATGCTTCTGTTGCAGTAAAAATACCTCCGACAATTCCCCCCATGATAATAACAACCATGAATAAACTAGGAATGGCTTCAATAATTATTGTTAAGACAGGCTTTTCTAATACGATTGTTTGCTGTGGAACTTTGAATATTTTACCAAATATCATGATCCCAATCATAATGCCTAAACCCATTAATAATCCTGGGATATAACCTGCTAGAAATAAGTATTGAACAGAGGATGTACTGACTAAAGCATATAAAATAACAACATTTGATGGTGGTATTAATAACCCTGTAGGACATGAAACAATATTGACAGCACTAGAGAAATCTTCAGGATAATTTTTTTCTTTTTGTAGTGGCCCCATAATACCGCCGACGGCTGCAGCTGCTGCAGTCGCAGAGCCTGATAGGGAACCAAACATCATATTCGCAATAACATTCACATGACACAATGAACCAGGTAATTTTCCCCCTAAAATCATTGCAAAATTAATCAATCGTTTGGCTATTCCTCCACTATTCATCAAGTTCCCGGCCAGAATAAAAAAAGGAAGTGCTAATAAACCAAAATTATCTAATCCGCCAAGTAATTGCTGAGAGGTTAACCCTGCAGCCTTATCTAATGGAAATGATAAAAATATGGTTAAAATAGCTGACCAACCAATAGAAAAAGCAATTGGAACTCCAATAACCAAAAATATAAGTAAAGAACTAAAAAGCATGACGACAGGCAACAAGTCATATACAGCATCAGGCATGTGAGCAATATAATTTTCAGTGAACAAGATATCGATTAAGGTCATGTTATTACCCTTTCTTAATTAAGGTTATTGACTGGAATGATTTTGCAATATCGTAAACACCAAAAAGAATCATAAGTGAGCCTGAAATCGGCGAGACTAAGTATATGTAACCGACTGGAATTTCGTTTCCAAATAACGTTAAGCTTGGGGAGATTTGATTGTAAGCAAGTGTGGCATTTACGATTGAGCTTCCACCGTAAACTAACACCGTATAGGAAAATAAAATCACTAGTAAATTAATGAAGATGTGCAACCAATGCTGATTTTTTTCATTCAATTTTGTCATTAACATTTCTAATGCTAAATGACGTTTAATAGCAAAAGTATAGGCACCACCAAAGATACCAACCCATATCATTAAGTATCGAGACAGCTCATCAGTAAAAGTAGAAGGCGAATTAATAACAAATCGAGTAAATACTTGCCATACAACAGCAATTACCATCACAGACATTAATATCATTAAAAATATCTCCATTGCCTTCATCGTTTTTTCTATCATGTATGTAAAAGCTATCATTCGAAGTCCTATAAATTTTTGATTAATGACTACTTATTTTTTAATTACCCTTTAAGTTACCGATAACATGTTACCAGTAACTAAATTTTTAAAAATACCTATAATCAACAGAAATGACATAAATAAGATCCATGTCTAATTTATGTCTCAATAGCGTATAAAAAGGAGAGAATTGGTTATGAGAAATTTGATCTGCGTAGAATTTTTGATGTTGTTCAAAAGGCGTTTATTATTTTTAATGTAAATAATAAGCCAATAATATGTTTTTTTATGAATAGAAAGCTACCGAGGATAGTTATAACCCCAACAGTAAAACGTAAAGAAATGTACTGTGATAACCATTATTTATATAAAAGATAATCGAGAGAAAAGAGAGGTTATAAAGTTGAAGTAGCATTCTCAGCATTGTGATTTTCTAATAATTCAAAATTGACTATTAAATTAAAAAATAAAATTAAAATTAAAATTAAAATCAACAACTTAAAACTACAAGCGCATCGATTTTTTTAATAAAACACCATGAAAATAATTAATAATTCTATATAGAGTTATTAATTATTTTTTGTATCAAAGCGGTTTATTAAAGATGAATAGACCTAGAAAGAGTCACCTTTTTTTATATTAAACCCTAAATCATAGATTTTTTTGGTGTCTCTTTTACCTTCGATAGCATCCAGTAAAATTGATGCGCTGGTTTCACCTATCTCATAACGCGGAGTATAAATACTGGTTAGTCGAGGGCTCACTGCTTGGCCTATATCTAAGGCATTATAACCAATGATACAAATAGTTTCTGGAATGGAAATACTTCGTTCATTACAGGCAAATATTGTCCCGACTGCAATATCATCATTTGTGCACAGGATACCATCTAAATCAGAACATTCATCTAATGCTCTGCTTAATAGCTCCCGGCCTAATGTGAAAGTAGAATGTTTATGAGTTAAAAAGTGATTCTTTTTAAGGCCACATTCAACAATGGCTTTATCGTAACCTTTCATTCTTAATTTTGTTCTGCTGTCTAAACGTGCGCCAAAATAGGCGATTTGTTGTTTACCGCTTTTCACCATTTCCATAGTAGCCGTATAGGCTGCAAATTCATGGTCTAAACCGACATTCATATCGATTGGATCTTTACAAAGCTCCATTGTTTCAACGACAGGTATTCCAACAGTTTTTAACATTTTTAAGGTTCTAGGGGTGTGATTTGTCCCTGTTAAAATCAATCCATCCACATTGTAAGAAAGTAAGCTCGCTATTTTTCGCTCTTCTACTTCTAAGTCGTAACCAAAGTGAGAAATTAAGACCTCATAACCTCTGACATTAGTAATCGACTCGATACCTTGTGTAAAGTTAGCAAACACTTGATTTGATAATGAAGGAAGTAAAATGCCGATAGCTTTACTGGATGCTTTCGAGAGCATAGCGGGTGCGCGATTATGTATATAACCAGTATCTTCTACTGCTTGCGCAATTTTAATACGTGTTTTTTCTGATACCAGCTCAGGGTTACTCAAAAAACGACTCACAGTCATTTTGGTGACACCCACTCGTTCTGCAATATCTTTAAGGGATGGGCGAATCTTTTTTTTATTGAGAGCCATAATAAATAATGCACTTAATTAAGTATAATTTAAAATGTTACTGTAACAGTAAAGATGTGTTTATGTTAATTAATTTAATTGGCATCGTTATATAATAACAAAAGAAGACCTAGCTGATTGCTAGGTCTTCTTTGTAGATATATCAAAAAAAATATTTACTTTTTAAATCAGTTACTTTAAGCCAATGACTAAGTTATCAGCTAGATTATTCAATAAGATAAAGTACGTATCAGGCCCTTGAGCTAAGTCTGAACCTAGTGGGTCAAGCACGCCTGTTGTTGCGCCAGTTCCTTCGATAATTGTTTCGACTAAGCTTGATTCAAATTGTGGTTCACTGAATACAGCTCGGGCCTTCGTCTTCTTCACTCTTTCACGTATCTCGCTAATACCTTTTGCACCAGGTTTTCTATCTGGGTCAATCGTCACAGAGCCAACTGCATTTAAATCATAAGCTACTTCAAAGTATTGATAAGCAGAATGAAATGCAAGATAAGGCGTCTCTTTCACTGGTGCTAATTTTTGTTTCAATGATGCATCAAGTGCGGCTAGTTTTGTCGTTAATTTAGCTGAGTTAGCTTGATATTGAACTGCATGTGCAGGGTCGATATCAATTAACATTTTAGTTGTTTCAGTCACTACTTTTTGCGCTATTTTAGGATCTAACCAAAGGTGCATATCCATTACACCATGATGGTGCTCTTCATGATCAGCATCTTCGTCATGGCCTTCATGTTCTTCGTCATGTGTTGCTTCATGATCCGCATGTTCTTTATGACCTTCATGATCATCATCGTGTTCTTCGTCAGTCGCATGTTCTTCATGACCTCCGTGCTCTTCATCATGATCTTCATGAGTCGCATGGTCTTCATGACCTTCGTGCTCTTCATCATGATCTTCATCATGATCTTCATGAGTCGCATGGTCTTCGTGATGTTCATGTTCGTCCCACTCAACACCGCTACGTGTTTTTAATAGTGATGTTTCAAGTACTTCAGCTAGCTCTAACTGTTTAGCATTTTCTGCAACCGTTTCTAATGGTTTTTCAAGGAAGCTTTCCATCTCATGTCCAATCCAAATCACTAGATCTGCACTCGCTAATGCTCTCGCTTCTGAAGGACGTAAAGTATAAGCATGTGGAGAGCCTTTTTTTACCAATAAAGTTGGCGTAGCAACCCCCTCCATCACTGCGCTGACTAATGAATGAAGCGGTTTAATACTGACCACGACTTTCGGGGTTTCATCTGCCATCAATGTCTGCAATGGCAGTACAAATATAGATAAGCAAATAAATAATAGTTTTTTCATGTTTAGTCCTTTAAGATAGTTGATTAACCTAATGTTATATTATAACATTTTAAGTTGTCAACAAGCTATAGAATACATTAAAAGTGATTGACACAAGCACTACAAAAGAAATTATTAAATAAAGGTAATTTGTTAACAATGTTAGCGATCAATAAAGATAATAACAGTCAACCACTACTCACCTTAAGCAATGTAAATCTACAAATAAGCGGTCGTTCATTACTTGAATCAGTGGATTTACAACTTAAACCCGGTGAAATAGTCACGGTTGTAGGCCCTAATGGCGCAGGTAAAACAACCTTATTGCGGGTTGCACTTGGTTTACAAAAACCAACATCAGGCAAAGTAGAAAAGGCTAAAGATGTAACAATTGGTTATGTGCCACAAAAACTTCACATCGATCCCACCTTTCCTATTACAGTAAGGCGCTTTTTAGCATTAGCAAAAGGCCACGATAAAACAAAATTTGTACCTTTATTAAAAGATGTTGGCGCGGAGCATGTTATTGATTCGCCATTACAAGGTTTATCAGGCGGTGAATTACAACGTGTGCTAATGGCTAGAGCGTTAATGCGTGAACCTGACATTTTAGTGTTAGATGAACCCGTGCAAGGAGTTGATGTACATGGGCAAGTTGAATTATATGATTTGATCAGTCGTGTACGTACCGAGCGTGGTTGTGCCATTTTAATGGTATCTCATGACTTACATTTAGTAATGGCATCTACTGATCGTGTATTTTGTTTAAACAAACATATTTGTTGTAGCGGCACACCTGAAGTCGTCGTGAATGACCCTGCTTACACAGCACTTTTTGGCCCATACGCAGCAAGACATTTAGCATTTTATGTACATGATAAAGAACATCAGCACGACCATGAACACCATCATGAGTGTTGTGGGAACGAGGAAGACGGCAAGAATGGATGATTTTTTATTAAGAGCACTGTTAGGTGGACTAGGTGTAGCCTTAGTTGCTGGGCCTTTTGGTTCGTTTGTGGTGTGGAGACGACTAGCCTATTTTGGTGACACCTTGGCACATTCTGCTTTATTAGGTGTTGCACTTGGTTTTATTTTGCATATCAACCTGACTTTAGGCATTTTTATTATTTGCCAAATTTTAGCGATTCTCTTGTTTATTAGCCAATATCAGCGTCAACTCGCCAGTGATACGTTATTGGGGATATTCTCCCATGGAGCATTGTCTCTTGGGTTAGTCGCATTAGCCTTTATGGATAATGTCAGAATCGACTTAGTGAGCTATCTGTTCGGTGATATTTTGGCGATTGGTTATGATGATCTATATTGGATTTATGGTGCAGGTGGTGTCGCATTATTAGGATTGATTTGGATCTGGAAACCTCTGTTATCAATTACCATTCACGAAGATTTAGCCCGTGTTGAGGGATTACCTGTTGATCGCATTAACTGGCTATTTTTAGGATTAATTGCATTGATTGTAGCAATTATGATGAAAGTCGTTGGCATGTTATTAGTGACAGCTTTGTTAATCATCCCTGCTGCAACTGCAAGGCGCTTTGCAAATACACCTGAAAGTATGGCATTAATCGCAATGGTGATTGGTGCAATGAGTGTGGGATTAGGCCTATGGGGATCTTTTGAATACGACACGCCATCAGGTCCAACCATTGTGGTTGCAGGTTGTATCTTGTTTATTTTCAGCATTATACTGCCACGAAAATAAGCTACTTAAACAAACTTTACAACCAAAAAAGGAGCTGTTATCAGCTCCTTTTTATTTGAAAACACACCTTATAAATTACTAAAATATTTAATAATCAAAGATAATTAAATATTCACTTCGGTACCTTCATCACAACGCCTTTAACGAGTAAAGATAACTACATTTTCAATGTCACAGGTTAATGGCACTTGATCGCCAATTTGATACTGCTGTAACCCTTTTGCATTCGTTGATAAGTACACAGTACTGCCATCGTTCAACTGCAATTCATATTTGTAATAACTGCCATGGAAATCTTGTTTAATGACTTTACCTGAATAGTCCGAGTCAGCAGAATAAGTAACATCTTCGATACGCACCAGTAACTCAACTTCAGATCCTGCTTTAAAATGATGAGGCATTTTTTTAACAAAACGACCTAACGCTGTTTCGACACTATATTCACAACAGATTTTACCCAGTAAAAACTTACTTTCGCCAACAAAAGAAGCCACAAACTTACTCGCTGGGAAATGATAGCTATTAAACGCAGTATCCCATTGATGGATATTACCTTCACTCATCACCGCTACTTTGTCAGCAATAGCAAATGCTTCAGCTTGATCATGGCTAACCATTATTGCGCTTACTTTCTCTTTTTTTAAGATTGATTTCACGTGTGGGACTAAGCTATCTCTTAATTTTGCATCAAGTCCAGAAAAAGGTTCATCTAATAATATCAACTCAGGTTTTGGGGCAAGCGCTCGTGCTAGAGCGACCCTTTGCTGTTGCCCACCAGAGATTTGATGCGGATATAATTTTGCATAATCACTCAAATCAATAAGCGCCAATAACTGAGTTACTCTTTCTTGAATCACTTTTTTAGGTTGTGATTTTATGCCAAAGGCAATATTTTTTTCGATACTAAGATGTGGAAATAATGAAACATCTTGAAACACCATGCCGATTTTACGTTGATCTGGTGTGACGGTTGAGTGCTTGTCTGATAACACTTTTCCAGCCAAGGTTAACGTTCCAGTACTCACTGGTTCAAAGCCAGCAATCGCACGTAATAATGTCGATTTACCACAACCACTTGGTCCTAATAAACAGCCAATATCTCCCTTTTTTAAATCCAAAGAAACATGGCGGACAATAGTTTTTGAACCATAAGCGACACTCACATCGCTGAGGCTTAATAATGTGTTTGATTCAACTGTATTCATGATGCTTGTTGTTTCCTAGCGTTTGAAATCGAACGGCTTAATATGATCACCGGTAATAACCCAACTGCCACAATCATAATTGAAGCAGGTGCCGCATCAATAAGTCGTTCGTCAGAAGCTAACTCATAAGCATGGACAGCTAAGGTATTAAAATTAAAGGGACGAAGTATTAATGTGGCAGGCAATTCTTTAAGCACATCCACAAACACAATTAATAATGCCGTTAATAAAGAACTACGCATTAACGGAAAATGTATTCGAGTGATCACTTGAAAATTACTTTCTCCCAGAGAACGTGCACAGTTATCTATATTAGGTTTTATTTTCTCAAGTCCTGTTTGTACCGCACCCATTGATACAGCTAAAAATCTCACCGTGTAGGCAAATAAAAGGGCAAATAAAGTACCTGAAAAAATCAGGCCGAGATCAAGCCCTAAGTAGCGCTCCGCAAAGTCTATGACTTGGTGATCTAACCATGCAAGCGGGGTAATAATGCCCACCGCAATAATAGTGCCGGGCAACGCATAACCTAAGCTTGCTACGGTGGTAGAGCCTTCAACTAATCTGGTCTTTTTAATGCGCTTTGCATACGCTAATAAAACAGAGAACGCCACCGCAATAGCTGCTGCGCTCAATGCTAAATAAAGCGAGTTCCACGCTAATTGAAGATACTCTTGTAACTCAAATTCCGCTTGGCTGAAACTCCAATAAAGTAATACGGAAGCCGGTAAAATAAACCCTAAGAAAACAGGCGTAAAACAGAACACCCAAGCCAAACAGCTATCTTTAAATGATAACCTAATTAATGCACCAGCAGGTCGCTGTTCACTATTAGAATGATAACGGTTTTGACGCCGTGAATAACGCTCAAGGATAATTAAAAAGCCCACAAAACTTAACAGGATTGTCGCAAGTTGAGAAGCTGTCGTTGCATCACCTAAGCCATAAAAAGTACGATAAATACCTGTGGTAAAGGTATTAACACCAAAATATTGTACGGTACCAAAGTCCGCTAACGTTTCCATTAAGGCCAGTGTTAAGCCAGCAATAATAGCAGGCCTTGCCATTGGTAATGAGAGATGAAAAAACGCACGTTTACGGCTATAACCTAAGGTTCTACAAACTTCTAGTGAGTTAGTTGAGTACTCAAGAAAAGCCGCTCGCGCTAAAAGGTAAACATAAGGATAAAGTACAAAGGTGAGCATACAGATAGCACCACCTAAGGAGCGGATTTCAAAAAACCAATACTCTCCGTAACTAAGTCCAGTTAACTCCCTAAAGGCTGTTTGAACTGGGCCTGCAAAATCAAATAAACCAGTATAAGTATAAGCAACGATATAAGCAGGAACAGCAAGTGGCAGTAATAGTGCCCAGCTAAACACTCTTTTACCTTTGAAGTCACAGACACTCGTAAGCCAAGCCGCTGGAACACCAATTAATAACACACCAAATGACACGCCAATTAACAGTAAAATGGAGTTACTAATATAATCACTTAAAACGGTATTAATCAGGTGAGTAAGTGTTGGTCCAAAACCACTAAATAATGAGCTGATGACCACAAAAATGGGAAGAGATAATACAAGCGCAGTTGATAAAGTGAAGCCACTAAGCCAGTTTATTTTTTTAAGTTGTTTAAGCATTATCGTATTTCATTCAAAGGTTGAGAAAAAACCGAAAGTTTAACATATAAACCAACGGCCTTTTTCTACTTTAATTATTTGAATCTAAGCAATAATTATTTCCAACCAGCTTTATCCATCAACTCAACTGCTGCTCGATTATTTTCACCTAATTTATTAAGGGCAATGCTATCTGCTTTATGAGGTCCCCAGCTAGCAACTGATTTAGAAATTGGTGCTGATTTTAAGACAGGAAACTCACTATTAACGGCTGAGTACCATGCTTGTGACTCAGGTGATGTCATGAACTCAATTAATTTGATCGCGTTGTTTTTGTTCTCAGCATATTTAGTCAAGCCTGCGCCACTTACGTTCATGTGTACACCACGGTCGTTTTGGTTAGGCCAAAACAGTCCTACTTTATCTACTACTTGTTGATCGTCTTTGTCATCACTGTTCATCAAGCGACCGAAGTAATAAGTGTTTGAAATAGTGATATCACAAACACCCGCAGCAACCGCTTTTAATTGATCAATATCGCCACCAGCAGGTGGTTTAGCGATATTCTTAACCAGTGCAGTTGCCCATGTTAATGTTTTTTCTGACCCGATATTTTCAATCATAGAAGCAACAAGAGATTGATTGTAAATACTATTTGAACTTCTAAGACAAATTTTTCCTCGCCATTTTTTATCAGCTAAATCTTCATAAGTTGTTAACTCTGTTGGGTCAACTTTGTCTTTAGCATAGAAAATAGTACGAGCGCGTTGTGATAAACCAAACCATAAATTATCACTATCACGTAAATTTTCAGGAATGTTAGTGGTTAATACATCGCTTGAGATCGGTTGTAATACACCAGCTTCTTTAGCACGTTGTAAACGACCTGCATCAACGGTGATAAAAATATCCGCAGGGCTCGCTTTGCCTTCAATTTTAAGTCGTTGTAATAACGCATCAGCTTTCCCTGTAATTAAGTTAACTGTGATACCTGTGCTACTTTCAAACTTATCAAGTAGTGGTTTAATTAACGCTTGTTTACGTGCTGAGTACACATTAACTTCTGAACTTGCTTCTGCTGCAACTGAACCGAGTAACGCTAAAGTCACCAGTGAAAGCTTTATTTTAGATAGGTTTAACTTAGTCATAATAAATGGGCTCTTAATAAAAGGTAGAAAAAATAACGGTAAATAGTTATTGCGGTTCATTAACTGTATTGCTTTTTGAGCGACTAAACCTTAGTGAATAAGTAAATAGTCGTTTTTTAATAATACGGTAGCTATTGATAAAGGCTGATAAATAAAGCTTCTTTAAGGTTTGCTCATTGGCTAGTTGGTTTTTGCTCAACCCATACTGCAAAGTAACATCAGATTCACTGTGGTGAAATGTATTAAATAATTTATCCCATACCGCTAAAATAGCACCGTAGTTTTTATTAAAATGTCGTGGTGATGTTGAATGATGAATATGATGTTGAGCAGGTGAAATAAAGTACTTTTCAATGCATTTATAATAACCAATCGAGATATGGCTATGGCGTAAATTTGCACCTGTTACATTAAACACAAATAAAATAATATTAACGTTCAGTACAGTAAATAAATCGACTTTATCATCGAACAAAAATATAAATACCCCAATACTAATGCCCTGTACTAACGCACCACGTATAGCAAACAGTAATCCTTCAACTGGATGAGTGCGTAAAACACTTAATGGCGTTAAAGTTGTGGCACTGTGGTGGGTTTTATGGAACTCCCATAACCAATGCACTTCATGCATTATCTTATGAGTATAAAAACGCGCAAAATCATCAAAAGTAAAAATAAACAGTGTAAATGCAGTAACAATGATCCAACCAGGGGTTTCAATATCAAGGTTACGATGGCCAACTAATTGATGCATGCCTTCAAAGATAAAGGTTGCAACCGTTAACTTGCCTAACAAAAGAGGATTACACAGCAGGTAAATTGCTTTGTTAATAATGATCATTTTATAATCAGCAATCGCTGACTTAGAAAACCAATGTGGAAAACCAAATGCATTGGTGAATTTAGTGAATAGTGGTTCGGTATTGTTCTTTAAAGAATAAAGGGCAGCGATAAACATGGCACACAGTAAATACCCCCAAAAAAGGCGTTGTTGGGAATTACTGAACAGGGAAGATAAATCATCCCAATACTCGCTTAAAAAATTATCCATAACCGTCTTTCTTTAATAAATTAGGCGACATTATCGTCGCCTAATTTTAAAGGTTAATCAGAGACTAACTTATTAATCATTCTCAGTACTATTACCTGCACCTAGTTTTTCAGACAAAGCAGCAAGGTTGCCAAGTTTATCTTTTAAACGTGCTTGTAGTGGGTATTTATCAGCTAATAACTTCTGAACTTTAAGCATATGCAATGCAAATTCATTTAAATCGATTGAGCTTTCTTGCTCGTAATTACCTTCTGAATCGATACCGGTCACTTGCGTATTACCAAGTAGTACAGGGCTGTAACCAATTAAACGGTTAAGCGAAACAGCAAAACCACCTAGGTCTTTACCACCAGTTTGTAATGCTAATGAGAAGCCTTTTAATTCACCCCAATGGTGAAGGTAACTTTTAAACGCATCTTTTACATCTTCATTTTTCTCAATACCAGCTTGAAGAGCAAGTGCGTCTGCGTAAACACTACCAGCATATTTAAATGCTGATTCAGCAATCACAAGCTCCCAGTTAGTTTTGATAACATCAGCATATTCCATTAACGCTTTACGTTCTTCAACAGACAGTTTTTCACCTTTTGCATCAGTGATTAATTGACGACCATCAATGAATGCTTGAGTGATTGTTTTAAGGTAGTTAGAGTTACCTGCTTTATCTGCACCTGCCGCATAAGATGCGTGTGCATAAATCATTTCAGAACCTAAATCGACTTTACCGTTGCCATTGATATCAGCTTTAGCAAACACGTCTTTTGATGATTTAGAGATTGCTGAAGTATCATTTACACTCACCGTTGTACCATTAACCGGTACACCAAAATAACCAAATGCTTCATCCCATACATGCTCTTTACCAGTGTAAGCAGCACCTTCTTTATAAGGCTTGTCATTTGGTTTAACGTCAGCAGCTAGTTTTTCGTCAAGATAGCTATCAACAGCTTGATTGTAGAAAATTGCACCCATTGCAAATTTAGAAATTAATTGCGGGTAATCCATACCATTAACGTAATCAAAACCTTGATCAGATTCTGAAGCTTTTTTAATGAAAAATTCTAATACTTCAACAGCCGTTTGATTACCAGGCCAGCCTGAAACGACACCTTTGTAAGTTTTACCTGCTAAATTTTTGCCTTTAGAAAGTTCATCGATATTAGTTTCAGCAACTTTAAAACCATCTTTACTTACTGGGTTTAGGATCCCACGATTTTCAGCTGTACCAGAGAAGTAAGCATTCATTTGAGCCAATAGCTCTGGATTTGGTTTACCGTTACCTTTGTAAGCTAACTCTTTAAGTGCGTTATGTAATAAGTGACGTGCAGTTTGACCACCGTATGAAACAGACGTTGTTTTATCACCTTGGTAACCTTTAACGGTGACAGGGAAGTCAGCATAGTTCGCTGCAGATGCAACAGCTGATAATGATCCAATAGCCATTGCTATAATAATTTTCTTTAATTTCACAGTCATCATTCCTTAATTAATACGCTAGTTTAAAAAATCAGATTTAAATTTATAGCAATATCAATGAACTTGCAAATGATAATTATTACTACCCACAATAATGCTGATTACCATTCATAGAAGTGAGGTTATTAGATATTTCTATTTTTAAAAATAACAAAACAACTCAACTTTACAGCGTTACTCGGCAGGTTTATTGATAGTAACTCAATGAAATATAAATATAATATTACATTGAGTTTTTACTTGAGATCTGATTAGTAAAAAAATACAGAAATAACCAATTAAATGACAATTAGTTATCATCTCCTTCAACTACAGAAGAAATAACATTAATTGCTTTGTGTTTACTCTGTGGAATATAATGAGAAATTAAAGGTTATCCCCAGTTAAATATTTTCCAGTTTGGGTGTTTTATTGCTTCAGAGGCTAAGCGTTTACAAGGATTAACTAAATAAGCAAAATCAGCATATTCACACAATGGCAAATCGTTAATAGAATCGCTGTAAAAATGAATACTTTCAAATTGCTCAGGATTATTTGCTAACCATTGTTGTAGACGTAAAATTTTACCTTCGCGGTAGGTTGCAATACCGGTGACTTCATTTTGATAACAAGGATGACCATTACTATTTTTTTTTATCACTAAATCAATGCCTAATGCATCTTCAATACCCATTGCTTTTGCGACTTTATCAACAATAAAAGAAACCGTGGCAGAGATAATCATACAAGGAAGATGCAGTGTTTTTAATGACTTAACTAAGGTTATCGCTTCTGGAAAAACTAACGGTACAACTTGAGTATTTACAAACTCATCAACTAACACATCAATGTCTTTGGCTGGAATTTGAGTGATAGGTGCTAAGGTATAAACGATATATTCTTCCATATCTAACTCACCTTTTGCATATTGCTCCATCAATGCTTTATCGGTATCCAGATAGTCAGGATCTGTCACCACACCTTTATTAACTAAAAACTGGCTCCATAAACTAGCACAATCGCCATTAACTAAGGTCTCGTCCATATCAAATATGTGAAGTGGTTTTACCATATTAAACGCTCACCGGTTGTATTTCATTTAAGTTAAACATCAATTCTATTGAGCTACCTTTAGCCATTAATCGTTCCGATGAGCGGTTTAATAAGTCGACGGTTAGCTCTTCTTCATCTACCTGCACGCTGTAACGAATGACATTACCCAATAGTTGATGGGATAACACCGTCCCTGCTTTTGCAATTGAAATATGCTCACCGTACTGACGCCCAGCTTCACGAATATAGATAGATTCAGGACGAATCGCCACTTTTTCCTGGCTAGCTAAGTTAAACCATTGGTTAGCTGTTTCGGCTTCAATTAAATTGTAATGACCCATGAATGATGCAACAAACTCATTAGCAGGTTTTGTATAAATATCTTCAGGCTTGCCTTGCTGAACGATTGAACCTTGATCCATCAAGAAAATCCTATCTGATAATAACATCGCTTCTTCTTGGTCATGTGTTACAAACACAGTCGTTAGGTTTAATTCTTGTTGAATATTAAGAATTTGCTGACGTAGACTTTTACGTATTTTTGCATCAAGCGCCGACAAAGGTTCGTCTAATAAAAGTATTCTAGGTTTCACCACCAAAGCACGAGCCAATGCCACACGCTGACGTTGACCACCAGAAAGTTCACTAGGATAGAACTTTTCTTTACCGTCTAGCTCTACTAAATCAATCATTTTCTTAGCTTCTGATCGTGCTTCAGGCTTACTCATGCCCTTCATTTTTAACCCAAAAGCAACGTTATCTTCAACGGTCATATTAGGAAATAACGCGTATGATTGGAATACCATACCGATTTCTCTTTGCTGAGGGGAGACATCAGTAATATTTTCACCATCAACCCAAAGTTCACCATCATCCACTTGGTTTAACCCAGCAAGACAACGTAATAACGTTGATTTTCCGCATCCACTTGGCCCAAGTAAGGTAATAAACTCACCTTTTTCAATCTCAAAATTAATATCTTGAAACACCGTCACATCACCAAAACTTTTAGCCAATTGACTCACTTTAACGTAGCTCATTATTGATTCCCTCTACTGAAACGGGTTGCTAACCAAGTACATACAAAAATAAACGCAAAATAGGTCATTACTAAAGCAGATGTAAAATGCCCACTGGTTTGACGCATGTTATATAGATATATTTGTAACGTTTCATAACGCGTACCCACCAATATATTGGCAAACACAAATTCACCTAATAAGAATGAGAAAGAAAGAAACGCTGATGCCAATAAACCTTTTTTCAAGTTTGGCAAAATGATCAACAGATAAGCTTTAGTCGTGCTTGCCCCTAAAAGATGTGCAGCATCGACCAAATCTCTTAGATTAATCGTTGTGAAACTATTTGAAATGGCACGATACATAAAAGGTAATGCAATAGTGAAATAGGTACCGATTAAAATCCAAGGTGTACCAACTAATTGAATTGAGCTATCGGCATAAAGTTGTAATAACCCGACCGATGAAACAACTGGTGGTACAGCAAAAGGCAATAGAATCAATATATTCATTACTTTATCCAAACTAGGATAATAATAAAAAATAACAAAGATCATCGGTAACACTAACACCATGGCTAATAACAATGATGCAATACAGATAAACAATGAACGACCAAAAGCATCCAAAAAGCGAGGATCAGTGAGTAGTTGTGAATACCATTTCAATGAAAAACCATCGGGTAAAATAGTCGCGCCCCAACTCGATGAAAAAGAATAAAGTAAGGTAGCAAAGATCGGAATAAACAACAGACCAGAGATGCCATATACGATGGTTTTATGGAGCGTTAAATTAGTATCATGCATGGTAGCTCCTTGAAATTAACCATTGATTAACCGCAGTGATAATGGCCAGCAATAACATTAATAAAGCAGAAATAGCCGCCGCTAAATTCGGTTCTAAAAATAAATCGCCTGAAACTAAGCTAGCAATACGAATCGTTACCATGTTGTAGTTACCAGAAGTCAATGCATACACACTTGCATAGGCGCCAATCGCATTGGCAAACAGAATGATAAATGTACCTAATAAAGCAGGGGACAAAATAGGTAATCCTATTTTCATCCAGTATTGACGAGAGTTTGCACCTAGTAACATTGAGGCTTCATAAGCATCTTTTTTTAAGGCATCAAAAGCGGGATATAAAAGAAGAGCCCCAAGTGGAATTTGAAAGTAGATATAAAGGGCTAATAGACCCGAACTACTATATAAATCAAAATTACCTAATATTCCCCATTGTCTTAATAACAACGTCACGGCACCGTTCGTACCCAGAATAATAATAAAAGCAAAAGCGAGAGGCACACCTGCAAAGTTACTGCTCATATTAGTAAAA
Organism: Psychromonas arctica; assembly: GCF_038155225.1. GTDB lineage: Bacteria > Pseudomonadota > Gammaproteobacteria > Enterobacterales > Psychromonadaceae > Psychromonas > Psychromonas arctica_B. The sequence continues at coordinate 11,579 of NZ_JBAKBA010000028.1, read as the reverse complement.
GCGACAATTGCATCCCGAATTTTACTGTCTAAATGTCTCAATGATGAAACAAGAATAGCCGCAAGAATAAGCCCAATAAAACTAGACCAAAAAGCAATCCAAAGACTATTACTAAAACCTTGCAAGATAAAAGCAGAGTCCATTATCTCGCTATAATTTTCTAAGCTCCACTCCCCCTCATAAAGAAAACTATTCACAAGCACCCAAACCATTGGTGCAATTTGGAAAAGATAATAAAAAATGATAAAAGGGATTAACCATAATACTGGTTTATATTTACCTAACTTTGCTTTAAAAGTAGGTGTCCCTTTTTTCGTATATAAGGGATTAGCTTGTATAGATTTAACGTCTTTATTAGCAACATCTATATCAGTACCGTCTATATTAGTAACGGTAATAGGTTTCGTTGTTATCATGCTGCAATCCTTATTTATACTAATACATCGGCAGCAAATGCTTTTTGATGCTCTAAACCAAGCAGTTCACAAACCAAACCACATATCTCAGTTTGTTTTATTGACACATCAAAATGACTAAAACGATTACCAATAAGGTACAAAGGTACTTCACGCTCTTCCGCTAAAGTACCTCCGTGTGAACGATCATTATTCATACCGTGATCACTGGTTATTAATATTTGGTAACCTTCTTCAATCCATGCAGGTAAAAAGTCAGATAAAATAACATCCGCCTGACGTGCACTATTACGATATTCAGCAGAATCTAATCCAAACTTATGCCCTGCATCATCAATATTCATTGAATGAACAAGTAGAAAATCAGGATCAAACTCTTGTCGAAGATACTCACCATCCAATAACAAAGCTTGATCTGGATAATGATCCCAGTGATAAAAAATACCATGTTGAATTTGCAGACTTTCATTATGGGTATGACGATCACGAATCGCATCATATGGAGAGCGATTATATAACTCACTCACCCAATGATAAGCAGCCGCAGCGGTCGCTTTACCTTGGCTTTGCGCTAAGCTAAAAATCGAATCAAACAAAGAACGACGTGTCACATTATTGTGTACGATGCCACTTTCAACAGGTGTAATGCCCGTTAATATACATTCGTATAAAGGGCGAGAGAGTGACGGTAATTCACTATAAAGTGAGTATTGACTTGCTTTCTTGTGCTCTACTAAACCATTTAAGTAGCCCAAACAATCTTGAGCTACTTTTAGATTTAAGCCATCAAGAACAACAAGTATGACCTTATCATTCATCTTAAATCCTTTTAGTTTTGGTAGATAAGAACGCCTTCTTGCCATTTACGTGGCAATTTACGTGCAGATTTTTCCCAAGCAGAGAAGTCTGAGATTGGATGAGCTGATTCATATTGTTCATTTGGAATAAGCTTTGCTTGAATTTCATCAGGTAGTTTTACACTAGTGCGAATCGGACGGGCATAACCATCTGCTAAGTTAACCTGACCCGCATCACTAAATATATATTCACGTGCTAATTTTGCAGCGTTAGGATTTTTAGCATATTTATTGATGATAGTGGTGTAACCAGAAATCACCGAACCGTCTTGTGGGATGCCAACAGTAAAGCGACTACGGTCAATTTGGTCACGGTAACTTAGCGCATTAAAGTCCCATAAAATAGCAACTTCAACTTCGCCTTTTTCTAAGTTAGCAACACTAGGGTTAGTAAATGATAAACGCCCTTGTTTTGCTAATTTACCAAAGAATTCAATAGCAGGATCAAGATTACTTTCATCCCCGCCATTCGCAATAGCCGCAGCTAACACCGCATTGTTAGCCTGTGAAGCGACACCAACATCGCCAACAGTCACTTTATAACTACCTTTTAGTAAATCCGCCCATGTTTTAGGCGCATCTTTTACTAGATTATTGTTAGAGATGAATGAAATTGTCCCAGTGTAAGCTAATGCCCAATGTCCATCTGCATCTTTTGCCCAAGTAGGAACATCGTCCCATGTACTTGGTTTATAAGGTTGCGATACGCCTTTTTTTACTGCAACTCGTGCAAATGCAAAACCTACATCGCCAATATCGGCTGTAGCATTAGACTTTTCCGCATCAAATTTTGCAATTTCTTGTGCAGAACTCATATCAGTATCTTGATGTTCGATACCGTATTTTTCTTTAAGATCAATCCAAGTATCTTTCCAATTTGCCCAAGTATCAGGCATTCCGATACTGTAAACTTGACCTTCTTTTTGAGCGGCAGCTACAAGTGAATCGATCTTAACCGGTTCAGCAGCATAAAGAGACTGTGATAGAGAGAGTGCAATAAGTGTTGTTGAAACTTTAAATGTATTCATTTTACTTCCATCCTTTGGACTAGTTCAGTGAGTTCATTTTTCATACTACAAGAGAAACATTACAGTTTTTTGACAGATATTCAAAACTTTTTTTAATTTTGTTACCTGATTAGCTTATTTTAAAAATAATAAAACCATAAATTATTACTTTTAATGTATATTGAATACTTATGACAGACAAAATCTGGACTAGACCAACAAAAATGAAGAGCAAAATTGAAATACCGTTAAAAATGAAGGATGTATTACGTGAGCAGATTTTTGGAGGTTCATTGCTTCCATTACAAAAGCTACCGTCTGAACGGGATCTTAGTGATTTATTTTCAATTACCCGTATCAGTGTTAAAGATGCTCTCGCTTCATTAGAAACGGAAGGGTTAATTTACAAAGAAAATCGTAGAGGTTGGTTTGTTTCGCCACCAAGAGTCGAATATAACCCATTATCGCGTTCTCATTTCCATCAGATGGTCACAGAACAACAACGTATTGCCGAAACACAATTAATAAATATCAGTACTATCATGGCCCCCAGCCATTACGCGAAAGCCCTAGCACTAACTGAACTAACAGAAATACACGTTATCGAACGATTACGCTTTATTGATGGTAGAGCCGTGTTATTTGTTGAGAATTGCTTAATTAGCCACTTTTTCCCTAATATTATTTTAGAAAACTTAACTCAATCTCTAACAACGCTTTATCAGACTAAATATGATTTCACCACCAGCCGATCGCGTTTCGATGTGATTCCTGCAGCAGCACCGGCACATGTAGCCAAAGCATTAAACATTAGCCCGGGTCAGCAAATACTGAAAATATGTCGTGTAAACTACAATCAACATGCTCAAATAATAGATTGTGAATTTGAATATTGGCGACCAGATGCGGTTATGATTAGTATTGATAGCATTGAGCATAGCTAAGGGTAAAACTAACTTTAAAGCGTTTTGCTAACCTCAATGTTAGGTTAGCAAAACAGTTTGAAGACGAATCAATAAATAGGAGGTGAACTTAAAAAAGGTTAATTAAAAAGATTAATGCTAATCGCTTACTTTTACTATCTGTTTACCAGTAAAAGAGCCACCGATTTGGCGGTTTAAAGCATCGCCAATATGGTCTGCAGTAAACTCGACAAGCTGAAGATCTGGCGTTTGAATTTCACCTTTAGCGACACTATCCAACATCACTTTACTCATGAACCCCATCTTTTGTTGTGCACATAAACTATTATCTAGCCATGCCCCTCCTAAAGATACGATACTGATCGTTGGACCTTTTCGATCAAGAAGATCTTGCTCGAAGTAGGGTAACGGTCTTAGGCATGCGATTCGACCACAAAAGCGCATCAATTCGATATTGCGAATCGTTGATTCACCACCAACTGAATCTAATACCGCATCAAATCCTTGCGGCCCTAATTCTCGGCGTATTTTTTCGCATAGTTTAGGGTCGTGATAATCAAAAACAACATCGGCACCTAGTTGCTTAAGCAATTTATGATTACGCTTAGAGGCCGTGGTAAATACATCCACACCACGTTGTTTTGCAAACTGAATAGCAAACTGCCCTACTGAGCCAGCCCCACCTTCAATCAGAATGGTTTCGCCAGCGGTTACGCGTAATTTTTCAAGAGAAATAAGTGCAGTCATACCTGCACAAGGTAAAGCGGCAGCGGTCATTGCATCAACTTCATCGGGCACAACCGAGACGGCAAAATTGGGGACTTTAGTGTATTCACTTAACGCCCCTTGTTCACTCATACTGGCATGCCACATCACTCTGTCACCAACATTAGGGTAAACACCCTTTTGCGCTTTGACGACAATACCGACGGCATCTAACCCCAAAATATGGGGGTATTGCCACTGACAAAAACCGGATTTAGACAGTATCGCATCGACTGGATTTAAACCGACATACTCAACCTTGACCAACAGCTCATTCTCGCTGCACTCAGGCACTGGCAATGTTGTTTCAGACAAGCGAATAGATTCATTAGGTTCAATCAATACAATCGCTCGCATCATCTGTGGAAGACTTAAGTCTACATTAGTCAGATTTAGCATATCTAGGTTTACAGTATCAGTCTTTGCCATTTCTCATTCAGCTCTTTAAAAGGTTTCCAACGCGTAGCTCCAGCGGCCGTTAAATGCTTGATAAGCATTCACTTTAGCTTGCAACAATGAAATCGTCGAATCAACACCATTCTCTTCAGCACTTAACAGATCGCGACGTGAGTCTAATAACTCTAAGTAAGGCAATTGCCCTTCTTCATACATGGCTTCAGCTTGTAAGAATGCACGATTTGAATATTGATAACGTTGATCTGCGTAACGTTGTAGTGAACTCTGTTCAACAAGGCGCTGTAAAGTAAGTTCACTTTCGCTTATTGCTTTTAAAACAACCTGTTGGTATTCACTATATGCCGCTTCACTCAAGTATTTTTGTGCATCACGTTCTGCCAACAATGAAGGGTAACTTAATAGTGACCATTCAATTTGTGGTGTCACTTGCCATTGACCATTCGAAGTAGACAACCCTAAGCTGTCTAAACTTAATACACCAGCAAAAGCACTTAAACTCACCTCTGGCAAAAGTGCTTTACTTGCCGCTACGCTTAATGAGTTTGCTTGACTAAATTCATATAAAGCACCGCTAATATCAGGACGTAGTGCAATGGCATTGCTAGGCTCCGCTAATGCCACTCGAAAAGGTAAATCAAAAATCCCCTGTTCATTTTGCAAGCCAACTGCACTGGTTAATTGTCCTGTTAATACCGCTAAGGTCGATAAATCACTGTATTCTGCATAAGCGATTGCAGGTAATAATGCTTCTTGTTGGCTAAGCTGGGCACGCGTTCGATTGAGGTCAAGTTCATTAGCAGCGCCTTCTTCAACCAGGGCTTCTAATACACCGACGCTTTGTTCTAACGCTTCAACTTGTAGCTGAATGATCTGTTTTTTACGTTGATGCCCTTGATAACTGACATAACCTTTTACCACAGAAGAAACGACCTCTATCTGCAGTAAACGACGTTGTTCAGCTTGGCTCATTGCTGATGCTTCTGCGGCATCAACCAACGCACTGATTCGACCAAATAAATCTAACTGCCAAGTTAATGATAGGTATGCACTTGATTGACGAGGTGTTGTCTCAATAACATCACCTCTTTGCGCACCAGCCACTACACCACCTTGCGGTAGAAATTTAGCTTCTTCAACACCAATACGCGCTAACGTACTTTGTAATTGTAATTGGCTTGTGCGTAAATCATGGTTCATTAACAATGCATCATCAATCAACTGATTCAATTGTGGCGAGTTAAGATTTCTCCACCAGTTGATTTCATCTTCACCGGCTAATCGCTCAACAAGGCTACTTTTATCGATAAAAGTATAAGCCTTTTCTTGTTCATCTTTTGTATTCACTTGGCTCGCGCAACCAGACAAAATGGTTGCGATTAAGACAGTAGATAAGGCAATTTTAGGCTTTAAGCATTTGACTAACTTAAGCATTATTTCTCTCCTCAACATTGATTTTTTTCTCAATATTGCTGTGATCATCAATGCTCATTGATGCTTTATCCTGCTTAGTTTTACTCACTAGCATATAAAACACTGGCGTGAATAATAGACCAAAGATAGTTACCCCTATCATGCCTGAGAATACTGCATTCCCCATTGCGTGACGCATTTCAGAACCAGCGCCCGTTGCAAGAATTAATGGTACAACACCTGCTGTAAAGGCGATTGATGTCATTAATATTGGGCGTAAACGCATACGACACGCAGCTAGGATTGCTTCAAGGTGCGTTAAACCAGAGTCATGCTGATCCTTAGCAAACTCAATCATTAAAATAGCATTTTTAGAGGCTAAGGCCACCAATACAATCAAGGCAATTTGCGTAAAGATATTATTATCTGAACCCACTAACCACACGCCTAATAATGCAGAGAAAATAGTCATCGGTACGATTAAAATAATCGCTAATGGTAAACGTAAACTTTCATACTGCGCCGCTAATACCATGAACACTAACAACACCACTAATGGGAAAACATAAACCATGGTGTTTCCTGCCAGTACTTGTTGGTAAGTTACTTCCGTCCATTCATATTCAATGCCCGTTGGTAACGTGTCGGCGAGTACTTTTTCAATCGCTTTTTGCGCTTGATCTGAACTATAACCAGGTGCAGGGCTACCATTCAGCTCAGCACTTGGGTAACCGTTATAATGCATTACTCTATCTGGGCCAATAGTAGGCGTTACGGTTAATACAGAGCCTAATGGCACCATGTTTCCGGCACGGTTACGTACTTTTAAGTTAAGAATTTGCTCAGGATCGACACGATAATCTGCATCAGCTTGCGCATTCACTTGGTAAGTACGCCCAAATAAATTGAAATCATTTACATACACAGAACCTAGGTAGATTTGCAGTGCATCAAAAACTTCATCCAATGGTATGCCTTGAATAAGCGCTTGCTCACGGTCTACGTCTATATCCATTTGCGGTACTTGAATACGGAAGCTTGAGTAAAGTCCCATTAACGCAGGATCTTGCTGTGCTTTACCAATCACCGTTTGCAGGCTATTAAATAACGCATCAAATCCTTTGTTTGCTCTGTCTTCAATTTGTAGCTTAAACCCACCTGTTGTACCTAAACCTTGAATTGGTGGTGGCGGGAATACTGCTACAAACGACTCATCAATAGCGGTAAAACGTTTATTTAATTCAGCTGCAATCGCCATCGCAGATTGGCTAGGGTCTGTACGTTTGTCAAAGCTTTCAAGCGTGGTAAATACAATGCCGCTGTTAGGCGTATTAGCAAACCCGTTAACTGACAAACCAGGGAAGGCAACAGTGTGTGCAACACCCGGTACTGCCAAAGCAATCTCTTGCATTTCTTTTAATACGTCTTGTGTGCGGTCAAGACTTGAAGCATCAGGTAACTGTGCAATTGCTACTAAATACTGCTTATCTTGCGGAGGAATAAACCCACCCGGTACGGTATCAAATAGCTTGATAGTACCGCCAAGCAATACAACATAAGCAACCATTGCGATAACAGACATGCGTATTAATTTTTTAACTAATTTTTCGTAACCTTTTGCACCACGATTAAAGACACGATTAAAAGGTTCGAATAACCAACGACCAAACAATTTATTCAATAAACGTGTAAAGAAATCTGGTTTTGCATCATGCGGTTTTAATAATAATGCCGCTAAAGCAGGTGATAATGTTAATGAGTTAAACGCTGAAATAATCGTTGAAATAGTAATGGTCAACGCAAACTGTTTATAGAACTGACCTGATAACCCGGTAATAAACGCTGTCGGAATAAATACCGCACTCAATACTAATGCAATCGCAATAATAGGCCCAGTCACTTCGCTCATGGCAACACGTGTTGCTTCTAGAGGTGATAGCCCTTTTTCAATATTACGCTCAACATTTTCGACCACTACAATCGCATCGTCGACCACGATCCCTATCGCCAGTACTAAGCCAAATAGTGACAGTGTATTAATCGACACACCTAACCATTGCATCACCGCAAACGTACCAATTAATGAAATAGGCACTGCAATTAATGGAATGATAGACGCACGCCATGTTTGTAAAAATACAATCACAACGATAACAACCAATACAATCGCTTCCAATAAGGTTGCAATTACCGCATCAATCGATCCGCGTACAAAGACGGTTGGGTCATAAACGATGTCGTATTCAACACCTTTAGGAAAATCTTTCGATAAACGTGCCATGGTTTCACGCACTTGATCTGAAAGCTCAATGGCATTCGATCCCGGACGTTGGAACACAGGCATCGCTAATGCAGGTTGGTTATCTAATTCAGCGCGTAATGAATAGCTATCTTCACCTAAATCAACGCGTGCAATATCAGATAAACGCGTTAATTGACCTTCATCACCGACTTTGATAATAACTTGCTCAAATTCTTCAATACTATTTAAACGGCCTTTAACGTTTAATAATATTTGGAATTGGCTGTCACTAGAGATCGGTTGCGCACCTAAACTACCGGCAGCAACTTGTTGGTTTTGAGAACGTAATGCGCTAACCACATCACCAGCCGTTAAACTACGTGCTGCTAATGCATCTGGATTTAACCAAACACGCATTGAGTATTTACCGCCACCGAATAAGCGAACATCACCCACACCCGGTAAACGTGCAATTTCATCTTTGACGTTTAAATCAGCATAGTTAGATAAATACGCCGTATCATGTGTTTTTTCTGGTGAATATAAATGCACCACCATGGTTAAATCTGGCGATGATTTTTCTGCTACCACACCTAAACGTTGCACTTCTTCAGGCAAACGCGGTAATGCACTGTTTACGCGATTTTGTACTTGTACTTGTGCACGGTCTAAATCAGTACCTAATGCAAAGGTAACAGTTAATGTCATGCGACCGTCACTGGTTGCCTGAGAAAACATATACAACATGTCTTCAGTACCGTTAATTTCTTGCTCTAGCGGTGTTGCAACGGTTTGACCGATTACCGTTGGGTTTGCACCAGGGTAATTTGCTGTAACAACCACTGTAGGCGGTACAACTTCAGGGTATTCACTGACAGGTAGTTGGAATAAAGAAATACTACCAGCAATCAAAATAACCAAAGATAACATCGCCGCAAATATTGGGCGTTGTATAAAGAAATGTGAAAACTTCATTATTATTCCTTAGTACTTGCCGTTAACGGCTCATCTACAGCTGATAATGTAAAAGCCACGCCAGCACTATCAATATCCACAGAATTTGGTTTGATTGGCATACCAGGACCGACACGAGCAGGGCCATTTACCGCAATCACATCACCTGCTTTTAAGCCTGAAGTAATCGCACGTAAACTACCGTAACGTTCACCTAATTCTACTAAGGTGTATTGCAATACATCATTTTCACCAACAGTCAGTACAAAACTATTTTTTAAATCAGTACCGATAGCACGTGAAGGGATAACCACTTGATCTGTTACTTCATTTGCAGCCAATCTAACGCGTGCAAAAGAACCCGCACGTAACCCTTTATTTTTTTCATCAAACACTGCACGTACACGTAAAGTACCTGTCGATGGATTGATACGGTTATCGATAAAATTAATATAGCCAGAATAAGGGAAATCAGTTTGACCGACTTTTTGCATCACCACTTGTTGATGGCTTGCCGCAGTCACATCGTCAAATGAACCATTCCAAGTACGTTCGTCAATATCAAAGTAACCGTACATTTCTTTATTTGAAACAATTGATGTTAGTACCGTTTGTCCGGCTAAAATATTGTTACCGCGAGTAATATTAGTACGAGAGATAACACCATCGATCGGAGAACGTATCGCAGTAAATTCTAAATCAAGTTGTGCCGCACTAAGGTCCGCTTTCAATGATGCGAGTTGTGCTTCACCTTGGCGTAATGCAGAAGCTCGAGACTCAGCTTGCTCTGTTGAAATCGCTTTACGTTGAACCAAACGAACAGCACGTTGTGCTTCACTTCGTAATTGTTGTAATGCAGCTTGTGCACTGATCACTTGTGCTTTAAGCCCAGCCACTACCGCTGTAAAAGGACGACTATCTAATTTAAATAACAGATCACCTTCTTTTACTTGATCACCTTCATGAAATGATACTTGCTCAATCACACCCGAGACACGCGGCATTAATGAAACTTGTTCAGGTGCTTCTAAACGCGTGGTGTAGGTATGCCATTTTTGAGTCGGTGTTACTAACACTTCTGCAACATCTATCGCCTGTAGAGGTCTTTGACTTGCAGACTTACTTGGCTCTTCTACACAACCGATTAATGTAAGACTTGCCACGCTAAAAATTGCAGCAATTAAATATTTATTCATGATGACGCTCCTTTTCTAATTACCGCAGATTTTACGGAACAAACTAGTGCAAAAAAAGCATCGTTTTTTAAATTCATTAGTGCCAAAATAGCACCAATAGATTATAAGAAAGTGATTTGATAATGATTAAAAACATCATTTAAACACTATTAAGGGTTAAACATGGATACCACCAGTCGACTATTGATGCTACTCGAAGTCGTTGAACAAGGCTCTTTTGCTAAAGCAGCAGAAACAAGGAACATAGACCGTTCGGTTGTTTCAAAGCAAATTGGACGTTTAGAAGATGAGTTAGGCGTAAGATTATTGAATCGTTCTACTCGCTCATTTTCTTTAACCGCTGCTGGTGCAGAAATGGTCAAAAAAACAATTGAGATACGTGATTTACTGGGTGATACGCTGCGTTTAGCTGAAAATTATCACCAAGAACCTCGTGGTGTGTTGAAGATAGCGAGTTCATCTATTATTGGTCGTCGCTATTTGCAACCAGTGATTAATGACTTTCAGAAACGTTTCCCACAAGTCGAAGTTGAAATGCGTTTAGACGAGCGTGTTGTCGACATCATTTCAGAAGGTTTCGACTTAGCTTTTCGCATCGGTAAACCTAAAGACTCTTCTTTAATCGCAAGACCTATCGCGCGTAATCGTTTACTCATTTTAGCTTCTCCAGAGTTTATTAAAAGTTATGGACAACCCACTAAAATAGAAGACTTAGCAAACTTACCAGCAGCAACCTTTGCCACTGCGACGACGAGAATGGAAGAAATCAGCTACCTAGACGAGGATGGTAAACAAGCGGAACAAAAAATGAAAAGTGTTTTTAGGAGCAATGATGCAGATGTTTTATTAATGAAAGCACTCTCTGGTAGCGCCTACTTTATAACGCCAGCATTTATTGTTAACAACGAAATAAAAGATGGATTATTAGTGCCGATATTAACTGATTTAGCCTTACTGGATTATTATCCAGTTTATGCAGTCTATCCACATCGAGACCTACCCGTAAGAACACGATTATTCTTTGATGCGGTATCTGAATATTTAGGTAAACAAAAACCAATTTGGGAAGAAGCGATTCCAAACTTTGAACAGCTTTATCAAGCATCATCAGGTAAAGATCTTAACCCGAGATAAAATAATGGTTGTTTGAAACAATATAAAATAAGCGATTTTTTTTATAAATAAACCTAACAACGCCATTAAATCTAGAGATAAACCAATAATGGTTTGTCTCTTTTTATCTCTAATGCTTTCAAAAGAAATAATATTAATTTATTAATATCATAAACATAACAACCATTTATACCAATGGAATTAAATAAGTAATCAGAAATTGTGCAGGAAAAATTAACACTAATAAGGCGTGAGTTGTAGAAGATAGTTGTTCTCACT
>NZ_JBAKBA010000027.1:0-57173 GCF_038155225.1 Psychromonas arctica | reverse complement strand
TAACCACAACATAAATAGCAGGCATAAAAAAGCCCCGCTAAAAGCGAGGCTTGGTGATTAGCACTCTGTTAAGAGATTACCAACCAGTGATTTCGCGCAATGCGCTACCGATTTCAGCTAGAGATTTAGTCGTTTTCACGCCTGCATCTTCAAGTGCTTTAAATTTATCTTCAGCAGTACCTTTACCGCCAGCGATAATTGCGCCAGCATGACCCATACGCTTACCAGCAGGTGCAGTAACACCGGCAATGTAAGAAACAACAGGTTTAGTTACGTTTACTTTGATATAAGCAGCCGCTTCTTCTTCCGCAGTACCACCGATTTCACCAATCATTACGATTGCTTCAGTTTCAGGATCTTCTTGGAATAATTTTAAGATATCAATGAAGCTTGAACCTGGGATTGGGTCGCCACCGATACCAACACAAGTTGATTGGCCGAAACCTTCATCAGTAGTTTGTTTAACTGCTTCATAAGTTAATGTACCTGAACGCGATACGATACCTACTTTACCTTTCTTATGAATGTGACCAGGCATGATGCCGATTTTACATTCATCAGGTGTAATAACACCAGGACAGTTAGGACCGATCATCACAACGCCTTCTTGATCTAGTTTGATTTTAACTGCAACTAAATCTAGTGTTGGGATACCTTCAGTAATAGTAACGATTAATTTAATACCTGCATCAATCGCTTCTAAAATAGCATCTTTACAAAATGGTGCTGGTACGTAGATAACTGAAGCTGTTGCGCCAGTTTTTTCTACTGCTTCACGTACTGTATTAAATACAGGAAGACCTAAATGTGTTTGACCGCCTTTACCAGGAGAAACACCACCAACCATTTGTGTACCGTACTCAAGTGCTTGCTCAGAGTGGAAAGTACCTTGACCACCAGTGAAACCCTGACAAATTACTTTAGTATCTTTATTAATTAAAATGCTCATTATTTTCCACCTACCGCTTTAACAGACTGCTGCGCAGCATCTGTTAATGATGTTGCTGCAATAATATTAAGACCTGACTCAGCTAGAATCTTACGACCTAACTCAGCATTATTACCTTCTAAACGAACGATAACAGGAACAGATACACCTACTTCTGCAACTGCACCGATAACGCCGTCTGCGATTAAATCACAACGTACGATACCGCCGAAGATGTTAACTAAAACAGCTTTAACTTTATCGTCAGAAAGGATAATTTTAAATGCTTCAGTAACACGTTCTTTAGTTGCGCCGCCGCCAACATCTAGGAAGTTAGCCGGGTTGCCGCCATGTAAGTTAACCATGTCCATCGTACCCATAGCAAGACCAGCACCATTAACCATACAGCCAATGTTTCCGTCTAGTGCTACGTAGTTTAATTCCCACTGTGCAGCATGCATTTCACGTTCGTCATCTTGCGTTGTATCGTTAATCGCTAGAAGCTCTTTTTGACGGTACATTGCATTTGAATCGATAGAAATTTTACCGTCAAGACAAATTAGGTCATCAGCACCAGTAACAACTAATGGATTGATTTCTAATAATGATAAATCTTTCTGTTCAAAAATAGTCGCTAAGCCTAGGAAAATTTTAGTAAATTGACCTACTTGCTTACCAGAAAGACCTAATTTAAATGCTAATTCACGACCTTGGTACGCTTGTGCGCCAACCAATGGGTCAATCATAGCAGTATGAATAAGCTCAGGTGTTTCTTCAGCAACTTTCTCAATTTCAACACCGCCTTCAGTAGAGGCCATGAACGTAACACGTTGTGAAGCACGGTCAATAACCGCACCTAAATAAAGCTCATTAGCAATGTCACTACATTCTTCTAATAATAATTTATTAACTGGTTGGCCATTTGCATCTGTTTGGTAAGTCACTAAATTTTGACCTAACCATTTGTTAGCAAATCCACGGATTTTTTCATCTGAATCAACTAATTCAACGCCACCCGCTTTACCACGACCGCCCGCATGTACCTGACATTTAATAACCCAACGCTCGCCACCTAATTTAGATGCAGCATTTACAGCATCTTCAGCGGTATCACAAGCGACACCATTAGGAACCGGTAAACCGTATTCTTTAAATAATTGTTTTGCCTGATATTCATGCAAATTCATGATTTATTTCCATCTGTTTAGTTAAACTTAATAGCCCGAAGGCCGTGAGTGTAAAAACAATTTTTTTGTGGCTGTTTAATAAAACAAACAGCCAATCGATTAATACTTAAAAATCAATATTAAAAAACAAATATTAAACGTCTAGTAATAGACGTGTTGGATCTTCAAGCAGTTCTTTGATTGTTACTAAGAATCCTACTGATTCTTTGCCATCAATTAAACGATGATCGTATGAAAGTGCTAGGTACATCATAGGTAAAATTTTCACTTCACCATTAATGGCCATTGGGCGGTCTTGGATTTTGTGCATACCTAAGATAGCCGCTTGTGGTGGGTTAATAATTGGTGTTGAAAGTAGTGAACCAAATACACCACCGTTAGTAACCGTAAAGTTACCGCCCATCATTTCATCAACGGTTAATTTTCCGTCACGACCTTTAATGGCAAGCTCACGAATACCTTTTTCAATGTCAGCAACACTTAATGTATCTGTATCACGTAAAACGGGTGTTACAAGACCACGTGGTGTTGATACTGCAATGCTGATGTCAAAGAAGTTGTGGTAAACAATATCTGTACCGTCAATTGCTGCATTTACTTCTGGGTAACGTTTAAGCGCTTCAGTCACCGCTTTAATGTAGAAAGACATGAAACCTAAACGGATACCATGTTTTTTCTCAAACACTTCTTGATACTGCTTACGAAGATCCATGATTGGTTTCATGTTTACTTCGTTAAAAGTCGTTAACATTGCTGTTGAGTTTTTAGCTTCTAATAGACGCTCAGCAACACGTTTACGTAAACGTGTCATTGGTACGCGTTTGTCGCTACGAGCAGCAACAGCAGCAACGATATCAACTTTAGGTGCAGTTTCACTTTTGTTTTTAGACGTACGGAAGTTATCTACATCTTCACGAGTGATAACACCACCTTTACCAGACCCTTTGATATCACGTGCATCAATGCCTTCTTCAAGCATTAAACGACGTACAGATGGGCTTGCATCAGCAGTTGCTGCAGGCGCTTCAGCTGGAGCAGCTTCTTCTTTAGCTGCAGCAGGTGCATCTGCTTCTTCTAATTTAGCTAATAATTGCTTAGAAAGTACAGTTGCACCTTCATCTTCAATGATTTCTTTTAAAATACCTGATGCAGTAGCAGGTACTTCTAAAACAACTTTATCGGTTTCGATTTCAACTAATACTTCATCACGCTCAACGAAGTCGCCAGGTTGTTTGTGCCAAGTTGCTACAGTTGCATCTGCAACTGATTCTGGAAGTTCTGGAACTAATACTTCAATCATAATTAACGCTTCCTACAATAATAATTTTTATTCAATAAATTCGATTTAATTTTGATTACTGTTCATCAAAACCAAGTGCTTCGTTCACTAATGCTTTTTGTTGCTTAACATGTAGAGACATATAACCTACCGCCGTTGATGCTGATGCAGCACGACCTGCGTATTGCAGCGTAGCGCCTTCGGGCATTACAGTACGGAAATTATGTTGACTGCAGTACCAAGCACCCTGGTTTTGAGGCTCTTCTTGACACCAAATAAACTCAGTTACATGTGCATACTGCTCAAGCAAATCATTTACTTCATCCGTTGGGAATGGGTAAAGTTGTTCGATACGTATAATAGCGACATGGTTTAAACCTTCAGCACGACGTTTTTCTAGTAGTTCGTAATAAACTTTACCACTACATAGAATAATACGAGTCACAGCTTCTGGGTCTAACTCATCCACTTCACCAATTGCATTTAAGAATGTACCTGATGCTAATTCATCTAAGCTAGAAACGGCTAATGGATGACGTAACAATGATTTAGGTGACATAACAATTAATGGACGACGCATTGAACGAATTACTTGGCGACGTAACATGTGGTAAACCTGAGCAGGTGTTGAAGGAACACATACCTGCATATTATGCTCAGCACATAATTGTAAAAAACGTTCTAAACGAGCTGATGAATGCTCTGGACCTTGACCTTCATAACCATGCGGTAATAAAACAGTCAAACCACACATACGGCCCCACTTCTGCTCACCTGATGATAAGAATTGGTCAAATACAACTTGAGCACCATTTGCAAAGTCACCAAACTGCGCTTCCCAAATACATAAACCTTTAGGTGCACCAGTTGAATAACCGTATTCAAATGCTAACACCGCTTCTTCAGATAACACTGAATCATAAACATCGAAATGACCTTGGTCATCAGAGATATTTTGAAGAGGAGTATAACGTTTAGCTTCAGTTTGCTCATGTAGAACAGCATGACGATGGAAGAAGGTACCACGTGCAGAATCTTGACCCACTAAACGAATATTATACTTAGAGTCTAATAACGTTGCGTAAGCTAAGTTTTCAGCGAAACCCCAATCTAACAGTTTCTCACCACGTGCCATTGCTACACGATCGTTATAGATCTTAGCAATACGAGAGTGTTGTTTCTGATCTTCTGGGTAATGACTAATAGATTCAGCTAATTCAACTAAGCGTTGTTTTTGGAAACCCGCTTCGTATGGTAAATCCCAATCATGTTTTAGATAAGGAGACCAATCAATTGAATTGCCTTGCATCGCTTGCCATTCTTTAACAACGCATTCGCCATTATCTAAGGCATCACGGTAATCAGAGACTAGCTGCTTAGCAAAACCATCTGCAATAACACCTTCGCTTTCTAATTGCTTGCTGTAGATTTCACGAGGCGTTGGATGTTTTTTAATTTTTTGGTACATCACTGGCTGTGTTGCACTCGGCTCATCAGCTTCATTATGGCCATGACGACGATAACAAACTAAATCAATAACCACATCTCGCTTGAATTTATTACGGAAATCAATAGCAATATGTGCTGCCTGCATGACGGCTTCAGGATCATCACCGTTAACATGGAAAATAGGCGCTTGGACCATTTTAGCAATGTCAGTACAGTAACGAGTTGAACGCGTATCTTGAGGATCTGAAGTAGTAAAACCAACTTGGTTGTTGATGACGATACGAATAGTACCACTTACTTTAAAGGCACGAGCTTGCGACATATTGAATGTCTCTTGCACAACACCTTGACCAGCAATTGCTGAGTCACCATGAATAGTGATAGGTAAAACACTTTCACCAATACTGTTCAAACGTTCTTGACGTGCACGAACCGAACCTAACACAACTGGGTTAACGATTTCTAAGTGTGATGGGTTAAACGCTAGTGATAAATGAACATTACCTTTAGCCGTTTTAAAGTCACTACTGAAACCTTGGTGATATTTAACATCACTTGATCCATCGATATTGGCATGTTTACCAGCAAACTCATTAAATAAGTCAGTTGGTTTTTTACCTAATACGTTTACTAAAACATTTAAACGTCCACGGTGAGCCATGCCGATAACTACTTCATGTGCGCCTTGCTCACCAGAACGTCTAATGACTTCTTTAAGCATAGGAACAAAAGAGTCACCACCTTCTAGAGAGAAACGTTTTGCACCAGGGAATTTAGAACCGATATAACGTTCTAGCCCTTCTGCTGCTGTTAACTCTTCTAAAAATCGATTTTTAGCTTCGTTACTGAACGATGGGCTGCTTTCACATGACTCAATACGGTTTTGGATCCAACGCTTTTCATCAGTATTAGTGATGTGCATGTATTCCACACCTAACGAGCCACAATAAGTTCGTTTAAGCGATGCAATAAGATCCTTTAATACCATTGTTTCATTGCCAGCAGCAAATGAACCGACATTAAAGTTAGCATCTAAATCAGAACCTGTTAGTTCATGATAAAAAGGGTCTAACTCTTTAACTGATTCTGTTTTAACTAAACCAAGAGGATCTAAGTTAGCAATTTCATGTCCACGGTTACGATAAGCACCGATTAATTGTAAAACTTTGACTTGTTTTGCATCATTGTGAACAGCACCATCTGGTGGTGTGAAACATTTTGGCCCTTTGGCCGCAAGCTTCATCTGTTCACGGATAATTGAATGACGCTCCTCAGGAGCATCAGTCACGCTTGGTAACTCATCAAAAACTTCACGCCAATTAGCGTCCACAGCAAGTGGATCCTCTAAATACAATTCGTAAATGTCTTCGATATAAGTAGAATTTGCCCCGGAAAGATGCGATGAGGCTAACCAAGTTTCCATAACATTAGTTGGCATTAACATTCCTTATACTTTTATTAATTGCTTAATTAGTAATGCTTAGTTAAAAATTAAACAGCGCGCTGTAATAACATAGATTTAATTTTACCAATCGCTTTGGTAGGGTTTAATCCCTTAGGACAAACACTAACGCAGTTCATGATACTGTGACAACGAAAAACACTAAAAGCATCATCTAAATTCGACAAGCGTTCTTCAGTTGCACTATCTCGACTATCAATAAGAAAACGGTAAGCAGCTAATAAACCAGCTGGACCAATAAACTTATCTGGGTTCCACCAAAATGAAGGACATGACGTTGAACAACATGCACATAAAATACATTCGTATAAACCATCAAGTTTTTCACGCTCTTCTGGAGATTGTTTAAATTCCCCAGCAGGCGGTGTACGATCGTCATTAATTAAAAATGGTTTCACTTTTTCATACTGAGTATAAAACTGTGTCATATCGATAACTAAATCGCGTATCACTGGCAAGCCTGGTAGTGGACGGATAATTACTTTTTTGCCTGTTGATAACACGTCAGACAATGGCGTAATACATGCAAGTCCATTTTTACCATTCATATTAACGCCATCCGAACCACAAACACCTTCGCGGCATGAACGACGGAATGAAAGCGATGCATCTTTTTCTTTAAGTAAAATAAGCGCATCAAGCACCATCATATCTGAACCTTCAGGCACATCTAATGACGTGTCCTGCATATAAGGTTTCTTATCAACATCAGGGTTGTAACGGTAAATTGAAAAATTAATATTCATATCTATAAACCTTCTAGTAAACACGCGCTTTAGGTGGGAAAGCTTCACGTAGTACTGGCGCCATATTAACGTCACGTTTACACATACTTTCTGTTTCTGCAATGTACATACTGTGGTGTAACCAGTTAGCATCATCACGATCAGGGAAATCGAATCGGCTATGCGCACCACGACTTTCTGTACGGAAATTAGCAGACTTAGCGGTTGCTAAAGCTGTTTCCATTAAGTTATCTAATTCTAAACACTCGATTCGGTCAGTATTAAACTCACTGCTCTTATCGCTTAATTTTGCATTTTTAAGACGTTCACGAATTACTTCAAGTTCAGCAAGACCTTCAGCCATTGCTGGACCGTCACGGAATACACCAAAGTTATTCTGCATACATTCTTTCAAGTCTTTACGAATTTCGTTTGGACATTCAGTGCCAGCACCTTTTTCCCAACGATTATAACGCTCTAATGCAGCTTCAATATTTGCTTCAGTCGGTGCTTTCGACGTATTTTCTTCACTTAATACTTTACCAAGATGCTTACCTGCAGCTCGACCGAAAACAACTAAGTCTAATAAAGAGTTACCACCTAAACGGTTAGCACCATGAACCGATACACATGCGATTTCACCTACCGCAAACAACCCTTTCACTTCAATATCTTTACCGTCTTTATCAAGTTTTAATGCTTGACCATTAACCGTTGTTGGAACGCCACCCATCATATAATGACAAGTTGGTATAATTGGAATTGGCTCATGTACAGGATCAACATGTGCAAACGTACGAGATAAGTCACAAACACCTGGTAAACGACTTTCTAAAACATCTTTACCAAGATGATCTAGTTTCAATTTAATATGCGTTCCCCAAGGCCCCTCACAACCACGACCTTCACGAATTTCAATCATGATAGAACGAGCAACAACATCACGACCAGCTAAATCTTTAGCATTCGGTGCATAACGTTCCATGAAACGTTCGCCGTCTTTATTAAGCAGGTAACCACCTTCACCACGACAACCTTCTGTAACCAATGTACCCGCACCCGCTATACCGGTTGGGTGAAATTGCCACATTTCCATATCTTGTACTGGCACGCCAGCACGTAATGCCATACCAACACCGTCACCAGTATTAATGTGTGCATTGGTTGTTGAAGCATAAATACGCCCTGCTCCACCCGTTGCGAGTACTGTCGCTTGCGCTTTAAACATGCAAACTTCACCCGTCTCAATTTCAATAGCTGTACAACCTACAACATCACCATCGTCATTTTTAACTAAATCAAGTGCATACCATTCAGAGAAAATGGTTGTCTTGTTTTTAATGTTCTGTTGGTAAAGCGTATGTAACAATGCATGACCTGTTCGGTCTGCTGCTGCTGCAGTACGTGCCGCTTGTTCACCACCAAACTCTTTAGATTGCCCACCAAAAGGACGTTGATATACAGAACCGTCTTCAAAACGAGAAAAAGGCAATCCCATATTTTCTAATTCACGAACCGCTTCAGGTCCTTCATTACACATATATTCGATAGCGTCTTGGTCACCGATAAAATCAGAACCTTTAACCGTATCGTACATGTGCCATTGCCAGTTATCGGCATGTGCATTGCCCAATGCAACAGTAATACCGCCTTGAGCTGATACCGTGTGTGAGCGCGTTGGAAATACTTTCGTAATCAACGCACAGCTTTTTCCTTCCTGCGAAATAGAGAGTGCCGCGCGCATACCTGCACCACCAGCACCAATAACAATCGCATCAAATTCACGAATAGGTAAACTCACCTTAAACACCCCACAAAATTACAAAACCAAAAACAACATACGCGAATGCAACTGTCGTTAACACAAACTGTAATGTGCCACGTAATAACGTACATTTAACGTAATCTGTTAACACCTGCCAAATACCAATCCAAGAATGAATAAGCATTGAAACCAACGCCATTAACGTCAGCACTTTAGTAAATGTTAAAGAGAAAAAACCTGTCCAGACCTGATAAGTTAGATCAGTCGAAGCAATGAAGCCTACAAGATATAAAATGTAAGCAAGAAGAATGACAGCACTGGCACGCAACAAAATATAATCATGCACACCACTTCGTCCAAAAGTACCTGCAACCTTTACCATACTAAAATCCCCGCTAAAATTGATAGCACAGCAGTAATCGCAAAACCTACTTTTGCACTTAATGAAGCACTCTCTAACTCTTCCCAATGCCCTAAGTCTTGAATCATATGTCTAATACCAAAAACAGCATGGTAAGCAAGACCCGTTAACGAACCCCAAAAAACAAATTCTACGATGAACAAGTCAAAATAGCCTTGTACACGTTGAAAATCTTCAGCGGAGGTTAGCGAACAATTTAGGAGGGTTAAGAATATTGCCAAGGCAATAAAAACGATAATCCCAGAAATACGATGCAGAATAGATGCTGTAGCAGTAATGGGAAATTGGACCGTGGATAGGTCTAAATTTTTTGGTCTCTCTTTGCGCACAATTTTTCTCTTTATTAATGGCTAAAAGTAAGGGGTTGTTTTCACAGGCACTATTGTTAGCATATTGTTAACACTTTGTGACAAGTAAAATATTTCTTTTGTGAACCAAACACAATTAAAAATAAAGTTTGTGACTTATTAGACATAAAATAAACACAAAAAATTTCAGCTCACTCAAGTGTCAGATTACCAGAGACAGCGCCAGACTTGTAGTGCTAATTGAGAAAATTTTCTTTTAATATTGATTGTACTTTTTCTCTGTTCGGAGTAATTTTAATTGTTAACAACTTCAGCTCTCAAAGTTGAAATGTTAAATTTGACAAGGTCAATGTTAGACTGTAAAAATATGCCATCAAAAAAAAGAGTATAATAATTTTAAGTCAAGGGAGAGAATAATGTCGGATAAAGTCGCAATACTTCATTTACCAGGTCAGGATCCTGTAGAACTACCAATCCATCAAGGATCGGCTGGTAATGATGTAATTGATATTCGTAGCTTAGGTAAAACTGGTTACTTCACTTACGACCCTGGATTCCTTGCTACAGCTTCTTGTGAGTCTGCAATTACTTACATCGATGGTGACAAAGGAATTTTATTACACCGTGGTTACGCAATAGATGAATTAGCAGATAAATCAGATTATTTAGAAGTTTGTTATCTGTTGTTAAACGGTCAATTACCTAGCACAGAAGAATTTGCAAAATTCAAACATACTGTACTTCACCACACAATGCTTCATGAACAGCTAGTTGCTTTTTACCGTGGATTCCGTCGTGATTCACACCCAATGGCAATCATGGTTGGTGTTGTTGGTGCCCTATCTGCTTTCTACCACGATTCATTAGACATCTCTAACGAATCTTGTCGTGAAATAGCAGCATTTCGTCTTATTTCAAAAGTACCAACACTTGCAGCAATGAGTTACAAATATTCTGTAGGCCAACCATTCATGTACCCAGATAACACATTGTCTTATGCGGGTAACTTCTT
Organism: Psychromonas arctica; assembly: GCF_038155225.1. Taxonomy (GTDB): domain Bacteria; phylum Pseudomonadota; class Gammaproteobacteria; order Enterobacterales; family Psychromonadaceae; genus Psychromonas; species Psychromonas arctica_B. Next base: position 46,637 of record NZ_JBAKBA010000027.1, on the reverse strand, counting down.
GAAGATGATGTTTGGTATTCCTTGTGAAGAATATGTAGTTAACCCTGTTTTAGAAAGTGCGATGGATAAAATTTTAATCCTTCATGCTGACCATGAACAAAATGCATCAACGTCTACTGTACGTTTAGCTGGTTCATCTGGTGCTAACCCATTTGCATGTATTGCAGCGGGTATTGCTTCTTTATGGGGTCCTGCACATGGCGGCGCTAATGAAGCATGTTTAGAAATGTTAGAAGAAATTGGTTCTGTTGATCGCATTCCTGAATTTGTTGCAAGAGCGAAAGATAAAAATGACCCATTCCGTCTAATGGGCTTTGGTCATCGCGTTTACAAAAACCACGATCCACGTGCAACAGTGATGCGTAAAACATGTCATGAAGTACTTGAAGAATTAAACATTGACGATCCACTTCTAGATGTAGCAATGGAATTAGAGCGTATTGCGCTTGAAGACCCATACTTCATCGAGAAAAAACTTTACCCTAATGTAGATTTCTACTCAGGTATCGTTTTACGTGCAATGGGCATCCCACGTACCATGTTTACAGTAATTTTTGCTGTATCACGTACTGTAGGTTGGATTTCACACTGGAAAGAAATGTTAGATCAACCAGGCCAAAAAATTGGTCGTCCTCGTCAGTTATACACTGGTGAAGTAGATTTAACGTACCCAGAAAAGTAAATAGTGAAATAAAAATAGCCATAAAACGCTGAATCAACCCTCACTCTAATTCGTGAGGGTTGATATTTTTTAACTCGACTGCTTTGACCATTGAATTAACTTTTTCTTCGGATATTTTTTCATTACTTCTCTTTGAACCTTCAAAGCATATTCATTTTTAACATCATCTACTTTTAGTAATGTCTTCGCGTATAGCATTCGTGCATAAGTCTGTTTTTTAAGGGTAAGGTGCTTCAGCGTGCAAACCTTAGCGTAAACACCAGCTTTAATTAAATCTCCCCCTTCAGTTTCTTTATCAAAATTAATCCCATTTTCAACATCATTTATATGTGCAAGTTCTTGCATCAGAAAAACGTATCGATAAGCCTCGTTCATTATATTTTCATTACAATCTGAACCATACGGGATAAATTCGCTTTGAATAAATACAGCAGCTTTGTATTCATTATTTAACGTATAAAACTGTGTCGAACTGCCCATCGTTTGGGTTATATGACTGCCACACTCTGTAAGCGCTTTAAAATTAATAACAGTATCAAACTTAACTCGATGTCTGATCATCAAATCATGTGTTGGAATACTTAAATCTGGCGTTAAAATAATAATAATTTTTCCATTCGCTTCTTCTTTTTGTTTCAGCACTTCAAACAAACTTTGATAATTTACGTCACTCATACATATTCACTTAATTTTTTATTACAATATAAGAAATTTAAACACACTAATTCAACTTAAGATAACAAATACACACGTTAAATACGTTTAGTAACGATTAAATATATTTGCAACCTACATCCTTAAAAGAAATATAGGAGAATTCGATGGATAAATTTTTATAAAATCAGTCTTTTTTATTAAATTTAAAAGGCAAACTAACTATTGATTTATCATTTAAAAAGCAACTTAAAAGAAGACCTACTCAGGTATTTTACCAATTAACGATACATTAAACATAATGACAATAACGCCTTAAAACATTTAAACTACTGATATTAAATATTAATATTTAAAAGCAGTCATCACCACCAACAACCCCATTATACGACACAGTTTTATGGCACCACTAAGCGGTATAATTGTAAGGTATAGTTATGATATATAGTTATGAGGCATAGTTATGAGGTGTAATTGTGAAGCATAGTTATGAGGTCTAATTGTGAAGTATAATTGTGAGGTATAGTTGTGAAATATACTTAAGCAATACAGTTAAGTAACTTATCTAAACAACATAGCTAAACAATAAAGTGATGCATATTACAAATATGATTGCTTTACATTGGCGCTACATAGTAACGTTTAACAAACACTTATTTAATAAACTCGCTGTATGCAAGTTTTCAAAACAACTTTAGAGATTCCATGTCAAAACAACTGTTTGTATTGTCCCCTGACGATGTTTATTTTCCTGACCCAATCAACTCAATGGAAGACCCAGAAGGTTTATTAGCTATTGGAGGCGATTTATCTACCACTCGTTTACTTCAAGCTTATCAGCAAGCCATCTTCCCGTGGTTTTCTGAAGGTGAGCCTATATTATGGTGGAGCCCTATTGAGCGTGCAGTAATAAACCCAGCACAAGTGCGTATTAGTAAAAGCATGGCAAAGTTTATTCGCCACACTTCGTTAACAGTTACCATTAATCATGCCTTCACTGAGGTTATCAATGCTTGCGCCATTCCACGTAAAACACAAGCAGAGACATGGATAAGCCCTGCAATAAAAAATGCTTATAAAAAATTACATAAAATAGGGGCAGCACACTCAGTTGAAGTGTGGGATAAAGAGATATTAGTCGGTGGTTTATATGGCGTTAATATTGGCTCGGTATTTTGTGGAGAATCAATGTTTCACCAGCAAACCAATGCATCAAAATTGGCTTTTATTGCCTTGTGCCAACATTTCAGTCGTTATCAAGGTCAAATAATTGATTGTCAAATGATGACGCCACATTTAGAAAGTCTAGGGGTCGTCGCCAATACAAGAGACGACTTTATTGAGCAGTTAACACAATATAAAAACAGCATTACTGCTAAAAGCTGCTGGGACAAACAGAAAATCACGTTACTTTAAGGGCTTTTTGTTAACATTAGCAGAAGAAATATATAAATGAATTAATGTTAAATTCAATATAATGAACAAACATAAATGTGCAACCTATTGCACATTTATATACTTCGATAATATAGACCACCCTATTTGGACTGCGTTATTTAAGGTGAATGATTAAAAATAACCAGTTATAAAAACTAGTAGCAATAAATCACAGGTAATAAAGATAATAAGTGAAGTTATAACTGAGTTTTCATCGCACCTAACACCATTTTACGCGTGATTAAACCAACGTAAACATTATCTTCATCTAAGACTGGGTACATCTTTGGTTTCTCATGTATCATTTTTTGCGCTAGATCCACAATACTAAGTGTCGATGGGATACTCAACGGTGAGTCAGACATAACATCTTCGACTAATGCAGAATGGTCACTGTAATAGCTAGCCTCAATGATTTTAGCTAAACAATCTTGCTCTGATAACCACCCAACAACATGGCCTTCGCTATTAATGACAGGGCCACCAATTAAGTTGGAACTTAATAGTTTTTCCACTGCAGTTTGTAAATTCATCTCTTTAGTAAACGCAATACTTTTGCCTGACATGAATTGTTTCACTTGTAGATTTTTTAACATATTCAGTTCCTTTTATTATTTTGTGCATATTTTATACATGATTTCAATCTAAACCATTTTAATAACAAAGTCGATATTTCGAATAATATAGTGTGATAAACTAATTCCTTTATATATCATCACTGAAGGGTTTCAATATGGCTTCATTACAAGACCAATTAATGAATTCAGGTTTAGTTAATAAACAGAAAGCAAAACAAGCACAAACAGACAAACGCCGCCAAGCAAAACAAAAGAAGAAAAAAGGCACTGTTGTCATCTCAGACGTACAACTTGCTGTACAAGCAAAAGCAGAACAACAAAAACAAAAAGACCTTGAAAATAATCAACAAACACAACAAGAATTGGCAAAACGTGCTGCTCATGGGAAATTAATACAAATGATCGCCCAACATTGTGAAAAAGATTATCAAGGTGAATTAGACTACCACTTTACTTATGACAACAAAGTAAAACGAATTGCCGTTAAATCAATTATTCAAAAAGGCCTAATTAAAGGTGTTTTCGCAATTTGTGTATTAAATGAAGAGTTTTATCTAATCAATAAAGAAGCGGCAGAAAAATTACGTGCTATAGATGAATCAGTGTTAGTTGCTTTACACGATCAAGCTGAAGTTGAATCTAAGAATGATGAAGATGACCCTTATGCAGAATTCGCAATTCCTGACGATTTAATGTGGTAAAGCACAAAAATCTATATAAATAAGTGACTTATCGCCAGCAAGATCTAAAATAGCTTTTACTGACATGTATTTCAGTCTGGCAATATTCTACCCATAATAAGAGACGTCTATATTTATGAACGTAAAGGACTACCAATCACAAATCGAAACGCTAATACCATTTAATAATACAGCTGACTTTAATAGTATGCTCGATAAGGTTTTTTTTGGTGAAAGTAATAGTGATAAATTTCTAATTAAAATGGAAATAAGTCGTATTACAAAACCTTGCACAAGAATTATAGATCTGCGTGAAAAAGTAATCGATATAACAAAGCAATATACCTACTTTGATCAAACACATTACCTAACTGTGGGTGCAGATAAAGCACTAACATCAGCGATTAAGCTCTACGGTGAGTATACAATTGGGGCTTACGAGCAAGTTTTAGAATATGTACAAACAATAAAACAACAGCAAAGTGACCAAGCGACTAAAGTAGCCAAAACAGCCATAAATGAAACCTTAACTGAAAATATACAATTAAATAATCATCGTAAGCAAGCAGCTGCACGTATGTTTTATGTTTCAAAAATTGAAATTACATTTGAAGACGGTGTGGTACATCAAGCAACCACATCTAACATTTCTATTTCAGGTTTAAAGATAAAATTACTCGAAAAACGCAGCCACCTTGACGGTCAATTAATTAAAGTAAGTTTTACAACGCTGAGTAAAGAATATAAAGATAAAGCGATATCCGATCAAAAAATAAATTATCGTTTAGTCAAACAACAACAAGAAAAAACAGGCTTTTATCTTTACCTTAATCTTGAAGATGACAAACCACTGTTCGTTAATTTCATTAGATCTTTTATCAGATCTAACCAACATAAATATAAACTTGATGTGCTATATTACTTTCGTCTTGCTCGTGAGAAATGCTTAAAAGACAGTACATTCATGGCCATGAATTGTCTGCCCATTTATCTTAATGCCGATAATAATAAACCTATTTTATTTATGTTAAGAAATGCAGTTAACAAAGAAATATTAAATGATTGGCGTTGCAAAAATTCCAATCAATTACCTTTCTTATTTAGCAAAGAGCGTCTTGCTAACTTGTTAACATTTGCAAAACCCAAATTAATTACAACGGTTTATAGTTTTACCTACATAAGTGAAGGTGAAGAATTCTTGTTGTCTGCAACTGAAGAAGAGTTACAACAAGATAATTTAAAACACTTATTTGTTGAATACGGTAGAAGCAAATCAAACTGGCGATGCTACCATCTAACGTTGCAAAACTATCAATATCAAGCCATAAAAAGCTATGAACTAACAGATATTCGACCACAGATATTTAGCGAGATTACACATCTAGCAACGTTAACGTCCATCGCAACCAAAGAAATAATAAAAATAGATACACGCTCAGAAAAAGGCAATCCAAACTTATTAAATAAATATGTTCACCGCCAAAATGAAGAAGGTTTTACGCCTGTATACGATTTATTTCCTGAAGAGTTACGTAAAGAAGAACGTTACAGTTATAACAGTGCTATCAGTTTAAAAACGAATGATGCAAGTTTAACAGGTAAAATTATTGATTTTTCTAGCTCAGGTTTAAAAATCCAACTTGATGCGGCTAAACTAATATCAAGACGTAGTTTAATCAAAATAGATTTTATTGATCTACAAAAAATATCGACTCAATTTGAATTAACCAATATCGAATATCGTGTTATTTCATCAAGTCCAAATAGTGTCTATCATTTACAAGTCGCTTCGCGTGAAAGCTATATGGCGATGTATCAGTTCTTTTCAGTCTTAGTCGCGAAGAACCCAACGCACTTTAAAGAAATCCCACTAAAGTCATACAAACAACCAGTAACAACACGTTTACACGAAGTCGCTGAACCAGCCCTATCCCAAGCATTCTTTTATGTATCATCCCAAAGTGGACGACCTAAGATTAGTTTCTCATCGATAGCTGAAGATGCTAAAACACTAAAACAAATATTTAGTTTTGGAACCAACAATGAAAACCAAAACAACCATATTGCACTCTCTAATAACAAACTATTAGAAAGGTTATTAATTGCGCCACTCAGAGCGGCTTGTACGCAACAAGAACCACTCAATTTTGAGCGTACTATTTACGTTAATAAAATACAAGATGACAATAAGAAGTGGTCAATTGAAAGTTATTTAGATGAGGACTTTGAATCTCAAAAAAGTAAAAGAGATTTTATTTTAAAGCATAAAAAACTCAATCAATTGCAAATACTACATTACCGTTTAACGCCAATAGAAGCACCTAGCCTAAAAGTGATCAGTTCGGAACTAAACGTCATCTCTTGTTATGCAATGCATTTAAGTAAACGTATCGAAGATGAAATGTTAAATATCAATGCGATCATTGAAATAACTGACCGTACCGAACAAATCTTAGGTGTGTAATATCAACGAGCGACTAAGGAATTGAATAAAGCTAACCTCTTGCAAACGGTTAGCCTTATTAATATGTAAAAAATTAATAGGTTAAAATTTATCGTTAAGAGTTATAGTTAAAAGTCATAGTCAAAAGCAATAGTCAAAAGCAATAGCTAAAAGTTATCGTTAAAAGCATAGCTAAAAGTCATATCTAGAAGCCATATCTAGAAGTCATACCTAAAAGCCATGTCTAAAAGTTATACCTAAAAGTCATACATCAAAACATTCACTAAACTGCTTTTAGTTAGAAACTGAACCCGACTTTAATAAACACAACGCGCCATCTAAATCCAAGTTATTTAATGCAACAGATGCTTTCTCTTGCACAATCGGCTTAGCATGAATAGCAATGCCTAAAGAAGAAGCCGCCATCATCACCAAATCATTCGCACCATCGCCAATCGCAACCGTTTGTGACATTGGAATATTATAACGAGTCGCTAATTCCTTTAATGTACGCGCTTTAACATCCGCATTAACAATCTCACCCGTTACTTGGCCTGTTAACATATTATCAACGATCTCTAGCGTATTTGCATAAGCCGCATCAAACCCATGATCGTCTTTTAATCTATTAGCAAAATACGTAAACCCACCAGACGCAATAGCCACTTTCCAATGAGCCGCTTTTAAACCTTTAACCAGCTCAACTAAACCAGGCATTAATGGCATATTATCCGCCACTTCTTTAATCACGCTTTCAGGCGCACCGGCTAATTTTCCAACACGAGTACGTAAACTTTCATTAAAGTCTAACTCACCACGCATGGCAGCCGCTGTAACAGCAGAAACTTGTTCCCCTACCCCATATAAACGCGCAATCTCATCAATGCATTCCATTTGTATTAGCGTCGAATCCATGTCTAATAAGACTAAACCCGGTTTATCAAAATCAGGTAGTTTAGCCACTAATGCAATATCACAACCGTTTTCACTAGCAAATAACTTAATGTCATTTTTTAACGCCACTTCAGACTCATTAAGAGATAATCGAATAAAATCAACGCCTTCAATACAACCTAAATGGATTAACTTCGCTTGTGTAACGCCGTTTTTAACTAATAATGAGGTTAATTCAACCAACAAATCTGTATTCAGGCCTTTAGCCATCACCACTAATTCTGATTTAGATAAAAATGGAGTAGTAGACTCTTCATTAATTAAAAATAATGCATCACTTTTTTCAAACTCTGATTGTAAATCAGAATTCCATTGCATAATTGAAAGAGAGTTTGTAGGAAGTTGAAGTGCTATAGTAGTTTCCACTGTAATATACCTATGGGTTAATTGCTGTAAATTCTGTGATAAAAATAAGACTCACAAGATAACGATTGCTAATTTATAATGCAAGCATAGATAGAATAACTGGAAGGTAAAGCATATGAGTAATAAGTTTTTTTGGTTTACACGTACATTACAAATATTAGCTATATTAGTATTATTTGCTGTTATTGCTTATCAATTCATTAGTTTAGAAAATGAATCCAACGCTGTACGGTATCAACAAACCGAAAAATTCTCTTACTCTTTAACCAATTTAGCCGCCGCAGAAGCATCTCGTTACCTCTCTCAAAAAAAAGAAAAAGACTTACAGTTACTTATTGACGACCTAAGTGGTGATCCAATAGTCAGAGACGCCACTATTTATGATCAATTCGGCAAAATCATGTATCAATCAAAAGAAACCTTACCTTTACCGGTACTCTTAAAACTTGGCGATAAAGAAAGTGATGATGCAGAAGGCGTTATCCCTTATATTGCTGAATTATATGCTGAAGAGAATAAGATTGGTTATATACGAGTGACATTAGAGCAAGATCGTATATTAAGCTTAATACAAAATTATCAAGAACGTGGTTTATCTATCTTAGGGCTGTTGCTTATTTTAGCGTTCATCGCTGGTGTACTATTAACGGCCGTATTCTATAAAAAATTAAACCGTTTTTACGAACAACTCGTTTCTGAAGTCCCAAAACTAATTGAACGTACCAAACAAGAAGCGGCAAAATTACAAAAAACGGAGCATAAATAAGCATTCAAACACTACAGTGCACAAAAATACATCAAACAAACTAATGTTAGTAAAGTTTTATTGACAGCGTCACCGATATGCAGCAAAATCACTTCGCTTTCAACAGCTTCTATATAAGCTCGCTTAACTCAGTTGGTAGAGTGCCGCCATGACATGGCGTAGGTCACTGGTTCAAGTCCAGTAGCGAGCACCACTTTTTAGCTTCAACCTTTCGATTAATATCCAAATCTCATTTAAAACACTTTCTATATCAGCTTTTAGTCTATTTCTAATTATTTCAGTCTCTATTAACGTTTTATAGAATCTATTGCTTATGGTAACAATGGAAGTAACCTCTGAAGTAATCATTTCAAAATATACTTTTTAAAAGGTTACTTCATGACTATAACCCTCTCTTACAGCGACACAAATACAACAAACTAAACCAAAAGAGAAAGAGAGCAACTTTCGAACCAAAGAGAACTAGCTAATCTGAGTTCTGGATAAGCAATAGCATTTATTAGACAGCCATCGTCTCTAATTCACTTTTAGATATCTTAATACGTGGCTTTTGTTTTTTTACGCAATAGGCCACTATTCCTGAAATGACATTGAGCATGAACCCTGCTTCACTTCGGTGGCGGCTATGCTCTATTTGAGATATGTTTTTTAGTTGGCCATTAACTGTTTCTATTATGTATCTCTTTGATAACATGGCTCTATCGAAAGCTGATATTACTTTTCTTTTCATATTTTTACGGACAGTAGTGACTAAATCAATATCAGATCTCTTTAGTTTTTCTGTTAACTTATTGCCAATATATCCCTTATCTGCATATAACTTACCCGTTAGATTTCTACATAAATCAGGTATTGGTGTACGGTCATTCGTGTTACCTGGACTGATGTTTAACGCAAGGATTTCACCTTGATGATTAATTAAAAGGTGAAGTTTAAAACCGAAAAACCACCCCATCGTTCCTTTTCCACGTTTTCCTGTTTTAGCAAATACTTTATTTCTAGGAATTCGAATATTGTGGCATACCTTAAGACTCGTCGAATCGACAAATGAAATCCCTGTCGGTTTACCTTTAACTGTTTCGAAATAAGCACACATAGGGACAATAAGTTCAGACATAGTATTGATAAAACGGGTATAACTGATGAGAGTTGGAAAGTACTCTGTCCAATATCGTTGAACTAAGCCGATGTAGAAGTTCTTGAAATCTCTATGATTTGATTGATGAAATGAGATCATAATGGTCATTCTCTCACCGAAAGACATTGCCGAACTGCGTTTTCGCTTACGAGTCCCGTCAGTAATGAGTTGTGTTTCCCATTGAAGTATAAATTGATGACAAAAATCATCGACAGCACAAAATAATTCCACTAAGTTATCCATCTGCTCACCTTATGTTGCTTTCAAATCGTTCTTTGTCGAAAGATCTGATCGCTAGGTGGGCATTTAGTTCAATTCCTTAAACAGAATTGAGGTTATATACTCTACATCATCCACGGTAGTTGAGGCGTAAAGCGAGCTTGGTTCGGTTATAACTGGTTGAATAGAAGAACAAGCATCTTCTCCGTAAAAATATCTAATAAACCTTCCTCTATCGACAGGGTGTATTTAACTCTGAATGATGTCATCGATTGTTAATTTATGTAATTGAACATCAATAGCCCACACATTAAGAGCAGTAGGAACTTTGATTAAAACAGGTATATCTAAATCTATACATCGCTGCAACTTAACAGATATAGGGAGTTTTTTATCAAGATCGCCAGTTTATATACACATTTATTTGCTAATCGCGCCATATAACCTCTTCTTTATATTCAATGAAGCACTCATTTATAAGCCTATCTACCCCTGCTACTAGTAGCAGAAATAGCAGTTTTTTACGTTAACTAAAAAACACCTTATTATATTATTGCTTCTGATAGAAGCCCTATAAACAAAGGTTCTGTTCTTATCCTCCCTAAGTATTTTTTTGAATCTATCAATCGAAGTGACTGGTAATGTGCGGTGCTTAAGTAACGGGTATAAAAAAAGCGGTTAATTATTCATCTAGCCGCTTTGGTTGGTCTTGATTTTTTATGTGCATTGACATGAATATAGAAGTACAGAAACATATTTATAATTACGAAATACCATTTGCATAATTAGATTAACATCTAAACCATTTTATCTACAATAAATGGTCAGCTTTTGATGTTTTTAGTTTGGTTAATAAATTTATTCTTCATATATTGATCCATATATTCATAGTCAGGCCTACCTTTTTGATCTATCGGTAAAAGTAATGTCTCTCTAGCTATCCTATGGTCATTAATTTCTCTATTAAAGTTATATTTAGAGTTTAACTGGCTAAGCACTGAGCACAAAAACATATAAATATATTTTGTGAATGTTTCGTTTTTCAAGTGTGTCACATGGTCGCTAGCTACGAATTTATGAGAGTGATAAAAGGCACTCCCTACGCTCCCGCTGTTAGCGATACTTATACAGTTTTCGAATATCCTTACTTTATCTTCATTACAGATAAAATTATTAACTCCATTATTAATTCCTGATGACGATACATAAGGAATATCCCCATCCACATGGTCTGCCTTTTTAAGTCTTTTACCCCTTTGAACGGTTTCAAATATTTCAACTAATTTGAAAGGCTTCCAAAGTTTTTCATCTATAGCAGGTAATTTCTTATACGACAAATCTCCATAATATTTTTCAATAAATTCTTGCTTTACCTTTTTTTTGGAGTTTAATTTATTTTGTATATACTTTTCCATAAAATTAAAATCAACACTTCCTTCTGCTGTTACTGGAAGCATAATACTTGATTTAACCATGCGCTTAGGTCGCCACTTCCTCGAATATTTAAAGCAAACTCTTTGCTTTTCAATGCAAGGAATAAGAAAGAGAGCTATATTTTCAGTCAACTTTTGTTCTTTTAAATACAGAAGATTCACATCATGGCTACATGTAAAAGGATGTGCTTGATAAAATGTTGCACCAACATAACTACCGTTATTTGCAACACTCAAACAAGGAGGTTTAAAATATTTACTTTCAATTTTAGCATTGTTTCCGCTGCCGGTTTTTGAATTATTTTCAATATCTTTAATAGTTAAATAAGAAGTTATTGCGTTATTATCTTTTGTAGCACCTAAAAATGGAACTCTTGGATTAATCTCATCTGAAATTGGTTTTTTATTATAAAATCCATTTTTTATCTCAAAGACGTCAATAATATTAAACTGTTCCCACCTTACCTCACTCAAAGTTAATTCATTCATCAAACAAGTATCCCTTATCATTTAAAAGCATGTCAGTTTGAAACGTTAAATAATCGGCTACGGTCTGGTTAAAGTCGTCATCATTAGGGAGTTCATCATTGAAGTAATAAAATGAATGTAACCACTCATCCTCAGCCTCAACATTAGTTTTTACTATAAAATTAGTTTCATCTGTTTTCCGCTCAAACCATACATCCAAGAGGTGTTTTTTTCTGTCTATTACACTCGAAGTGGGCAATAGGCCAATATGTTTAGCAACTTTATAACCATCATCTTCAAAACTGATAAATTTAGATTCTTTTCCTTCAGGATGCGACTGGTGAGCCGTAAAGATAGCAAGGCAAGTTAGCGTACCCACTCCATAAAATGTATTTGTATTTAAGGTTATAACACCCTCTAAAGTATGTTTTTTTAATATTTCTTGTTTGATTGAAAACTCATCATTTGATTTTCCCATCATTGTAGACTGGGGAACAATAGCAATACACTTTCCGTCTATGGCTAATGAATCGAGTAGATGTTTAATAAAGTTAATTTCATATAAATCAGGATTAGCACTACTTCCCATAGAATACGGAGGATTAATCATACCAATAGTCGCTATTTTTTCATCTTGCACTTCAGCTGTGTTTAATTTTAAAAAATCCGTATCAATTAAATTACTTTTCCCATCACCGCGAAGAATCATATTGGTAGTAGCAATAGAAAACATATAATCTTCGATTTCATAACCATGAAGTTGCTTTTGTTTTATACTTCTTTTTTCTGAATCATTAGCTTGTTTTAACATAGCATGCATTGCAGCTATCAGAAAACCTCCTGTGCCACAGCATGGGTCAAGAATTACATCATCAGCTTTAATCTCTATCAAGTCGCAAAATAGTTCAGTTATATGCTTGGGAGTTAAAATTATTCCCAGTGATTGTCCATCTCCTCCAGAGTAAGACATAAACTCGCCATAGAAACGCCCCAAGTAATCTTCAGACGAATTGTTATATCTAATATCTTCATACAAATGTTCATTTAATTGCTTTGCAAAATACTTTAATGGAGTTTCACCTAATGTCGTATCTTTCAAATTTAATGTTGTGTTATCCCTAATTATATCAAACTGATTTAATAGCTTATCTCTTTTTACCTCAGGAGAAACTCGACTTCTTTTTAGTGCTTTTTCAATTGCAGAATAAATTATTTGCCCGTCAGTTATAACTTCGTCATCAGAATCAATTTCTTGCCCTAACATATCAATAGAGAACTGTTTTGATTCTTGCTCTTTTAAAGCCAAAAGAATCCCTGACACTACTAATGGCTTATTCTTATCCCCTAGTTTCCCATAGTTTCTAAGATCTTCATGAAAGCTTTTTGCAAACTTAATTAATTCCTTAGTGTTTTTTTCTTTTTTTGTTTCGATTTTAAGAATTTCTGTCGTGTAATATTCATCAATATTTTTCTCATTAAAATTAATGAATGTTTCAACTTCTGGTAATATGCGAATGGTATTAGTTTCGTCGATATACATTGGCTGTATGACATGCCTTTTCTCATCACCAGCAATGCCAAATGCAATAACTTTTTTATAACTGGTATTATCTGCTAAATGCTTTCCATAACTCCAAGCACCGTTCATAGCATAATCAGTTAATGATTTTACCTTTTTATCTAAAACACCTGAATCCGTATATTTCACATGCTTATTCTTATCCTTTTTATTTTCAATAACTATAAGAAAGTCTTTTACTACGGCTATAAACTCAGGGCTACCATTAAATCCTGTTTGTCTTTTTGATGCACTTTTCAACGCCTCCTTTATTTCCTTGATGTCACTTCCTTGAACTTCATGCGCAATACCCGCATCGGTTAGAAGGCCATGTACAAAAATATCTGTTGCAGCTTCTTTAGCCATAATTTAACTTTCCTGCTTATTTAATATGTAGAGAAACATTCAACTGTAAATAAAATCATATACAAATCTATGGTTTCTGTAAGGGTTAATCAGCTTATTTATAAATGAGCTTTTTTAATATAAGGCCATGTTACCAAATAAATATCAATTACTTAACATTGATATTTTTTCTTTAAATTTATCCCAATGGTTTCTGTGCTAAACTACCCTTCCAACGTCTAATTCTTATAGCGTCCCTAATTACTTAAACCTATTTTTCCTTAGCCACTTAGACTTTTATCATCAATGAATTCTTCATTGTATTTATTTTTTGAGATATAGGGTTTATCGAACTTTAAACAATATTATTTATGATATTTGAGGGTTATTTTAGTTTATCCGTTAAATAATTAACCTTTATGGCGACAATAGCTAATCGCATAATTTCATTGCCATACAACAAAAACGCTTAATTGCTTCAACACGACCTTTAGCTCTTAATTGTATTAATGTTTCCAGCAATAATCTAGGTTTGATTAAGTTGATTGGAATGTTTCAAAAACAAGTGATATATAACAGTTGAAGTTTTTCCATGCGCGCTTAGCTGTTGAGAGCTTTACCTGAATCTTATTTAACTAATACTTTTAATTTTTAGATATACTCGATTCACTAAGACAGCTTAATAGCTGCTCTGATTAAATCTATTTAATAGTATTTGTGAACTAAAAAGCCTCATTCTGTCAACATTAGAATACAGCTGGAATTCATAAAAAACTTAATGACTTTTATTTTTAGTAGTACTACAAACAAAAAGGATAAAATAATAACAACACTATCAACTAGATACAGAGCATAGTAGAGTCCAATAGCGGCACCATTCTCTTGTTTCATAACATCTATTAACGTCTACATTTCATTTAAAAAAACCATATTTATCAGTACTTAGGCTACTTTTCATCCTTTTAGCGTCCATTAACGTCTTGCAAAATCTATTGTTTATGGTAACGATGAAGGTAACATTGAGATAAATGATATGAGACGATCTTTTATAGCTTCAACATTTTTTCATATTCAGCATCAAGGAACTCATCCACAGCATCTGCATCGATATGCCCAGAATTATACCAAACATATACCTCTTTTAACCCAAGATGACCAAATCTAACCCACCCAATTAAGTTAGTACGTAGGAGGAACTGAACCATATCCCCACCAGAACGCAGTGCTGCATCACTTCCATCTATCAAGCATAATGAGCCATGCGCAACAAATAACATTCTTCTAAGCTCGGGATTACTCGCAGTAGGGATACAATCTTTCCAAGGTTTATTATGATAACCTCGTTGCTTAACAACCCACATCAACCTAGTAAGTAGCTCGGTAATCATTACAGGAATTGCCATTGCTAAACCATGCCTAAAATCATAGCCCTTTTCAAAAACCTGAACTGCTACTTGCGCAAAAGTTTGTCTATGCTGTCCAAATTCACCAAAATCCATAAACTGAAACAATGAAAAGAATGGAATAGGGATACCAGATCCTCTCCCTGTTGCCCCGGAAGAACCTGCAACATCAGAGAATAGATGGCCTAACCAGTTTACAAAACCAGAAAATATTTTTGCTACAAAGTTAGCACCTTTAAGTTCAAAGTTTTCTGTATCAACTGAAATGACTTTACCACCATCAACGAAATGAGCAGTATTAGTAAACTGTCCTAATATTGAAAAAAATAAACCAATAAGGTCAGGTGAATGCCCAAGGTTTTTAATATGGTGATTCTTAGTACTCATATTAAATAAACCATCAACATCTACACCATGGCGGTGGTCATAATTAACCTTAAAATTTCGTTCTAAGAAGCCAATGGCACTTGCCGTTGGATCAGAACCTTCTCTTCCCTCTTTCCATCCACAGACTTTAGCAAAGGTTTCTACAGCTCCATCAACAGCATCATCGGTAAATTTAGTTAATTTCCCTTCTCCTGGCAGGCCAACAAAAAACACATCTATTAACCCTCCAATGAGCCCACATGTCCCTGCTATCATGTAATCATATTTGTCGCATTGTGCATTTTTAAGAGAGAATTCTGATTTGATTCGCTTCTCAAAATTGATACGCTGTATGGGGGACATCAGTTCATTAAATGGATCCACGGATAGGTTAATATCATTTGAAGAGGCATAACCTCTAACTGCATTAGAGTACTCTTGCCAATCCATACCTCGATTAAAATCAATTTCACTAAGCGCAGATATTTCTGGTGTAATTGGGGTAATATCATCAATCGATACCGAACAATACTCTTCTAGCTCAAGGGATATGCAATTCTCTTCTGAATCAGCAAATTCAAAACCATGCTGACCCAATAAACGATCCATATCACTCAACATCGATTCTAACGTATCTAGATTGGAATCCTGACTACTACTTAACAAGTTTAAAGCATTATCAAGCTCACTTAACTTGTGCTCACTGCTTTTAAGCTGGTGCTTTTGCACCAGCATTGCCTCTACTTGTTCATCTTTGCTCATTATGAGAATAACCCTGTGAGCTTGCCTTTGATCACATCCGTTGCTTTAAAGTACCCTACAGCTTCAAAGATACTTGCTAGTTTTTCAAGTTCAACCGTTGGAACGCCTTGTTTTATCTTGAGTACCTTCTCTTTTACCAAAGTACCATTTTTGCTTTTTTCAATAGTTTCTTCCTGGTAGTAAGATAATACGATCCCATACAAAGGTTTTTTAACCGGCTCAGAGGTTAATGATTTTAATTTCACGGTATCTAAGAACGTTGGGCAACGAAGCTTAATCGAACTATTTTGCATCGTTCCTGATTTTTTATTTAGTACGGTTGCAACCGCTGTTAATGCACTCATTCGTTGCATTAGCTTCTTGATAGTTGCATCTTGTACAGAATGATTTTTCATTGCATCATTAATTTTGACGCTAATAAAATTCAAATCACCTATTAGCAAAGATAGAGTTGACTGTGTTTGCTTAATTACTTCATTTAACATTAGTTCTCGGCGTTTCATTTTATCAAGTTCATTCGCGCCAGTTAGGTGCATAATACCTTTATACGCACCAAGACCAACTAAAACAGCAACGCCAATGCCGGTTGCCATACTTGAAAACCCAAGTGCTCCGCCTAAACCTAAAGTAGCTAAACCAGATGTTAAACCAGCAGCCGACATGCCAACAACAGAGCCAGATAAATATACAGCAGCTAACGGCACCCCTACTGCACCAGCTTTAGCAGTTAGTTCTTTCATTCCTTTTTTTAGGGCGTCATCACTAAAATCATCACGAAGCATATTAAAATCATTTTTGATTGCCATAATAGCGAGTTCAATCTCTTCCTTAGATACGCCAAATAGAGATTTATTTTCCTCTAAAAATTCAAAATTTTCATACGAGCCACCATTGACGCTCATATATGTACTTATTAGATCTTTAATTAACGATATGCGAATGGCCTTGTTATGACTTGGAATACACTCATTATCGATACTTGATAATAATTCAGATAAAGGAATTTGATTTTCTTCTGTCGCAATATAATTTCTCAGTTCATAACGAGATTCGGTTGTAAAATCTAAACGAGTCATTAGTAACAGTATTTCTGAAAACTCTTTTTCATCGACCTCTCCATCATCTGAAAAAGCCATATTTATTATTACTTTTACATAAGCTATCTTTAAAATTTCAGGCATTTCAGAAAGTGAAATAATTTGGTCTTCTTCTTCATATTCATCAAAGTCAGAATATGCAGTATTAAACACTTCTGCTAATTTTTTATACTTACAATCTAATAAAGCATCAACTTTAATCTCTTTACCACACTTCAATTTAATAGAGATAAATTCATCTGTTTTATTTTTTCCATTATCATTAACAATCACTTTTTCAATATGATTGACTGATTCAAATTCACTATAAATAAGGTCAATAGGGTCTGAAAAAGAGGTTTTGTAAACGGCCTTTTCTCCAGTAAATACGATACCGTCTTTTGCACTTCCAAAGACTGTATTATCAAAGATCGCAATAATGGAGTTAAAGTTATCTGTTAGGTCAAATGATTTAGCAGCGTTATTTAATTTCTTTTCGGGAATTTCAGGAGCAACAAACACATTTTTTACACTGACTGACTTAATGTTTTCTTTAATATAAGTGTTAATATTTTGCATGTTTTCTAACCACCTTAATAATATAAGTTACCAGTATATAACCAACCCTTTAGGGGTTATAATTTGACAAAAATAATATTACATTTTATAAGAACTTACTCCTTCTAATGTCACACTTCTCTGTCAATCCAATAGGTATTGTGGTGTTAATTAAATTTCTCGATTACGGATAGCCTATTTGACATAAGTTATCTGTATGTAGAGTAAACGATTTCTAGCCTACCTTAGTTCTTCAAAGTTGCTAATTATTCTTTCTAATGAACATATATTCCTACATCGACCAAATCTTGGATTTTTGTATTACATCAACTAACGTTCTGCAACTAAATCCATTCGGGTATAATGTTGTTTTTGCTTTATCATGTTGCTTGCTTTGTCTTGTTCCCTCAACTAAGTCCACCAGTATTTCAGCTTCATCCCTCAAGGCAATATGCAACTCTTCAACCGATACTTTCAAATACCCATTAAAATACTCGTGATCATATTCGAGGCTGGTGTCTGCTATCCACCCTATTACGTTACAATCCATTGGACTTTTAATACCGAGTAACGCCCGAAAGCTCTCATCCGTTTCTAGCAAACTATTCACGGCTTCGATTTTTGTTTTTATTTGCTGACCCGCTTTTCTTAAGGTGTTGTGCTTATAACGTATGGCTTCTCTTTTACTCGTTCTTCGATGAGCCGATTTCACCTCAATAACAAGTACTATGTTATTTAGTACACAAATCAAGTCTATTTCACCAGAGTTAAAGTTATCAGTTCTCTTTGGCTCATAACCTTCAATAACAGTAAAACCTCTTTGCTTAAATTGTGCACCTAAGCGAGTTTCTATTCTGCTTGTCTCGCTTTGCAGCTCTGGTCTTTTATTCGCAAAACGACGTAAGGTATTTATCACATTCACGCTGGTTAGCTGCCCTGCCATCATCCAAGGTAATTGAACACTGTAATGACCAATTTTAAAGATTGGTCTTTCAGTTAGTTGAGGCATGTTCACATGATTGTTGGATTGTTGGATTGTTGGATTGTTAATCAATATTAAAAATACCCCACTGGGTGAGGTATTCATTTAATAATAAAAAATGTCGAGACGATAATAAAAACGGTTACTTAGTTTTAAACATTTTGTCGTTGCGTTTATCTGCATCTGACCAGAAGTTTAGGTTGAATTGTGCATCATCGCTGAGTTCTACACGGTGCCAATATTCAGATGGGCTGGTTGCAAACTCCCCTGCATTGATAATAACTTTTACCTCTGGTTCTGTTGCTTTAGCATCTGCAAAACCATAATAAGTAACTGTCCCTTCCATGACACAAAGTTGTCCAAACACGTCTTTCGCGGTGCAATGATGACTGAGTAGATCTGCTGGGACGTTCTCTTTAGTAAAAAAAGGGGTTGAACGTTGGATAGTCCACTCTTTGGGGATTCTTAAATGACTCATAATATACTCCTCTGGTTATGAGTCATTATTTCTAATAACTACTCATAACCATTAATAAAATAACGTTTAACTATTGATATTTACCAATAATTTTCACTGCTAAACTGACCTGGTTTACGTCGTAAATGTTTACTAAAACCTAGTTCAATCAAGCTATCGCTGCTATCCCGAACCATATTGGGATTACCGCATAAATACACAAAACTATGACTACTTTCCAATGGAACTCCAGCGGCTTTTTGTAAAGATCCACTTTTGAGCAGCATTGGTATTCTTCCTGACAAAGCTCCGCTGACCGATTCTCTAGAAACAATTCGTACATAAACTAACCTCTCTTGATAGTGCTGTTTAAGTTGTTCAATTTCTTTTTGATAACTCAACTCTGCCTCAAATCTAGCTGCATTCACTAATACAACTTTGTCGAATCTCTGTGCAATAGACTTATCATTTAACATTGCTAAATAAGGACCTATCGCCGTTCCGGTGCTCAATAGCCACAAAATGCGTGTATATTCAGGCACTTCATCTAGGGTCATAAAGCCAGCAGGTTCATGACCTACTAATAACTCATCACCTTCAACTAACATGTGTAAACCTGGAGTCAATAGACCATCGGGATCCGTGACAATTAAAAATTCTAACTCTCCTGTCGCTTTATGATCGATTGGATGATTAACAATCGAATAAGCACGACGAATAAGTTCTTGATGTTCATCGTACTGAGCCAGCTTAACGAACTGTCCGGCCGTATAATTTATCAATGGTGCTTTTACGCGTAAGGAAAACAAGTTCTCTGTCCAATCGATACGTTTTGTAACGACTGCTTGATTGAATCCGATATAAGGTTGGAGCATAGTGCCTCTCCTTTCTAGTCTAACTATTAAATAGATTGCACAAGTCGTGCCATGAAATATAGGTAGGTATATCAATAGGTTAGTAAATCGATATTTTCCCTATTATCATAATGATTAGTTAATCCATTATCTTAAAGACAATAAATTATCTTTTTGATAACAAATCAATGCAAAAAATACGAGCCTGAAATCTATAAGTCGTATTAATGATTAATATTGGAATTTGAGGTTAAGTTTCGATTGAAGATAGGTGATCTTTCAAATTAAGATCCATTGATTACGATACGATTCAACCTGAATCTGCCTTGTCTTAAATCAGCATTTAAGTCAGCATTTAAGATTGTTACCAAGTTTATTTGGCGACTAATTTATTAGACTACGACGAATAGAAATAATTCATCATTGTGAATATGGGTTTTCTATTGAGAAGTGACTAACCCTTAATGGCAGCATTCATTATGGTTTTGGGGATAGGTTTAAATATTGGGTAAATTACAATTATTAATGATTAGATTAAAAAGATCTGATGTTGTCCGTTATCAAAAAACCTAAACTTACCTAACTCAAATTAATTAGACTAAGCTTGAATCAAGCTGATTAATTAACCTTTGTCCTTGATAATGGAAGCGTAATATTCTTAAATATCGATACGTTAAGTTAGTTTTATATCGTTCAGACAAGTCATTAAAGTAATAACGAATTATTGGGAGATGATTTAATACTGAAAACACCAAAATAATGGTGTTCGCTCGACTTAACCAGTTAGATCTTTATCTTTATGCCTAGAATTTTATTACCTCACTACTTGCTGGTTTTTGCATCTTGAATGGCGACGGGTATATATCTGTAAATTAGAGTAGGATTTATTATTTACATTAATGAAAATAGTAAAAGACATCGTTTATTATTTTTCTATGTAACTTGAGGACGCTAACAAAGATTGGTTAATGTGGAATAGCATGATGTCAGAAGCCTCATGCGATAATCCTTTAATGACTGCTTTTATTATTTCATCGTGTTCAGCATACGATGATTTAGCCCTATCAAGAATATTAAATTGTACTTTTCTATAAGGTGCAACTTTAGCTCTCGCACTAATAACGGCCTCTTCAACATAACGATTATGGCATCCTCGAAACAATGCAGTATGAAGTTGAATATTTGACTTGTCATAAGCATCTATATCACCAGAGACAACATGTTTATGACTATCTAGATGTATTGCTAACAGTGTATCCCTCTCCTCTTTACTCATATTTATGGTTGCTAAACGAGTACAAAGCGCTTCCATTTCAGCAACGTATTCAAACATTTTAGGTAGCATATCAATGGGGATCTCACTTACAAAAACCCCACATCTATGTCTGTGCTCAACAAGCCCACTCACAGTTAATTGTTTTATAGCTTCTCGAACAGGCGTTCTAGAGACATTAAAACGCGTCGCAAGTAACACTTCATCAAGGCGAGTTCCAACAGGAATTGAACCACATAAAATATCATCTGAAAGAGTACTACGAATAGTGTCTGCTAATGGTACATTTTCTTCCGTAGATGACATAGATACTATTTCCTTTCAATTATAAAGTATCAAATTTAAATATTAGGTAGTGCAACGCTTGGTAGCCATAAGCTAATACTTGGAAATACATTGATTATTATTAATACAATTAAAGCAAGCCAAACAAGCGGGAGCGCTCCTCTAACAGCTTCACCATAAGTCACATTATCTAAACTACTTGCAACAAACAAATTCATACCAAACGGCGGAGTAAACATACCAATTGCGCAGTTTACACATAAAATAACGCCAAGATGAATTAAGTCGATACCTGCAGCTTGTGCGACGTAAATTATAAGTGGTACCAAAATAATAACAATTGAATTTGGATCTAAAAACATACCAGCAATCAGCACTATTACGTTAATAACGAGTAATAGCAGTAATTTATTATCACTCAATTGCGATAGCATTTCAGATAAAGAGCCTGTCAGGTTAGAAGTTGTTAAATACCAAGAGAAAGCTGCTGCAGCCGATACAATGACCATCACTTGTGCAGTAATAACCGAACTTTCTATACACACTTTCCAAATACTTTTTAGCGTTAGATCTCGATGAATGAAAAGCCCTACAAAAGCAGAGTAAATGACAGAAACTGCGGCAGCTTCAGTAGGTGTAAATAATCCACTATATATACCGCCAAGAATAATAACGGGAATAGCTAAACCCCATATAGCGTCTTTTACCGCTTGAACTAATTCTATAACTGGCGGGAAAGGTTGAGGTTTCATACCTGCACGGCAAGCGCGATAATAACAATAAGTTAAAAATACAGCACCATAAACAACCCCTGCTCCAATACCAGCCATGAATAGTGCGCCAATAGATACTCCAGCCATTGCGCCATACACAATCATAAAAATGCTGGGTGGAATAATAATCCCAAGTGAGCCTGTAGCCATTAATAACCCAACACTGAATTGCCTGTCATATCCTTCTTTTATCATTGAAGGTAAAATGAGGCGACCTACCGAGACAACAGTCGCAGGGCTCGATCCGGATATTGCCCCAAAGAACATTGAACCAGTAACCGTTGTCATCGCTAAGCCACCACGAAAAGGCCCAACACATAACATCGCAACTTTTAAAATTCTTGCAGATAGCCCGCTTGTACTCATTAAATTCCCAGCTAAGATAAACAACGGAATAGCCATTAATGGGAAACTATCTAACCCAGAAAACATTCTCTGGATAATAAGCATTAATGAAGTAGAACTCCCAGAATAAAGCCCGATAAACACTGTTAATAATAAAACTACAAATATTGGTAAGCCAAATATTAATAAACCTGATGTTAAAGTAAAGAAACCCGCTCCCATCAAGAAACCTCCTCAAAAGCAATATTAGTGTCTTTATTGGTTTTGCTGAATAAAGAAACAAATGACTCGCTAATTCTTATCGACATAAATATAGAGCTAATAGGTATTGATAAATAAAATATATACATTGGAGCTTCCATAGCAGAAGAAACTTGTCCAAACATCATCATTCTTGATGCTAGCTCCCAACCAAACCATGCCAATAACATTGTTGTCATTAAACATATAGTGCAAATTGCAGCTTGAAATGGTTTTAACATTGATTTTGGCAAAATCTGTTTGAGCACATCAATACTAATGTGAGCGTTTTGTCGAAAGGCAATACTGCTGGCCATGAACACCATCCAAATGATCGCATAACGAACACTTTCTTCAGCCCAGCTAAATGAGTAATTAAAGACTGCTCTAGCTATAATCTGAGTAAAAAGCATAAGCGCAGAATACATAATAAGAACACCAACAATCGTATTCTCAAAAAAAGCTAACAGTTGACTTATTTTATTCCACATAGAAAACTCCGCCCGAGGTATTCCTCGGGATGTTAAAACTAATTTACAGGCTTGATAACTTCTTAAGTTCAGCTTGCGAGCGTTCTAAAAGACCTTTACTCAACTTATTACCAAACTCTTTATAAACAGGCGACATAGCTGCTTGGAATTCATCTAATTGTGCTTCGCTTAATGTCGTTACCTTCGTGCTTCCTGCGGCTTTAATACCACTTAAATAAACATCTTCTCTTGTGATTGAACGCTCTCGTTGATATTTACCTGCTTCACGAGCAGCTTGTAGAAGAAGTGCTTGATGTTCAGCGGATTGGCTATCAAACCACATTTTACTAAATACAAATGCAGTTCCTAAGTAACCATGGTTAGTCATCATTAGATTCTTTTGTACTTCATAAAACTTCATTTGTGATATAGACACTAATGGGTTTTCTTGACACTCTACAACTCCTTGTTGTAATGCAGTATATGTTTCACTAAATGCAATAGGGACAGGATTTGAGCCAAGTGCTTTATATTGAGAAATAAGCAACGGGCTTTCCATTACTCTTACTTTTTTACCTTGAAGATCTTTAGGATTATCGATTGGACTATTACATGTCAATTGTTTGAAACCACTCTCCCAAAACATAGCTGCCTCAAATCCTGATTTACGTAAACCAGAAAGTACCTCTTGACCGATGTCACCATCTAAAAATTGGTAAGCTACCTCTCTATTTGGAAAAAGAAATGGCATATCGATTAACTGTAAATCTTTATTAAAACCACTAAGCTTAGCAGTAGGAATTGGTGCCGCTTGAACGGCACCAAATTGCATTTGTTGTGCAACTTCAACGTCATTTCCTAATGCATTATTAGGATAAATTGTAACGTCATATTCACCATTAGAACGTGTTTCAACAAGCTCTTTAAAGCGCTCTAAACCTTCCTGTTGCGCACTATCTTCAGTAGTATCGCTATGAACTTTAATCACCGTTGTTGAATAAGCATTAAAACTTAATGCTGATAATGAAATAGCGAGTGTGGTAAGTGTAAATTTAAATGTCTTTTTCATTTGATGCCTCATCCTTGTAAATAATATTAACTGTTCTGTTGTATACAAGAGCAATTTAAATGCCAAATAAAAAATACAATAAAATCATAGCTTTAATATAAATCAACAAATTCAAAACTAACCAAGCTAGTGCTTTTTCATAAAAATGTGCTTTATTGGTGCATTATTTAATAGTTGAATAGTTGAATAGTTGAATAGTTGAATAGTTGAATTCAGGTAAATCCAATTTAGTGTAGATAATACTTAAACTTTTATTTTAGCAATAAGAGCATCATTAAATTGTATATACCCGTTAGCTTGAAAAGCAACTGTGTGTTGCAACCTTCGATAAGGACTAGGACGTCAATTGCGTCTCGATTTGAAGTCCAAGCTAACGACTGAACAAAGCACCTTGAGCTACGCAAAACTAACGACACTGATTAGTAAAAAATAGTACCTCATGATTTTAAATGTCATTCCGATTTCATTAACCAGAATTAAGGTTAAGTAGATAAAAACTGAATGATTAATAAAAAAAACGGTTAACTATTGAGACATTAGAAGAAAAAATACGACACAAAAAATTGAATTTTACCTCACTTAAAAATAGCTAGCTATCAGATTGCAATTGCTAGCAATCCTGTTAACATTAATTGAAAACACTTCTTTATGTACCATATTAGATGACCGATAATACCAATGGAATTAAATAAGTGATCAGTTATTGCGCAGGAAAAATTAACACTAATAAGGCGTGAGTTGCAGGAGATAGTTGTTCTCACTTCAAAACTCACAACGCAGTTAGGGGTAATTTTAACCAGCAAGAATGATCTCCTTATTAATTCTTTTGGTATAAGACATAGTAATATTCAAATAACCTTAAAAGGAATTAAAATGACTGAGTTAGAGAAAGCAATCGACCTTGTAAGTAAGTTCCTTGAAGCTTCAATGGAACCTAACCCTGAACTTGCTGCAACCTACATGGACGATGATGTAAAAATCATCTTTACAGGTCGCCGTGAAATGGCTAATGCACAACAAATAACAGCGTTTAATAAAAGTCGTTATGAATGGGTTAAAAAATCTATAAAACAATATGATGCAATGCAAAAGGAAGATCATTGTGTGGTTTATTCAATAGGTTTTTTATATGGTCAATGGCAAGATGGTACTCCATTTAATGGTAATCGTTACACTGATCGCTTTGAAGTTCGTCAGGGTAAAATAACAAAAATGGATGTGCTTAATGACAGTGCTGAATGGATTCTAACACCAGCAATAAATCGAGAAGCTGAGTGAAAATTAAATGGCCAATGAACTATCGTTATTGTTGGTTATAACGATTAAAATATTTAGATAACTTACGCTTACATTCAACGAGTAATATAAACGTAAGCGTCTGTTTTTTTTTAAAAAAATTCAATCGTTGCTGGATTAGTTAGTCGTTATACCGATTACATTAAATATGTTACCTAAATTTTGCGCTGGAAAAACAGTTCAATTCAAAGCGTAAATTGATCCTTTCAAAGAATTAACCAAAAGAGGTTAATTCTTTACTGGCTGTTCCCTTTACGATATTTACAACGAGCAAGTGGGCTGTTTTAACCAGTTAAATAGCTAAGCTGTTTATTGTGATTGGTATTATAACTCTTTTAAGGCCATGACTAAGTCAGTCGCAGTACTTTGTGTATTGTCTAGCACTAATTCAGACTCTAAATGTTGTAAATGTTTTAGCATGACTTTTGCTGCTAATGCTTGATTTCCTTCTTTTAGGGCATCAATAATATCTTGATGTTCATTATGTTGACAAGAAGGAACATCGTTATGTTGATACAAGGCAACAATAAGCGAACTGCGTACCATTAGATTTTCAAACATTTCTTTTAATACAGTATTACCGCACATTTCAGCTAATAACTTATGGTAATGGCTCAAGGTGCTAACAATCGCTCGTCGATCATTCCCTTGAGTAACTTGTTGCTCGCTTTCCATATGCAGTTCAATTTTTGGCCAGTTATCTTGTATGGTTTGTTGAGTAATATTTTCTATAATCCCACGTTCAACAACGCGTCTTGCTGCAAATATTTCTCTAGCTTCTTGTGCGCTTGGCTGAGCAACAAACGACCCTCTGTTAGGTTCGATAGTCACAATATGTTGAAGTGCTAATCGCTGTAGTGCTGATTGAACATGATTTCGGTTAGCATTTAAAGCTTCAACTATTTGAGCTTCCACTAAACGTTGACCTGGTTTTAATTTATGTTGAGCAACTGCTTTAGAAAGCTTACTAATAATTCGTTGTATTTCTTGCTGTTTGTTAGTCGATGCTTTAGTTGCTGTTTTTGTCATTTTATTAATACATCCTCAATACCTAGCTATATTGCTAGCGCTATAAAATATAATACTGCAATGTGGTTAATGAAATCAAAAGTAATATCACTAAAATAGAGATTAAAATGATTATATTTCATGGTATTACAGTATTCACTATTATAAACAACAATGATTACGCCTTGCTAGCCAAATACATCATAACTGGGACGTTTAAGCATCAAAAAATAGAATAGTAAATTTAAAGTCAAAAAACAGTTAGCCCAATAAGTCACTCCAATCATTTTAGGTAATTTACCTCTATGTCAGATATATACACATCACCTATCAAGATGTGAAAATCAGCAAGTCGTGAGGTAAACAAATTCGAGACATAAAGGTAAATATCTAACAGGTTAAATCGAGACTTTATAACAATGAAGGAAGTTGCCTCATAACTTGCTCTGCCGGTCGCTAATTCGAAGGCTATATTGCCACTACTGGGTTGTAACATTTGATAAGAACTAGCCATTATAATCGTGTCACGTCTTATCTTGATGTCCGAATTAGCAACTGAAAAATTTATATGGATTGGTAACAGGATAAATCGACGCTTTCTAGCAACTAATATGTTTGTTTCACATTTTGCCCCAAGTTCGTTAGCTCATAAAACAACTCTGTTTTCAACATTCAATAAAAAGTAACAACATGTTCATATTCTGATACTAGCAATAAATGACGGCCTTTTAAGGTGGATAAATAGTTGCATCATTACGTGAAAAGGTAACCTTTCCATTTTTAATACCTAAACTCGGAGATTGAATGGTCGCAATTATTTCAGCACGATCACTAACGGGGAAAAAAACAGCATCCGCAGACATATTAAGCGCAATGCCATAATGCTCAATTCCCATTAATTTAGCAGAATCAGAAGAAACCCAATCTAAGCATTGTACTAATTCTTTTTTAGTCGCTAGCTGCGCAATGTTTGCAAATAAATTAGCTTGCCTTACTTGTGAACAATCACCATAAGGGGTAAATGGATTTTCGATATTATTACTTGAAATAGAGCAAATTACCCCTGCGTTACTTAACGGCATTAATGGCGCGACACCTCTTGGAATATTATGGTCAAATTCCCGTCCCATAAGAAACAAATCAGTACTTGGCAAAGCCGTTAAATGAACGCCAGCTGAAGACATTCTTTCCGCAATAATTATTAATTGGTCCATTGGTAATGTAGATAGTTTTGTAACATGGCCCACAGTCACTCGTTGCTGATAATGATGTTTTATCGTCATTTCTATTACATGGGGTAATAACATGTGGCGAATATCGAGATCGAAATCTAAATGAAAGTCTAAATCTACGTCATATTTAACAGCGAGTTCAAAAAGTGTTTCAATTTGTTTTTCCGGCAAGCTGTCAGTATAAGGGCATCCTCCCAACAAATCGGCCCCCAATTGCAAGGCCTGTTCTAATAACTCATAGGTCCCCGCGTTGTTATGTAACCCTTCTTGAGGGAATACGCATAATGATAACGTTATCCCCCAAGCATAATCTTTTTTTAACTGCTGAATAGCTCGAAAACCAGTTAAACCAATAACAGGGTCAATTTCTACATGGGTTCGCATGTAACTTGTCCCTTGTTTGATTGCTTTTTCTATGACTTTCTTTCCTCGGTTATAAACGTCGTCATAACTAAAATTGGCTTTTGCATTGGTTGTCTGTTCGATGGCTTCAGATAACGTGCCTTGATGTAACTCACAACGAGAAAATATACAGGCTTTATCTAAATGTACATGAGTCTCTACTAAAGGAGGTAACATCAACAACCCTTTGGCATCAATGACTTTAACATTGTTTAATTGCGACGATAATAAACTGCTTTGGTCTAAAAATTTTACAAATTTACCCTTTTCAATAAATACACAACTTAATTCTTCTTTGCCCTCAAGCAAACAATTAATAATGATAGTATCGATAATCATTAATTCACCCCCATATAAGCTTCTTCTAACTTAGGATCGGATAACAACTGCTCTGCTGTGCCCGATTTCACTACTTGACCTGTTTCTAACACGTAAGCTCTGTCTGCAACTTGTAACGCTAAATTTGCCATTTGATCAACTAATAGAATAGTTACACCGTCATCTCGTAAGTCTGCCAAGGCATCATATAATTCGCCAATCATCGCTGGCGATAATCCTAATGAAGGTTCATCAAGTAATAATATGCTTGGCTTTGCCATTAATGCTCGACCTACAGCCACCATTTGTTGCTCTCCACCGGAAAGAAGACCAGCGGGACTATCAATTCGGTCGTTGAGTCTAGGAAAACGAGTCAAGATATCGTTTAATTCTTGTTCTTCATCGACTTGATCAGACCTTGAATATGCACCAATCAATAAGTTATCTTTAACCGACAATTCACCAAATAACTGCCGCCCCTCAGGAACTAATGCCAATCCTTTTTTAGCAATATCGTTAGCATTAAGATCTTGTATGTATTCATCATGTAATCCAATGCTTCCTTGAATAGGTCGTTTTAAGCCAGCTAAAGCTTGTAAAATACTACTTTTACCTGCCCCATTAGCGCCTAATATTGCAACAAGTTCACCTGGATTAACTTCAATGTTCACGCCTTCAACAACCGGTGCAGCGCCATAATCTATGGTTAAATTTTTAGTAAATAAGACTGCTTGTCTTTTTGCTTTCCAAGCCTTCTGTCTTGGGCTTGCTTGATAGCTTGTTCCACCTAAATAAGCTGCGATCACTTTTTCATTTTGTCGAATATCACTAGGCTCTCCCATGGCAATGGATTTACCTGCATCTAACACTAGAATTTTATCACTCACATTCATCACTAATTGCATATCATGCTCCACAAGTATCACGGCGATACCAAAGCTAGCTATAGTCTTTAATAACGTAGACAATTTATCTGTATCTTGACGGCTTAAGCCTGCTGCTGGTTCATCTAATAGTAAAACCCAAGGGCACGTTGCTAATGATCTTGCAATTTCAACAATACGACGATCCACGTGGGGTAAGTCTTGAGTCGGCGTATGTATCCCTCCTTTGTAACCCACCAGTGATAATAGGTTCAAAGCCAGTTCTTTCTGACCAGGTTTACTTGAAAAGAATGGATGTCCTAGTTGACCTTTTTGCATTGCCGATAATAAGTTTTCTAATACCGACATATCATCAAATAATTGACTTGTTTGATATGTTCTTGCAACGCCACAACGTGCGACTTGATATGCACTTTTACCTGCCAATTGTTCAAATAGTTCGATACTTCCTTGATTTGGTTTATAAAACCCACTGATCATGTTTAATACTGTGGTTTTACCTGCGCCATTAGGGCCAATAATGCTGGTCACTTTCCCGAGTTCAGCTTCAAAACTGACATTTTGAGCCGCTTTAACGCCACCAAACTGAATACCAATGTTTTCCACTTTTAAGGCTTTTAGGCCGTTACCCGCTCGGTCATAAAATTGTCCGATTAAATGTCTGTTAACTGATTTTGGCGGTAATTCTTTTTTATAACGTGCGAACTTCCTTTCTATTTCTCCCAAAATACCTCTTGGAGCTCCCCATAAAACAATTAATAACAATACAGCAAAGATCAATAATCGATACTCAGCTAACGGCGATAATACCTCTGGAAGTAGAACAACAATTATTGCCCCTAAAATTGGCCCCCATAAGGTGCTGGTTCCACCAATAATAACCACCAATACAAATAAAATTGATTGAGAGAATGGAAACGTACTAGGGCTAATGAACATCATCAGTGGAGGTACAATTGAACCCGCTAACCCTGCGAAACAAGCTGATAATGCAAATGCTAATGTTTTAGTTTGAACAGGATTGAAACCCAACGACCCTGCCGCAATAGGACTTGCTTTCACTGATCTCATTGCTTTACCCCACCCACTGTTATAAAGGTAAGCATAAATAACTAAACAAATACTCAATGCAAAGGTAGCGATGATGGCTAATAATTGGTTAGGATCCATTTCACCGAGCATAGGCATTGGAATACCCATTAAACCATTACCACCACCCGTTAAATCACGCCATTCAATCAGTCCATGATGCACAACAAAGGCAAACGCAATAGTAATCATGGCTAAATAAGGGCCACTAACTCGCATAGCAGGTATCGCCAGGAGAGCCCCGACTAAACCACAGCAAAATGCAGCCATCAGTATGGCTAATATAAAGGGCACACTATTCATCAATAATAACGCGCTAACATAGGCACCAATGGCATAAAAAGCGATATGCCCAAAGCTGATTTGTCCGCTCAAGCCCATTAGAATGTTAAGCCCAATGCCAACCAACGCGGTTAATACACAGAGAGTAAAAACAAGTAATGAATAACTATCTAAAAGAAAACATAACGTAAAGTTTATGAGAGTGAGTAGCCCAAGAAATGCTAGCGATCTGCTGTTGGCCATATTCATACTTTGACCTCCTGATTCTTACCAAATAATCCATTTGGTTTTATTGCCAGTGCGACAATGACCAATGTAAAAGTTATAATTTGAGTAAACGCTGAACCAAAATAAATAGTCACAATTGCCTCAAGTAACCCAAATATTAATCCCGCCATAAACACACCGTATGCGCTAGCAATACCACCGAGTATTGCAACTGCAAATGCTTTTAATCCAAACAAGGTTCCCATGTCTGAATGTACTGCGAATAAAGGCGCGATTAAGATACCGGCAATCGCTGCAAATACCGTTGAAATGGCAAAGCTAATCGCCACTACACGGCTCACATTGATGCCCATTAATTGTGCTGACTGGGGATTTTGCACACATGCTTGTAACACTTTACCAAGACGAGTGTATTTACCGACTAACACTAAAGAAACCGTAATAGCGACACCAACTAGTGGAATAATGATTTGTAGTGCAGAGATATTACCGTTGAAGATATCTACATTTAAACTGGCAAATTCACTGACAAATTGACGAGGCTCTTTACCAAATGAAAACAATGCCAAATTATCCACTAATATTCCACCCGCTACCGTCGCCATTAACCAAGCTTCAGAGCCTTTACTCGCAAAAGGGCGAACTAAAAATCGTTCAATAGCGAGTCCATAAATAGCGCAAATAATAAGTGTGATAAAAAAGGCAACCCAGTATGGGAAGCCCCATGTAATACAAAAAGTGTATGCCACAACAGCACCAACCATCATTGCACTACCTTGAGCAAAATTAACGGTTTTACTA
Organism: Psychromonas arctica; assembly: GCF_038155225.1. Taxonomy (GTDB): domain Bacteria; phylum Pseudomonadota; class Gammaproteobacteria; order Enterobacterales; family Psychromonadaceae; genus Psychromonas; species Psychromonas arctica_B. The sequence goes on along the minus strand of NZ_JBAKBA010000027.1, from coordinate 14,463 downwards.
ACGATATAGGTTATATGAAAACCTAAAGCTAACAGGGCATACATGCTGCCTAGCCCTAAGCCTGTGATAATAGCGGCTGATAACATAACTTCTCCTAAATATATAAATAGCGTCCCTGCTGATTTATAAAATTACTTAACTGGTACTATTTGGTTATCTACAAAATGTGTAAATAGATAATCATTTGCACCAATCGCGTCATGCTGATATTTATCAAAAGGTTTGTTATAGTTTTTAATCAAGCCGTCATATTCGCCAATAGCATAATATCCGTTACGAATATCTTTACCTTTAGTACTTCCAGCTTTTTCAATGGCTAAAGCCGTTAAATGCATCGCATCATAAGCATTAGCGATACCAACCGCAGGCGTTACATCAGCTATAGATTTAATTTCAGGAAACTTAACTTGTAATTTTTTAAATATTTCACCACTTTTACCACTTTGTGTATCAGTAAAAGTAAAGGTTTGAATAAAATGCACGCGATCTGCCGTTGGCCCAGCTAATTCACCAAAACGGCCTCCAGCGGGTCCCCAATGTGAAACAACGGGAACATCCCAGTCCATTCTTGCAAGTGATTTAACAACTTGTGCAGAAGGGGCAACATTAGCGACCATAAATAATGTATCTGTCCCTTTTTCTTTTAATCGGCTTAATTGCGGAATAACATCCAGATCGCTTGACTCAATTCTTTCAATTCCTGTGTATTCAATACCACGTGATGATAGTGCTTGTTTTAACCCTTTTTCATTTGACTCACCCCAAGGATTATTAATTAAAATCATGCCTGGCTTTTTCATCGCATACTTATCAACGCCATATTGAACTAAAGCCTCATCAACAACTTCATCTACCGCAGAAACACGAAAGGCATAATTATCTTTTGCACCATTTTTTGTAATAGGAGTACCCGCAGCCCACACACCCATGAACGGTATTTTTAATTGGTTAATTACCGGTACAATTGCCAATGAAACGGGAGTATCTAATCCGCCAAATAATACCGAGACTTTCTCCCTTTGAATCAATTCTCTTGATGCTAACAAGCCTTTAGATGGATTACTCTCATCATCACGTCGTACTAACTCTATTGGACGACCCAGCACTCCACCAGCTTCATTAATTTCATCTATCGCAATAGTAAGACCACGCGTAATGGCTTCTCCTGACTTAGCAGATTGGCCTGATAAAGCAGCCACTAAACCAACTTTAATAGGCTCAACAGCCTGAACAGTGACGGCTCCCATAGTGAAGACACTATAAATGCTGATATAAAATCCTTTTTTTAACGCTTTATTAATGATTGATAAATTCATAAATTACCTCTTCCCTTTCATTGCTAATGACAAAACCAACATTGCTAGCTAAAAACAAACTATTGCTAGCAATTACAGGTTAATAGCTAGCAATAACAATGCCAACCTCATACCCGCAGTTTCACTGGCTTTGTCATCAGCGTAACGCACTACAAAAGGGCAAAGAGGTTAAAAAGCGCACTTTAATTGTTCATTTATTGCTGGTTATGAGTATGAATAGTGACATTAAATAAATGATTGGAAATTTAAATTCAAAGATTAAAAAGCAGCTTTATTTAGACGATTATAAATTTAGAGAGTAAAATACAAGTAACAAATACATTGATTTTATACATAACATTTTTGCTATTAAATTATGTACTGAACAGCTGATAAAATGACTACATTTATTAATTCTCGACTAACATAGTCAATAGAATTTGTGTAATATCAGATCATTATCTACCCACCTATATATCGAGCTCCTCATGGAAATTGAACTATTAGAAATCCAAGATTTTATCAGCCAATACGCCCCTTTTGATGAACTTCCTGAAGAAGCATTAATAGATGTTGTACGTAGTGTTGAAATATCTTATTACCGTTCTGACACTAATATTATTGACTTTAAAGATGATATTAATGAGCTGTATATGATTCGTAGTGGTGTAGTTGAAATTTATAGACGAAATGGCAGCCTTTATAATCGTTTAGATCAAGGTAAATTATTTGGACAAATGGGCTTATTAACCAGTAATAAAGTTCGTTTCCCTGCAAAAACTACCAAAGATACGCTCTTATATTGTATTCCTGGATCGGTATTTTACGATTTATGTGATCGCTTTGAAAATTTTGCTGACTTTGTAGAAGCAGAAGATAGCACCCGACTGAAACAAGCAGTAGAAAATAAAAGTGATAATGCCAACGCACTAACAACCTCTAAAGTTAAAACATTATTGACTAGGGAACCACTAATATTACCTAGCGACAGCAGTATTCAATCTGTTGCAAAAATCATGGCGGAAGAAAGCCACTCAGCAGCGTTGATTAAAGATACGAGTATTGATGAAGAAGAAGGCTTTAGCTTTGTTGGTTTAATTACCGAACATGACCTTTGTGCAAAAGTGATTGCATCGGGTTTAAGTGTTGAAACACCGGTATCTGAAGTGATGTCTACTGAGTTAATGTCATTAGATCATAATGCTTATATCTTTGAAGCGATGTTGTTGATGTTACGCCATAACGTACACCATTTACCGATTATGAAAAATAAGCGACCAATTGGTTTAATTGAAGTCTCTGACATTATTCGTTATGAATCTCAAAATAGCTTGTTGTTTGTAAGCAGTATTTTTCAACAACAAAGCACAGAAGACCTAGCCCAATTGTCGATACAATTAAAAGATTGTTTTGTACGAATGGTCAATGAAGATGCTAACTCTCATATGGTAGGACGAGCGATGTCTGAGATTGGACGCAGCTTTAAACAACGTTTATTAGAATTAGCAGAAGAGAAGTTTGGCCCACCGCCTATTCCTTATTGCTTTTTAGCACTCGGTTCAATGGCACGTGATGAGCAACTATTAGTAACAGACCAAGATAATGGGCTCATTTTAGATAATAGTTATGATGAAAAGTTACATGGTGAGTACTTTGAAAAGCTCTCTCATTTTGTATGTGATGGTTTAGATGCCTGTGGTTATGTTTATTGTACAGGCGAAATTATGGCGACGAATCCAGAATACCGTAAAACGCAAATACAGTGGGAAACCTGCTTCACCGATTGGATTGATAACCCTAATCCTAAAGCATTGTTAAATTGTAATATATTCTTTGATTTAACCGGTGTATACGGCCGAGTTAAATGGGCTGAACAACTTAATGCCTTTATATTACGTCGTGCAAAAAAGAATAATCGCTTTTTAGCATGTATGGCACGTAACGCGCTAAATAGAAAACCACCATTAGGCTTCTTTAAAGATTTTGTAATGGAGAATGATGGTCGACATAACAATTCTATTAATCTAAAACGTCGTGGTACCGCCCCACTTGCGGATCTTATCCGTGTTCATGCTTTAGCGATTGGCTCTCAATCTCAAAACTCCTTTGATCGATTAGAGGATATTATTGAAGCTGGCATATTACCTAAGTCTAAAGGTGCAGATTTAAGGCATGCAATGGAGCTCATCTCTTTAGTGCGTTTACGCCACCAATCATTGGATGTTGAATCAGAGATTGAGCCTGATAATAATATTGAACCAGAAAGTATGTCTGACCTTGAACGACGTAATCTTAAGGACGCATTTTTAGTATTAAGCAATGCTCAAAACTTTTTAAAATATCGTTACACCGCAAACAAGTTTTAAGGTTATAGATGCATAATTTCACTAATAAAAAAATCTTAAATTGGCATGCTTATTTACAATTACAAGCACAACATTGTAAAGATTCACGACTTAAGACCTTTTATAAAGCAGGTACTTATCATGATGATACTCTATTAAAAGACGTAGAATTTGTTGCTTTAGATTTTGAAACAACAGGTTTAGATCCTAAACAAAATAGTATTATTAGCATTGGTTTAGTGCCTTTTACTTTAGACAGAATTTTTTGCAGTCGAGCCAAAAAATGGTATGTAAATCCACAGGATAATCTTGAGGAAGAATCAGTGATTATCCATGGTATTACTCATTCTGATTTGAAAGGTGCACCAGATTTACGACGTATTTTAAACCAATTACTTGATGAATTAACCGGTAAGGTTGTGGTGGTACATTATCGTAATATCGAACGTGATTTTTTAGATTTAAATTTACGTGCTTTAATTAATGAAGGCATTATCTTCCCCGTCGTTGATACAATGCAAATTGAAGCAGAAATTCAGAATAAACAAATACAAGGCTTTTTTAATTGGTTAAAGGGTAAGAAACCTGGCTCCATTCGTCTAGGAAATAGTCGTCTCCGTTATAATTTACCAGGGTATCAACCACATGATGCATTAACCGATGCTATTGCGACAGCAGAGTTATTACAAGCGCAAGTGAGTTACTATTACAGCCCTGAAACACCCATTAAGAACTTATGGTTATAAGCTTTAAACAACATTGAAATGAGTATTTCCTCATCGTGAGCGACGATGAGGTCATACTTTAAAGCAAATGAATCAAAGATAAATAGGAAGAAGTGTAGCCATAGTCAATATCTATAAAATGCCACTTATATAAACACCACATCTATAAAACGACACACAGTTGCACCAGCGTTTAGCCTCATGTCTTTGCAGCACTAAATCCCTCTATTGAATTTACCCCCCTCCTTTTTATTAATCGAACTATTTTAATCGCACTTTTTAAATGATACTTTTTTCAATCGCATTAGCTTTAATATATCCATTAAGTTTAATATCTAATACCAATCACACTAATTAAATTATCTATTTTACTTGTTAAAATAACTTATTTCTTCGTTGTAAATTTCGTAAAGGGAACAACCATTTAGCTCAATTTTCGCCTTGAACTAACTCATTTTTCCTGCGCAAAATTTAGATCACTTATTTAATGTAATCGGTATAACCTCAATTCTGGTTAATGAAAGCGGCATTATATTTAAAATCCTAACGTTATATTTTTTACTACTCAGTGCCGTTAGTTTTGCGTAGTTCGAGGTGAATTATTGAATCAATAACGGGTTATTGAGTATTGTTAGGTAATTTAACGCAGAAATCTGTGGAAATAGTGGTGTTGTATCGTTTTGCTTATACTGAATTGGGGTGTTCTATACATCCCATTGACTCAGTCTTACTAATACAAACCCCATAAAAAAAGCGGAATCACTTTTAATGATTCCGCTTTAATACAACGAATAGTCAAACTATTGTTGCAAACTAATAATGAAAGCTACCTATTAAACTAATAATAGTGAAACTAGTAGCAGTCAAACTAGCCTTTATTATGTTTTTCAGTACGCATACCCATCAGCAAGCTCACACACATTATTAACAGAATAATAGTGAATGGTAATGCCGTTGAGATAGCACCCGCTTGTAATGCTTGAATCGCGTTTGTTCCGCCGACCCAAAGCAATGCAATTGCGATAGCGCCTTCTATTAATGCCCAGAAAATACGTTGTGGAACTGGTGCATCAACTTTACCACCAGCAGTAATACTATCGATAACGAGTGAGCCAGAGTCAGAAGAGGTAATAAAGAATACCAATACTAAGACCACAGCCAATAGTGAAAGAATGTTACCAAATGGTAATTGATCAAACATTTGGAACATCGCAAGCGGTACTTCAGTTAAACCGTTTGCACCTAACTCACCAACGTTATTAATGATTTGATCAATCGCGACACCACCGAACACTGACATCCAAAGAATGGTTACAATCGTTGGAATAATTAATACAGCGATAAGGAATTCACGTACCGTACGACCACGTGAAACGCGAGCAATGAACATACCTACGAATGGAGACCATGAAATCCACCAAGCCCAATAGAACACAGTCCAACCGTGCATCCACGCTTCATCTTCACGACCAATTGGGTTACTTAACGGGATAATATTCTCTATATAACCCATCACTGTTGTCGGAATAGTGCCCATTGAAACAGCCATTGTCACTAATGCAACAAAAACAACCAATACAATCGCTAATAACATATTAATGTTACTGATGACTTTAACACCACCATCAATTCCACGTACTACAGAAACAACAGCTAATAGCGTGACAACAACAATAATGATAATTTGTGTTAATAAACCATCGTCAATGCCAAATACATGATGGAAACCACTTGCAGCTTGTTGAGCGCCTAAACCTAAAGACGTTGCAAGCCCAAACAAGGTTGCAATAACCGCAAAGATATCAACAACATGACCAGGCCAACCCCATGTGCGATCGCCTAAAATAGGATAGAACACAGAACGCATTGAAAGCGGTAAACCTTTGTTATAAGCAAAGAAAGCTAATGATAATGCAACAACACCGTAAATTGCCCAAGGGTGTAAACCCCAATGGAACATGGTTGCGCCTAACGCTAGCTTAGCCGCTTCTGGTGTATTCGGTGTTACGTTCAATGGTGTTTCATACCAACCAGTGAAATATGCAACAGGTTCTGCAACCCCCCAAAACATAAGACCAATACCCATACCAGCAGCAAATAACATTGCTATCCATGACATGGTTGAGTAGTCGCTTTTAGCATCATCACCACCAAGGCGAATTTTACCAAATGGAGACACCACTAACGCTAAACAGAAAATAACAAATATATTAGCAGACCACATAAATAGTCCATCAAACATACCAATAATTTGCCACTTTAACCCGTCTAATGCTGCTTTTGAAACTTCAGGATCAACTAACATGATTGCAATTAAAAACAGTGCAATGAAACCTGCACTAAATCCAAAAACAGGATTGTGAACATCAAATCCCCATTTTTGAACATTATCCTGACCTACAGTGTAATCGGTGTTATCTATACTGTACTTATCTTTATTTAAACTCATTAATCCTCATTTAGAGCATACCGCTCTTCATTATTAATCCATTTGACCGAATGCATAATAACAAACATATGTCGGTGAAACATAATAGCAAAATCAATGTTACATTTCAGTGGTACATTATCAATTAGCTCATATTTTTCTGAAATTGGTCTAAAACTGACCATTAGAAGGTAATAAAAATAACAATAGATTGTCATCTATATTCCAGCATCTATCCTTAATTCATTCTTTTGTCTAACCTCTTGTATACGGTGATGTCAACTTTAAAGATTACACATAAAAAACGTCTTGAACCTGCTAACAAGGCCTGCTTCTTTAACTGTTTTATCAAAAAATTTGTAACTAAAAAAGATAACGATAACTCATTGTTCTTGTTGCTTAATTAGACATCCTTATTAATACAAACAACCTTCTCAACACTAAGGGAAATGATAGATAATTAATGGTTTTGGCATTACAATGCTTTTTTACCTTTTTTATGTGGAATGTTAATGGCACTTCGAATTGCAATAAATGGTTATGGGCGTATTGGACGTAGTGTGGTACGAGCACTATTTGAAGGTCATCATCAAACACAAATTGATATAATCGCGATCAATGAATTAGCGACACCCGAGGCGATTTGTCACCTAACTCAATATGATTCAACGCATGGGCGCTTTCCTTTCGAAGTCACACAAAGCCATGACTTACTGATAATTGAACAGCACCCTATTCAATTATTAACGTTTAAAGACATTAATGAATTACCTTGGAAAGCATTAGATATTGATATCGTTATTGATTGTACCGGTATCTATGGTTCAAAAGCGGATGCCGATGCACATTTGTTAGCGGGTGCTAAGAAAGTTATCTTTTCACACCCTGCTGATCAAGATGTTGATGCCACAGTTGTTTATGGTGTTAACCACCAACAATTAACGGGTAAAGAGCAATATATTTCTGGGGCATCTTGCACAACTAATTGCATTGTTCCTGTGATTGCTATTTTAGATGAGGCTTTCAGTATTAAGTGCGGCACTATTACCACTATTCATTCGGCAATGAATGACCAACCCGTGATTGACTCTTATCACCATGACTTACGTAGAACGCGAGCAGCTAGCCAATCAATTATCCCTGTTGATACAAAATTAGCAGCAGGTATAGAGCGAATTTTACCTAAGTTTGCTAATAAGTTTGAAGCAATTGCCGTACGTGTTCCCACCATTAATGTCACGGCGATGGACTTGAGTATTACGGTCGATAAAAGTGTTTCAATTGCTGATATAAACCAATGTTTAAAACAGATGGCAGAAGGTGAATTAAAAGGTATTTTGGGTTACACGGAAGCGCCATTAGTGTCAGTGGATTTTAATCATGACCCACGCTCTTGTATTATTGATGGTACTCAAACACGTGTGAGCGATGGTAACTTAGTTAAACTATTAGTGTGGTGTGATAATGAATGGGGTTTTGCTAATCGTTTATTAGATACTTGTTTACACTTAAAGACATTATCAGAGCAGTAAGTTTCAGATTCATCGTTATGACGTTGGTGCAGCTTAGGGTTGATTAATAAATCAAAAATCCTAAACTGCATAAATTGATAGTGTTATTAATACACGTTTAACTCTTATTCAACACTCAATGCTTTCTATTCTTCTATTCTTCTATTCTTCTATTCTTCTATTCTTCTATTCTTCTATTCAGCATTAAAGCTTTATTCTGCAGTCAAATACTTGATAGTGATGAATTTATTATTTCAGCCATTCAATAAACGTCTCTTTAAAACACCTTTATTTAGCCGCCACAAATTCAACGCTACATTCGTAAGAACCCATTTCAAATATTCGGCATACCCAAGGTCTGTTTTCATAGATAGTGCAGAGCTTTGTATCTCGGTCAACACAGATACACCATCCATCATCTAAACGTTTCATCGTTTCTCCGCCCCACTGATCATGTTCGATATATTGATCAGGCACACCGGTATCTGTGATTAGCATGACCTCTAATTGGCAGCACGCAGCATTACATTTAGCACAGGTTAAATCAGGGCTATTTACTTCTTTTATTGCTATAGGGTTAGAGTCAGTCATTCATCCACAATGTAGTTATTAAAATGTAAAGTGCTAAGCCTATAGCGCTATGCCTTTAAAAGATACCTTGTTGTGATCAACAGTTTATTTTTACTTTCAAATTTTAATGTTAAGCACATTAGTATCTGGATTAGTATTAGGCGAAGCTGGTATCGACACTCCTGTTTTAATCAAATCAGACAAGGTCACGATCATTTTTTCAATGAATGGCGATAATTGTTCAAATTCAATGTTATCCAATAGGTTTTTAACTTCTAATCCTAGTTCCGTATCACCTTGTATTTTTAAACGACGTTGAAAAAATAACGTATCGGGATCTTCTTTGCGGCCAGCAACTAAAATAAGATCATTAAGCGTCGCACTGAATGACACATCGGTCTGTTCTGCTTTATCTTTAACGATAATATTGTCATCAAAACTGATGAACCATGTTAACTTCAAATCAGTCACCGTCACTTTCAACCATTTCCCCTCTAAAAAAGCTAAATCATCGTCTTCAATCGCTTCTTTAAAAATATGATTAATGATTGAGAGCAAACATTTTTGTTGCACGCTAAATGGAATAAATTGACTGGGTACCGCTAATAATTGAGGTGTAATGACCACCAGCTTTTGTAATAGTTTGTTACGTAATGGCATCAGCATAATATTCCTTTCAATGATCATTTTTTAAAATAAGAAACAAATTATAAACGCTCGTAAAAACCACAACTTAGTTTAAATCAACATACGCTCTATTATTGACACTTATTTTTTGAAAATATCATGATGAATGTAAGTTGCATGCCCTACATCAATAAACAATTAAAATAACTTTTTACAATAACGATATTAATAAAAATGGAGTTATTGTATGGAATTATTATGTCCAGCAGGCAGTTTACCCGCATTAAAGACCGCCATTGATTGTGGTGCAGACGCTGTCTACGTGGGGTTAAAAGATGATACTAACGCACGCCATTTTGCAGGGTTAAACTTTAACGATAAAAAACTCGCAAAAGGTGCTCAATATATACGTGATCACAATAAACATTTACACGTAGCCATTAATACATTCGCTCACCCAGGCGAAGAAAAGCGTTGGTTTAATGCCGTTGATAAATGTGTAGATTTAGGAGCGAATGCCGCCATTATTGCCGATATTGCGACACTTGATTATGCGGCTAACAAGTACCCTGATTTAGAATTACATTTATCGGTTCAGGCTTCAGCAACAAACACTGCTGCCATCGATTTTTATCAACAAAACTTTAATGTAAAGCGTGTGGTATTGCCTCGGGTTTTGTCGCTTCATCAGGTAAAGCAATTAGCGCGTAATACGTCTATCGACTTAGAAGTCTTCGCTTTTGGTAGCCTATGTATTATGGCTGAAGGCCGTTGTTATTTGTCCTCTTACTTTACGGGTGAGTCACCCAATACGGTTGGCGCTTGTTCGCCTGCTAAATATGTTCGTTGGCAAGAAACAGAGAAAGGCCTGGAGTCTCGTCTCAATGATATTTTAATCGATCGTTATCAAGCAGACGAAAAGGCTGGCTACCCTACTTTATGTAAAGGTAAATTTACCGTGGATAGCATTGATAATGAAGAGAAGATCCTTTACCACGCGCTTGAAGAACCCACCAGTTTGAATACCTTATCGATATTGCCTGAATTATTTATGGCGAACGTCAAATCAGTCAAAATTGAAGGTCGTCAACGCAGCCCTGCTTATGTTGAGCAAATTACTAAGGTATGGCGTGCGGCCATTGATAACTACAAACAATCACCAGCGGATTATAAAGTAGAAGCTGACTGGAATGCTGTTTTAGCCAATGTATCTGAAGGTAGCCAAACAACCTTAGGTGCTTATCATCGCGATTGGCAATAGTCGCTCTATTTTAACGCATCAAAGTTAGGATTAAATATGAAATTATCATTAGGGCCTTTATTATATTATTGGCCAAAACAAACAACCGAAGACTTTTATCAACAAGCCATGAGCAGCGATGCTGATATTATTTATTTAGGCGAAACGGTCTGTAGTAAACGCCGTGAATTAAAAGCGCGTGATTGGATAAATTTAGCTAAAGAGCTCAACCATCAAGGCAAAGAGATTGTTTTATCGAGCATGGCGTTATTAGAAGCCCCATCAGAAATCAAAGTATTAAAACAACTTTGTGAAAATGGAGAGATGTCCGTAGAAGCCAATGATATTGGCGGCATTCAATTGTTATCAGAAAAGAAAGTGCCTTTTGTTTGCGGCCCTGCCATCAATTGTTATAACGCTCATACGCTTAAGTTATTTGTGAATAAAGGTATGCATCGTTGGGTAATGCCTGTCGAACTTTCTCGAGACTGGTTACAAAAAGCATTAACAGATGCAGAAAAAATGGGCATACGAGGTCAATTCGAAGTAGAAGTTTTTGCACATGGTCATTTGCCTTTAGCCTATTCCGCCCGTTGCTTTACCGCGAGGTCTGAAAATAAAGCCAAAGATGATTGTGAACTCTGTTGTATCAAATACCCACAGGGAAGAGCGACGAGTACTCAAGAAGGCCAACAAGTATTTGTACTTAATGGCATACAAACTCAATCTGGTTATTGTTATAACTTACTCAATGATATTGAAAGTATGAGAGGTTTAGTTGACGTGGCGCGTGTTAGCCCAAGTTCAATTGACAGCTTAACGACATTACAACAATTCAAACAACGTATATTAGGTGCAGAGCAATACGTTAAGCACAATAATTTACAATGTAATGGCTATTGGCATCAAATTGCAGGCCTTTCTTTGCAAGGTTAGGTTTGATTTGATTTAATTTAATGTAAGGACGATTAATTAGTTAATAATGCTCATGGTTTTAACATGGGCATAAACATAACTTCCAACAGAGAGTTTAAGTTTATTAAATGAACGCAATGTAATGTAAGCATAAATACATTGTGATTGTACTTTTAAGGTTAATACCACTGCTTTTTGGTTGTCCTGTGAATAGTCGACTATTTGCGCTGATAAGCAGTTTAATAACGAACTCCCTTCAATAGGCTGGAGCGCAACAATCACATCGCGACTGTTTATTTTCACTTGTATTTGCGATGTGGTAGGTGCTTGTTCTGCAGAAACATACAATGTTTGACCGTCTAAGCACCCTTTAATCAACGCTTCTTGTTGATCATATTCTTTCACTAATACCGTTAAAATTAAGCCTTGTTGCGCAAACTTTATCAACGATAGATGACTATCTAAAAATAGCTTCTGTGGCTCACCAATCGCTTCAACTTGCCCATCATTAACCAATAACATCTGTTTACTAAGATAAAACAGCTCATGCTCTGAATGAGTAATATAAAGAATGGGAATTTGTTCACTTACCTGCTTTAAAAAAGGTAATAGTAGTCGTTTACTGGTCACATCTAATGACGAAAGAGGTTCATCCATTACTAATAATGCAGGATTAGTTAATAACGCGCGAGCAATGGCAATTCGTTGCTTTTGCCCACCAGACAACTGAGTTGTTTGGTGTGATAAAAGATCTGAAAAACCTAATTTTTCTGCTAAATGGTGAATGGTAAACGTGCTGTTTTTTGCTTTTCGTACTGCCAATTCCAAGTTTTGTTGTACATTCAAATGCGGGAATAATCTGGGTTCTTGAAAGACAACGCCGATGTTCCGATCTTCCACTGCTAACTTATGGATCTTGTTGTTACCATTAGATCCCAACCACTGTTGTCCTTGAAAGGTAATATTACCCGTACAGCTTTCTAACCCTATTAAACAACGTAATAACGTGGTTTTACCTGCGCCAGAATCGCCAAAAATGGTACACACACCGGATAAGTCAACTTCACCTTTAAAGTGTAAATCTTTACTGTGCTTGTCTTGCCCTTTAAAGGATTTTTGAATATTAAATTTAAGCATTTAACACTCTCTGTTGACGCTTTTGTAGGAACCCATATATCACCACTAGCAAAGAGGTCGAAAAAGCTAATAAGATGAAAGAGAGTTGATGTGCAGCGCTGTATTGTAAAGATTCAACATGATCAAACAAGAGGATAGATAACACTTGCGTCTCCCCAGGAATGTTACCACCAATCATTAACACCACGCCAAACTCGCCAATGGTATGTGCAAAACCTAATGCACCAGCAATAATAAAACTAGGTAATAACATTGGAAATATTATTTTGTATAACCGTTCATACTTTCCATAACCAAGTGTCGCACTGACTTCTAAATAGCTTTTGTCTAAATGCACAAAAGCACTTTGCAAAGGTTGGACAACAAAGGGTAATGAGTAGATCACTGAAGCAATCACTAAACCAGTAAATGAAAATGCCAATGAAGTGTCGTTAAAACTCAACCACCATTCGCCTAAAAAATGTTCTGGAGAAAAAGCGATTAATAAATAAAAGCCTAAAACAGTGGGAGGTAGTACTAAAGGTAAGGCGACAAGCGATTCTATTAGCGGACGTATTTTTGTTTGGCTACGCGCTAACCACCATGCCAATGGAGGTGCAATGATCATCAGCAATAACGTAGTCAAACTCGCTAACTTAAGGGTTAACCAAATTGCCTGGTAATCTCCAGCGCTTAGCATTAATTATAACCTTGAGATTTAATCTGTTGTTGTACTTCAGTTGACAGTAAAAAATCACGAAACAAATTTGCTTCTTTTAACTTTTTATCATTAAGCACAATACCTGATTGTATTAATGGTTGGTGCCATGCAGTGGGTATTAATAAATAATGCGGCTGATTTTTTTGCAGTACCGCGGCATACGATACTAACCCTGCTGTAACATTTTTAGACTCTACAAATTGATAGGCTTGGTTGATGTTATTACCTTGGATATATTCAAGGGATTGCCACTTATTGGTGAATTCAAGCGATTGTTGTGCGGCAATACCATAAGGAGCAAACTTAGGATTTGCGATGGCGAGCCGGCCTGTGTAAGCCATAAAATCATCTATTGTAGGATTACTTAAAGCATTGGGTTGCCAAAATACTAAGTGCCCCTGTGCATAGATAAAGTCTGGTTGTGTTGTTTTGTTTTCTGCTTTTAATAGATCGACATGCTTTTGATCCGCCGATAAAAATAGATCAAAAGGAGCGCCACGTAATATTTGTTGGTACAACGTGCCTGTTGAAGCGCTAGAGATATTAACGTCGATAGCGTATTTATCAGAAAATTGTTTTCCAATATCTAATGCTAATAATTTAAAGTTGCTAGCGACTGCAACGTTTAAAGCAGCATGACTTTGGAGGCTGACTAAACCAGTGAATATAAAAATAATAATGCTTAGGTACTTATTCATTAATGTTAATAACCTTTATGGCAATGCCTAAAAACGGTTGAAATAAAGAGATAAAGAAAACTATATTTTAATGTAAATATAATCAACGACATAAAACTAATACTACAAAGCGAGTGCAACAATAATACTGTCAATAATACCGTAAAATCAAAATACCTCTCGGTACTAGATAGACTTAAAACTAAACGACACCACTAGGATGCACCACTAAGCTATGTAACTTAATAACTTAATAACTTAATAACTTAATAACTTAATAACTTAATAACTTA
>NZ_JBAKBA010000026.1:0-64570 GCF_038155225.1 Psychromonas arctica | reverse complement strand
TTAAACTAAGTCATTTTTCCTGCGCAAAATTTAGATCACTTATTTAATGTAATCGATATTACTTTCTTAAAGCTTCAGTATTTAACCGCTTCTTTTGCTTCTTTATCCACTGAAATTGAAAACACATCAGGGCGAGAATAGTGGCCAACAGGATCAAAATCCATTTTACTTTTAATCAATGTTGCTCTATCTAACTCAGCATACACGATCGTTTTTTCATTAAAAACAGGTCCAACGATAACCTCACCAAGCGGCCCGATGATCGCACTACCACCACGCATCATTACGCCATCAGGGTTATCAGGTAACACACTGCGATAATCTTCGCTGAACTCATCTCTTGTAATGTACTGACAAGCACTAAGCACATAACAGCGTCCTTCCATCGCAATATGTTGAATGGTTGATAACCAAGTATCTCGGTCATCAGCTGTTGGTGTGCAATATATTTCAACGTGTTGAGCATACATAGCAGAGCGTAATGCAGGCATATAATTTTCCCAACAAATTACTGCACCTATTTTACCTAATTCGCTATCCACTACATCTAAAGTAGAACCATCACCAAAGCCCCAAATCAAACGTTCAGATCCTGTTGGCATCAGCTTTCTACGTTTACCTACAATACCTTTTTTAGGGTCTATAAATACAACCGTGCAATAAAGCGTTGAACCACCTCGTTCAATAATGCCTAACACAATAAAGATATTATGTTGAGTTGCGCATTCTTCTATTGAACGTAATTCCTCCCCATCCATATCCACAGCGCCATCGTAATAACGCATAAAGTCCTCGCGCCCTTCTGGCAAACGCTTGCCGATAGGCGCATCAAAATTCAAACCTTTAGGATAAGTCCCGAGAAACGCCTCAGGGAAAACAACTAATTCAGCTCCGTTGAGCGCAGCTTCTTCTGCTAATTTGCAGGTTTTTTTTGCCGTTGCGATTGCATCAAAGGGAATACTACTATCTTGAACAACAGCCACTTTACATTGTGATTTCATGGTTACTTTCCTTTTATTTTGTCGTTACTAAAGACGATTTTTTATCAGAAGAAGTGTTATTTCGCATATATTCGTCAAACATATCGTGATAGTTTTCAAGTGACTTAGCCGATACAGAAGAAGTAAAACGACTAACACATAAAGTGATGAGAATATTAAAAATAAAACCTGCAAAACCAGGCCCTAGTGGAATATCTGGTTTAAATATTGCCATCAAGACCATTAAACCAGCACCCCCGATCAAACCAAAGAAAGCGCCTTTTTCAGTGACAAAACGGAAATGCAACATGCCCAGTGCAGATGGAACCAGCTGTAAACCTAAACCAAAGCCTAATGCTGCAATAGGAACTAATAAACCAGCGCCACCAGGTGCAAGTGCCAATACAAGTATTAAGGTCGTTAAGCTTGCAACAACAATACGCGTCACCTTGGTGCTTTGAGTGCTTGAAAGTGGTTCACTGCGTAAGCTATTAACAACATCTTCAGCGACAATACTGGCAGAAGATAAAAGTTGGCTGTTAATCGTTGAAATAGCAGCGGCTAAAATACCTGCCACTACAAAAGCACCTAATATAGGAGCATGTTCGGCAAAAACCAACGGTAAGATTGTGTCACTTGTTTCTTTGCTGACACCCGGTGCAATACCAGGAATAACGGCAGCAGTACCTATCACTAAAGGAATGATAGCCATCATCCATGAGTTCCAAAAAGGCGTCATCACAGCGACTTTCCCTAATACTTCAGGTGAAGCGGCAGAGTAAAACTTTTGCCACATATGCGGTAGAACCCAAGCACCAAAACCAAGACCAAGCCATATTTCAACCATCTTCATTGGCTTGCCATTATTCACTAATAGCTCAGGCTTATAGGCTGCAACATTTGCAAACATATTAAACCCGCCTGCTAAATTACAAACATAGATAGCAGTACAAATTAAAATAGTGGCAAAGAAAACACCCATAAAGGTGTCTGTCCATGCGGTGCCTTTAAAGCCCGCCCATAAAACAATGACACCAACCATAACCGAGGTAATCACAACGCCTACCACATAAGGTACTGCGCCATCAGTCATCGTATCTAAAGCAAGCGCACCACCACTTACTTGAATTAACATCACTGGTACTAATGCAAAGATACCAATCACTGCCACTAAGGTTCGAAGGCGCTTACTTTCGTAATAGTGTTCAACCATTTGCCCAGGGGTAATAAAACCAAAGCGCTTTCCTGCTAACCAAATTCTTGCGCCAAAAAGCCATATAAAAACAGCGTGAAAAATAGTCCAAACAGCAAATCCAATGAACCAAACACCTTCTCGATAATAAGCACCGAAAGAGCCTAATAATGTCCACGTTGAAAAATAAGTTGCCCCCATTGAAAGCAATAACACAACCGTTCCCATACTACGGCCGCCAATAACAAAATCTTCCGCAGCATCATTTGTAGATTTTTCGGCATTACGTTTAGAGAGGAAGGAAATAAAAATAAAGACGCCAATGAATACGGCTAATATTGAAATAGTAATGACATTACCCATTGTATTTTTCCTCACTGATTGGCTTGTTTTTTAACGCCTTCATAAAGGGTTTGAAATACAAAGGATAGAGAGTGATAACGCATAACGTTAAAATAAGGTTGCAGCCAAGCGTTAAAGCTAATGGCATAGGTAAACCAGCGATCATAACTGGTGCGTTAAAAACATTTAAATATGGCATAAAAGTTAAGATTAAACATATGCACATAATAATCCATATAAGTACTCGTATTGTCTTCATTGCTAAACCTCTTAAGGTAAGTTAGTTAATAGAGTGAAGGTGATTCCAT
The DNA here is from genome assembly GCF_038155225.1 of Psychromonas arctica. Taxonomy (GTDB): domain Bacteria; phylum Pseudomonadota; class Gammaproteobacteria; order Enterobacterales; family Psychromonadaceae; genus Psychromonas; species Psychromonas arctica_B. Next base: position 61,748 of record NZ_JBAKBA010000026.1, on the reverse strand, counting down.
TCATTTTTTATACTACTTGCTTTACCATGTTGCGAATATATTAATTATTAGCACATAGTGTTCTCAATAATGCAACAGGCATGTATGATGAATATTTGTTTATAAACAGGTAGGGGTTGATTTGAAAGTTTCTTCATTTAAGTATTTTCTAGCAGTTGCCGAAACAGGGTCTATTCGCCAAGCAGCAAAGAACCTACACGTCAGTGCATCTGCGATTAGCCGACAAATTCAAAATTTAGAGCATAATTTCAAATCAACGCTTTTTGAACGTAAAGCATTAGGCATGGCGCTAACCGAAGAAGGACGCATTATAGAAAAACACATGCGTAGTACGATGAGGGAAATGGAAATAGCGCAAGTAGAAATTGATGAAATACATGGTTTACTAACAGGGACCATTAATTATTCTACTATCGAAGGTGTATTAAATGCTTGGATGCTACCAGCCATCGCGGAATTTCAAACGCGTTATACCGGTATTAAATTTAGTGGAAAAATTTATGCTTCTGACATCGTTTACCAATCATTAGCTACAGATCAAGCGGATCTTGGTATCGCATTAGAACATGACATCCCCCATGAAGTAGAGGTTATTAAACGATTTGAAACAGGCTTTAAAATCGCATTATCACCAAATCATGAACTGGCTGGACGTGACACATTAGAGATAGAAGAATTAGCTTCCTTTCCTTTAGCTATGCTGTGCGAAGGTTTTCATACTCGGCATTTATTAGATACTTTAAGTAGCCGTAAAGGCTTAGCCTTTAATATTACTTTCGAACTCGATAATATCGACATACTCAAACAGTTTGTCTTATCGACTAATGGTGCCACCATTTTGCCAGATTACTCTTTAATCTCCGAATCCCAAGATAACAGTATGAAAGTGATTAACATTAATAAAGGCGTTTTTCCAAATAGTACGACGGTATTATGTGTACGAAAAGGCAGATACTTAACCAAAGCAACTCGCCAATTTATCAGCTTTATACGCGATATTGACATCATATAACTAAAGCTATGAAGCGATGAGTTTAAGCTGATTTTTTAATTTAGAATCACTGTATTAAAGCAAATTATGATGACGAGAATTTAAGGACAATAGAAAGCATCTAAGGTTAGATAAACAGGGCACGATAGCACCCTGTTTATAAGTCACTAATCAATTAATTAAACATACTTGTTAGTCCGTTACCTAAGCTTTTAGTACTTTCACTAAAAGACGTTAGAAAACCACTGCTATACTTAACTTTTACATAATCACCAATTTTAACCTGATCAGCTAGTTCATCATCAACTAGAATCCACGCAAATTTGTCACCAATTAAATTAGCCGTTACAGTGCCTTCAACAATTGCATATTCTTCTGTTGAAACATCCCCTGTTAATGGGTTTGCTTTCACTTCTAGATTATAAAAAGTAATCGTTGATTCAGGTATAAACCCAAAATTTTTGCCGGCAGATATTTTAAAAAGACTTTTGCTGCCATTCACTTTACGCTCCAAAACATAAGCTTTTGGTGAAAAGAAATTTTGAAATTTTGCCTTATTGTCTTCAACGCCTTCTTTAGCAGCTTCTCGCACTAAAGAAGTCGCAGCAGCTTCACTGATAGGACAACGACTATTTGTTGTTTCTGTTTTCATCGAGACAGTTTCATTTGTCGTAATAGTTTTTGAATAAGCTAGCCCAGGTAATTTATACAACTTCAAATTAGCTGAAACATTTGCTTTAAAACGGCAATATGCAGCATTGACATGTCGGTCACCATCACTATCAACCCATGAATGCTTTTCATTAAAACTATATGAAATATTCGCATTTGAGATACTGCCAGTGATAGCATAATTTGCGATATCGGGTCCATTGTATTCCGACTTACCTTTTGACTCAGCAAGCGCTAACTCTTTTCTTAATTTGCTGGCAATATTTCTATCTACAATTTCGACGCCAACTTCAGCCAAATAGGTTTCTAAACTCGTTGCGATTGTTGTTCCTGCATGGCTAGTTTCTGCTAAAGGAGAATTTGATGTGTCAGCAGTAAAAATGACTATCTTTTGCTTAGCACCATTAATGACTTCTTTAGTTGGTAAAATATCTGCTTTTTGCATTGAAACATCACTGTAATCCCTAATGTTTTCTGTTGTGCTCATACATCCAGTTAGACCTAACGTAGCAGAGATTGCGACAACTAATAACTTCTTCTTCATTGACTACTTCCTTTTAAGATACAGAGTTAAACGTAAGCTAAATAATGATCATTTATCTGATTTTTATTAAATATCACCCTATGCTTTAATCATTAAAACCTAATAATTCATAAATATCAGAACGGCTCTCAACTACAGTTAAGAACTTACTAACAGCACTTTCATAAGCACGTTGGTGACTAGTGACAGAAGATCCGTTGAGCAAATATGACTTTTTGCTGTATACCGATCCTTTTGTAGATTTAACTAAAAAACTAACATTAATACGCACGTTATAAGCAGAAAAAGCTTGAGTGTTTTTTATCTTCCCTTGTAGCTTAATAATTGCATCTGCTTTATTACGGCTACTTATTTGTAACCCCTGAGTTTGTAATAAGTCGTTTAATTGTTCCGCAATAGGTAATAGGTTTTGACTCGATTGGATATAGAAGTAAGTACTCGACAGTAACTGTGTTTCAGCTATTGAGTACTGTTGAAAACGTCGAGCATAAGGCGCTAAATCAAAACGAGGGTCAGCAACTGCGATCAGATATAGCAAAGGTTCTGCTTTTGTTACTTCCTCTTGGATTTGGTTATAGGCGTATAATTGCTCAATCTTACTTTTACTGTTGATATTGTTTAGCTTAACGTCGATATCATCGATGATGATGCTTAGTTTAGATTTGTTATCCTTAATAAAACCTATGCGTGATAGAGCAACTTGTACAAAATACTGTTGGTTAACTTTTTCAGCCTTTTTCTGCTCCACAAGATTAAATTCAATATCTTTAACATGGGTATTAATGTTTTGTGAGAAAAGCTGATCCTCTTGTCCATTATGCAAAGTCTGCTTATGTAACGTTTCGCTATTAATACGTACAGAGAATTTACTCGCAATTTCTTTTAATGCATGTTGCTTTGCTGCCTCCAGCGTTGTAGCCACACCGACACCATAGAAATATTCTTGGTCATCTTGGATTGGATTAAGCACCCACTCAGGAACATTGTCATTTCCTGAATTAGATGAGCAAGCGCTTAGAAACAAAATGCTCATAAACGCCAAAACAACACATTTGATATAAGAAGTATTTTTCATGTTCACTACTCTCTTTTTAGAAAATTAAATTGTTGTTTTAACTACGTTTTTAACTTCATATAGCGCAATTCGTTTCGATACTTTTTTCAAATAGTGTTTCGTTTCATCGTATGGAAGCTTACTCATCAAGGCTTGGTAAACCTCGTCAGAAGATAATGTATTAATAATACGAGCAGCTTTATTAATATTGCGTTTATTACCACCTGTATTAAATACCTTCGCAACATTACCAGCGCCAGTGTTATAGGCTGCAATAGTGCAATACAAACGACTCTTAGGATCAGTTATCGATTTTAAATAACGTTTATCTAAAATACTCAAATAAGCACTGCCGGTTTCTACATTTATATCTGGCACATACAGATCATCAACTTCCATTGGTTTATCTATTTTACGAATCATTTTATTGACGTCGTGCCCAGCTGTACGAGGGACAATTTGCATTAAGCCATAAGCCGGAACAGCTGATTTGGCTTTCGGTTGAAAAGCAGATTCTGAATGCATGATAGCCATCACTAAAGCCACTGGAATATCAAAACGTTGGCTCTCTTTTTCTGCGATTTTTTTATATTTTTGAGCTCTTTTACTAAGGCTATTAGCTGGTAATTTAGCAGTATATTTAAGGATTTTATAACTAGAGGTAGTTACTTTCTGTTCTTTTCGGAGCTCAATATATTGAGATTCTACTGCTGCGATGCGTTTATTTTCTTCTTTTTCTAACGCAATTTTCTGACGTTCTACAGATTTTTCTATAATTTTTTCAGGGATATCTTGCTGTACGTCTTGAAGCTTATCGGCTTTTAAATCAGCTTCATTTTTATATGCAATAGTTTGTTTTTTAATAATATTTTTGGCATTTATTTCTTGTTCGTCATCAAATTTAACTTCATTTAACTGAATGTTGCCTAAATCAACTGTTTGCTGTTTTACTGGCGAGGTTTTATTCTTAGCAAGATAAGAAGTTAAGATACTTTTACTTTCTGCTTGGGTCGTAGCGACAGGGACTAAGATTTCAATTACAGCCTCATTTTTATCATAATCAACTAACTGTCTCGTTTTTAAATCATCTGAATAAGTGACATCATTGATGTCTTGGCTAGGAGTCTCTCCCCATTGCATGATAATTTGAGATTGTTGATAATCGAAGCCATTTAAATAATCTTTTCTCCAAGCATCATATTCAGCCAAATAATCACTAACGAAAGAAATATATTCTTCCATTATTTTCTCGTTATCAGGCGACTCGAAAGCTGTCATTTCCGCATCAAACTCATCAAAAACATTGTCTGAATGAGTCATTGGGCTAAATGCTAAAGAAATAATGAATATGCTAGATATAATTTTTTTCATATGACCTCGAAAACGATAGAACTAAGGCCCTATCGTTTTTTATATTATTTATTTTTTAATTTAGAAAGAACACTAGCAAGCTCATCAGCCGTTTTTTTATCACTAAACTTAGCCCATAACTCTGCATCTTTTGCTTCAGCTTTTTGAATAACTTTGGAAAAGTTCATATCGAAAGTCGCTTTATCCATCCCCACTAACGTATACAAACCACCAGCAGGGCTAGTACGTTTAGTAATAATTCTTGAGTTATTTAAAGTCGTGCTTGAAATACTTTTTGTTACATTCTCAAAGTACTCATTGACGTTTTCAGTCACAGAGTCTGCGGTTGTATTGGTAGAAGCAGTCGATGCAGTTTTTAAAATGCTTTGGACATTTACTTCGAACTGGCGTCCTAAGTTAACGCGAGCATCATTAATTGAAATATCGTTCATGATACTTCCCCCTGCTACATTTTTCTTTGCATATCCTGTCGCACTGATTTCTAATCCTGTAGGTGTTACACCACATATCCACTGGGGTGCTTGCTCTGTTGGTGCATCAGGATAAAAACAAGCCAAAGACTGCACATCATTAACACTTGAGGTACTTTGACAACCACTTAAAACGGTTAATAACGAGAATGTTAGTGCTGTTTTCTTAAACATTTTTTGTCCTTTTAAATAGATAAATAAAATGATTTTTTTTGTTTTTACTCGTTCTACCAACACAGCTTAATTAACAGCGAGGTACGAAGTTAACAATCAATAAACTCTAATATTTCATCCCAAATAGCGCATTCATTTCATAGTTGCTTAATAAAGACTCTTGCATCACTTCATTTGATAATTCAGTAATAGAATAAAAATTAGGGACTAACGGCAGAGGAAATGAAGTAGAAGCGACATCAAAGTCTTCGCCAAGATCTAACTGTTGGTTAATATCAATAATAGTTTGGCTATACGGAGATTCACCACCTCCATAATTAACATGGCCCAATAATAAGTTATAAAACATCAGGTCACGGCTTAACTCGTAACTTTCTGAGAAATACTCAAGGCTGCCAATATTAGTAAGGATAGTATCTTGTGTTGGTAGGTATTCATCAATTGGCGCGCTATTAAGTTGTTTATTTATATAAACAAGCGGAGCAAAAAAGTCAGGCTTTTTGCTGATCACAGTAAAACCAACCAATCGAGACTCTTGGATAAAAGTAACAAGCATAAATTTACTGCTATTGTAGTAATAATATTTTAACTCATTAACAATATGCGAAGGCTTGATGACTTGGGCTGAACCTAGAATTTCCTTAGTGTATTGTGCAGTCAAACCGATGCGTAATTTATTAATACGCTTATATTCGATTTCGTTAGTAAAGCGAGAAATAACTTCTTCATAAGCATCAACCAATGCGACTTTAGTATCATTCCACTGGCCAAGAGATAACATGACTAATACAACCGTAAAGGCAATATTTTTTAACTTTACAAGTTTTGTTGTGCCAACGTTATTACTTGAATTAATATCTTCGCATTGCATCCATTCACCTTTGATTCATTTACAAATAACTTGCACTACAAAAAAACACCACCATAGTGGTAGTTATTTGATGATATTAAAGGTAATTTTAAAAAAAGCGAAGAAAAAAATGAACTTAATTTATATTTAATATACGTATACCAGTCTAACTCATTTTTATATAGACTATTTTTTAAACACAATCACTTAACGTGATATTTTATTGACTTTAATTTATTAAAAAATAGCTTAGTGATTTCACAAATAAACTCAATAATATAAATTTAAATAAAATCAAAAAATTAACTTAAATACAATAGCTTAAAGAAAATTTCACAACTAGCTATGCGATAATTATGTAAACAAGAAAATACTATTATTATAAAATAATATTTTAAAAGTAGGACTTATCTAAGAATATGAATAAACTATTTCATTATTCAACAACTCATAAGCCAAACTTTAAATACACTTAACTTACTCGTTTTGTTTGAACCTAAAAGAGCTAGAAAGTCATTATCTAAACAAGAGACCCTATTATTTTATCCCTGAATCAAGATATAGCACCACTATGTACTATAATTATTGGTCCCCGTAAGATAAAATTAGTGAATAAAGTAAATGGTTATCAAGAGCGCCCTACACACGACGCTTATACCTACTTTAATATTTAATTTAACCTCTTAATATCTAAGAGTAATTCAACACCACGTATTATATTCCCTCTTTTGAGAGAGCGATTTCAATACTACAAGGACGCGACTTATTATGTCAGGTTTAAACAACCAAGAAAGTAACCCGAATAGTGACAAAAACCAACTTAAAGCATTACTCGATCAGCCTATAGAAGATTTACCGTTAATATCTCTATACCGTATTAGATACTTAGCGACTGAGCTTTCTATGGACGGAGTAGTAGAGCATGCTCAACAAATTATTGATAAACGTAAGCAAGTAATATAAAAAACGAGTTTACGATAAACAGGGGAAGGATAAGCATAAACTTTATTATATAAAATATTTTGGGAGGTAAAGTATCATAGATAACCAACTCCCATATATGCTTCCCTGTTTACACCAACTAAACGATTAACATCACTCCTATGACTTTCCATAACTTTAGATAAATGAGTTATTCTTTAACTTTATAACACCTTCCTATAACCAATATAATCATGATATTCAAACGAAGATAGTCATAAGGTGCCTTCTATGACATAGCTTAAAATTGATCTTCATTTTTTATGTTTACACCGATTACCTTAAATAACCTCAATTATGGTTAATGAAAGCGGAATTGTTTCTCAAATCATAAGGTACTATTTTTTACTAGTCAGTGTCGTTAGTTTTGCGTAGTTCAAGGCGAATTATTGAAGCAATAACGGGTTATTGAGAGATAATTTAACGCAGAAATCCGCAGAAATAGCGGTGTTGTATCGCTTTGCTTATCCAGAACTGAGGTTAAAGAGGTTATCTACATTTTGCGCAGGAAAAATTAACACTAATGAGTTGTAGGAGATAGTTGTTCTCACTTCAAAACTCACAACGTAGTTAGGAGTGATTTTAACCAGCAAGAATGATCACCTTATTAATTCTTTTGGTATAAACATCATCAAAGCAAACAAAATTGGATCCTTTCGAACAATATATCAATTAACAAAACGTGTCCGCTTTAGGAAAACCAATACAACGTTGGCACTTCATTGAATAAATTTTTCATGTTTTTTAATCTTATTAAAAATAATTTCAAAATAAATGCTAATTAATTGTAACCAAACTTTAACGAGCGGCATCTAATACATAACAACACTTTAGTTGCTAATTAATTATTTATTATTTTGGAGTTATCAATGAAATCTTTATTAAAAATTAAAACGGTCGCAGGTTTTCTAGTTGCACTATCTTTAATGACATTTTCTTTAATGGGTAATGCAGCAACAGCTGTAAAAACCGGTGAATTTAGTGGCGCTAACGATCATATTACTACAGGCCAAGTAAGCCTTGTGCAAACACCTGAAGGTTATGCAGTTGTTTTAGGTTCTGATTTTTCGCTTGATGGTGCTCCAGATCCTAAAGTTGGCTTAGGTAAAAATGGTCAATATGATCCAAAAGCACTATTAGGAAAATTGATTTCTAACAATGGACAATCAGCTTACCTAATCCCTGCATCTGTTGATGTTAATAACTTCAACGAAGTTTTTATTTGGTGTGACCAATTTAGCGTTTCTTTAGGTTCAGCTAAAATTAAATAAAGTTACTCAGCTAAGTCTTTTTAATAAAGGCTTAGCTTCCTCTCTTGTTAGTTTCTTTAAAAACAACTTAAAATTTTAATATTTATCCTTAATAGCATGTCATAAAGTTAATAATTTCATCGATTATATAGACACAACACTCCCAACAGCGCTTTCTTGTATACCTTAGTTTCTGGATTTTTCCATAAAAGTTAGTTTGATTAGTGGATAAAAATTATTGATTCTGTGACTTAATATTATAAAAATAGATAGTTGAGTATTTTTACAATAATAATCGAATGTATAATTAGCGTTTTTGTGTACCATAATAAACTTAAACTTTTATTATCATTAAAATTGGCTATATAAACGAATGGATTTGTCTAAAAGAATTAATACGTATTTAAGTGAAGATGAATTAATAGTTCAACTAAAAAAAGGCAATGTTAACAGCTTTGAATTTATTGTAAGAGAATACGGTGGCTATTTATTAATCATTGCAAAACGATATCTAACCAGTGAAGCAGATGCTCAGGATGCGGTACAAGATACTTATTTGCACGTGTTTAGTGCTATTGTAACCTTTGAAGGACGTTCTAGCTTAAAAAGTTGGTTGCATCGAATTGTCATTAATATTTCCTTAATGAAGATACGTTCAAACAAACGTAAACTTGTTGAGCTGATCGATGATAATGCTTCTTTCTTTGATGTTAATGGTAAACGAATTGAAACAGAGACTGAAATAACATTATCACTGGAAGAATTAATGGCTGACGATAGCCAACGAGAATATATTAAAACCCAAATAACGCAGCTTCCTCAAATGGCGAAAAACCTTTTATTATTAAAGGATATAGAAGGTTATAGTACAAAAGAAATAGCTGAATTATTGGATATTTCTTTGCCTTCAGTTAAAACGGGTTTACATCGAGCAAGATTATTATTAAAGAAAAAGATCGAACATCAATTACGTTGAGCTATTATGAATATAGAAGATAAATCAAGTTATCCATCACAAGAGCATTCGATTAGTTGCGAAAGCTTCGATACCTTTATCGTTGATTATATAGACGATAACTTACAAGATAACCAAAAACGCATTTTTATACACCATTTAAATGAATGCCCGGCTTGTAGAGTATATTTAAAAAATTACGAGTACCGTATCCAATTAAGTAAATCCATATTTGCAAATGATACAGATAAAGCAGACATTCCAAATCAATTGGTAGAGGCTATTTTAGCCGCTAAAAAACAAAGCTAAAAGTGACGGCTTCCCAACTGTTGACTATATAGAATCCAACTGTGGCTATATAGAATCTAACAATGAAGATAGTCTAAAAAGACTTGAAGTGATTGCATTCGATAGGTCACATATAAAACCTGTTGTGTATTCATGAGATTACAACGAAGACAAACTTTAATCGCTTATTGAATAACTCACTTTTCCTCTAATACCTGTTTAGAAACCTCAAATACCATCTGAATCCATTAACCATTATAAGACTGGCATTGAACGATGGCCTCGGAATAATCTAAGAGGATGTCAAGAATGTCACGACTTACAAATCATAAAGATAGTGACTAAGTTGATTTACCAATATGAGGCTGGCTTTTGAGAAAAGAGATCATGTTGATTTTACCAATTGAGATATTTTTAGGTCCTATTGGCTCTCTTATTTTTTAATTAATGCTATGGGCACTATGTTAATAGTGTGGACGTAGAGTAGGATAAGACAATCTATTTATTTGATTTCTAATTATATATGTTTGTATTTGTACAGAGGTTTTATTTATGCAAGTATACAAACGTAATGTACGTTAAACCTATTAAGGGCAATCTATGAAAATAAATACTTCCGGTCACCATGTTGATATTACTGATAGCATTAAAGAGCACTTAGAAGAAAAATTCGCTAAAGTATCTACTCATTTTCCCTCGCTTATCTCGCTCGATATTATCATTTCCAAAGAGCATGGTGAGTTTAATGTTGAAATTCGCACCAACTATGAAGGAACCAGCCTTGCTGCTAAAGGTAATGACCCAGTTATGTACCCTGCTATTGCAAGTGCCGCTAAAAAATTAGATACCGTGTTAAAACACCGTAAAGGTCAATTAAAAGCAGATTTACATGAAAAGCCTGAGCTGATTGAACCTGAAAGTACGGATGAAGTAGAAGAAGAAATTAACTAAAATTAACCTACTTTATTAAACAACACTCTTAAAACGCAGCTTACGCTGCGTTTTTTTGTTTGGGTACTATAAAAACTTCACAGAGCCTTTCATTTTAACTTTTTACCTTTTTACCTTTTTAACTTTTTACCTTTTTACCTTTTTACCTAACTAGCCTATTTTCTAAAAAATGATGTTTGTGATTATTCTCTAACTAGGTGACCAAAGTTAGTTGCTCACTACACTTGAATAGAATCACTCATTGAAAAACAGCAAATACAATTAAATATTCCCGTGAATTAAACGTGCGTGAAATTGATTAACCAAGGCACTTTGGGGCACAAAGCGCCTTAACAAAACAACAAATCTAACTCTAACTTTGTGGCTCAAATAATCTAACCGCAACAAATTAAGGTATTCATAAGGAAATACTTGTTTAGTAAATATCTCATATTTCTTATAAAGAAATACTCTGCATTTTGTTATTGTTATATCCTTTCTCTATACAGGTAATTAAATCATACGATAAGGTTTCTAATACAGTGAAGGTTATAAGAAAAGTAGAAATTAAAAATTTCAGATCATTTTTAGGGACTACGGTAAGTGATAGAGCTGAAATACTGAGCATTACAGACTTAAATATTTTTTCTGGCTCTAATGACTCAGGAAAGTCTAACCTACTAAGGGCACTTAACCTTTTCTTTAATGATGAAATTGATAACGTAAATAAATTCAGATTTAACTCTGATTTTAATGTTTTTAAGCAAGATACAGTTCAAAAAGTAATTGAGATAAAAATTTACTTCATAGTTAATAAAAGAAAATTTTCAATAAGTAAATTTTATAACAGAGATGGGTATAGAAATTTTGAGTATAGTTTTACTGAAAAAGATAGTGATGAAGAAATTGTTATTGACTCAAGACCGAACACTAACAAAACAAGATATAAAGATAATGAGGCTGTACTAAAAAAAGAAAGTGGTTATAAACGAGCTGCCACAAGAGCCATGCAATCTGTTTCTTTCTCATACGTACCTGCAATTCGAGAGGCGCAATTCTTTTCTCATTTATATGGAAAGATAATTTACAAAATCAAACAGAATGAAGAGAGGCTTATAGAAAATCTATCAACAGAGTATAAGAAGATAGAAAGATGGGAAAGAACACAAAAAAACAAATCAGAAAAGCAGGACTTTTTAGAAAACCTTGAAGATGAAGCGTGGCGTGAAGCTAGGTTAATCGAGATTGATAATCAAATATCAGGCATATCAAGTCTTGATGATGCCATTAAAGAACTTGAATCACAAATTAACACTTTTTCAGATAACCTTTTTTCTTCTGTAGAATTTTTATCCTCTAAATTTAAAGTTGGTTCAGACTTAATCGCATTCTTTGAAAGCTTCGATATAGGCACTGGTGGAGAAAAAGACCTGTCACTACGTCTTAGAGGTGATGGTGTTCAGGCTAGATTTATTCCCGAAATGCTTAACTTTATGGACTCTATCTCCACAGAGAAAAAGTATTTTATTTGGGGATTTGAAGAACCTGAAAACTCTGCTGAATATAAGAACCAACAGATATTAGCCAAGAAACTAAAAGATATATTTTCTAAAGAAAAGCAAATATTTTTAACAACTCATTCAGAAGAATTTTTATCAATATATGATGGGAGTGATGTTAACAAGGATAAGCGTACAGCAAATTTATATCATGTAAAAAAGAACATTAAGAAGGTAAAGGAAGCGAATAAAGAAATTGAGTATTCAACAGTAAAGCAATTTGATGTTGATAATCAAAGTTTTGATTTCGCTACAGTAAAATCTGACTTAGAGAATGATATTGGCACATCCTTAATAAGGGCTAAGTACTCAAAAGAACTTAAAGAAAAAGAAAATGAGTTCATAGCAAAAATGGAACAGTTTGAAGAAGAAAAAATATCATTAAGAGAACAATACGAGAAGACGAGTAAATGGTTATTGTTTGTTGAAGATAAATGTGATCAGATATATAAAGTTGCGTATTTAAAAGCGAAGAACATAGATTTTACTGAAAATAATTTTATTGCTACTTTTAATGAGCATTCTCCATTTGATATATATCCTAAAAATGGACAAATAGAATTAAATAAAATGTTAGATCAGGCTGCAATTACTGAATGGCAGGGTAAAAGAATCGTTGGTTTGTTTGATTTTGATGAAGCATTTACCAAGTTTAATGGTTTGAAAGCGTATAGGTGGGAAAATATAGAAGGTGATGAAATAACTTGCTTGTATAGAAAGCGCAAAGATCATGAGTATTTTTATGCCCTAGTGTTACCAGTGCCTGATTTTAGAAGCCATTATGCTAACAAGTCACTCGGTGATAAATCTCAGCTGGAAGTAGAGTTATTGTTTACAGACGATGTTTTAAATTCTATTGATAGTAAGAAAGATGTTCCTATTGCAGGTGTCTCTGCAACCATAACTGCATTTAAAGGGGAAAAGGCTAAGTTTTGGAAGAAACTAGTAGACCTTGATAGCAATCACTTTAATAGTTTTAAACCACTGTTTGATAAAATAGAACTATTGTTAACGGATTAAAAAATCACTCTAATTAGTCAGCATGAATAGTTTACTGGGGCTGTTGATCTTTGCCGTTCGAATTTTGTTCAATCCAACACGTTTTGATCAGGGCTAGTAAGGTGTAGCTTAGTGATTCTAAGCAAATCTTGCCTAACGAAGAGCATAACAATCCTGAGGACAGTATTTTTTGACAATTTATAGTGCTTTTTCGCTTATTTATGTGGAACAACCACATTACATAAGCTCAGCTCTGTATAAATAGTCAACAAATTGCTGTAAAAACGAACTCGAAAGTTCAACAGACCCTAGTAACTTTAGTAATATTAGTCACAAGTTTATAGCCGCCTGAGGCGCTTTGGGGGCGTTAGCACCTCAGAAATCTAATTCAAAATGGGGCACAAAAATAGCCTAGGAAATCTACCACCAATCATACAAAAAAGCCCGCTTAGTATTAACAGCGGGCTTTAGGATTAATCTACTATTTTTTATTCAGAGTCTTTATTATTCAAACCAAACTCTAATTTTACAAACCAAGCTCTGAACTTAGCTGAAATACTAAAACTTATTTTCATAGTCAATTCCTATTGGATTTGATGACTATCAGGTTTAGTCGTATTTTAGTTTTTTCGATTATTTTTTAAGTTTTAGTATTCGATTAACTTTAATTTTATTATTCGATTATTTTTAATTTTAGTATTCGATTCATTTTAATTTTATTATTCAATTCTTCTTAAATTTCATATTCGACTCTCTCAATTTCTAATAATGAATTACTTTTAGTATTCGATTATTTTTAAGTTTTATGTTCGAGTATGATTAAGTTTTAGTGTTCGATTATATTTAAGTTTTATTATTCGATTATTTTTAAGTTTTAGTGTTCGATTATTTTAAGCTTTGTCTTCGAGTATTTTTAATTTTAGTATTCGATTGTTTAAACTATTACAGCTTTACACCTGACGCTTCACGGTTGAACCGCTTAAAGTCAGTATGGCGTTTATTGCAGATAATGTCTAGTTGGTGATGTGTGATACCAATTGTATTTATTTGAAATATTTATAACCTTTCTTATAGGGGAGAAAAAGGTATATTCAGTAGATATGTTATTTCTTATTTTTCCTTTCAGTGTTGTTGCTAGGTAATATTGGTCACATATTTATGACTTTGTAAGTCGCTTTGGCGGCGAAAGCAATTTAGCTAATTACGCTCGACATTGAGAATGAGCTTAGGCTTTTCAGAAGAAGTTTAAGTCAGTAGATATGCCCCCTTTTAACTCCAACTACTACAGGTAAATTTAGACAAGCCTTAGTTTGTCTAAATTTATAATACTTTCCTACAATTAAACCTCTTGTCCTGCAGCCCAGCCGCAGCTCCAACACCATGCGAAGTTAAAGCCTCCGAGCCAACCGGTTACATCCATTGCTTCACCGACAAAATATAACCCTTTAACTGATTTACATTCCATGGTTTTAGAAGAGATAACATCAGTATCGATACCACCTAACGTCACTTCTGCTGTTCTGTAGCCTTCGGTGCCGTTGATCAGTGGTTGCCATTGGTGGAAGAGTTCAACGACTTGTAAGAGTTCTTTTTCATTAAACTGTTTTAATGGGCGGCTTTCGATTTCAGCGAAGCCTAATAAACACTCCACTACACGTTTAGGTAGGTGTTGTGATAAAACGGTTTTTAGTGCTAACTCAGGACGTGATTGTTGTGTTTGAGTGAGTAGTTGGTTTAGATCTTCACCTGGTAAAAGGTCAATTGAGATGGTATCACCCGCTTGCCAATAGTTAGATATTTGTAAAATAACAGGCCCACTTAAACCGCGATGTGTGAATAAAAGTGCTTCACTAAAACTCATTGGAGAGTCTTTCTTTGTCGCATTCTTTTTGATGGCTGTAGCGGTTGCAGGAAGGCTTATACCTGAAAGTTCTGTTAGCTTGTCTTTGAGTACAGGTTGTAGTGTAAAAGGAACGAGCCCTGCACGAGTAGGTTTAACGGGTAGATTATATTTTTCAGCTAACTGATAAGCAAAAGGGGTTGCGCCTAGTTTAGGGAGAGATAATCCACCGGTTGCTACGACTAACGATTGGCACTCAAACTCACCATGCGTGGTGTTCACGGTAAAATGATTATCAGCTACTTGCTGGTGTTCCGTTACTTCGCATTGTGTTTTGATGGTGACGTTAGCGGCTTTCGCCTCATCTAATAACATGCCTACAATTTGCTTTGCGCTATCATCACAGAATAATTGCCCGTGGTCACGCTCATGCCAAGCGATATTATGTTTGTCCACCAGCGCAATAAAGTCCCATTGTGTGTAACGGCTTAGCGCTGATTTTACAAAATGTGGATTACTACATAGGAAGTTACTTGGCTCAACATATAAGTTAGTGAAGTTACAACGCCCTCCCCCACTCATTATTATTTTTTGGCCAATGCGCTTTGCATGTTCAATTAACAATACCTTACGTCCACGTTTACCCGCTTCAATTGCACACATTAAACCAGACGCACCTGCGCCAATAATAATCACATCAAAACCAATCACATTATCCACCTAAAACCTTGTAAACGTCGCACTAAAAATTATCGCATAGGATACACTATTTGCTTTTTTTAGGTGCTAATATTAGTGCTCATTTATATTAAGGAACGCGATGACTGACTTATATTTAATCCGCCACGGTGAAACCTTATTTAATCAACTTGGCTATTTTCAAGGGCACTCAGATAGCCCATTAACAGACATTGGTCAGCAACAAGCTTTAAATTTAGTGAGTTACTTTGATTCTATTCCATTACAGCAACTTTATTGTAGTGACTTAGGTAGAGCAATAATCTCTGCAACACCGCTTTCAGATGCAAAAAAACTACCACTACAAACTTGCCCTCGACTAAGAGAAGTAAGTTATGACTATTTGGATGGACAAGCTAAAAAGCAATTATCAGAAGAAGATAAACAGAAATTAACACGCTTATTTTCAGCAGAGTTAAACTATCGAATAGGTCAGGGTGAAACATTAGCCGAAGTACAAATGCGTTTATTTAAGAAGATCAATGAAATTGAAGCGACGCACTCTGGTCAGTCTATTGCGGTGATGACGCACGGTTTATCAATTGTGATGTTAATTAAGCAGATCCTACACATTCCGGTAGATGCACCTCGTCAATTTAATATTCATAATGCCAGTGTCTGCCATTTATTATTTAAATCTGGAAAGTGGATATTACAAAGCATTGAACGCAATGATCTCTCTTAATAGTAATAGGTTAAGAGTAATAGGTTAATAGAAATAGATCCATGCTGTTTTTTATTTAGTTTTTCAAAAATTTATTCTTATCCATCTAATGTTAAAAATAAATGAGATATAAAAAAGGCCACATCAGTGGCCTTTTTTAATAGAAGATGGTTAGCTATTAATTATTTAGCTGCTTCTTCTTCAGCATCAGCTTTTGGCTCGATACCTAGTAATTCAACTTCAAAGATAAGTGTTGCATCTGGTGGAATTGAACCTGCACCTTGCTCTCCGTATGCTAAGTCAGCAGGGATAACAAATTTGTATTTCTCACCAACACTCATTAATTGAACACCTTCAGTCCAACCAGGTATAACGCGATTAAGTGGGAACTTAGCTGGTTCACCACGCGCAACTGAACTATCAAACTCAGTACCATCAAGTAGTGTACCTACGTAATGTACAGTGACTGTGTCTTCTGCAGCAGGTTTTGGACCTTCAGCTTCAGTGATCACTGAGTACTGTAAACCAGAATCAGTGACTGTTACGCCTTCTGCTTTTGCATTTTCTTCTAAAAATGCTTTTGCTTCTGCTGCTGATTTTTCAGTTAATTCAAGCTGTTGCTTTGCAGCAGCGGCTTTTACTTCTGTATCGTAAGCTTTTAATGTTTCGATCATCTCTTCATCAGTTAATTTAGAGTTATCGCGTAAAGTATCTGTAATACCTTGTAGGATAATTTCTTTATCTAATGCCATACCGAATTCAGCTTGTTTCTCTAATGTAGTCGAAACGTAACGAGAAAATGAAGCACCAATTGCATAGGCTGCTTTTTCGTTAGCATCTTTAAATGTTGCAGCAGCAGCTTCTTGAGTCGGTGCTGCCTGCTCTTCTTTTTCATTACAACCAACGGTTAATGCAACAGCAGCTGCTAATAAAGAAACTTTAAAAATGTTTTTCATTGTTACTCCAAATATTAAATTAAAACAAATAGCTTTGATTTCACTTCAAAAAATTGTAAAGCAAGTATCTAAAACAGTTAACTTATACTAACCTTAAAGCTGTTTATCAACAAAGACAATTTAATCATGCAAATAGCTAATACTTTTAAATCCCTTTTACTCTTAAGCACCCTATTATTATCTGCTTGTGAGCAATACTCACAACCCTCACAGCAATTTGAACATGCTGTACAGGGCGCGTTTAGTACGGATATCTCTCAAAATGGAGATTATTCGCTTATTTCTTCCATTCACCACGGTATCAGTCTGTGGGATAACCGTAACAATAAACTACTATTTAATTGGTATCACCATAACAATCAAAATAATGATGTTTTTATTGTACGTTTATCTTCAAATAATAGCGTTGCCTTGTCTGCAAGCCGCAATGAATTTGCCCTTTGGGATACCAAAACAGGGAAATCGTTGGGCTTTTATAAAGTATCAGACTCTCCAATCCGAGATATCCAATTATCTGAGAACGGCCAATATGTAGTATATGGACAGGTAAACGGTAAGTTAGTTCATATAAACCTACGTAACGGGCGACGTTTAGAAGCGCCTTTACATCGAGAAAAAATAAACAGTATTGATATGTCGAGCAATGGTCGTTATGTCTTATCTGGCGGTAATGACCACCAAGCGTTTTTATGGGATACAGAAACAGCACAGGTAATACAACAATTTCAATTTGACCAACGCATTAGTATGGTGAGGTTAGAAAAAAATGGGCGCTTTGCTTTTATCGCTGACACGCAAAAAGCGTCGCAAATATGGGATTTGAAAACGGGCAAGCTTAAAAGCACACTTATTTATCATGCACGCCAGTCAATATTTTCATCGGTACGTTTTGTTAAAGATGGGCAATATTTATTAACAGGGAATGCCACTAAGTCTGTTGTACTATGGGATACTAATACCGGTTTACAAGTACAAGACTGGACTGTAACCCCAAGAAAAGAAACACGTCCTAAAACAGCTGTAGTATACTCTGCAACATTATGGGACGATTCAGCAATTGTAACTGAAAGTTCTGCAGGATTATTAGAGATTTGGCCGTTAGCGCCTTTATAAGAGAGACCATGAATAGCACACAAGTAGAATTAGAAGAACGTATCGAACAATTAGAAATGAAAATAGCGTTTCAGGAAGATAATATCGATACATTGAATAAAGAAATCTTTGAACAACAACGACGTACTCAGCAGCTTATTGAACAAGTTGCTTTATTAGCGGTTAAATTAAAAGAGAGTGAACCGAACCAACTAGCTTCTGAAAAAGAAGAGATGCGCCCACCTCATTATTAAATATAATGGCTAAAAATGAGCCGTTAACAGCTCATTTAAACTGGCTCTATGTTTCCTAGTAACTTGCTCTCTTTTTTGACCATATTTAGAGGGTAAGTGATAAAACCTTATCAGAAAGCGGTGTTAGATAATCGACGTATTCAACGCTAACCTTACTGCCTAAGCTCATCTCTTGGTTCACTTCAATCTGCGTAAAACTCACTGTTTTTGCATCTTCTCGATACATCTTAACTGAACACTTTCCTGATTCACCTTGATGCTGATGGTAATTGATATAGTCAGCAGCTGTTGCTTGTTTTGCACTAATTAAATGATTGAACTGTTGTTGTCGATAAGCTGAAACTGTTTCAAAATCCACCCCAGATGAAGTAATCGGTAGTGACGTTTCAGCAGATAATGTTACGAAAGTAAGTTGTTGTCCATCCCAAATATATTGATAAGCTTGTTCTCTTTTATTGTCTTGAATAGATAAATCACTATTGAAAACACATAATTGAAACGCTTGATAAACACTTAAATCCATAGCTAATAATTGCTGATGAATATCATCAATATGAGATAACAAATGAGGAATAATAACACCACGGCTAACAAAGTTTTTGAAGGATGGATCAATTTGAGCTTGGTAATAATTTAATAATGCTAAACTGACACCATTTTCATGAACCGCAATCCATGTTCCACCACCAGTAGGATCAATAGGATAAACAGATTTCAACAACTTATTTTTGATAGGCTGGATAGCTTGTGGGCGAGTACGTTGTTCATCTCGATTAAAAAAGAGTTGATAACCCTGTTCGGTTAAACGATAAGTTAATGTACACATAATGGTTTAACCTGTACGTAAAAAAGTCGCTGTTGCAGGTGCAATACCTAAATCGCCTTCCACTTCCACTTCTTGCGCTTGGGCAATGTGCTTAATCGTTGCTAAATGGTGAACGGCATGGCTTCCAACAAAAATCACTTCTCGTCCAAGTGT
Source organism: Psychromonas arctica (assembly GCF_038155225.1). Taxonomy (GTDB): domain Bacteria; phylum Pseudomonadota; class Gammaproteobacteria; order Enterobacterales; family Psychromonadaceae; genus Psychromonas; species Psychromonas arctica_B. The sequence goes on along the minus strand of NZ_JBAKBA010000026.1, from coordinate 42,137 downwards.
TGTATCTACAATCGCTACTTGCTTATCTACCACTGATATTTCGGTTGATAATTTAACCGTCTTTTGAAGTTGCTCTGTCGTTAATGACTTTAGAAAAGTAGATATTTCTTCAATTGCATTTTGTGCCGCTTTTGGACAGCTTTCAACAACCCCACCACGGCTACGCTTGTCGTAGTCAATTAAACCTTCTGGGAAACCGTTTATCACCGAATAATAATGATCTAAAATATGACGCATATGCGCACCAGCAGAACTCATAAAAGTTGGCGTAATAACTTGTGTATATTGCGACTCTGAGACAGAGTCCAAATAATTCTTAGCTTGTTGTAATATAATAAGTTGGCTTTCAATCATTGGCCAAACATTCCTTAAATAAGATATGTAAATTATGGGCATTATTATTCTTTAATAGTTCAATAATAACACACTGATAATAGCTTATTTATCACAAAATCATAACATTGTTATTATTTCTAAAACAACGAAGCTAAGTTACTGTTATTTAGTAGATTAGCATCATCTATTTGCCCATAGCTTTGCCAACCACTGTTGCTAATAAAAAGGCCTGTATCTGGGTCTATAGTTGTCTGAGGAGCATCATTACCAATCGAATAATCAGATGTAGCTTGGTATAAATAACTATCATAAATGGTAAATGCTCCTTCTTTATATTCTATATTAGGGTCAAAATAAATGATTTGATCAGATGATATGTTAGTTGTCACGATCGTAGGAAATAGCTTATCAGTGCTTGATAATAATGAGCCTAAATTGATTTGCTGTAAATGCTCATAATATTGCACGTTTCCTTCGTTATTAACCCAAGAAATGTCCATTTTAATTTGTTTAAAATCATCACCCGCATTGTATTCGCTTGCTACGTTGCTAATGCTCCATAATATAGAAAATTCAGTATTAGCCACCTGCACGTTGGCTTCCGATGAATTATGTAATGCGATTAAATCATCGGGATCAAGAAGACTAATCATTTGCTCTACCTTCGCAGTCGCCATTGATATCGCTGATGCATGAGCAATATTATTACCTTGTTGCTCAGCTACTTTTATTTGTAAGCCACTAATACTCACTGCTGTTAAACTCACAACTATTAATGACATTAAAATCTCTATAAATGTAAACCCTTTTACTTTTGAATGCATTAGAAGTCCCTCCATGTGCCAGCCACTAATTGGTAATGACTTTCGGAGGGGATCATGCCTAATCGTTTATATAGTAAGTTTAATACATTTTTATCATAGCGAGTTGAGAAGTGTTTTGAAGTATTATTATTACGGTCTCCAGCAACACTTGCAGTACAATTGTATTCACTCAATACAGAGCCACTAACTTGTATACCTGCAATATCAATATCTTGTTCTTCTAGAGTTTGTTTAATGCCATCGATATAGACAGCATTACCATTGGTATCCAACACTTCATGTTTGGCAGGTATTAGATACAACATACCTACCACTGAGCTAGTGGTACGAGCAGGGGCAATAAACGTTCCGCCTTCAATAAATACCATTTTAGGATTGTCCGTTGAGCCAATCGTAAAATGATGACTATTGAGTGCAATACCTGATGCGTTGCTAAGTAAAGTATCTAAAGGATCTACAATGCAATCACCTTGGATATAAATAATATTAATATCCTCATCAATATATTGCAGCTCCTCTGAGCAACTCACCGTATTTATATTGGTCATATCAATATATGCAACTGACTCTGAATGAATAAATTGTGTTTTTGCATTCTCCCATGTCACACCAAAAGTACTTTCAAACAAAGAACTTGCACTGGTAACATCTTCGATTGAAGTTATTCCATCAAAAATAGGACTGGTTATTGATGCTGCTGAGCCCCATTGATTGCTACTCACTTCTTGAAATCGAGTGGCCCCTTCTTGATCAATAAGTTGTCCATTAATTGCATCTAAATCGATACTACTCCCTGTCACTGTAAGACCGTCTGAACAAAGAGTAGATGTTTCAGTAATATCTGAATCGATTTGATTATCAATATTTATATTTGCTTGGTTAGTGATTGGTTCGTTAGCAATAGGTTGGCTAATAATCACTTTTTTAGCCATATTTCCAGGGGAGCGACATTCCGATATAGATAAACCATCACACCCATCGTTGATAGAATCAAAATCGTTAATTTTTAGGTTTCCGTTACTAAGGAGTGGTGCAATGGGTGTTTCAAAATCAATATAGTAATAAACATCTACTGATATGTTACGTAATGCAGAACCATCTATCGAATATCCAATAGAGGATACGTGTAATTTATTTGTTGTTAGCGGAATAACAGAGACTTGATAAGGTGTAGTGGGCGTTATTTGGGCTGGATAAGTAAAAGGAAGATTGTCGAGCATTTCAGTAGCAATGGCCACTGTATTTAATTTACTCAAAATTAAATTGATACCTGACTCAGCGTTTGCAAAAGCTTCGTTATTTCGATAGTAATTAGCCAACACTTTATTATCAATTAATTGCAAATAAGCCATATGAGTCGTGTAGGCAATCCCTGCGATACTCAATATAACGACGGTCGTTAATACTGTAAAACCCTGTTGTTGCTTTCTCATTCACCTGTCCCCCTAACACTTTAGTCTAATCATATAAACTAACGCCCTTAGGTTTCTCCGCTAAAACAACTTTAAAGCAACTAAAGGTGTCATTACAGCTTAGTTGTAAAAATTAAAAACGTAAGTAAAAAACAAAATAATATATTTAGCTATCGTTAACTTTTTATTGATATTGATCTCAAAATTACAGCTAAGCAGGTGAGTTTTAACATTTATTTAACAACAGAGGCATTCCTCACAATAACGGTTTAATCTCTCAATTAGAATAAAATGATGATTTATTAAACAGTACCAATAGCAACACTAGTAACAATATGAGTCACAACGACACAAATAATAAAAATATGAGCATTTGATTAATATGTAATAACGGAGCGAACAATGAGCGGAAATAATATTTACCCTGTTTCACCAGAACTAGCAGCAAATAGCTTGCTAACTAATGACCAATATTTATCTGAATATAAAGCATCTATCGAAGATCCAGAGGCATTTTGGGGTGAGAAAGGTAAAATTTTAGATTGGATAAAACCTTACACTAAAGTTAAAAACAGTTCTTACGCTCCTGGCAATGTCAATATTAAATGGTTTGAAGATGGGGAGTTAAATGTTTCTGTTAACTGTATCGATCGCCACTTAGCCAGCAAAGGGGATCAGGTAGCTTTATTATGGGAAGGTGACTCTCCAGACCAAGATGCAAAAATTACTTATCAAGAGCTGTATACCCAAGTATGTCAGTTTGCCAATGCTTTAAAAGAATTAGGTATTAAAAAAGGCGATGTGGTTTGTTTATACATGCCGATGACACCAGAAGCGGCTGTCGCAATGCTAGCTTGTACACGTATAGGCGCAGTACATTCAATTGTTTTTGGTGGTTTCTCTCCTGATGCCATTGCAGGCCGTATCATCGATAGTAGCTCAAAATTAGTGATCACAGCCGATGAAGGTCGACGCGGTGGCCGTACTGTGCCATTGAAAGCCAATGTTGACGAAGCGTTAACACGTGACGGTACTGATTGCGTTGAGCATGTCATTGTCTTTAAAAATACAGGTGGTGACGTTAATTGGATTGAAGGTCGAGATTTAGATTGGACAGCAGTAACACAATCACAACCAACAGATTGTGAACCAGAAGCAATGAATGCTGAAGATCCACTGTTCATTCTTTACACCTCAGGCTCTACTGGTACACCAAAAGGTGTATTACATACGACGGGTGGGTATTTAGTGTATGCCGCAATGACCTTCAAATATGTATTTGATTACCAAGAAGGTGATATTTACTGGTGTACTGCCGATGTAGGTTGGATAACAGGACATAGTTATTTAGTTTACGGACCATTGGCTAATGGCGCGACCACGTTATTATTTGAAGGCGTACCAAATTACCCAACACCAGCACGTATGAGTGAGGTGGTTGATAAACATCAAGTGACTTTGTTATATACCGCGCCAACAGCAATTCGAGCATTAATGGCTAAAGGTGACGAAGCAATACAGGGTACAAGTCGTAAATCATTACGTATCCTAGGTTCAGTAGGTGAACCAATTAACCCAGAAGCATGGCAGTGGTACTACGATAAAATTGGTAACAAACAATGCCCAATTGTTGATACATGGTGGCAAACAGAAACTGGCGGTATATTAATTACTCCGCTACCTGGCGCAACTGATCTCAAACCAGGTTCAGCAACACGTCCATTTTTTGGTGTGCAGCCTGCATTGGTTGATAATGAAGGTGTCATTCTAGAAGGTGCGATTGAAGGCAACTTAGTCATGTTGGATAGCTGGCCGGGTCAAATGCGTACGCTTTATGGCAATCATGATCGTTTTGAACAAACTTATTTCTCTACTTTCCAAAATATGTACTTTACAGGTGATGGTGCACGTCGCGATGAAGATGGATATTACTGGATCACTGGGCGTGTAGATGACGTATTAAATGTGTCAGGGCACCGTATGGGAACAGCTGAAATAGAAAGTGCGCTAGTTTCACATCCTAAAATTGCTGAGGCTGCAGTCGTGGGGGTACCACACGCGATTAAAGGACAAGGTATTTATGCTTATGTCACATTAAATTCCGGTGAATACTCTTCTCCTGAACTATATGCAGAAGTAAAGCAATGGGTCCGTAAGGAAATTGGAGCCATTGCTACCCCTGATATTTTACATTGGGCAGAAGGTCTACCTAAAACACGCTCAGGTAAAATTATGCGTCGTATATTGCGTAAAATTGCAACGGGTGAAAGTGATCAGCTTGGTGATACATCGACACTCGCTGATCCAAGCGTTGTAGATAAACTGATCAAAGAGAATCAAGAAATTAACTAAGTGTGATTTTTCTGGTTATACTAAACGCCTCGATAACGGTTCTGTTATCGAGGCGTTTTTTTATGTGGCCTAAGTTAGACAGGAGCAAAAAGTGAAAGTATTAGTATTAAATGGACCTAACCTTAATTTGCTGGGTAAACGTGAGCCAGAAGTTTACGGTAGCCAGACCTTAACAGATATTATTGAATCCCTTCACTTAGAAGCCGCTGACTTAAATATTCAATTATCACACCTTCAATCTAATCGTGAATATGAACTCATTGAAAAAATTCATGAGAGTGCTGGAGAAATTGATTTTATTATCATCAATCCTGCTGCTTTTACTCATACAAGCGTAGCGCTTCGTGATGCCTTATTAGGTGTTGCAGTTCCTTTTGTTGAAGTGCATTTATCTAATATTCATAAACGCGAAAAATTTAGACATCACTCATATCTGTCTGATATTGCTTGTGCGGTTATTTGTGGAATGGGTGCTAAGGGGTATTCATTTGCTTTGCAAAGCGCTGCACAATTTACTGCATCAAAAGATTAAAATGCTTACAAAACAATCAAACAATGCATTAAAATAGTATATGATTCAAAAACTACCCGATCGGGTAGTTACTTTTTTACTAGGCTTGAGGCATTGTATAAGAGTCTTAAGGAATTGAGGCATAGTAGTACACCCACTTTGATGCCATTTAAATGGATTTTTTATTCAAATTTGTAATAAAAAGACATATTACAGGCGAGCCTAACTTTGTTAGGCTTTTTTTTACCTATCATTTATCAAGCAACTCGATAATTACCTTCAGAAATACCTAATATTGAGACCTTAAAGCTTGGAAATCATAATAAATATAGGTATATAAATGAATTAATTAACTAATAGTGAAAATAGAGATCGTAATGCAGGAAGCAATACCAACACAAAGCCAACTTAGATGGCAATCATTGCGCCCTTTTAATGTCATTATACTATGCTCTTTTGTTTTCTTTTTCCTTATTGGAATAGGCCAAAGCTATACAAGATTTGGAGCATCACCGACATTTATAACACCATTATTTATTCCAGCAATTATTCTATTGTTATGCGTCCTAAATTTAGTTGGACTGATAGCGAAAAAAGACAATATAGTGCAAACATTAATGCCTATTAATTGCTTATCAATCACCTTTTTTGTTTCAATAAATAGTCACTTTCAAGAACATCTATACGTCAGCAGCTTCTTATACTTAGTCTTATTACTACCTCTTTTTTACTCTTATTTATTTGCCTACAGTACGACACATCTAGTCATCAATAATATATTTTTAGCAATTTGCTATATATTTGCTTCAATCATTGGCAATACAGACGCTTTAGCTTTTTTATTCAATAGCACATTTTTAATGACCATGTGCTACCTCACTATTTTTACACAATCACGTCATAGTAAAAAAAACAAACAACCAGTAGAAATAAAGCCCGAGCAACCCAGCATAATTAATCAGCAAACGGGTGATTATTTAAAACGTATTATTCACGATATCAGACAGCCTTTGAGTAGCTTATCCTTATACGGTCATTTATTAGAAAATAAACTGACTGGCACGCCTCAGTTACAATTAGCAAAAAATATTAAGCTGGCTTCAGAAGAGTTAGATAGGTGGTTGTCTAGCTTGTTGGATTTAGCACGTATGGACAGCGATACCACTGTTCCCCAAATAAGTGAATTTACGTTAGCATCAACATTGTTGCCTTCGATCAAAAAATACCAATTTCAAGCATTTGAACTCGGTATCCAGATTATTACTCGCTTACCAAATTTAACCATTAAAACCGATAAACGGCTGTTTATAGAGATAATAGAAACCTTACTAAATAATGCGATTATTCACGGTAGCCAGAAAAAAGGGACACAAATATTATTAAGTGTTCGTCATTATCAAGGCAAAGCATTAATTCAAGTTTGGAACCAAGGAGCCAAAATTGAAACTTCTCTTTTAGATAATTTATTTGATGAAATATCGTTAGCAGACAACCCTTTGCACAATAAAAGTAAAGGCATTGGTTTAGGCTTACCCATTGCACAACGTAAAGCGATATTATGCGATACAAAAATTGAAGTCATCAGCAATCAACGCGGGAGCCGTTTTAGCTTTGCAGTGAACATTGCCGAAAATACCAAAAAACATATAAATTTAAATAAGCTTTCCAACCATTCTATTGACTACAAAATCCTGCTGATCGATGATGATCAAGGGATCCTGCATGCCTTAAGTATGCTACTTGAAAATTGGGGATATACAGTAGAATGTGCCGATACCGCTGAAGAGGGGTTAGAAAAATACTATTTAAATAATTATGATTTAATAATATCTGATTATCGTCTACCAAACCAAAAGACTGGACTCGATGTTATTAAAAAAATTAAAGAGCAAGATGATATACCAGCAGTATTACTAACAGGTGAAGCTGACCCTGGTAAATTAAAAGAAGTACAAACAACAGGTAAAGAAATAAACTATAAAATTCTTAATAAACCAGTGAAGCCTGCTTCATTGAGGTTTTTACTAAAGCAATTATTAAAGTAGTTATTATACCAATCACACGAATTAGCTGAATTATTTGTTAAAGTAATCGGTATCATTAATACAGTAATTATTAATAATGGCTATTGAAGTAATACCGATTACATTAAATATATTATCTAAATTTTGCGCTGGAAAAACAGTTCAATTAAAGGCGTAAATTAAACCTGTCGAAGATTAAATTCGTTAATCGTCTATCGGAAAATTAACCAAAAGATATTAATTATTTAATGGCTGTTCCCTTTACGAAACTTACAACAAAGAAGTGGACTATTTTAACTAGTAAAATAGATAAGCTATTTATTGTGATTGGTATAAATACTTATTAAATATACTTTATTAAAACATATAGCCTTAATAAATGTTTACTGAATAACTTAACAACCAGTGTAAAAAAGAGTGTTAATTAAACTTTAAGTAAACCAATTGATAATGCTTTTTCAACGGCTTTTAATCGGCTCGAAGAGCCTGATACTTCTAATGCTGTATATAAACCTTTCTGATGAAATTTAACAGTATCTTTCGAAATACATAATTCATCAGCAATTTCTCGGTTCTTTTTCCCAGCATAGATTAATTGTAGAATTTGTATTTGCCTTTCTGACAAATGAAAAGTTTTTTTATTCTGTTCTTCCAACGAAGCAATGCTTTCAATTTCTAATAGGACATTTTCAGGTACAAAAATGTCACCTGTAAAAACTGTTTGTAAAGCATTTAGCATATCTGTAGGCGCATAAGATTTTGGAATAAAACCCATTGCACCTTTTTGTAAAGCATAATGGACATCCAAATAATCTTCGCAGGCAGACAAAATCACTACTGGAGAAGCAATATCAGCCTCAGTTAATGCTTCAATCATTGATAACCCATTCATTTCAGGCATATATAAATCCATCAAAATGAGATCTGGCTGAATATTTTTTATTTCTGCCAATGCTTTAATTGGGTTATCAAACGTTGTCACCACGTTATTTTCATTTTCTAAGGTTAATTTTAGGCCATATAAGAATAACTGGTGATCATCAATAATCACTATTTTGTTCATCGAAATACCCTTTTCGTAACAAGCCGTCATTTTTAATGATAATACTAATCTTATTCAAGACTTACTCATCATACTGGGTTAAAACAAACTATTTATTAAAATTTTATAAAATAAAACAATCCCTTAAGTAAATTAAGGTAATTGATATATAAAAATAGCTTCTAATATAAAAATTATTACCAACGCTATTTTACGGTATACGAATACAAAAAAGAGTTTCTTTGGAGTAGAATTGTCTATAGTGCAGCAATTATAAGTAAGGTATTTGAACTTACACACACTAACTAGAATACTTACCCAACGGCTATATTAATTTATTAATTCCCTGTATTCTTGCCCTCTATCTACCTACCCCAATAAAAAAGAGAAAATCATGCCTTGGATCCAGCTTAAATTAAATGCAAATAACGTAAATGCAGAAGAAATTGGCGAATTACTAATGGATAATGGAGCTCTATCGGCAACCTTCACTGATTCGCAAGACACGCCTATTTTTGAACCTATGCCAGGAGAAACTCGTTTATGGGGCGATACCGACGTAACAGGGCTTTACGAAGCAGAAACTGACATGTTACCTGTTATTGCAGTATTAAAGAGCAGTGAATTACTAGCAGATGATTTTGCTTTTAAAATAGAACAATTAGAAGATAAAGATTGGGTTCGTGAATGGATGGATAACTTCCACCCAATGAAATTTGGCGAACGTTTATGGATTTGCCCAAGTTGGAAACCTGTTCCAGATGAAAGTGCAGTAAATGTGATGTTAGATCCTGGCCTTGCTTTTGGTACAGGTACTCACCCAACAACCGCGCTTTGTTTAGCTTGGTTAGATGCACAAGATCTACAAGATAAAGTGGTTATCGATTTTGGTTGTGGTTCAGGCATATTAGCCATTGCCGCACTTAAATTAGGTGCAAAACGTGTTATCGGCATTGATATTGACCCACAAGCGATTACTGCCAGTCGTGATAATGCACAACGCAATAATGTATCAGACCAGCTTGAACTGTACTTACCTGAAGATGCCCCAAAAGATATTGTTGCCGATGTCGTGGTTGCTAATATTTTAGCGGGCCCATTACGTGAATTATCAACAAGTATTGAATGCCTCGTTAAAACCAATGGTAAATTAGCGCTATCAGGTATTTTAGAACAACAAGCAGATGAATTACTGACAGTTTATGGCCAATGGTTTGATATGGATACTGCAAAAATCAAAGATGAATGGGCTCGTTTATCGGGAATTAAGCACGCTTAAAGTGATTATAAATAACTGAGAACAAAGTGTTGCTCAGTTTGCAAGCGAAATAATTTCGAAATGGTTAATTATTAACCTTTATTCTGATTGAAAAAATGCGTAGACTACGCCGCCTTAACTTAGAGAACGCTTAGAATATGCGCATTGGAAAGTATCAATTAGACAATAATCTTATTTTAGCGCCGATGGCAGGTGTTACCGATCGCCCATTCAGAGAACTTTGCCGTAAGCAAGGTGCTGGATTGGCAGTTTCAGAGATGCTGTCATCGAATCCTCGTGTTTGGAATAGCACGAAATCTAAGTTACGAATGGACTACCATGATGAATCAGGTATTCGTTCTGTACAAATTGCTGGCGCAGAACCGCTAGCAATGGCCAACGCTGCACGATTGACCGTACAGCTAGGTGCTCAGATCGTTGATATTAATATGGGTTGTCCCGCCAAAAAGGTGAATAAGAAAAAAGCAGGTTCGGCATTACTTCCGCACCCTGAATTAGTGAAAGCTATTTTAGAAAGTGTAGTTGATGCGGTTGATGTGCCTGTCACTTTGAAAATTCGTACTGGCTGGGATCCGGAAAATAGAAATGGATTAGAGATTGCACAGATCGCTGAACAATCTGGTATCCAAGCACTATCAGTGCATGGTCGTACACGTCAGTGCCTGTTTAAAGGTGAAGCCGAGTACGACACAATAAAAACAATTAAAGAAAGTATATCAATCCCTGTGATTGCAAATGGTGATATTACTTCAGTTGAAAAAGCCAAGTATGTGCTGGATCATACAGGAGCGGATGCCATCATGATTGGACGAGGCGCACAAGGTGCACCTTGGATATTCAATGAAATTAACCATTACTTAAACACCGGGCAATATGCTCAGCGTTTAGCACAAATGGAAATTACAGAAATACTATTAAATCATGTACAAGCTTTACATGGTTTTTATGGTGATGTAATGGGCCCTCGAATCGCTAGGAAGCACGTCGGGTGGTATTTACAGGAGCAAGACAGGTTAGGTAATTTTAAGCGAAAATTTAATGCCATAGAAAGCTCTAGCGAGCAACTAAATGCATTAGAAACTTATTTAAATCAATTGTAATTAAAAGAGTTAATACCCATGTTTGAACAAAATATTTCTCAAGAAGCACTGACAACAACTACTAGTATTCCAGCTACAGGGCAAATAACTCAACGTCCACTACGTGACTCAGTACGTCAAGCTGTATCTGGTTATGTGGCAAAATTGAACGGTCAAGATACCACTGAATTATATGAATTAGTATTGGCGGAAGTTGAAGCACCAATGCTAGATATTATTATGCAGTACACTCGTGGTAATCAAACACGTGCAGCAACCATGTTAGGTATTAACCGTGGTACATTACGCAAAAAATTAAAAAAATACGGCATGGGCTAAGTCCTACCCTATTTAGATCCTAAAAAAGTGACTCAATGAGTCGCTTTTTTTATACCTTCATTTTATATAAACAACCAAGTCATTCTGCGAATATCACCTTTGTTATCAATAGACAGGGTTAAGCGCTCCAACTTTCATTACACTCAGTATATTGCCTCAAGATTAAAACGTCTTAAGCTCTAAAATTCAATTTAACTGCCATTATCTTTTGATAAATAAAAGAAATAATTAAATATCTAAAGACAGTTATTAAATTAGCCTATAATCTTAGCTTCTTTTAAAGGTGCAAATAGGACGACTATGCTATCTCTTCCCATCAATGATCAACTTACAAACTTACAGGCTTGGCAACAAAGCGTATTTTGTATGGCATTAGCTGAGCAAAATATCACTCACTTTAAAATGTTCAGTCAAGCAATAGAAAGTGAACATGATGTTATAGCGGAAAATATCTTGCAGCTTTTTTGGGAAAAGCTGACGGTAAAAGGCGCAAAAATTAACTTTACTATCCAAGAAGAAAATTTTGATGCGATTATCCCAGAGACTAGCGATCATGAATTTTATGGTGTTTACCCTGCTGTAGATTATTGTGTTATTACCAATTGTATTTTTAATTCCTTCACCAGTAAGTCTAAAGAAGAAGCATTAAATGCAAGTCAAACTAGCTTTGCAACGATTGCTAGTTTTATAGAATTACAGATAGATGAAGAAATTGATGAAACAACATTAGTTGAAGAACCGTTATTTATTGAGCAGTTAGAAGTACAAAAAACAATCTTAAAAATGCTAGATAATGAGCGTACCCCTGACCTCATCAAGTCAATTCGTACTTACATACGATCACTTGAAAGTACTAATATTGGCATCTCAACATCATAGAATCAGCCTTTAAATGTTATAATTTTGTGATTTTTGGCACAATAAAGTAAATAAATTGCTACTTTCTTCATTTTTAAGCGGATTATGCTTTACTTGCTAGGAATGAATGCAATACATTAATTAAGTGTTTAAATTCTTATGCATTTTTTTATACTAACGGAAGTCAAATAATGAACAAAACTCAACTTGTAGCAGACATCGCAGAAAAAGCTGACCTAACTAAAGTACAAGCTAAAGCAGCTCTAGAGCAAATTTTAGCTAGCGTGACTGACAGTCTAAAAGATGGCGAACCAGTTCAACTAATCGGCTTTGGCACATTCAAAGTAAATCATCGTGCAGCACGTACAGGTCGCAATCCACAAACAGGTGCAGACATTCAAATTAAAGCAGCTAACGTGCCTGCTTTTGTTGCTGGTAAAGCTCTTAAAGAATCTGTAAACAAATAATACTATTTGTTTCATGTAATCTTATAACTTTTAAAAAGTTATTTTAAGCCCTCTTCTGAGGGTTTTTTATGTACTCTCTTTTAGTTTCCATCATTAACGTTAATTATTGATATTAACTCATCTTTTAACGCCCCTTTTCTAACATACCTTCAGTCAATTTTCTATAAAAACGACGCACATATAATATTCATTGCTTCGATAATGTGATCTAATAGAAATTAAGCAATTAACTTTTGAATGGTTATCAGCTTATTATCTAACGTAATACCAATTATATTAAATAAATGTTCTAAATTTGAGATGGAAAATAGCTTAGTTTAAGGCGTAAGTTGAGACCTTTCGAAGATTAACTTCGTTAATCATCTGTTGGAGAATTAACTAAAAGAAGATAATGCTTTAATGCTTGCTCCCTTTACGTAACTTACAACAAGGCAACAAGTTATTTTAACCAGTAAAATAGAACAGTTAATAATACCAATGGAATTAAATAAGTAATCAAAGATTGCGCAGGAAAAATTAACACTAATAAGGCGTGAGTTGTAGGAGATAGTTGTTCTCACTTCAAAACTCACAACGCAGTTAGGGGGGATTTTAACCAGCAAGAATGATCACCTTATTAATTCTTTTGGTATAAGCATGATTGGTATGATATGTAGAAATTAAACGTTTCAATTTACCCACGATCCAACAAGGAAAAATCATGCGCCAAAAAGTAAAATTCACTAATGGTACTCATATGCTCAGTGGTTTATTAGAAACACCTGAGTCTGACATTGTATGTTACGCACTATTTGCACACTGTTTCACATGCGGTAAAGACGTTGCAGCTGCAACTCGCATTAGCAGAGCATTAACCGCGAAGGGCATTGCGGTGTTGCGTTTTGACTTTACAGGCTTAGGTAACAGCGATGGTGACTTTGCAAATACTAACTTTTCTTCAAATATTCAAGACTTAAACGCTGCTGCAGATTTTCTTCGTCAAGAATATAACGCACCAAAATTACTTATCGGGCATAGCTTAGGGGGGGCAGCAGTATTAGCTGTGGCAGCTAAAGTTCCTGAATCTAAGGCAGTGGTGACTATTGGTTCTCCATCTGATGCAGCTCACGTTGCACACAACTTTTCAGCTCATATTGATGATATTAATGAAAAGGGTGAAGCTGAAGTTAGCTTAGCAGGTCGGAAATTTACAATACAAAAACAATTCTTAGAAGATATTAATCGCTACGATACGAGTCATATTAGAACATTAAAAAAAGCATTATTAGTTATGCACTCACCTATTGATAGTATTGTTAATATTTCCGAAGCTGAAAAAATCTATCAAGCAGCGGTTCACCCTAAGAGCTTTGTCAGTTTAGATAAGTCAGATCACCTATTAACTGACAAAAAAGATTCTGAATATGCTGCAGAAGTTATTGCGGCATGGGTAAGCAGATATATAAGTTAACAATTAATTATATTCAGAGTCATTAATACGGAAAGCTGAACTATTTTAACTTTCCGTTATTCATTAACTTAATCCAAGAATCAATAAATTTATTCACTCCTCAAAAATAAATAACCTTACCTTCCGCCTCAAAGCTAAACAACTTAGATAATAATCATACCAACCACACTAATTAAGTTATCTATTTTACTTGTTAAAATAACTTATTTCTTCGTTGTAAATTTCGTAAAGGGAACAACCATTTAGCTAAATTTTCGCCTTGAACTAAGTCATTTTTCCTGTGCAAAATTGAGATCACTTAATTAGTGTAATCAGTATCACTATTCAACGACATTAATCTACAAATTCTTTTTATTTATTCATTTTTGATGTAGCGGATGAAATTTACCCTCGATTTTTTAGGTCTCTTAATTAACAAATATTTTTAAAATACTTACTATACTCAATGTATTCATACAAAAAATAAGGACATTAATTTATGACAATGCGCCAAGCTTTCGTCAGTATTACTTTCATATCGCTCATTTTAATTGCAGCGTTATCCATGATCTCTCATCTTTGGATGTGGAGTTTAGTTGTATTAATCCCTTTAATGATGATGGGTTTTTATGACATGTTTCAAAGCAAACAATCTATTCGTCGCTTATACCCTATATTCGGCAGATTTAGATACCTATTAGAATCTGTTAGACCAGAGATACAGCAATACTTTGTAGAATCAGATACAAGCGGTACGCCTATTCCAAGAGAGTTTAGATCGTTAATTTATCAACGTGCAAAAGGAGACCGAGATACACGCCCTTTTGGCACCATTTTCGATACAAACCGTGCAGGATATGAGTGGGTAAACCATTCAATGCAACCTAAACACCCAACAGACTTAGACCCTAAAGTTAAATTTGGTGGTCCTGACTGTCTTAAGCCGTATATGGCATCACCCTTAAACATTTCAGCAATGAGTTACGGCGCATTAAGTAAAAACGCAATTATGGCTCTGAATAAAGGCGCTAAGATTGGTGGTTTTTCCCATAATACTGGTGAAGGAAGTATGAGTCCGTATCATTTAGAACATGGCGGCGATATCGTATGGCAGATTGGTACTGGTTATTTTGGATGTCGAGATGATATGGGGAACTTTAACCCTGAAACATTTAAAAAGAATGCATCTAATGACGTTGTTAAAATGATAGAAATAAAAATGTCACAAGGTGCAAAACCAGGTCATGGTGGTATTTTACCTGCGGCAAAATTAACAGAAGAAATAGCAGCTATTCGTCACGTGCCAATGGGACAAGATGTGGTTTCACCTCCTGCTCATAGTGCATTTTCAACACCGATAGAATTATTACATTTTGTCAAACAATTACGTGATTTATCAGGTGGTAAACCTGTTGGCTTCAAACTTTGTATAGGCCGACATGATGAATTCTTAGCGATTTGTAAAGCCATGATAGAAACCAATATCTACCCAGACTTTATTACTGTTGATGGCGGAGAAGGAGGAACAGGTGCAGCACCCACTGAAATGACTAACTCTGTAGGAACGCCTATTCGTGATGCGTTAATTTTTGTAAACAATACTCTAATCGGTTTTGGATTAAGAGATCATATACGCATCATTGCTTCTGGGAAAATGTTTACCGCATTTCATATATTAAGAGCAATCGCTTTAGGCGCAGATACAGTTAATTCAGCACGAGGCATGATGTTATCTTTAGGTTGTATTCAAGCTCGAACTTGTAATACGGACAACTGCCCAACGGGCATTGCAACACAAAACCCTTCTCGTAATAAAGCGATTGTTGTTACAAACAAAGCACAGCGTGTGGCTAACTTCCATCGAGAAACAGTTGCCAACTTAGTTGAGCTAGTAGCAGCAACAGGACTTAATGGTATTCATGAACTAAAACCTAAACATATCAATCGTAGAATACAGGGAACGGATGTTCAAAATTACGCTCAGCTTTATCCAACCATAGCAGAGAACGCGTTGTTAGATGAGACCACGATACCTGAAAACTGGCGTTATGATATGCAAGAAGCTAACGCGGCATCTTGGTAGTTATTAACATTAGTTCTAGTTTACATATAAAGAGAGCTTAACAGCTCTCTCTTTTTTAACTCCTATTAATAGGTTCATTATGCTATTGAGTCTCGTTTTGTTAGCAGTGATTGCATTAGGTTACCTAGCCCAAACAACAGGCTTGTGTATGTTTAAAGGGGTTAATGAATGGAGAGATGGCAATAAAGAATATTTAATGTCTATTCTGTTAAGTGGTGTATTGGTATGGGTATCCACTTTATTCGCTTATTTAGTCGATATCCCTTTACACTTTACAATGTATAAGATGAATATTTGGTTTCTCTTTGGTGGTTTTTTATTTGGATTAGGCGCAGCACTCAATCAAGGTTGTGGCATATCGACATTAGGAAAACTGACTAGGGGCGACATTAAAATGTTAGCAACCATACTGGGTTGGCTAGCGGGCTGGACAATATTAGCCTATTGGTCCCCAGACCGAGGTTTTGTGCAGATACCTATTCATAAACTATCCCATTATTTATTATTAGGCTCTATCTCTTTACTGCTCATTGTTTGGATTTCTTTCAGTAATAAAAGAAGAAAAAAACTATGGTTTAGTATGATGGGAATAGGCTTGTTGTCTGGGTTTATTTATCTTTATCAACCGAGATGGTCACCCAATGCAATATTAAATCAATTAAGCAGCGCTTTAACAGAAAATAAATTATACAACTGGCCTATATTTGAACAATACCTATTTTTTATCGCTTTATTAACAGGCATGTTATTTGCTGCATGGCGTACTAATAAATTTTTGTTCGTACCAGCAAAATTTCAACAATGGATGGTACATTTTTGTGCGGGAACATTAATGGGGATAGGCGCTTCATTAGCCTTAGGTGGAAACAGTGTACAATTACTGTTAGCGATGCCGATATTATCGCCAGGCGGTTTTGTTGCTGTAGCTGGTATTTTAGTAGGGATATGGAGTGGTATACACATTCAAAAACACCTTATACCGATCACATTAAATAAGTGATCTAAATTTTGCGTAGGAAAAATGACTTAGTTTAAGGCGTAAATTGAGCTAAATGGTTGTTCCCTTTACGAAATTTACAACGAAGAAATAAGTTATTTTAACAAGTAAAATAGATCAGGTAATTAGTGTAACTGGTATTAAATAAAACACAATTAAGGTCTACTGCTATCGCATCATTCAACACATTAAAGAATACCGTTCTATACCAACTTTCATAAAAATAAAAAAAGCACCCGAAGGTGCTTTTTAATGACTAATAAAACTTGCTTATCTTGGTAAAAATAACTTATTTATTATTTTCACGTGCAATCGCACGGTAAGCGATATCATTGCGATGGAACATACCATCCCAACTAATCTGTTTAGTTAGCTCATACGCTTTCTGTTGCGCTTCTGTCACTGTATTACCTAATGCAGTTGCACAAAGTACACGTCCGCCACTTGTTACCACTTGACCGTCTTTTTCAGCAGTACCAGCATGGAACACTTTAAGTCCTTCAGTTGCTTCAGGAATACCTGAAATAACATGGCCTTTAGTGTAATCAGCAGGGTAACCGCCAGCCGCTAATACAACACCAATCGCAGCGCGTGAATCAAACTCGGCAACCATATCTTCCAGTTCACCGTTTACACCCGCTAGGCATAAAGTAACAATGTCAGATTTCATACGTAACATGATTGGTTGTGTTTCAGGGTCACCAAAACGACAGTTGTATTCAATCACTTTAGGTGTGCCATCAGCCATGATCATTAGACCCGCGTATAAGAAACCAGTGTAAGTATTGCCTTCAGCAGCCATACCTTCAACCGTAGGGCGAATAACAAGCTCCATAATACGATCATGCATTTCAGGCGTTACTACTGGTGCTGGGGAATATGCGCCCATACCGCCAGTATTTGGACCTGTATCGCCATCGCCAACACGTTTGTGATCTTGGCTTGTTGCCATTGGTACGATATTTTTACCGTCAACCATCACGATAAATGATGCTTCTTCGCCATCTAAGAACTCTTCAACGACCACGCGATGCCCAGCTTCACCAAATGCATTACCAGCAAGCATATCTTGAATAGCATCTTCAGCTTCTTTTAAGGTCATCGCAACGATCACGCCTTTACCTGCGGCAAGACCATCTGCTTTAATTACAATTGGCGCACCTTTTTCACGAACGTAAGCCAACGCAGGCTCAATTTCAGTGAAGTTTTGGTACCAAGCCGTTGGAATGTCATGACGTGCTAAAAAGTCTTTAGTGAAAGCTTTAGAGCCTTCTAACTGTGCTGCACCTTTGGTTGGCCCGAAACAAGCTAACTTAGCTTCACGGAACGCATCAACCACACCCATAACTAATGGTGCTTCTGGCCCTACAATCGTTAATTCAACATTGTTTTCTTTTGCAAAAGCAACCAATGCATCGATATCTTCAACACCGATATTCACGTTAGTTACTTTGTTTTCTAATGCACTACCGGCATTGCCCGGTGCAACAAATACGTTTTTAACTTCACTATTTTGTGCCGCTTTCCATGCCAACGCATGTTCACGACCGCCATTACCAATAATTAGTACATTCATTTTATTTCCTTACGCATCTTTGCTCGTGTTTTTCAGCTTCTGCTGAGAGCTAAACAACTATAAATAGCTTAACTGAGTATTAGTTTTATCGTATATGTAAATAAGGTGGCAAAAAGGCCACCAAATAAAATAGATTCATCTTTCTTTTGCTAAGGGATTTGGCTTGTCATCAGGCGAAAGCGCGGAGCTTGCTACTGCAAGTGAGCACTTTCAACGTAGAGGACGTGCCAAAGCACAAAGCAAAATAAGATTAATGGCGGAAGTGGCGCATCCCTGTAAATACCATTGCCATGTTGTGCTCATCTGCTGCTGCGATAACTTCATCATCACGCATTGAACCACCAGGCTGGATAACACAACTAATGCCGGCTTCTGCTGCTGCATCAATACCGTCACGGAATGGGAAGAACGCATCAGATGCCATAACAGAACCTTCAACGACTAGGTTTTCGTCTGCTGCTTTAATGCCTGCAATTTTAGCACTGTAAACACGGCTCATTTGACCTGCGCCTACACCCACTGTTGCACTGTTTTTAACGTAAACAATCGCATTTGATTTAACAAATTTAGCCACTTTCCAGCTAAATAATAAATCTGTCATTTCTGACTCTGTTGGTTGGCGTTTAGACACAACTTTAAGGTCTGCTATATCAACCATACCTTGGTCACGATCTTGTACTAATAAACCACCGTTAACGCGTTTGATATCAAACTCAGTTGTTTGGTCAGCCCATTTGCCACACACTAATAAACGTAGGTTCTTTTTAGCAGCTATAATAGCAACGGCTTCATCACTTACTGATGGAGCGATAATTACTTCAACAAATTGACGTGATGTAATTGCTTCAGCTGTTGCAGCGTCTAATTCGCGGTTGAATGCGATAATGCCACCAAATGCAGACGTTGGGTCTGTTTTGTAAGCACCTTCGTATGCATCAAGAATGTTTCCAGCAACGGCAACACCACACGGATTTGCATGTTTAACAATCACACAAGCTGGCTCTGAAAATTCTTTAACACATTCTAATGCAGAATCAGTATCAGCAATGTTGTTGTAAGATAATGCTTTACCTTGTAACTGCGTTGCAGTCGATACAGAGGCTTCTTGAACATTATTTTCAACATAGAAAGCTGCTGCTTGATGAGAGTTTTCACCGTAACGCATGTCTTGTTTCTTTTGGAATTGCGCATTGAAAGTGCGTGGGAATTTTGATTCCTCATCACCTTCTTTGTTTTCACCGTAACTTGGTACCATCGTACCGAAGTAGTTAGCAATCATCCCGTCGTATTGAGCTGTATGCTCATAAGCAGCAATCGCTAAATCAAAACGCGTTTTATAAACTAAGCTACCGTCGTTTTCTGTCATTTCAGACAAAATACGTGAGTAGTCAGATGCATTTACAACAATGGCTACGTCTTTATGATTTTTTGCCGCAGCACGAACCATTGTAGGACCGCCGATATCGATATTTTCAATCGCATCTTCTAATGTACAATCTGGGTTAGCTACTGTTGCAGCAAATGGATATAAGTTAACAACAACCATATCAATCGCTTGGATATCGTTTGCAGACATAATTGCTTCATCGATACCACGACGAGCAAGAATACCGCCATGAATTTTAGGATGTAATGTTTTTACACGTCCATCCATCATTTCAGGGAATCCAGTGTAATCAGATACTTCTGTTACTTTGATATTATTTTCAGCCAATAATTTACAAGTACCGCCTGTTGATAAAAGCTCAACGCCTTTATCCGCTAATTCACGTGCAAATTCTACAATACCAGTTTTATCAGAAACACTGATCAGTGCGCGTTTAATTGTTCGGTTATTTTCCATTATCTTCCACATTCCTCGGTTAATGTTTTCATGGGTGAAAAACTCAAATGACTGGAGTTTTTTTATAAAGTTAAACTTGGGCGGCATTCTACCCGAATTGAAAGGACTTTTATTCGTTTTGTTGGATAAAAATACAAAAATAGTGCTATTTATTCAAAATAATTAATAACTGCGTGTTTAATAAGTTTTATGTAAATAACTGTCAATGCCTCGGCAAGTAATCGCTTTAATTTTTTCAAAGTTCAAATCAGACATTAATTGAGTGCTAAATTGATTGTTTTTCGCCACGACAGCTTGTAAATAAGGCAATTGGTATAAAACAATTAATTGTTTTATAAACGGTTGTAATACAGGGAGTAGATCTTGATGATCATGAAAATCAGGTAAGAGACGTAAAATAAATGAAGGCTCTACTGCTTCATCAATAAAACAATCCTGTAAGCCAGTACAACCAATGACGGTACTATTGTCTAGATCTTCAATGGCATACATTTTATGTTTTTTATTACTGATGAACATATTGAAGCAGTCATCGGCCTGTTGTTTTGATAACACACCAGTGATGCTGTATTTCATACAAGCCCGGTGCTGTAAAATATCGATAAAGTCACTTTTATCTGATTCAACAAAAGGTCTAATACTAAGTTGATGATGCTTTACAAAAATCGTCATCTTACCTCCATTTATAGTGCTGACATTGTCACTTACAAGTGGTGAATAGGTATTAGTATATCGTTCATTTTATGTACAGAACTATTAAATATTTAAAACAGTGAAGTTACAACAAGATATAAAAAGTAACGTTAGCGTCAGACACAAAAACATGCCGAAGCATGTTTTTTCAATTTATACATTCAGAAAAATAAGTCGGAACTTACTTTGTCTTTATGTTGTAGCTTGTATTAACAAACTCGCACTAATCTTAACGATGGTAAGGCGCACTTAACTCATGTACTGCATCAACAAACACTTTCGCATTTTCAGGTGGCACATCCAAATGAATACCATGGCCTAAATTAAACACATGGCCATTACCTGTTCCAAAACCTTCTAAGATAGTCGCCACTTCTTGGCGAATACGTTCTGGTGATGCATATAGCATTGATGGGTCCATGTTACCTTGCAGTGCAACACGCGAACCAACACGCGCTTTCGCTTCTTTGATATCAATTGTCCAATCTAGACCAATTGCATCACAACCAGTATCAGCAATTTGTTCGATCCATTGACCGCCATTCTTTGTGAATAAAGTTACCGGAATTTTTTGACCATCATAATGACGGGTTAAACCATCCACTATTTTATGCATATATTGCAATGAGAAGTCTTTATAATCGCGTGGCGATAAAATACCACCCCACGTATCAAAGACCATTACAGATTGAGCACCTGCAGCAATTTGAGCATTTAAATAAGCAATCACAGAATCGGCTAATTTATCTAATAAAAGATGCAATGTTTGTGGCTCAGCAAATGCCATTTTTTTAATCTTAGTAAAGAATTTTGAACCACTTCCTTCAACCATGTAAGTCGCTAACGTCCACGGGCTACCAGAGAAACCAATTAATGGTACTTCGCCTTTTAAATCACGACGAATGGTACGAACTGCATTCATTACATACTGAAGTTCGCCTTCGGGATCTGGCATGATCAGGTTATCAACATCTTTTTTACAGCTAATAGGACGCTCAAATCGAGGACCTTCACCTTCAGAGAAATATAAACCTAATCCCATTGCATCGGGAATTGTTAAAATATCAGAAAATAGAATCGCTGCATCTAAATCAAAACGACGCAAAGGCTGTAAAGTTACTTCACAAGCTAAATCAGCATTACGACATAAAGACATGAAATCACCTGCTTGAGCACGTGTTGCTTTATATTCTGGTAAATAACGACCTGCTTGACGCATCATCCACACGGGCGTTTTATCTACTTCTTTGTTTAGCAAAGCGCGAATATAACGATCATTTTTTAATTCTGTCATTTGTAACCTTATCCTGTTTTAGCTATTGATAGCCTATCGAGTAATCATTTCTATCTATTGATAGAATATACCTTATCTCTTCGCATAAATAAATTTGGTATTACCTATCGCTTCGATACCTAAAATTAAATTTAACGGCATCGCTTTATTGTTTTTTCAATTAATTTTCGCGCGATTGTCCCATGTTTTGGTACCAGAGGTAAATCATCGATATCGTACCAATTGGCTTCAATTAACTCATCGGGTTGAATTTTTATTTCACCTGATGCGTAATCAGCGGTAAATCCCATCATTAACGAATGAGGAAATGGCCAAGGTTGACTGGTAACATATTGAATATTTTTAACCTTAAGGCCGACCTCTTCAAAAACTTCGCGCTCTACACAAGCTTCTAAGGTTTCACCTGCTTCAGTAAACCCGGCTAAGGTTGTGTAAACAGGGTAATTGTTTTTTTGATGACGGTTATGCAAAGCCAAAAGGATCTTTTTTTGCTTACGAATCGCCACAATAATACAAGGAGACACTCGCGGATAAGCACGATGTTGACAGTGATAACATTTCATCGCAACTTCCCAATCAATCTCTTGCATTGGATTGCCACATTGACCGCAAAAACGATGGGTTTTATAAAATAAAGCAACTTGAAATGCACGCCCTGCCATCTCAAATAACAAATCCTGAACTTTTCCTAATAATGAACGTAAGCTAACATATTCGCCTAACCCCATATCTAAATGGTTATCGACTTCTACTAAATAACACGAGTAACTATTATAGGTTCCTAATAAACGCTTATTATCTGTAACGTGATCAGGAAAAGGTAATTCTTCAATACACCCAAAAGGGATCAGCTCTCCTTTATCTAAGGCAACTAATTTTCCTTCTGATAAAACAAACCACCATGCGCTGTCGTGTAACGCGGTTTTTAACTCTGACATTCTGAATACTCATTTTCGGGAGTGATAAATAATATAGTGCAATATCAAGCAGGTATTGAACAAGTGTTATTTTTATCTTATCAAGGTAACAACACATTAAACTTACAAATTAAAAGTCATAACAACGATTAATGTAAAATATGTGTATTTCACGCTATTACATTGGGCATAAGCTCACAGTAATGATGTGGTTACCTATATAAACTAAATTTATATTGACGGATGCCGCTATTTGACTTAATTTTTACCTAGTTAATTTTATAGCTAGTTCATTTAAAAGAGGTTTTTATGCTTAAAAAAATAAAGCAAGCAAAAGAAGAATGGGGTGGCACACTTGCTGTTTTAGATAACTGGCTAGATGAGCGCCAAAAATTGGTTATTTTATACTGTAAACTAGCAGGGCTACCGCCGTATCAAAAAGAAAAACAAGGCTTACCAAATCAAGCCTTAATCACTGAATTCTGCCAAGGTTTATTAGATTATGCTTCAACGGGACACTTTGAAGTTTATGAACAAATCATTGAAAAATCTAAATTAAGTGGCGAAGAGAATTTAAAAATAGCACAAGAGCTATACTCTAGAATCACCACAACGACTGATACTGCTTTAAATTTTAATGATACTTATGCAGAAAATGCATCTGATAAAACGCTATTAAATTTTGATAGAGATTTATCTGAACTGGGTCAAATAATGGAAAGTCGATTCGAACGAGAAGATCAATTATTAGAAGTCGTTCACCTGAACCATACTCTTGCATAGTAAGCCGAATAGTTTTGTTTTCATGATGAAGCTGATATTTAAAAAGTAATGAATTGAAACTAAAAAACAATCTATGAAGATTGTTTTTTAGTATTTGAATTCAAGTAATAAGCTAAAGGCTTATACTACAAAAATAAATGTTCTTCTTACAAGTGTGGTACTTGAGAATCTAAGCTATTTTTAACTAATAAAAAATATTCTTTAATAAAAAGCGCTTGTTCCTCTGAAGCACGATTTTCCCAGCATTTACCTAGTATTTGTTCCATATCATCAACAATTCTATCGCCTTCAGCAACGACTATTAAGCGCGTTTCATTACTCAACTGAGGTTGTTGCTGACAAAATGTCATCAATAAATTCGCTACTTCATCTAATACGATATCAGCAATAACTTGCCCATTCCCAGAGCTTGCAGCCCCTTCGAAGATATTTAAATTATCAGCAAAATAACCTATACATGATTCGTATGCTTCACTTTTTAATAACATAACTACTAAACTCTACCTGTTATAAACTATTAATAAACAATGCTTAAATTTTAATATTCATTATTAAGCATTGTCATATTCTCGTTAAAATTCACCCATTTCACGTAAAGAAAGATCTCTACGAGCATTAAATGCTTTTAATTCTTTTTTAGGCATTTCTTGTGACAACGGTAAATCAACTGTCATCGCATTAACCGGTTTATTATAGACATGGAACTCATAGTGTAAATGCGCACCTGTCGAGCGTCCTGTATTACCAGACTTAGCAATTAATTGGTCTATCGCAACACGCTGCCCTTTATGGACTAATATCTTACTTAAATGTAGGAAACGAGTCGTATATTTACGGCCATGTTTAATCACAATATAGTTACCTGCTGCAGGGTGATAACCAGCACGAAGCACAACCCCATCACCAGTAGCATATACATTTGTACCTACAGGCACAGCAAAGTCAGTTCCATTATGTGGACTAACACGTTTTGTTATAGGGTGTAGTCGCTTAGGATTAAAACGAGAACTAATACGAGGTTTACCATTCACTGGGTAACGACGGTAAGCTTTACTTAAACCTCTGCCCTTTTTATCATAATAACGACCATCTTCATTTAAAAATGCGGTGTAATTGCGTGAGCGAGTTTTAATAATAATAGCTAATACTTCACTATCAAAACTATAAGCGCCCTCAATATATTGCTTTGCAACTAACACGTGAAACGTATCACCAACACGTAACTGACGATTGAAATCAAACTGTTCTGATAGTGCACTTGAAATTTGTTGAATTTGACTAGCCGATAAACCACTCTTTTTAGCACTGACGTAAAAGCTACCAGTCACACTGCCTTGGTAGTAACTATTACGCCATTCGCCTTCCTTTATTTCTAGATTGGAAGTGTAGACACCATCCTTCAAAACAAAACTTAAGGTATTAGCACGGTCAATAATGATTTTTAATGCCAGTAATTGATTGTCGGGACTAACCAATAATTGCACAACTTGACCGGGTATTAAATTAGCAAGACGCAAATATTCAGTATCCGCTTCTAATAACTCTTGTAAAACGGCTGCTGAAATACTTTCATTAGAAAAGATCTCACTTAACGTATCGCCAGAAGAAATGGTTATTTCAACTTCACGATTACCAGAGAAATCAGGAAATAATTTATCGCTATTATCTCGAATTGCATTCTGAGGTTCTGCGATAGCATACCCACCTTTCAATGAATCGCTGATTGGTAAGGTTAGCTCCCTCTTAATGTTTTTATTACTATGATCGCTAGGCGGTATCAAGCTCACAAACAATAAGAAAAAGAACAGCGCAATAATGGCCCAAAAATGTAGGCGAGGAAGATTATTAATAAAAAAAAGTGCTTTTCTAAACATGTTTTTACATTGAAACAATAAAGGCATAAAGGATCTCGATTAGACAGGGAAAACATAACCGCAAAATTAAAATGAGTGCGAGTATAACCCATAGACAATGTATCTTTAAGAAAATAAAACAGTAATTTTAAGCAACTTCGACCATCAATGTGTGTAATCAGTTCTATCTTATTTAAAAAGAATAGGGTGTTATCCATCACAAAAAAATGTAAGATGGACGTCTAGATGTAAAAACATCTAAAATAATTTAATCAAATAGCCCGAATAGGAGTTCACATGTCACGTGACTTATTTACTTCAGAATCTGTTTCTGAAGGTCATCCAGATAAAATTGCCGATCAAATTTCTGATGCCGTACTTGATGCCATTTTAAAACAAGATACTAAAGCACGTGTTGCTTGTGAAACCTACGTAAAAACCGGAATGGTTATGGTTGGTGGTGAAATCACTACTGATGCATGGGTTGATATTGAACAAATCACACGTGATACCGTACGTGAAATTGGTTACACAAGCTCAGAAATGGGTTTTGATGCAGATTCTTGTGCTGTACTAAATGTTGTTGGTAAACAGTCTCCTGATATTAATCAAGGTGTTGACCGTTCAGACCCACGTGAACAAGGTGCAGGTGACCAAGGTTTAATGTTTGGTTACGCAACCAATGAAACAGAAGTATTCATGCCCGCTCCTATTACTTACGCTCACCGTCTTGTTAAGAAACAAGCTGAAGTACGTAAAAGTGGTCAACTAGATTGGTTACGTCCAGATGCAAAAAGCCAAGTTACTTTTGCTTATGATGAAGGAAAAATTGTTGGTATTGATGCAGTGGTACTGTCAACGCAACATCGTGAAGATATTAAACAATCAGACTTAGTTGAAGCGGTAATGGAAGAAATCATTAAACCGGTTTTACCAGCGGAATGGTTAACTGAACGCACTAAATTCCATATCAATCCAACAGGTCGTTTTGTGATCGGTGGTCCAGTAGGTGACTGTGGTTTAACAGGCCGTAAAATTATCGTAGATACTTACGGTGGTACAGCACGTCACGGTGGCGGAGCATTCTCAGGTAAAGATCCTTCAAAAGTTGACCGTAGTGCCGCTTATGCAGCTCGTTACGTAGCAAAAAACATTGTTGCTGCTGGTTTAGCAGATCGTTGTGAGATTCAAGTTTCTTATGCAATTGGTGTTGCAGAGCCTACATCAATCAGTGTTGAAACATTTGGTACTGAAAAAGTAGCAAAAAGCTTAATCGTTAGCTTAGTAAGCGAACATTTTGACTTACGCCCTTACGGCTTAATTGAGATGTTAGACCTAATTAAACCTATCTATAAAGAAACGGCTGCGTACGGTCACTTTGGTCGTGAGCACTTCCCTTGGGAAGCGCTAGACAAAGTTGAAGCGTTAAAAGCAGCAGCATTTTAATTAACCGTTTTATAAAAACGATTTAATTTTCAATTATGCTTACGTTTGAAGATAAAAAAGCACTCGCAGTGAAAGGTGAAGATTGTTTCATTTTAGCAGAGTGCTTTTTTGATCGTGCTTTTCCTCGCCCTAGTTATTTATTTAACCAACGAGGTCGTAGTGCTGGCTCCGCTCATCTACAAAAAAACCTGATCAAATTTAACCCTATCTTGTACCTGCAAAATAAAACTGTTTTTATAGAACACGTAGTAGCACACGAGATTGCTCACCTGATCACGTATCAGTTATTTGGAAGAGTTCGCCCTCACGGTAAAGAGTGGCAAAATATTATGACCCAAGTATTTAAATTACCTGCAAATACCACACATCAATTAGATATTAGCGATGTACAAGGGCAATTATTTCCCTATCGTTGCTTATGCACAGAACACCAATTGACCATACGTCGACACAATAAGATAAAAAAAGGTACAAGTTACCTGTGCAGGAAATGCAAATCCCCTCTTACCCCTGCTAACGAATAAAATGTATTAAAACCTTAACTAACCGCTTAAAAGATGAACTTAAAAAGGTAAAAGTAAAACGAGGTAAAGTAGTGGGATAGAAGTTAGCATTATTCAACGTAAGCGATAACGAAAATAATACCGATTACATTAAATAAGTGATCTAAATTTTGCGCAGGAAAAATGAGTTAGTTCAAGGCGAAAATTGAGCTAAATGGTTGTTCCCTTTACGAAATTTACAACGAAGAAATAAGTTATTTTAACAAGTGAAATAGATAACTTAATTAGTGTGATTGGTATAAATATAGAAAGAAAGTATAGAAGTTATAAGAAGATAGAAGGTATAGAAAATAGTTAGCGGTGTTAATCATGAATTTGATATGGGATTAATATTGCAACTACTCCAACCCCCCGCCTTTATAGCTGCAATATTAATTTTACCATTTTACTTTTTTACTATTACACCAACAGATGGCTTTTACCCTGCGGTGTAGATACGCTTTTTCATCATTAAAAGCCTACCTTAATGACCAAGCTTTCACTGTGCGATGAAAGTCAGTCTCATCATCCATTATCAACGGCAATAGAAACCGAAATGAATAATGATGGTTTCTGATAGTGAAAAAAGAATAGGACGATTCCTATCACTATCACGGACAAAGAATACTTAATCTTATCTATTTCGACACTGAACTATATTCATTTTCACTTCTTCTGGACGAAAGAAATATCAAATGACTGAACA
Source organism: Psychromonas arctica (assembly GCF_038155225.1). Classification (GTDB taxonomy): domain Bacteria; phylum Pseudomonadota; class Gammaproteobacteria; order Enterobacterales; family Psychromonadaceae; genus Psychromonas; species Psychromonas arctica_B. Next base: position 13,452 of record NZ_JBAKBA010000026.1, on the reverse strand, counting down.
ATAATAAACAAGAAAGTATGTCTCTCTGCCAACAACTTAATGATAATAGATATCATTATCACATGTCAACATTTTAGATAAAGTATTTTTAATAAATGATAAATAAAGTGAACAAATAACGTTCATAAAATCAGATAAAACAATCATAAAGTATTGAATATAGGTATTTAAAATGAAAAAAATCCGATACTTGAGATCGGATTTTAATATGAATATTTATTAATGACGTTAGCTATAAAAACTTCATTTTCAATAAAAAGACATGTGAATGATTGATAATAGATTTTTAGACATTAATATTTAAGGCCTTTGATTTAACATTTTTTAATTTAACGTCTATATTTCGAAAATATTTTTTAATATCTATTTTTTAATTACTGTCTTTTGATGGCTGCTTTTTAGCATCTATTTTTTAACGCATAAAGTTATCTAAAATAATACCAGTGGCCATCGCTACATTTAATGACTCAGCTTGACCAAAATTAGGGATAGTTATTTTATCCGTAATAAATGCACTCACTCCTTCAGAGATACCATGAGACTCACTCCCCATTACAATAAATGCACTATTAGGTAATTGGCTTTTATGGAGGTTTTTACCCTCTAAGAATGCACCGTAGACAGGTTTATCCTGTGACGATAGATACTCACATAAATCAGTATGGCTAACCTGCACTCTCACGAAAGATCCCATCGTCGCTGCAATCACTTTAGGGTTATAAAGGTCTGCACAGTCGGTACTACAAATAATATGTTTAATACCGTACCAATCAGCGACACGAATAATAGTCCCTAAATTACCTGGATCACCTACCTGATCTAACACTAAAATTAACTCATCATTATTAATCGTTGGCGCTTCATAAGCTTTACTCTTAACAATCGCAATCACGCTATTATTGGTTTTTAGTGTGCCTGCTTTTTGTAGCTCTTCTACCGTACTTTCAACAGTTAAACTAACCAATTGTTGAGCACTTAATGACGCGGCATATTTATTAATATATTCCGTTGTTGCAAATATATTCACTATTTCAAAATCAGAATTAAATAACTCACCCACATTTTTCTCGCCTTGTACTAAAAATAGACCAGACTTTTTACGTTGTTTTTTTTGCTCTAATGAGTGAATAAGTTTTAACTGATTTTTAGAGATCATGAAATTTCCAATTATAAGTAACAGCGCATGGCTGTTTATAAGTTACAACACATGCTTGCTATAAGCACACCACATAGCGTTTATAAGTAACAACACATAATAAGGGCATCTTCACGGCCATTATGAGTTGGGTAATAGGCAGTTCGTACATCAACTTCAACAAAGTCTAAATTTTCATAAAGCTTAATTGCAGTTTGATTTGAGGCTCTGACCTCAAGCCAGATTTCTTCTTGCGATAACGTACTAGCAAATGTTTTTAAATAAGATAATAAAGCACGCCCAACACCTTGCCCTTGATGAGAAGGAGAAACAGCAATATTTAATAATGTCACTTCACCAGCAACATAACTCGCAATGAAATAACCAACAATTTCTTGATCGAGCATCATTACATGGTTGATATAACGTTTACCAAAGTTACTTAAAAACAGCTTTTCTGACCATGAATGACTATGCGCAGAAGATTCGATAGCAAATACTGACGGTATATCTGTCACCGCCATCGCGATAATAGATTGATTACTGTTGATAGGCACAGAATTGCTTCCAAAGTACTTTTTTAGCATTACCATTAACTGCTAGCGTCGCTAAAGAGGGAGAATGTAACAACTGATGGGTTCCTGAAGCTTCTATTTCACCGATGGTTGACCAAATTAAATCGGGCAGTGTACCTTGTTGGCTTTCAAATTGAGCAAGAGAACAATACACAACACTATCAGCGTTAATATTAAAGGCATTGAGAATAGCAGGCATCAACTCATGACTTTTATCTGCCTCTGTACACACCACAAGTAATTTACAAACAGAAAGGTTTAATTGCTTAAGCATTTCCTCTGTTTTAAATAATGTTGGTTTTCTTACTTGCCAGTGGGTAATGCCCATTTCTTGTAAAAAAACTGCTTGTTGGTGTTTCATAACGAGCCTAAATAAAAATAATCAAAATCAAAGGGTGAATATAACATTGAATAGGGATGAATCGAAGTGTTATAGCCTTTCAATCTAATTACACAATCAATTTTAGCAAGTAGGACACAAAATAATTTATAACTTAAAAATTAAGTAAATAAATAACATAAATAATGAATTAACTAACCATTCAGTCAACTATTAGCAATTAAAATCATAATTACGAACAAAAAAGGTAATTTATAACTTTTATTTTTGACCAAGTAGTCAAAAATAGTATTTAATAATTGTAGATGCGGATCACATAAATTAAGGTGATCGATTGAAAATTATGACACTTAGTTAGATAAAGGGCGTGAGAAATGTGTTTTAAATCACAAAAAAGTATAAATATGCAAGGCTTTATCAAACAAAAGTCCTTTCAAAAAGTAAGGGATTACTAACATGGCATTATTAGAAGTTAAAGACTTACGCATAGAATATCCATCACGCTTTGGTACACATGCAGCCGTAAAGTCACTCTCTTTCTCTATTAACCGAGGAGAAATAGTCGGTGTTGTTGGCGAGTCTGGCGCAGGTAAATCTACCGTCGGTAACGCGATCATCGATTTACTAAGTCCACCAGGTATTATCGCTGGTGGTGAAGTGTTTTTAGACGGTGAAAAAATTTCAGGCTTAACGCTAGAACAAATGCGTAAAGTCCGTGGTAATAAAATTGGCTTTATTTTTCAAGATCCAATGACATCACTAAATCCACTTTTCACTGTTGAGCAACAATTACTTGAAACTATCCATGCCAACTTAGATGTCAGTAATGAAGAAGCGGCACAACGTGCTATTAACTTAATGCAACAAGTCGGCATTCCTGAAGCTGAAGTACGTATTAAACAATATCCACATCAGTTTTCTGGCGGTATGCGCCAACGTGTTGTTATTGCCATCGCATTATCGGGTGAGCCTGATTTAATTATTGCTGATGAACCAACCACTGCATTAGACGTTTCTATTCAAGATCAAATCCTCACCTTGATCCGTAATTTGTGTATCGAAAAAAATGTAGGTTGTATGTTGGTAACGCACGACATGGGCGTCGTTTCAAATGTAACTGATAAAGTGGCGGTAATGTATCGCGGTGATCTGGTTGAGTTTGGTAAAACAGCTAAAGTACTCGGTGATCCAGATCATGAATATACACGAAGCTTGATTTCTGCTGTACCACGCTCGGATAGGAAGCTAGACCGCTTTCCATTAGTAAGCTACATCGAAGAAGCAAAAGAGCATCAAGCGTTAGATATTAAAAATCATTGGTTAGGACAAAGCGAAGAACAGCGTAGTTATGATGGCCCTCTATTAAATGTTGAAGATGTCAGTTTGCGTTTTATCACTAAAGACTCGTTCTTTGAAAGTAAGCGTGAATACGTGCAAGCCAACAAAAATGTTAGCTTTAGCATTAATGAAGGTGAGACGTTTGGTTTAGTCGGTGAATCAGGATCAGGTAAATCAACGATTGCACGAGTCATTACTGGTTTATATCCGCCTAACGAAGGTAAAATAACCTTTGAAGGAATAGATTTAACCGCTATAAAATCAGAACGCGAACGACGACCTTTCCGACGCCAAATGCAAATGGTATTTCAAAACCCATACACCTCAATGAATCCTCGAATGAAGATTTACGACATTATCGCCGAGCCAATTCGCTTTCATAAACTAGCAGCCAATGAATCCCAAATACAAAGCATTGTATTCGATCTATTAGACCATGTTGGGTTAGGAAGAATGGCCGGTGTTAAATACCCTCACGAATTTTCTGGCGGACAACGTCAACGTATTTCTATTGCACGTGCTTTAGCAACGCGTCCACGCTTATTGATTTGTGATGAGCCAACGTCTGCATTAGATGTATCAGTACAAGCGCAAATCCTTAACTTACTTAAAGATTTGCAAGATGAGCTAAACCTTACCATGTTGTTTATTAGCCACGATTTACCAGTAATACGTCAAGTATGTGACCGTATCGGTGTTATGCAACAGGGTAAGTTATTAGAAGTAAATGAAAGTGAGCAATTATTTACACAGCCTCAACACCCTTATAGCAAGCATTTAATTTCATTAATGCCTGAGTTTAAAGGGTTAAGAAGTGCCATTTAAAATTAACAAAACTAATTAAAACAGCATTAATTAAAAATTAAATATCGAACATTGTTTTTCATAAAAGGAGTTATAAATGAAGTTTTTAAAAACAAAATTAGCGATTGCATTACTTGCTACAGGTTTGAGCTTTTCAGCCGCTGCAGCTGATATCACCATTGCCTACAGTTCAGATCCAGTAACACTTGATCCACATGAGCAGCTTTCAGAGGGTGTGTTGCAAATGTCACACATGTTATTTGATCCGCTACTCCGTTTCACTCAAGAGCTTAAATTTGAACCTCGTTTAGCTGAAAAATGGGAACGTATTGATGAAAAGACATTTCGTTTTACTTTACGTAAAGACGTGACTTTCCATTCAGGGAATAAACTTACAACAGATGATGTTGTATGGACATTTAACCGTTTAAAAACGTCTGCAGATTTTAAAGCTATCTTCGAACCATTTGAAAAAGTAGCTAAAATTGACGATTACACTTTCGACTTAGTGTCTTATGAACCATTCCCGCTAGTTTTACATACTGCAACTTATTTATTCCCAATGGATAGTAAATTCTATTCAGGTAAAGTCGATGGTATCGATAAATCAATCATTGTTAAACACGGTAATTCTTTTTCATCAACACATGTGTCAGGTACAGGTCCGTTTATCGTGACTTCTCGTGAGCAAGGTGTGAAAGTAGAATTCAAACGTTTTGATAAATACTGGGATACAAACTCACCAGGCAACGTTGATAATTTAACATTAATGCCAATTAAGGAAAACGCAACCCGTGTTGCTGCCTTATTATCGGGCGATGTGGATATGATTTATCCAGTGGCACCGAATGATCAAAAACGAGTAGAACAAACTAAAAATATCGATTTAGTAACGCTACCGGGAACACGTATTATCTCGCTACAGATGAACCAAAACTCAAATGAAGCATTAAAAGATGTACGCGTTCGCCAAGCAATTGTTTACGCAATTAACAATGACGCTATCGTTAAAAAAATAATGAAAGGTTTTGCAACAACGGCTGGCCAACAAGGCCCTGAAGGTTACGCAGGTTACGACGCAAGTTTAGTACCGCGTTACGACTTGAAAAAAGCAAAACAATTGATGAAAGAAGCGGGTTACGAGAAAGGCTTTAAATTATCAATGATGGCGCCTAATAACCGTTACGTTAACGATGCTCAAATTGCTCAAGCAGCAGCGTCTATGTTAGCTAAAATCGGTATTACTGTTGATTTAAAAACCATGCCTAAAGCACAATACTGGCCTGAGTTTGATAAATGTTCTGCAGATATGATGATGCTCGGTTGGCATGCTGATACTGAAGATTCAGCAAACTTTTCAGAATTCTTAACTATGACTCGTAATACAGAAACAGGTAAAGGCGCATATAACTGTGGCCATTACTCAAATCCTAAAGTAGATGAGTTAGTAGAGAAAGCAAATGTTGAAACCGATCCTGCAAAACGTGGAGCGATGTTACAAGAAGTTGAAAAAATTCTTTATAACGAAGCAGCATTTGTTCCGCTTCATTGGCAGAACCTTGCATGGGGTGCAAAATCTAACGTAAATATTACACCTATCGTTAATTCAATGAACTTCCCATACCTTGGTGACTTAGTTGTTAAATAAGAGTTATTAAGTAAGGGTTGTTCAATAAAGAAGGTTAAATAGAGGTCGTTGAATAAAGGCCTCTACATAAACAACTTCTTTTCAATCAATGTTAATCAATACAAAACGGTCCAATGTTTGGGCCGTTAATCATTTTATAGGAAACAACTAATGTTTACCTTTTTGGTCCAGCGACTTTTCCAAGCATTAATAGTAATGTTTGTGATCAGCCTAGTCGCATTTTCAATCCAAGATAACCTAGGCGATCCACTTCGAGAAATGGTAGGCCAATCCGTATCAGAAGCAGAGCGACAAGTTTTACGAGATGATCTTGGGTTAAATGACCCATACATAACAAAATATACCCGTTTCATTACCAGCGCATTACAAGGAGATTTAGGCAACTCATATTTCTTTAAACGTCCTGCTGTTGATGTTATTTTAGATAAATTACAAGCCACATTAGAGCTGGTTTTGGGTGCAGCTATTATCATTGTTGTAGTATCTATTCCGCTCGGTGTTTATTCTGCGATCCATCCCAAAAGCGTGTGGACAAAAATGATCATGGCACTCAGTAGTGTCGGTATTTCCATTCCGGTTTTTTTAACTGCAATCATTTTAATGTATATATTTGCAATCGAACTACAATGGCTCCCCTCTTACGGACGAGGCGAAACTGTTTCAATACTTGGCTGGGAAACAGGCTTTTTAACAACCGATGGTTTATTGCATTTAGTGTTACCTTGTATTTCATTGGCTTCTATTATGTTGCCGTTGTTTATTCGTTTAGTGCGTTCAGAAATGTTAGAAGCATTAAGCTCAGAGTACGTGAAATTTGCGACCGCTAAAGGGTTAGCAATGAATAAAATTTATTATCAGCATGCCTTAAAGAACACCATGTTACCGGTATTAACGGTTGGCGGTGTACAAATTGGAACGATGGTCGCTTATACCATTTTAACGGAAACCGTTTTTCAATGGCCAGGTACCGGTTTCTTATTTTTAGAAGCGATTAACCGTGTTGATACGCCCCTTATTACAGCTTACGTTATTTTTGTTGGGCTTCTTTTTGTGGTTACTAATACTATCGTTGATTTGTTATACGGCGTGGTTAACCCAACCGTAAACATCACTGGTAAAGGAGCATAATATGACTAGCTTAACTCAAGAGAACAGAGTGCCTTCACGCTGGAAACGATTAAAAGATTCAGATTTCATTTATCACTTTAAGCGTGACAAAGTCGCGATGTTTAGCTTTGCATTATTCTTAACTTTTTTTCTTGCTGCGTTATTTGCACCAATCATTGCACCAACTAATCCCTATGATTTAATGTCCATCGACCTGATGGACTCAGAGTTACCACCATCATGGTTAGAGGGCGGCGAAGAGCGATTCTTATTAGGGACTGATGACCAAGGTCGCGATATCTTGTCGACCATTTTATATGGTTCAAGACTATCATTAACGATTGGCTTTTTAGCCGTGGCAGTACAGCTAACATTAGGTATTGTGATTGGTTTATCAGCAGGTTATTTCGGTGGACGTATTGATAGTTTCTTAATGCGTTTTGCCGATGTGCAGTTATCATTTTCAACCATGATGGTCGCGATCATTATTACCGCTATTTTTAAAGCCAGTTTCGGTGCAGAATTTTTTGCTGATTACGCAGTGATCATGTTGGTGGTGATTATTGGGGTTGCTGAATGGCCTCAATACGCACGTACAATTCGCGCTTCAGTGCTAGCAGAAAAGAAAAAGGAATATGTTGAAGCAGCACAAGTGATGGGCTTTAGATCGATGCGTATTATGTTCCGCCATATTCTACCTAATTGTCTATCACCGATTCTAGTGATATCAACAGTACAAGTGGCGAATGCTATCATGTCAGAAGCGGCGCTATCCTTTTTAGGTCTTGGTTTACCAGTAGACCAACCTTCATTAGGCGCACTAATCAGCATCGGCTTTAAATACATATTCTCTGGTGCATGGTGGATAACGATCTTCCCAGGTATTGTATTAATCAGCCTAGTATTGGTGATTAACCTATTGGGGGATTGGTTACGCGATGTATTTAATCCAAAAATCTACAAAGGTTAGTTAATCATTAACATTGCCACTAACTTAGTCTGTTTTTACGTACTGGGCTAGTGGCTTATTTCATTCTTAATAAGTGCTTACCGGCTATTTACTAATAGCACTACTTAAGCCACGGTTACTTAGCAGTAATATACAAACCTCACTACTTAACAATTTTTCACAAGACGATTCAAACTACATCACTTGGCTACGACGAGCTTTACCTGTTTATTCACATCTTTTAAATTAATGTCCACTGCCGCTAGCTTTTTAAAAATCAGTTTCTTTAATACTACATCTTGCTGTTCGAGCTGTAACTGCTCGATTGCATCAGCTGATGCAAATCCACAACTGACTTGCAAAGAAGCGGGAAAGGCATCGTATTTCACCGTATGCGTTATCCATTGGTAACCTGGTATCGTCTCCAAAGCAATATCACAGACGTCAGTTAATACTCCACGTAATTTGTTGTCGATTTTTTTATCTGTCTTTCTCATGTTTATCCTGTTTATCACTCATAAAGAATGATATTAAATAATGTAGATATTCTGCCTTATCTTTCATTAGCTTGTTCATTACTGAGGTTAACTGCAAGTAATTTGTTTCGCCCTAAAACAAAATTACACCCTAAAATGAGTGGTTTAAAATAGGAATGAATAATAGATAAACCAATGATAAAGGTTAATTACAGCAGATTGATATTAGTTAGAACAATTTTGTATTATCGCTTTCCACTCAGCTTGTTAATAATAGACACCGTTCGCTAAGTTAAGTAATAAAGCTATATGTTCAAACTACATACTTAAACTACATAGTAAGGCGGCATTCGTAAGCAACATACTAACAACAGCATTTAACACAACTGATAGAAGTATTTATGTTTAAAGCACAACTTATCATTACCTTGGTGATCCTATCGATCATCGTCGCTATTTTAAGCCATGGCATTATTGCCGCTGCATTTTCATTACTGGCTTTTTCACTGTTATTTTATTTTGTCAGTACACAGAAAAATGATCAACCACCACACGAATAACCAGACAATACAGCGCCCTTTAATGAACGCTGTTTGTCACTTTCTCTGCTGCTTCTACCTCTACTGATTACTTTAACTTACTGCTTTTTCAATAACGCTTTTATTTCAGCAAGCTCTTCTTTCAATTCAAGTAATGTAGGTTGTTCAGAGACTTTATTCTCTATATCGGCTTCTAATTGACGCTCTTGCTCCAATACATTTACCACAATACCAATCACCATATTCAAGAAAGCAAAAGCAGTAAAGAAGATGAAGCTCAAGTAAAAGCTCCACGATAACGGATAAACCGCCATGGTTTCATACATAACATCAGTCCAATCCTCAAAGGTCATGACTCGGAATAACGTTAATAAACTAACCGCAATATCACCCCATAAAGTAGGGTTAATGTTAGCAAAGAAAGTTGTGCCGATAGCCGCGTAAATATAAAAGATAATGAACATCAATAACATCACATAACCTAATTGCGGCAAGGCTTTAATCAAAGAGTTAATCAGAATACGCAGTTCAGGAATAATAGAAACCATACGTAATACACGGAAGATACGCACTAATCGACCTAATATAGCCAACTCACTATCTTCGATAGGAATCAAACTCACCAAAACAATGAAGGTATCAAAGACGTTCCAAGCATTATGGAAGAAGCGTTTTTTATTGGGTTCTCCGATGAAACGAATAATAATTTCGACTAAAAATATAACCGTAATGGCGATATCTAATACCGATAGAAATTGTAATGTAGTAGGGGAAACTTCGTAGCTATTTGCGCCAATCATTAAGGCAGAGAAAATGATAATTCCAATAACAAACAGTTCGAAAATTTTGTTATTACGAATTTCATAAAAGCGACGCTCTAAGCTACTCAAACCTGATTCTGGCTTTAGTTCGTTATTTTGTTTATCGCTGCTTTTTTCTATTTTTGTCATAATGCTAAGACCCTAAGTAATAATTAGGGCTAGCATAAAATGAATCAGAGTCAGTGTCTAGACATATTATGACGGGTTAAATTGAATATAAGCCAGTACGACTGTTGCTACTGTTACCCATAATAAAATACCTAATAACATGGGTTTGTAACCAGCACTTTTAATGGTTTTTACTGTGATCCCACAACCAATTAAAAATAAGCAAAGAACAAGTAAACGTTTACTAGCAAAAAAGAGGTTTTGGTATAAACCATCAAACTGCGGTAAAAAATGTGCAACAGCAATCGCCACACAATAATAAATAATAAACATCGGCACAGTAATCTTTTTACTATCACCTTTAAAAATAAGCGCACTAATAAAAGCCACTGGAATTATCCACAAAGCACGTGCTAATTTTACGGTTGTTGCAATTTGTAGTGCTTCATCACCGTAAGCTGAAGCAGCACCAACAACAGAAGAAGTATCATGAATCGCAATTGCACTCCATAAACCAAAATTATATTGGCTCATTCCTAGCGCATGTCCAACCAATGGAAATACAAATAAAGCGATACTATTAAGAATAAACACGGTTGCCAAAGCATGTGAAGTTTGTTCATTATTAGCTTGAATAGCCGGCGCAACAGCAGCAATCGCACTGCCGCCACAAATGGCCGTACCAGAAGCAACTAAGTGGCCTGTCTTAGCATCTATCTTAAATAACTTAGTTAATAACATGCCTATTAATAACGTACTAAAAATAGACCCTATAATTAAACCAATATTGGCAGAGCTAGCTTCAATCGCTTGTTCAACATTGATACCAAACCCTAAACCAACAATTGATAACGCTAATAGCTTCTTAGTCAGTTGACCAATATCGATTTGTGAAGGGACTAAACCAAGGGTCGCAACAGTGAACCCAAGTACTAATGCAATAGGCGAGGAGATAACAGGAAATAAACATAAAGTAGCTAATACACTAAATAGAATAAAGTGTTTATTAAATTGTATTTTGCTAATATTAGCTATCATATATTACCTCCTCATTTTTATGATTAGATAATATAAAAACACTAAGATTAAATATATTCGAAAGAATTTAATTAGTCGTTAAGAAAAAATTAACATAAAGTTCAAACTCACTACGCAAGTTAATAGCAAAAATGTAATATATACCCGTTACCGTTCAAGGTACAAAATCAGCAAGTCGTGAGGTAAACAGATTCTAGGCATAAAGGTAATGATTTAACCGGTATAGTTTATGCGAACATTAATAGACACCGATCCCCACAAAGCAGAGCAGAGCAAGACAAAGCAATGCGACATAACGACACACTAATGATAAAAGGTTAAATTGCATATGATTTCTAAATGGGCACTACGATTCATTCAAATGGCAGAACTTGTTGCATCATGGAGTAAAGATCCATCGACTCAAGTTGGTGCAGTGATCACCGAACATAACCGTATTGTTTCACTAGGTTTTAATGGTTATCCACAAGGTATTTCAGACAGTGCTGAAACTGATAATCGAGAAATCAAATTACTCAAAACCTTACACGCAGAAGAAAACGCAATACTTTATGCCAAACGAGATTTAAGTGGATGTGAAATTTGGGTGACGCATTTTCCATGTCCAAATTGCGCAGCAAAAATCATTCAAACAGGGATTAAAGCAGTGCATTGCCCAGCACAAAGTGAAGACTTTTTATCACGTTGGGGAGACAAAATTAAACTCAGTGAAGAGATGTTTACTCAATCAGGCGTGACCGTAGATTGGTTGCCGCTAGAAGACCAATAATAACTAACATAACAGTCGTTTAAGATTGAGCGACTGTTCGATAAGCTCACCTGATAAGGTAATGCATTTAATATGCAAACAAGTATCGATATAAGTTGGTTACAACTCGGACTATTTAGTTTACTGCTGTTTGTCCCTATTACAATTAACGCCTATTTCAAACTTGGTATTAACAAAAGTACTGTCACTGCATTTGTACGTTTATTTTTACAATTACTATTAGTCGGCCTGTATCTCGAATACATATTTGAACTCGACAGCATTCTATTAAATACTGCTTGGTTGATCGTCATGATCACAGTCGGTAGCTACAGCATCATCAGTAAAAGTGGTTTAAATAATCGCTATCTATTTTTTGCCAATAGCATCGCGCTTAGTTGTGCTTTATTACCAATATTATTAGTATTATCACTTCTGATTATCCAACCAGCCCCTTGGTATAGCGCTCGCTATATGATCCCGTTAGCGGGCATGTTGTTAGGTAATAGTTTGAGTGCAAACATAGTGGCATTACAAAACTTATTTAATGCCTTTGACCAACAACAAGATGAATACGAAGGTGCACTTGCACTAGGCGCGTCTCCTTATCAGGCTGCTTTCCCTTTCTTACAACAATCATTAAAAAAAGCACAAGCACCAATCTTAGCGACCATTGCAACAACAGGTATCGTTTCCTTACCTGGTATGATGACAGGACAAATACTCGGAGGCGTTACGCCGATGGTAGCAATCAAGTATCAACTACTTATATTTATCGCCATGTTAATCATGTTAAGTGTCTCTCTTACTATTACCCTATTATTAACATTACGGGTTTCGCTAGCAAAAAATGGTCTCATCAAAATCAAGCTTAACAACTAAATATCTTTTTTATAAACACATTGATTGAAAATAAACCAAATAAAACTAGCTATTTAAAAAATAATCCATTATTATTCATTTCGCTCTGGAAAATCAGAGTTATTAATGTCAAATAAAGTCCAAGTTATCCTCAGTTACATCGTCACCGTTGTCCTTAGTATTATCTTTAACTTCTCAAACCATTCAATAATTCCAACTTCAGCGCACGCAATTTTTGCACAATAATATTTATAACTATTCCGTTACTAAAATACCGCGTAATAATATGACGGTTACAACGGAAATAACCAATACCGAACATTAGACATTCTATTTTAGGTAATTGGTATTAACTCCATAAGGAAATATATGGCTCGCTCTACAGGTAGAAAAAGATTTTGGTTCCAACAGAACAAAGATGAAGATCAGCAACAAGTAAATGAACAGAAAGATACATCAGAAAAATAGTAGAAGTATATCAACGCTTTTAACGAGAGCAGAATAGCCCCGCTCGGTTAACAATCAGGCTGAATAGACAATATCAGTACTGAATAAATATTTTTATATATGTAAATAAAATAAGGTCCCCTCTAACCTTATTACCTTTCTCAGAAAGACTTATCACGATTCAATATTTATAGAGCTCGCACTAACATTAAGGTGCGAGATTAAATGTGCTGCTTAATAAGCGGCACGATTAACATTCTTTATAACTATTTATTATAATAATAATTCCACTCAATACCCGATTAGCTTACAGGTTAATCCTCTATCGTATACTGACTGGAATTAGTATTAGCGTTGTTTAAAACCTATAAAGCCTCCACTTTCTAAAGTCCTAAATCTTCTAAACCTATAAATCTCTAAATCTCTAAATCTCTAAATCTCCAAACCTCTAAACCTCTAAACCTCTAAACCTACAAATATCTAAACCTACAAATATCTAAACCTACAAATATCTAAAC
>NZ_JBAKBA010000025.1:0-67174 GCF_038155225.1 Psychromonas arctica | reverse complement strand
GTGGCCCCCTATACATGCTGAGTAATTATTGAGCATCAAAGATCAACACGCCCTAATATTAATCAATATATATTGAGTTTAATAATACACCGACAATAAAAGTTAATGATAATCATTTGCAATTAAGAAAAAGGATATATATATTGAAGTGACGATAATTAGCCTTCTGAGATTTAGCCATGCAAACATTTGAAAAACAACTTAATAGATTTAAAACAGAATTAGGATTTATTGCTGCATTAGATCAAAGCGGCGGTAGTACTCCTACCGCACTTAAAACCTATGGCGTGAATGAAGACGCTTACAGTAACGATGAAGAGATGTTTAATTTAGTGCATGCAATGCGCTCTCGCACTATTACTAGCCCTTCATTTGGTGGAGATCGCGTCATTGGCGCCATTTTATTTGAAAATACATTAGATCGTGAAATCGAAGGTAAAGCTTCTTCACTTTATTTATGGGAAGAAAAAAATATAGTTCCATTCCTTAAAGTTGACAAAGGCTTAGAAGCCCAAGCTGATGGTGTGCAACTTATGAAGGACATTCCTGGCTTGGACGCATTATTAAAAAAAGCAAAAGCAAAAAATGTATTTGGTACCAAAATGCGTTCAGTTATAAAACTAGCGGATCCAGTGGGAATACAGAAATTAGTTGAGCAACAGTTTAACGTTGCTAAACAAATTTGTGCAGCAGGTTTAGTCCCAATTATTGAACCAGAAATTGATATCCACAGTCCAGAAAAAGCAGCCGCAGAGGCACTATTAAAAACAGAGCTTCTAAAGCAATTAGATCTACTCAGCAATAATGAGCTAGTGATGCTAAAGATATCGTTACCTGAGTCAGCAAACTTCTATCAAGAGTGTGTTGCCCACCCTAATGTTGTGAAGGTTGTGGCTTTATCAGGGGGTTACCCGATTGAAGAAGCAAACAATCGATTAACCGAAAATAATGGGGTGATTGCTAGTTTCTCTCGAGTATTGACTAACAATTTATTTTCAGGACAAGCAGACATTGATTTCAACGCCGCATTATCTGCGACAATTGAGCCTATTTATACAGCGTCAAAAACTTAGGCTTTTTAAATAAGAAAGTGAACGGCAAAAAAAGCCAGCAATTAAGCTGGCTCTATCTACTTATAAAGTTAACCCAATAAGGGTTAAATTATAGTACGTCTACTGCATTAAGGTCAGAGAATGCTTTCTCTAAACGAGTAACCATTGATGCTTGACCTGCGCGTAACCATACACGTGGATCGTAGTATTTTTTGTTAGGCGCATCAGGACCCGTTGGGTTACCGATTTGACCTTGTAGGAAGTCACGGTTAGCAGCTTCGTAAACACGAACGCCATCCCAACATGCCCACTGTGTATCTGTATCGATGTTCATTTTGATAACACCGTAACCGATAGATTCTTGAATTTCTGCTTCAGAAGAACCAGAACCACCGTGGAATACGAAGTTTAATGAGTTTTCAACAAGACCGTGTTTTTCAGAAACGAATTTTTGAGAATCACGTAAGATTGTAGGTGTTAATTTAACATTACCTGGCTTGTATACACCGTGTACGTTACCAAAAGAAGCAGCGATAGTGAAACGAGGGCTGATTTTTGATAATTCAACGTATGCGTAATCAACTTCAGATGGTTGAGTATAAAGTAAAGACTCATCCATATCAGAGTTATCAACGCCGTCTTCTTCACCACCAGTACAACCTAGTTCGATTTCTAACGTCATGCCCATTTTAGCCATACGCGCTAGGTAACGACCACAGATTTCGATGTTTTCTTCTAGAGGTTCTTCAGAAAGATCGATCATGTGAGAAGAGAATAGTGGCTTACCAGTTTCTGCAAAATGTGCTTCAGAAGCGTCTAGTAATCCGTCAATCCATGGTAGTAATTTTTTAGCAGCGTGGTCTGTATGTAGAATAACTGGAACACCGTAAGCAGCAGCCATTGCGTGAACGTGCTTAGCACCAGAAACAGCACCAAGAACAGCAGCTTCTTGACCGTCAAGTTTAAGGCCTTTACCAGCGTTAAATACAGCGCCACCATTAGAGAACTGGATTACAACCGGTGCTTTAACTTTAGCAGCAGCTTCAAGTACAGCATTGATTGAATCAGAACCAACAACGTTTACCGCTGGAAGTGCAAATTTATGTTCTTTTGCAACTGCAAATACTTTTTGAAGATCATCACCAGTGATAACACCAGGTTGTACAACGTCTAAAATCTTAGTCATGAGATATATCCTATCTATTGTTAAAAATTAAATTGAGTCTAATTTTTTCTAATTCTTAGTTAATTATGTCACAAAGAATTCGTATAAAAAAGCGAGATAAAAACCTCGCTATAAACATTTGATTAATCGTTGGCACGTAATTCTAACATTGCCACCGCTGGCAACTCTTTACCTTCAACAAACTCAAGGAAAGCACCGCCACCCGTTGAAATGTAAGATACGTCAGCCGTGATGTTAAATTTATCAATTGCAGCCAATGTATCACCACCACCAGCAACTGAGAATGCATCTGAATCTGCGATTGCTTTAGAAATACCAGCCGTACCTGCTTCGAAGTTTTTAAACTCAAAAACACCTACTGGGCCATTCCAAAGGATTGTTTTTGCATCTTTTAAGATAGCCGCTAAAGCAGCTGTTGAATCTGGACCTAAGTCAAAAATCATATCGTCATCTTGCACGTCATCAACATTTTTGATTTCAGCTTCAGCGTTTTCATCGAATGCTTTTGCACAGGCAACGTCAGTGGCAACAGGGATTGCACAATCAACCATTAGTTTCTTAGCTGTTTCTACTAAATCAGCTTCGTATAATGATTTACCAACATTATGGCCTTGTGCTGCGATAAATGTATTCGCAATACCACCACCAACAACCAATTGGTCAGCAATTTTAGATAAAGACTCTAAAACCGTTAGTTTAGTTGATACTTTAGAACCACCAACAATCGCAACTAATGGGCGAGCAGGGTTATCCATTGCTTTACCTAGTGCTTCAAGTTCTGCAGCCAATAAAGGACCAGCACAAGCAACAGGAGCAAATAGACCAGCACCGTTAGTAGAAGATTGAGCACGGTGAGCCGTACCAAATGCATCCATTACGTAAACGTCACATAACGCAGCAAGTTGCTTAGATAATGTTTCATCGTTTTTCTTTTCGCCTTTATTAAAGCGAACATTTTCAAGCACAACAACTTCACCAGCATTTACTTCTACGCCGTTTAGGTAATCAGTTGCTAGACGTACAGGTACATCTAATGCTTCATTTAAGTAATCAACAACAGGTTGTAGAGAGAATGCTGCATTTTCTTCAGCTGAAGCACCTTCAGTAGGACGACCTAGGTGAGAAGTAATCATTAGTTTCGCACCTTTTTCTAGTGCTAACTTGATTGTAGGGATAGAAGCACGAATACGTGCATCAGATGTAACTTTGCCGTCCTTAATTGGAACATTAAGATCTTGACGGATAAATACACGTTTACCGGCTAAATCTAGATCAACCATTTTTTTTACTGACATGATGTGTCCTCTCATTTTATTTGAAAACTATAGAATTCTTATTTCTTACCTGCCAATTAGCAGGCTCAGCTATCACACAGTCTGAAGTGCAACATTGTCGAACTGTTCTTTAATACCGAGCGCATTATAAACCAAACTGTTTGTTACATCGATCACAAATAACAGTGGTGTGTAATTTACCTTTTTAGTGAGCTGCAATGGTTTGATTTGAATCATTTAATAACGCGCTTTTTATGAAAGATAACGAATCAAATTTAAAAGTTAGTAAAGACAAAGCAACATTTTATGTAAATAATTGTTCTTTTTTATGAAAAGACAAACATAATGATTGTTTATTTAAAAAGAAAATTAACAAATTATTAAGTGGAATCAACAACCGCTATCAAGCGGAATTGGTATAATTATTAAGTGAAATAGAAACAAGAACAGGCTTTTAAAGAGTAATGACTAACCTGCCCTCTTCAGTTATTAATGTTTAGCTATCAATCTTTAGTTATCAATCTTTAGTTACCAATGTTTAGTTATGAATGACGATTGTTAATAACCAAACCACATCCTCACAGCGAATCGATTTAAACATCACATCGCAAAATACTCTTTAATACCTGCTAATACATTCGCCACAGCAACAGAAGCTAATACCATCCCCATCACACGACTAATCAAACTTGCCCCAGCATTACCAATAACACGATGAATATGACTAGCCAGTAACATTAATATAAGCGTAATAATTAACACTAAGATCATAACTAAAGCAGTTTGTGTTTGTTCCCAAAGAGAGTAACTGGCATTTTCAGTTAACAAAACAACTGCTAGCATAGCACCAGGGCTTGCGATTGAAGGTGTCGCAAGTGGGAAGATCGCCGTTTCACTTTCTTTAGGTGCAATCTTAAGTTCAATATCTGGCTTACTTTCACCAAAAATCATTGAAAGCGCGAATAAGAATAGAATGATCCCACCCGCTATTTGAAATGCCGATAAAGGTATCTCAATTGAGGTTAAAATATATTCCCCTGCGGCTAAGAAAAAAAGCAAAATGATCGCTGCATATAATGAGGCTTTTATCGCCACCTTCCTTTTCTCTTTTTTATTAAAACGACTTGTCACCGCAATAAAAACAGGAATAGTACCGATAGGGTCTATAACAGCAAACAAAAAAATAAAAGTAGCAACGTAATCAATCATATCGGTTCCATTTCAGTAGGGGTTAATTTCCATCATTGCATCTATTTTGAATAATTCACGATTATTAGTAATCTAATACACAAGCCTATTATTGAAGCCAAGTTACATTATGAGAAGGCTTTATTACAAGTATAAATCAGTTATTTTAACCCGCTAAATAAAACCATTATTTATTTGAATTAATCATATTCAACACTCGTAGCCTAAAGAGTGGAAAACAAAGTAACGAGTTCCATGAATGCACACACAATAATTTTAAAATCAATGAATGAACCTACTCCTCTTAACTTTATTAATAACAATATAAAAGCATTAAAAATAAAGGTATTGAGCGGACTACATGAGAATTCCACTGGAAATATAATAGTAAATCAGTTGAGGCAAATAAAAAGATAACGAATCGATGAGATATTGATAATTTAGAAATGGGCAGTTCAAAAGTAAACCGTTTAGAAATAAATAAGCTAAAAACGAAAAAACCCTAACGATTTCTCGCTAGGGTTTCATCTGAATGTGGCAGGGGTGGAGAGATTCGAACTCCCAACATACGGATTTGGAATCCGTCGTTCTGCCGTTGGAACTACACCCCTGCAGACCGAACGGATAATACCTAAGCCAATTTTAAAGTAAAGCGCTTTTTTTCCAAACTTAAATGACTGCTTGTAAAACAAACAAATTTAATAATCACCTTTATAAATAATGGCCTTGATCGACCGTGCTTAAATTATGGAGGTGCTATCTTAAATATTAGGATAAAAGAGATAATGAAGAAACGATTCAAAAATAACTATAAATGACAATAAGTCTTGTTGTTTATGCTTATTTTTCACTCATGATCTGAATCCAAGATGCTGTACAACATCACTAAATAAAATTATTTTTTATCTTCCCCCATTATCAGCTTAGTAATACACTTAGTTTTTAATCAATATCATGCAATTGTTTCTTTAAAAGGACCTGAACGAATGAGCAGCCCACAACCTACAATTAAACCAACGACACCTAATTTCTCATCTGGCCCTTGTGCTAAACGTCCTGGTTACGATATTAACAAATTAGATTTAAGTACTTTAGGCCGCTCACATCGTTCTAATATTGGTAAAAATGCATTGCAACAAGTGATCACTGATACGGCTGAGTTATTAGGCTTACCGGAAGGTTATCGTGTTGGTATTGTTCCCGCTTCAGATACGGGTGCAATGGAAATGATCATGTGGTCAATGTTAGGTCCACGTGCTGTTGATATTTGTTATTGGGAATCTTTTGGTCAAGGTTGGTATGCAGATATCACTAAACAATTAAAACTACCCAACGTAAATGAAATTAAAGCGGATTACGGTCAGCTACCAGATTTAACACAAGTAAAACCAGAGAATGATTGTATTTTTACCTGGAACGGTACAACCTCTGGTGTAAAAGTAGAGAATGCAGACTTTATTAGTGATAACCGTGAAGGTTTAACAATTTGTGATGCGACATCTGCTGTGTTTGCGATGGAAATGCCATGGGAAAAGTTAGATGTCACTACGTTTAGCTGGCAAAAAGTGTTGGGCGGCGAAGGTGGACACGGTGTGATTATATTAAGTCCTCGTGCTGTTGAACGTTTAGAGAGTTACACACCGAGTTGGCCATTACCTAAAATATTCAGATTAACGGCAGACGGAAAGTTAATTGACGGTATCTTTACTGGCGCGACGATCAACACCCCTTCTATGTTATGTGTAGCAGATTATCAAGATGCATTAAATTGGGTCAAATCTATCGGTGGCGTTGCTGCAAGTATTAAAAAATCGCAAGATAACTTAGCAGTGTTATCATCATTTGTAGACAATAATGAATGGATTAACTTTTTAGCAGAAAAAGAAAGTAGTCGTTCTAATACCAGTGTTTGCCTATCAGTTAACTTATCAAACGATCAATTAAAGCAATTCATCAAATTACTAACAGACAAAGAAGTCGCTTTTGATATTGCAGCCTATAAAGACGCACCAAGTGGCTTACGTATTTGGTGTGGTAGTACGGTAGAAAAAAGCGATTTAGAAGCCCTAATGCCATGGTTAACATGGGCTTATCAAACAGTTACTAACGCTTAGCTTTTAAATCAAAACCATTTAACCACGAAGGGTAAAGAAGTTAAGGTCCAAAGCTAAAACCATAAAATAGCTTTTTCATTATTAGCTTTTCTTCGTGTCCTTCGTGAAGCGTAGGACTTCGTGGTCGTTTGGTTTTAAGTCAAAAGTAATTTAACCACGAAGAGACGAAAGATAAAGAAATTAAAGGCTAATGGCTAAAAATATAAAAGAACTTATTCATAATCATTAGATTTTCCTCGTGTCCTTCGTGAAGCGTAGCGCTTCGTGGTAGCTTGCTTTTTAAATCAAAGCCATTTGACCACGAAGGGTAAAGAAGTTAAGGTCAAAAGCTAAAAACCATAAAATAGTTTTTTCATTATTAGCTTTTAAGCCAAAAGCAATTTAACCACGAATACTGAAAATACACATTTAACATACAAAAAAATTGTCTCCGTAAAGCACAAAATTAATTACAAACTCTATAGTTTTTTACTGCAATGCTGTAACTTACTCTTCATAAAAATAATTAAACCAGTCTTACTACCTAACATACAACACTAGAAAAATGAGGTGCACCATGAGCAACAAACAATTCGATTTTGATTACATTTGTATCGGTGGCGGAAGTGGCGGCATTGCTTCAGCCAATCGAGCATCAATGTACGGTGCAAAAGTAGCGATAATTGAAGCTAAAGATCTAGGTGGTACCTGTGTAAATGTTGGATGTGTTCCTAAAAAAGTGATGTGGCATGGTGCACAAGTTGCTGAAGCTATTAATCTTTATGCTGAAGATTATGGTTTTGATTTAGATGTTAAAGGATTTAACTGGGCAAAAATGGTTGAAAACCGCCAAGCTTATATCGGACGTATACATGAATCTTACGATCGTGTTCTAGGTAATAATAATGTTGAAGTGATTAAAGGTTTTGCCACTTTTGTTGATAAAAATACAATAGAAGTGAATGGTAAGCAGATCACAGCTCAACATATTACTATTGCAACAGGTGGCCGCCCTACTATCCCTAACGTACCTGGCGCAGAGCTAGGTATTGATTCCAATGGTTTCTTCGACATTGTTGAACAACCTAAGCGTGTCGCGATTGTTGGTGCGGGTTATATCGCCGTTGAAATTGCAGGCGTATTAAGCGCATTAGGAACAGAAACACACCTGTTCGTGCGTAAGGAATCTCCATTACGTAGTTTTGATCCATTAATAGTAGACACTTTAGTTGAAGTAATGGCTGCAGAAGGCCCTACTCTACATACTCACTCAACACCTAAAGAAGTAACTAAAGAAGCAGATGGCAGTATTACCCTGCATCTTGAAAACGGACAAAGCCAAAATGTTGATACCTTAATTTGGGCAATAGGCCGTCACCCTGCAACAGATTCTATTAATCTAGCAGCAACAGGTGTTGAAACAAATTCAGCAGGTTACATCAAAGTAGATGAATACCAAGAAACAAACATCCAGGGTATTTATTGTGTTGGTGACATTATGGAAGGCGGTGTTGAATTGACACCTGTGGCCGTTAAAGCAGGACGTCAACTTTCTGAACGTTTATTCAATAACAAACCAGATGCAAAAATGGATTATGATTTAATTCCAACGGTTGTATTTAGCCACCCGCCTATCGGCACTATCGGCTTAACAGAACAAGAAGCCATTGAGCAGTACGGTGAGAAGAGTGTGAAAGTATATCAATCAGGTTTTACTGCAATGTACTCCGCTATCACTAAACACCGCCAACCTTGTAAAATGAAACTAGTTTGTGCTGGTGAGAATGAAGTTGTTGTTGGTTTACACGGTATTGGCTTTGCTGTTGATGAAATGATCCAAGGCTTTAGTATTGCAATGAAGATGGGCGCAACTAAAGCAGACTTTGATAGTGTTGTAGCGATACATCCAACGGGTTCTGAAGAGTTCGTTACTATGCGCTAAAGCAGCGATAAGTAAAATCTTATTGTAGATATTAACTTTATTTAAAATATTTAAAAGTAACGCAAACGAAGCTTATTTTGCTCTTGTGCGTTACTTTTTAACTGCCTTTACAGAATATATTTCATTAACCTTATTGCTTCCCCCTCTACCTTCAAAAAATAAACGATCTAACACTTTGAATAAACTTCTAGCTCAATAATGGATGAAATTTATAACGAATAAAAATGCATTTTCTTATTTATTAGCTTGAATAAGGGACCATTGATTTCACTACATTAATAATAAAATTCAACTTAACTTTACTCAATTATTCGATTAGTAGTTTCTTCTTAACTCTATTAAATTAATAACCTGAAGCTTATTGTTAAGTATAAAGGTTGTCAAAAGAATATATTATAAGTTACTGATCTGTATTAAAACTTTATTCATTTAAATAGATAGGTGAGAAACTCATTACTCATACAAAACTATAAATAGTGACGCCTCATTAAGATACTTTAATTTGAATTTAACAATAAAAAACAATCTATATAAAACCAAACAAAAAATAGTATAAACATTTGTTTTAAAACAAATTAAATAAAACTAGTTAAATAAAAGTTAATTTTAAAAAAAGAATAAAAAATATAATCTAACAATATAAAATCGATTTCACATGCCAAAAACCTTTAAATAAACATACAAATAAATTTCAAAACACTCTAAAAAATGATGACTAGATCTACTTTATGAAACATATAAAAAGACTAATGAGAGCAAGATCATTTTATGGCGTCGTCGGGTTTGACCCTTTTTAGCTATTCCTTAACAATCATCTAGTAAATACGAAAATAATTCATTAAGGAGAAATACATGCGCAAGACTAAGAAGGGACAAAAAATGAAATTAACTAAAATAGCAGCTGCAATACTAAGCACAAGTTTAGTATTTGGTTGTGGTAGTGATTTAGAGTTCCAGGAGCCAACTCCAGACCCAGTTGTAGAAACTGATCCTGGTACAGGAACAGAAACAGAAACAACTTCAAATTTAGGTGCGCGTATACTAGATACTACTGTTGGTGATACTGGTGAATTAAGAATTGTACTTGAAGATCAAGCATCCGTAAGTAGTATTCTAGAAGGCCAAGTAAGTGCAACGATTCAATTACAAGCAGATGCCGATACGACTCAAGTTGAGAATGCAGCTGGTGATAACTTAACCAACTCAGCGTTCATAACACTTTATTCTTCAGCAAATTCATCAACGGGTACACACGGCGAAATTATTATCATCAGTGACGGTAGAATTAGATACCGTGATAGCTCTGGCTCTCAACAAACTATTGAAGGCTTAACTTACACTCCAGGTGATGCGATTGATGTTGTAGTTGCATGGGATGAAACGACTTATTCACTATCGATAGATGGCGGAGCTACTTTCTCAGAATCTTTTGAAAGTAGAGATCCAACAACAGTGCAAACAGTTGCATTTAGATTGGGTGGTAATGACGATGTATCTACATTTGAGCTAAACGTAGATGATATTGTTATTTTAGACCAAACAGCAGAAGTATACAGTGATGACTTTAATGATGATGTTGAAGGTGACTCATTAGTACCTCCTTACAATACTAGTTCTTCTGAAGCAACTTCTGAGCTATTAAACTTTGGTGGCGAAGTTACTGAAGATGACGCAGAAGAAGTCGTCGTAGATGAAACGGGCGTAAATCTAGGGGCTCGCATACTAGATACCACTGTTGGTGATACCGGTGAATTAAGAATTGTACTTGAAGATCAAGCATCCGTAAGTAGTATTCTAGAAGGCCAAGTAAGTGCAACGATTCAATTACAAGCAGATGCTGATACGACTCAAGTTGAGAATGCAGCTGGTGATAACTTAACCAACTCAGCGTTCATAACACTTTATTCTTCAGCAAATTCATCAACAGGTACACACGGCGAAATTATTATCATCAGTGATGGTAGAATTAGATACCGTGATAGCTCAGGCTCTCAACAAACTATTGAAGGCTTAACTTACACTCCAGGTGATGCGATTGATGTTGTAGTTGCATGGGATGAAACGACTTATTCACTATCGATAGATGGCGGAGCTACTTTCTCAGAATCTTTTGAAAGTAGAGATCCAACAACAGTGCAAACGGTTGCATTTAGATTGGGCGGTAATGACGATGTATCTACATTTGAGCTAAACGTAGATGATATTGTTATTTTAAATCAAACAGCAGAAGTATACAGTGATGATTTTAATGATGATGTTGAAGGTGACTCATTAATACCTCCTTACAATACTAGCTCTTCTGAAGCAACTTCTGAACTATTGAACTTTGGTGGCGAAGCTACTGAAGATGACGTAGTAGAAGAAGAAGTCGTTGATGAAACGGGCGTAAATCTAGGCGCACATATACTAGATACCACTGTTGGTGATACTGGCGAATTAAGAATTGTACTTGAAGATCAAGCATCCGTAAGTAGTATTCTAGAAGGCCAAGTAAGTGCAACAATTCAATTACAAGAAGATGCCGATACGATTCAAGTTGAAAATGCAGCTGGTGATAACTTAACCAACTCAGCATTCATAACACTTTATTCTTCAGCAAATTCATCAACAGGCACACACGGAGAAATTATCATCATCAGTGATGGTAGAATTAGATACCGTGATAGCTCAGGCTCTCAACAAACTATTGAAGGCTTAACTTACACACCTGGTGATGCGATTGATGTTGTAGTTGCATGGGATGAAACGACTTATTCACTATCGATAGATGGCGGAGCTACTTTCTCAGAATCTTTTGAAAGTCGAGATCCAACAACAGTGCAAACGGTTGCATTTAGATTGGGCGGTAATGACGATGTATCTACATTTGAGCTAAACGTAGATGATATTGTTATTTTAGACCAAACAGCAGAAGTCTACAGTGATGATTTTAATGATGATGTTGAAGGCGACTCATTAGTACCTCCTTACAATACTAGTTCTTCTGAAGCAACCTCTGAGCTATTAAATTTTTAGTAGTTAGACGGTTGAAAATGAAGTCATAATTATTTAAGGTCAAACTTGATAAATATTAAAAATATCGTTCATGAAAATGAACGATATTTTTTTGTTTATATTCAATGAATATCATTAAGAACATCACATTTTAAAAAAATTGTCGTCATCCAGCATCAATCACAACAATTAACCTATCTATTTTATTTGTTAAAATAACTTATTTCTTCATTGTAAACTTCGTAAAGAGAACATCATTTAACTCAATTTATGCCTTAAACTAAGTCATTTTTCCTGCGCAAAATTTAGATCACTTATTTAATGTAATTAGTATAATCAGTTTCTAAAACTACCTTTTATACCAACTCAAAGTATTAAATCTATATAATATATTTCCACTTAATCAACAAAAACATATCTCTAGCATTAATCATCTTTACATCAATATTAACTGCCAACTTATCACTTTTAAAACATTATAATTTGCCCATTTTTTATTTGTATTATAATTGAATCTGAATACGATTAATCGCTCAAAATAGAGAGATAACGCTAACCTGAAACAGCGCTCATTAACCTTTATTAAATGGAATTTTTACTGTGAAATATAAATTAACAAGCACTCTTTTATTAACATTATTACTCAGCGCTTGTGGCGGAGGAGGTGGTAGCTCTTCTGACTCAAGTTCAACAGATACAAACTCAACTAACATTGGTTCTACAGATTCGGAATCTAGCGTTGAATATACTGGCGTACCTTATGATTACTCTCAGTATGTAGATGCACTTGATAATGCAAATTTACAACAAACAGACCTATCTGATTGTACTGATGATGACATTAATAATACTTGCTCAAAATCTGATGTTGTTGATGCAGGAGAATATGAAGGTTATGACAGCGAATACTTTTATATTGATACGGATTCAGGTTGGTTAACCTTTGAAATGGAA
Source organism: Psychromonas arctica (assembly GCF_038155225.1). Lineage (GTDB taxonomy): Bacteria > Pseudomonadota > Gammaproteobacteria > Enterobacterales > Psychromonadaceae > Psychromonas > Psychromonas arctica_B. Next base: position 54,491 of record NZ_JBAKBA010000025.1, on the reverse strand, counting down.
GGTGATAGTAATCGCGCTGAACTTCGCTTCACAGAAAACTTTTTAACTAACTCGGCAGATACAAAATATACGTTAACTGCTGATATATTACCTATTTCACCATCTACATCGGTTGCCAATAGTACCGATGGTGAAGAGATCACTTTATTACAGGTACATAACAAGGGTACGGCAGGCGTAACTGACAATAGTGTTTTATCACATCCTTTATTACGTGTTGTCTGGGATGGTGAAAACCGTACTGACGATGCTACTGGTAATTCATATAACAATGCTTATTGGGCAATCATTAAAACAAATGCTTACGAATGTAAGAATGAAAGTAACCCTAACTACAATAATAATTGCCCAGACTCGTATGACTTCTATTACTTGAGTGATTACGATGCAAATAGCCCAACTAATTTTGAAGTTATAGTGGGTAATGAAACATTAATTATCAATGTGGATAATAGTAATAAAGTAAATATTGATATCAGTTATTGGTCAGAGTTATACAGTTACTTTAAAGCAGGCGTTTATAACCAATATACAAATGGTAATAGTGTCGTACAGTTTAAGGCAATCACTTATAGTGAAAGCGATTATAATGATGAAACAACATCTCTAGACATGAATGCACTAGACCCAGACCTTCCACCGTCAGATAACTTCGATCTTTCGACATGGAACTTAAGCGTGCCCATTGATAATGGTGAAGGTGACGGTTATGCAAAAGCAACGACAATCACAGTAGAAGAATTAAATGACGGCTATGAGTTAGAGGACTACTTCTGGACTAATAAAATTGATGGAGGTATGGTTTTTAGAGATTATATCGGAGGAGCCCGCACATCTTCAGGCACTTCATACTCTCGAACAGAATTCCGTGAGATGTTGCGAGGTGAAAATACTCGCATTAATACTCAAGGCGTTAATGAAAACAACTGGGTATTCAGTAATGCACCGGAAGATCAACAAGATGATGCAGGTGGCGTAGATGGTAATATGATCGCAACATTAGCCGTTAATCATGTAACAAGTACAGGTAATAGTTCTCATCAGGGTCGTGTCATTATTGGTCAAATTCATGCAGCAAGTGATGAGCCAGTTCGTGTATATTACCGTTTATTAGATGGTCACACTAAAGGGTCCATTTACATTGCTCATGAACCAAGTAATGGTAACAGTGAACAATGGTACAACATGATTGGTTCAAGAAGTAATAGTGCAAGTGAGCCTGAAGATGGTATTGAACTGGACGAAAAATTCAGTTTTGAAATTGATGTTGTTGGCAATACTCTGAACGTTAGCATTATGCGAGATGGCAAAGATACCATTACTCAAACTGTCAATATGGAAAACAGTGGTTATGATGGATACTATGTAAAAGATGGAGAAACACTCGAAGATTACATGTACTTCAAAGCAGGAGCTTATAATCAAAATAACTCAGGCGATACTTCTGATTATGTACAGGTAACCTTCTATTCTTTAAGTAAAACACATTAACAAAAGATCTAAGCATTAACTTTTTTAAACATCTTGTTAAATTTACTTATTTAGCCAATTATTAAGCAATTAATAATTGGCTTTTTTATACAATAAGTTCCCCATAAAAAACACTCTAAGTCATAACCACTGACCTAACAGTTGAGACTTCATCACACTAAAACCTCCTTATTGTTACTACCCTTTTCTGTATTCAAACAGCCTATACCCGTTACCAATCCAGATGTATTATTCAATCGTTAACTCGGACACCAATACAAGACGTAACATGACGACAATGGCGAGTCCTTATCGAATGTTACACAAGTAGTACTTTGCCGAGTTGGCGATCCACAGGAGAAGCCGTAAGGCACTAACTTCGTTGCTATAAAGTATCGATTTAACCTATTAGATCTTTACCTTTATGCCTAGAATCTGTTTACGTCAAAATTTACTAATTTTTGCACTTTGAATGGAGATGGGTATATAGGATGAAAAACACTATAAATACTTCAAATAACCCTCAAATTCTATTCGATTTTAAAAACCATAGATAATACATTAAGGCTAATTATGGAGTAATGAATTCTACTCAAACTTATAAGACGATTAAGAATTACAGCTTACGGCTATAGTTAGAATTAATGCAACGAGTTTATATTCTTTCAAAGGGAAGCGTTTTATTAGAAAACTAATAATGACGGTAGTTTAAGCGAACGAGGATAAAATAATATAGCCTCAATGAAAGGGCCTAGATAGCCGCTCACACAATAACCCTATCTAGTGCCAATGAGGTATAAAACCAATGACAGAGAACGGTTATGTGATTATAAACAAGGTGTAATGTATCAGGTTAACTATATACAAAAAAGCTTCCAGCGATTGTATTAGCAGCACTTACCTTTCTATTGCTCACCTTAAATTTAATAATGCCTCATTCATTAATAATACCAATGGAATTAAATAAGTGATCAGAAATTGCGCAGGAAAAATTAACACTAATAAGGCGTGAGTTATAGAAGATAGTTGTTCTCACTTCAAAACTCAGAACGCAGTTAGGGGTAATTTTAACCAGCAAGAATGATCACCTTATTAATTCTTTTGCTATAACCATCAAATAAAGCCTGTGGTTGATACACCAAGATAGAGAACGCCTATTTATAGGGATAGTTATAGGCTTGATGATAAATAAAAAGCAAAAAAAAACGGTTAGATAAACTAACCGTTTTTATGAACTGATGTTAATCAGAGTAAAGAGAGATTAATTTGTTTCAGGTAATCTATCTTTATCTTCATCATCGTCGTCATCACTTACATTACCATCAACCGCATTAACTAACAGTAAACCGATAGCTAGTACAATACCGCCACATAATACAAAGATTAAGCTTTGCATGAATGGGTTTGGTAGGAAGAACATTGTCATAATACCAACACCAGCGAAGCTAATTAATAGGCCAAGCATTTTACGTTGTTTGTTATCAAGACGTTGCTGAGCGTTAGACTCGTTGTGTAGAGGAGTCGCTAAGTTGTTGAAGAAAGTATCAACATCTTTCTCACGTTCAGGAGATAGTTTTTTGTAGAACAGCATAGTACTACAGAAGAAACCACCAGTAATAACGATATGACCTAGTAGACCAAGACCTACTTTAAGATCTTTCCACTCACGACCAGTTAAAGCAGTATCTAAATTGAACCAGTTTTGAATGTCACTTGCAGAGATAACTAGACCTACGTAGTAAGATACACAAGCACCAACAATCAATGTTGCCCAAGCAGCCCAATCCGGTGTTCTACGGATAAAGAATCCACAGAAAGCAGGAACAGTCATAGGGAAGCTGATTAACGCGCCTACATACATCATTGTATCGAATAAGCTCAGGCCTTTTAGCGAGTTAATAAATAACGCGACTAAAATGATAATGATACCGAATACTGTAGAAGTTATTTTAGAACAAGTTACTAGCTCTTTCTCAGTTGCCTTTGGACGTAAAACAACTTGGTAGAAGTTTTTAACAAAGATACCTGAGTTACGGTTTAGGCCTGAGTCCATTGAAGACATAGTCGCCGCAAACATAGCAGAGATAAGTAAACCAACCATACCAACAGGCATGTATTCATCTACGAAGTAAAGGTAAGCATAATCTGCTGCTTTTTTACCAGCTTCAGGGTACATCGCTGTTAAATCAACACCAGTAGATGCTAAGAACCAACTTGGTAGGAACCAAATGATTGGACCAATCGTCATTAAGACACAAGCTAGTAATGCCGCTTTACGTGCATTTTTTGAATCTTTTGCCGCAAGGTAGCGATAAGAGTTAAGCATGTTATTAGTAATACTGAATTGCTTAACAAAGATGAAGAAAGACCATAAAGCAAAGATACTGAAGTAATTGACTTCTGTACCAACAAGGAAAGTAACTTCTCTTGTTTGCTCAAAACCTTCAATGATGTTTGAAATACCACCACCTTGGTTCAGCGCCACAATTGCACAAGTAATCGTTACAGACATGATGATAACCATCTGCATAAAGTCAGATGCGATTACCGCCCATGACCCGCCAGTTACCGACATAACTAATACAACAATACCTGTTGCCCAAATAGTTGTTTCAATATCTACACCGAAGATACCAGAAGCAATGATAGCAAGACCATTCAGCCAGATACCCGCGTTAATAACACTGTTTGGCATACCCGTCCAAGTAAATACTTGTTCGTTTTTACTACCAAAACGTTGGCGTACCGCTTGAATTACCGTTACAACACGTAGTTGACGGAATTTAGGAGCGAAGTACAAGAAGTTCATCAAGTAACCGAATGCGTTAGCAATAAAGATAATCGCAACAGTGAAACCATCGTTGTATGCTTTACCAGCAGCACCAGTAAAGGTCCAAGCACTAAATTGGGTCATGAAGGCAGTAGAACCTACCATCCACCAGAGCATGTTACCGCCCCCACGAAAGTAATCACTTGTATTTGTGGTGAATGTTCTGAACATCCAACCGATGGCAATAAGGAATAAGAAATAAACCCCTACCACTAATATATTAAAATCCATATCAAGACCCTTTGTGTTATTAAGATTGGCACGACCATATCTCAGAGAGAGGATTAATTGTATTACAATAATAAAAGTATGTGATTGAAATCATATTTAATGAACAGTGATGATAAAGAACTTAATCTAGATCAGATTTAACTGATCAATACAGTGTCATCAATAATAAGTGGCAAGTATCACAGGATTGATAAAATAGGAGAAAAAACCCGATAAAATTAAAACTAAATAAACTTTATTATAACCAATAAAAACAATAGATAAGGCACTTTTAATAATTGTATTGATATCAAATCATCAAGATCTTCATTAATAACATATCTGATTAAAAGCCTGTATAAAGTAATGCCTTATTAAGTTTATAAAATATGCGTTTTAATGTCTTGCCACAGAGTAAATAGAAAAACAATAAAGTACTGAAAAATAAAGTCACAAAAAGAACAAATATGTTACCTAGCTCTCTATACGAACTAATAAGTTAGTTTGAAAAAACAACAAAAACACCCTAAGACTATGATAAAAAACAACAAATTATTTTTAACTTTGACTTGTTAAATTTTGGCACAAAAAAGTTAGAGCGAACTCACAGAACAAAACCGCAATAATTATGTATTCTATTTGTATTATGAAATGCCAATACAAATCAGGTGTGGCATAAAAAGTCTTTCGGTTTTAATGCTTTTCATAGGGAAGATTGATTGTTTAAAAGTAAACACAACACCCTAATATATGCAGCAACAAAACCAAAACGTAAAATTAAAGTCAAATTGGATGATAAAAATGAAATTACAAAATAAATTAATTTTTGCTGTTGCAACAACCGTATTAGCAAGTGCTGCTTCTGCTGCACAAATTGACTTCCGTCATGAGTGGAGAGCGAATGATCATAGAGAAAAAAGCCGAGTTAAATTAAGTACAGGCTTCAACATAGAAAGCGTTGATAATTTGAAAGCCAATCTTGGCATGGAAGTGAAGTTTGAAAGTACAGATAGAACAAAAACACTTAGTGAAATAACACTTACAGAGACAGAGTTAGATTTAGGTTTAACCTACAAAATAGGTAAATGGCAAATCAAACCAGGTATGCCGATAGCCCTTACAGACCGTAAAATCACCTACAAACCTCAACTTCGTGTTGTTTATAAATCAGACTTTGGTTTAATAACTGCGTTACGTTACCGTCATGAATTTGCAAACTACTCAGATCCAACTGATGGCGATACTAATGTTGAAACAGGTAAAACAATAAATCGACCAACTAAATCTAAAGTAACATTAACGGGTGCTTATAAAATTGATTCCCTTCCTAACCTTAAACTAAGTTATGAAGCAAACTACATAAAATCATGGGATAAAGTAAGACAATTTAATAACAAAGATTGGGAATATGACGCAGGTATCGTTGTCGGCTACCAATTTGGTGACTGGCGTCCATTTGCAGAAATCTGGACTGTTGATGAAAGCTCAAGAACAAGCTCAAGACAAGCACGTTACCGTGCTGGTATTAAATACAAATTCTAAACCTTAAAATGATTAATTGAGTCTAATCATAAAAGCCGCTTAGAAAACTAAGTGGTTTTTTTTCACCTATAATTTCCCCTAAAATGTGTTCAACAAAACCACATACATAAGAAGACTTGGCTTATTGATAATGCAGGCAATAATACATAGCACTCTGCCTCTTACCTTTACCTTTAATATCAATTAAATATAATTAACCAAATAAATTTAACAACCTATCAATTATACCTATCAATTATAAATAATTAAAAAACATACTTTATCAATATTAAAAATATGATTGAATTTCATACTAAAAAATTCATTTGTATTACTTTATAAGAGAAGGTTATTGCAATTGCTGAATGTAGGTAAAGAATTGCACACAAAGACGTCAAAAGCCTCTCAATAGTTTCATTATTGAGAGGCTTCTTAAATAGAAATTACGGAAACACTGATAAGTGCTTATAGCGCTCTTGTATAATCAAACTTCATGTAGCGTACACTCGAATCTGTTCCTTCAAAGTGTATTTTAAGTAATGCTAAATAAAGTTCACCTGTCGCTAAAGAATCAACCAAAGCACCATGAGCAGAGTATTCAGGCAGGTTATGACGCGCTCTAATAGAGCCTAAACGAAAGTCATCTGTTGCAGAATCATCTTTATACATATGTAATGACTTTTCCATCTGCAAGGTATCAACCCACAATAAAGGCAAAGGAGGTAATTTATACTGCTTAGCAATGTAATGATTCAAGAAACGTTTTTCAACTACACTACCATGCACAATAAGTACTTTACCTACCGCTTCAGCCAATAAAGTATCCATTACTTCAGCCCATGGCTTACCTTGCTCAAGCATTTCAGGAACGATATGGTTGATAACAGCCGTTTCAGCTTTTATATTTTCAGCTGATTGAATCAATGTTTCTACTGCTTCACTAAGTAACAACTGCTGATTTATTAAAGGTAGATAACCAACACTCAATAACGAGTCATTTTTAGGGTCAAAACCAGAGGTTTCAAAATCTACCGACAAATAATCCAAGGAAAATATATCATCGTCTAAACTTGGTAAAGGAGTCGATAATAACGTTTTTATATTATCAGGTACGTCATGGTTAACTAAATACCGTTCACGTTCGCGCTTTAATTTATTTAATGGGTGAAAATGGTTGAAAATTGCACGCATATATTCTCTCTTCTACTCAAATAATTAATTACTGACGATCAAACTTCAACTTTGTATATTCCTGTAGATCAGCAATAATTCTAAATGCGTCTTTTAAATGCTTTCTTTCAAAGCTACCAAAAGTATCTGGGATAATATTATTATCAGGCACTTTTCCTTCTTTTAATGCACTTAACTGATGAGATAAACGCACTTGTGTCAAGAATTGAAATGATCCTTGTACATTTTTCAACATATCTTCACTTAATAAATTATTTTCATAAGCATGATTGAAGCGCGCCATGGTTTCTGCTTTCTCAGACCCCGATGACAAACCATAAATACGCGCTAAATCGACCAATAAATTGATAGCAAATTTTTTAATATTTAGTGTTTTAGAGTTCTCACCACTTTTTTCCAATACGAGAGAGTTAAAAATGCCTAATGGAGGGTTAACCGATACAGAATCTCGTACCATAGAAGATAAAAATACATGTGAGTCTTTTATACTGGAAAATAAATGAGCTTGAAGTTCTTTATTAAAGCTTTCATTGCCGTATAACCAACGCGTCTCTAAAAATACCGTAACATTTAATAAACTTTCATATTCAGGATTTGCTACCCATTTACTATAAGAGGCTTTCCATACTTTTAGAGGCATACACCATTTTGGATTAACGGCCATAAACTTACCGCTACATAATGGATAAGCACAAGCATCTAGCGAATTACATACCCACATAGCTAAACCCTGGAAGTAAATGCGATCTGCTGCAGTTGCAGTATCAGCTAAGATAATCGCATTATCTTGGTCTGATAACATATGCACTTCATTTCGAGCATGAGATCCAGCAACAATCCAAGCAAACTCACAAGGCGGCTTTCCAAAATGTCCTTCAGCCATTTGCAATAGTCTACGATTATAGGCATCCATTATCATGGTCATTACATGGCCAATGATGTCACCACTTACTTTACCTTCTACTAATGCCTCAAATATCGCTTGGCGCTCTGGGGTTAACTTCGTGAGATCGGCAACGGTATTTGCATATTTAATTTTTTCAATTAAAAAGACAGCTTGAATTCTATTGTTACGTACTAAGTGGGTCGTTGTTAATACCCCTAAAACATTATTACCTTCAACAACTGGTAAACTTCGCACGTTATTTTGCATCATAATAGATGATGCTTTTAGCACTAAATCATTAGGTCCTACCGTCAATGGATTAGGTGTCATGATCTCTTTTACTGGTCGGTTATAATCTAAGCCCGCCACGATCACTCGCTTGGTCATATCGCGGTCAGTTACCAAACCAACAATTTTTCCATTTTCAGTAATAACAGCAGTCGGAGAACAAACTGCCATGATCTCTTCAGCCACTTTTCTAATGGGAGTACTTGAGTCAACGACTACAATTTTGTCACTCGATACTTCAGATACTTTTTTAACAAATACCCCTTTTTCACTGTCTGACCACACAACATCTAATGCCGAGTGCAAACGTACTTGTACATTACTAGCAAAATGCTCTGCAAAGTCTGGATATTCATCTAAGAGATTCAACAAATCTGAATGGGGAACTAAGTATAATAAAGTGTTTTCTATGGCGATTGCGCTGTAGTCTTCTTGCGATTCTTTGTGTTCATCGAGGAAAGTAAAACCAAATAAATCTTCTGCACCTAACTTCGCTCGCAGCATGCCATTATGTTTTCGTTGTTCCATTGAGCCAGTTCGAATCACATATAAATAACGTAATTCATGTTCTCCACCAAAATGAACTTGCTCACCTTTAGCTAAGTAAGAAATTTTAATGCAGCAGGCTATTTTGCGTTGTAGATCTTGCGGTAACTTATCAAAAGGATCGATTTTCGATATGAAATCATGAATATTGGGAATTAATGTTTGAGGCATAAATAATCCTTTAAAATAGAGCCATTTAATGTAAAAAAGCCATTCTCCATTACTAGAGGATGGCTACCATATTAACCTTAGTCTAGACATCAACAAACCGGATGTAAGTGATTCAATAATGAAGACTTCAACATTGAATTTACCTTTCAGAGCAAACACAACAATACAATGATCTCAATTATTTGTAATACAATAAAATGCAATAGTATTTGTTATAAATACAGCCGTTAAAGACTAGAAAAACATTACAACGTCATTGTTAGTTTGAATTAAATATAAGGTTTAAGTCTATTTTCTTAAACACCTTCCACCATCATTAATACAATTCAGTTTTATTTGTCTGATACCATCGAAAAGTTAAGCGTGACTATTAATCACTGCTTGGTAAACGACGCTTACTCTTATTCAACAAATCAACATTGGCTTGTCTCGCTTTAACTGAGTCTCCAGCCATAATTGCTGAGTAAATAGCTCTATGTTCATTGATACAAGTACTGCCTCTAACCGATGAATGGGTTATGAAGCTTTTAAACATCGTGCACAAGACATTAGCAAAAGGCAAATAGAAGCTGTTACCTGTAGATAAGAAAATTAAACGATGAAACTCCATATCGGCTTCAGTCCAACTTTCAAGATCAAAGTTCTTAGAGATATCGTCCATTTTCTGAAAAGTCGCGGATAATAAAATACGTTGTTGTGCACTAGCATTTTCGGCAGCCAATGCTGCAGCTTCAGGCTCTAATGCATTACGTAAAGAGAGAAAATCTCGGTAAACAGCATTATTATCACCAATATCAATTAACCAATCTAATAACTGAGAATCTAAAAAGTTCCAATTCTCGCGATCAGTAACACGTGTTCCAACTTTTGGCTTGGATTCTAATAAGCCTTTTGATGTCAGTAGCTTAATTGCTTCTCTTAATGAAGTTCTGCTAACCTTAAACTGCTCACATAGCGTCATTTCACCAGGAATTATTTCATTCTGAGCGACTTCCCCTGAAAGTATTTTACGAGCAATCTCACGCGCAACTTGCACATGTAAACTACGTTTTACTCCAGCGATTTCTACAAATGCGTTCTGCATAAGGACCCTTACTTTTATTATAATAATTTAATAGTAATACAAATAAAGTGGGTTTGATATACGATCAATCAGGTCACTTTACCTTCTGTGATTTATATAGATAAATAATTGTGTTCTTTTGTATTATATGTGAACTAATACCCAATCACCTTAAGAGTCAAAAAGTCATTAGAACAATGATTATTTTTGTTGGGTTACAGGTTGTAGTACAATATTTGTTCACATACTGAATGAAATAATAAGATAGGTACCACTAAAGCTTACCTGTTATTACCAATGGAATTAAATAAATGATCAGAGATTGCGCAGAAAAAATTAACACTAATAAGGCGTGAGTTGTAGAAGATAGTTGTTCTCACTTCAAAACTCACAACGCAGTTAGGGATGATTTTAACCAGCAAGAATGATCACCTTATTAACTCTTTTGGTATTATTACCAAATAAGGGATTATAATGAAAACGATGTCATGTAAACAACTTGGTGGTGCATGTGAGCAATCTTTCCAAGCTAAAACGTTTGAGGAATTGGTAGAACAAAGTAAATTACATGCAATGGAAATGTTTATGCAGCAAGATGAAGGGCACCTTGAAGTAATGCAAAATATTCAAGCATTAATGAAAGACCCAGAAGCAACTAAAGCTTGGTATGACGCTAAAGAACAAGCATTTAATGCTTTAGCAGAAGACTAATTAAAGCAGAGATAGTTAGCTTACTGAATACATAAACTATTTTTAAACTCTCAATGTTGAATAAATAGAAATCAGGCTCTTAAATCCTTTGGGCTATCCATCACAACCGATGTAGATATAGACTGTACTTGTTTAATAGAACCTAACACCTCTGAATGAAACTGTTTATAGGCAGATAAGCTAGTGGTCTCTACTCTCAACAAGTATTCTTTAGAACCAGTGATATTATGACATTCAACGACTTCTTTCGCTCCTTCAATGGATAACTCAAAGTGTTTTTGCGCGGCATTACTATGATCAGATAAACCAATTTCAACATACGCAATAAACTCAATGCCCTGCTTTACTGGGTTTAATAGTGCTCTATAACCGACAATAGTTTTATTGTGCTCTAACTCTTGTACTCGCCTTAAGGTTGCAGAAGGTGATAACCCAATACGAGTTGCTAATTCAACATTCGATAAACGTCCATTTAATTTTAACTCTTGCAATATTCTTTCGTCAAATCTATCCATAGCCAACTTATCTTGTGAAATTAATAATTTTCAAACAAATATAGACACAAAATTTACTGATATTCCCTTTAATATACAAGCATAAATTCATAAAAGAGTGCTACACATGGAATATACACAATTATTGGCCTTATTTAGTTTTGCAATTGTAAGTAGCTTTTCACCAGGGCCAAACAATATTATGTTAATGACGTCAGGTGCTAATGTGGGGTTCTATCGCACTATTCCACATATGCTCGGAATCATTACAGGTTATAGCGTAATGTTATTGTTGATAGGATTTGGCTTGATGCAATTCTTGTTACAATATCCTGTACTACAAAATACGTTACAAATAGTATGTTTGGTTTATTTAGTCTATTTAGCTTACAAAATAGCAACGAGTAAAATGAGCCATCAGGCGCAATCTCAATTTAAACCGATGTCTCTTCTTTCTGCTGCAAGCTTTCAATGGATCAACCCTAAAGCTTGGTCTATGGCTTTCTCTGCGATTACAGTTTATAGCGCGGATATTGATTATATAACAGCAGTCCTGATGATTATTGCAGTGTTTGCCATCGTCAATGTGCCCTCTGCTTGTGCTTGGACATTAGCGGGTAAAAAAAGTCGGGATATATTATCGAATCCACAACGATTGATGTATTTCAATTACTCAATGGCAATCTTGTTAATTGTGTCTGTTGGGTTCAGTTTATAATTGCGTCAAAATAAAAAGGCCATCAGCGGATTAAGCTAATGGCCTTTTTGTATTAATAACATCTTAATAATCAGCGTTGATAACAGGTCACGTTGATAACAAGCTATTATATCAATAATTTAGACTGAAAATGGGTACTTAATTGGATCGTGACATTGGTAACCGACTACTTCAAAATCATCCATTGTCACCCATGTTTCTAAATCTTCTAATGACGTTATTTTAGGGTTAATTTTTAATTGCGGTGATTCGAAAGGCTCTCGTTTCAACTGTACATCTTGCATCAATTCTAATTGATCTTCATAAATATGAGCATTAACAATTTTATGGTAAGCCTTGCCTGCTTTTTTACCGGTTATCTGTGCTATTAATGCCAAGAAAGCAAACACTTGAACTTGGTTAAAATTCAGCCCTAGCGGGACATCGCACGAACGTTGATAACTAGTCAGGTGCAACGTGTCACCTAATAGAGAAAACGTATGTGTATGCATACAAGGACGCAAACAACCTAACTCAAATTCCCCTGGATTATAAAATGTCAGTATTTCTGCGCGATCATCGATGCCATTTTTTAAGTTATCAACAATTTTTTTTAATTGATCTAAGGTGCTGCCATCAGGCTTCATCCAAGAACGACCTTGAACGCCATAAACACGTCCCATATCATCTTCGCCCTTACGATGTGCACTGTTCAACCAAACTTCATTTAAGTTAGCATTGGCATCCCATGTTTTTGTCCCTAACGCACGGAAGTCTGCAGCATTATCATAACCTCGAATATAACCTAAAAATTCAGCAATCGCCGATTTATAAAAGCTTTTACGTGTTGTGATCATCGGAAATTGATTATTGCCTACATCGTATTCTAAATCGGCATTGATAACCGTCAGGCAGCGTTTACCAGTACGCTCATTTTCAATCCAAGTACCTTCATCAATAATGCGTTGGCATAACTGTAAATACTGTTTCATTATTTCTTACCTTTATTATTTTTTACTTTGCTTGGTACTGCTTGAACTGGGTTATTTTTATAAGCATAAAACATTAAAGCAGATCCAATGATGATCATTGGTAACGATAGAATTTGTCCCATACTCATATTAAATGTCAGTAAGCCTAACTGTGCATCTGGTTCACGAGCAAATTCAATAATGAATCGGAATGTACCGTAACCTAATAAGAATAACCCAGCCACTGAACCAGCCGGTTTAGGTTTACGAATAAACAAGATTAAAATAATAAATAACACCACACCTTCTAATGCAAACTCATATAACTGTGAAGGATGGCGAGGAAGCGGGCCTGCATTGTAGAAAATTACGCCGAATGGAGAATCAGTCACCCTTCCCCATAATTCAGAGTTAATAAAGTTACCAATACGTCCAGCTCCTAAACCAACCGGTAATAACGGCACAATAAAATCACCGACCGATAAGATAGAGCGTTGGTGACGTTTTGCATAAATAATAATAGCAGTCAGTACCCCTAACACGCCGCCATGGAATGACATGCCGCCTTCCCATATTCTAAATAAGTACATTGGGTTATCGATGAAAGTTGGAAATTGATAAAAGAATACGTAGCCAATACGTCCACCTAAAATAACCCCCATAAACCCTGCAAACAAAAGGTCACTTGCTTGTTCGCGAGTCCATGCGCCATTAGATTTATCACAGGCGCGATTTGCCATCCAAAATGCACAAGCAAAACCAACAAGGTACATTAATCCATACCAGCGAATATCTATAGGGCCGAGGCTAATCGCGATCGGGTCAATCTGGGGTAATACATAAGGAGATGAGGACATATTTTTACTCTAATTGATGATGTTAATGGCGGTATCATAACGTAATTTATACATATATTTAAATACGGCTTAAGGATTAAAATTTTTATATTTTAAATTCCAAATAAACAATCAAATTAAATGCTCTTTTCTAACGCTTTTTTGTTTAATATTAAAAAATAACAATTACTGAATTAATTTATGATTAATTATGCTATTTTCTGCGCCAAATTATGATCTGTATTAATTCTGATATGAGATTAGTTATTACAATCACCTTGTAGTCACCATACCAAAATAGCGTTTGCTTCTACTAAGCGTTAAACCATTAATCACAGTGTCAATAAAACCATTTATCAGCACTGTTAATAATAAAAAAGATAGGACATATTTATGAGTTCAAACCCCACCCTTATTCAACGAATGATGAACGGTAGCTTAGTTTTACAAATTGTTATTGGTATTATTGCAGGCGTTTGTCTTGCAACTATCTCTCCAAGCACAGCTACATCAGTTTCATTTCTTGGTGGATTTTTTGTTAGCGCTTTAAAAGCAGTTGCACCCATTCTTGTTTTTATATTAGTAGCATCATCAATAGCAAACCAAAGTAAAGGTGCGCATACCAATCTTAAACCTGTTATTCATTTATATTTAATCGGTACTTTATTAGCTTCTATTACTGCCGTTCTATTTAGTTACGTTTTCCCAACAGAGCTTGTATTAATAACGACTGATATCGTTGCATCTCCACCTGAAGGTATTTTAGAAGTATTAAATACACTGTTATTTAAAATTGTAGATAACCCAGTCAATGCATTAGTGACAGGTAACTTCATTGGTATTTTAGCGTGGGCTGTCGGTTTAGGCTTAGCTCTTCGACATGCAAATGAATCGACTAAGAATATGTTACATGACCTATCACATGGCGTCTCTAAGATAGTACAATTGGTCATTAGATTAGCACCGATCGGTATTTTCGGTTTAGTCGCAACGACGTTTGCAGAAACGGGCTTTGATTCATTAATTGGCTACTCTCACTTATTAGCTGTGTTAGTTGGTTCAATGTTATTTATTGCATTAGTTGTTAATCCAATCATTGTTTATATTAAGCTAGGTTCAAATCCTTACCCGTTAATATTCCAATGTCTACGAGAGTCAGGTGTTACCGCTTTCTTCACTCGTAGCTCTGCAGCTAACATTCCAGTGAACATGGCATTATGTGAAAAATTAGATTTGCATGAAGATACTTACTCAGTTTCTATCCCACTGGGTGCAACCATCAATATGGCGGGTGCGGCAATTACGATTACAGTATTAACATTAGCAGCTGTTCATACCTTAGGAATTGAGTTTGATATTTTAACGGCTATTTTATTAAGTGTTGTTGCAGCGGTATCAGCTTGTGGAGCATCTGGTGTAGCAGGTGGTTCGCTGCTATTGATTCCACTAGCATGTAGCTTATTTGGTGTGCCGAATGAAATAGCAATGCAAGTTGTTGCGATTGGCTTCATTATCGGTGTTGTGCAAGATTCAGCTGAAACAGCATTAAATAGCTCAACTGATGTTATCTTTACCACTGCGGCTTGTCGTGCTGAAGAAGCAAAAGAGTTAGCAGCTAAAAGCTAAACGAATTAATCGTTAACTTTAAAATATAAAAAACCGATCAAATGATCGGTTTTTTTATAGATGAAAGAGTTGGCAATAAAGTTATACCGATCATATTAAATAATTCTTCTAAATTTTGCGCAGGAAAAATGGCTTAGTTTAAGGTGTAAGTTAAGGCCATTAAAGAATTAACTAAAACTTATTTCTTACCTGCTCGTACAAACCCACCTAAGCCTTTTTCATCTAAGTAATTAATAAAAGTTTGTTTGATGAAGTTACCATCATGCCCTTTTAACGCAATTTGAGTACAGGCCTCTAACTCAGGGATAGTCACTTTATTCAGCAAATATTTAACTTTATTAATATTAAAAGCATTCATACTTAGCTTGCGATAACCCAACCCTAGCAACATCAATAGTCCAATCGGATCACCTGCTAATTCACCACAAATACTCACTTCAATATTGTTCTTTTTACTTTGCTCGAGTATTAAACGCATCGCCTGTAAGACGGCAGGATGGTAGCTATCAAATAGGTCTGCTACACGACTGTTATTACGATCTACGGCTAATAAGTATTGAGTTAAGTCATTGGTACCAATTGACAGAAAGTCCACCAGCGGCGCTAACTGATCAATAATAAAAATAGCAGAAGGTACCTCAATCATGACACCAATATCGGGCAGTGGAAATTGATCTTCTGTGACATGTTGCTCCCAACAAATCTCTTGCCATGCTTGAACGATTAATCGTTTTGACTCTTCCACTTCACCAACAGAACCGACCATAGGCAGCATAATACGTAAATTCTGCGTGTTAATATTGGCACGTAACATCGCACGTATTTGTACCAGAAAGATCTCAGGATGGTCCAATGTTAAGCGAATACCACGCCACCCTAAAAATGGATTTTCTTCTGTAATAGGGAAGTAACTTAACTGTTTATCGCCACCAATATCGAGTGTACGCATAGTGACAGGTAAATCTTTATATTCTTCCAATAAATGTTGATAAGCACTTACTTGCTCTTGCTCAGTCGGAAAAGCGCTATTAAGCATAAAAGGTAATTCACTACGGTATAAACCAATTCCTGAGAAGTTCTGTTCTTTAAAAACATCAGGTGTCGTATTTAAGCCGGTATTGAGTAACACTTCAATTTCACAACCATCTTTAGTGATGGCAGCTTGATTTGCTTCTAACTCAACTAACGCCTTCATCTCATTTTCTTCATCAAGCAGAATTTGATATTCCGCAATCAGAGAAGCTTCAGGCTCAATAATAATTGTGCCTGCATAGCCATTGATGATGATATTTTTATGCGCTACATTTTTTAATCTTAAAGGCACTCCTAATACCGCAGGAATACCAAGTGCACGAGATAAAATCGCCACGTGAGAACTTAATCCACCACGTACCGATACTATCCCTTTTAATTTATCTGGCGGAATCATCGCCAGCATCGAAATAGTCACTTCTTCTGCTACTAAGATAATCTCATCAGGAAAGTCGTGTTTTTCATCATCACGATTTGAGAGATGGTATAAAAGACGTTGGCCCACATCGCGAATTTCAACAGCACGTTCTCTTAAATATGGGTCACTCATACTTTCGAACTGTTCGATGTACCTTTCAGCAACACGTTTTACAGCACTTTTGGCTGTTAACTTGTCTTCTCTAATTTGTAGTTCAATCGCTGACAGTAGCGCTTTATCTTTTAATAAATGCCCATACACATCGAATAACATAAAGGCATCTTTAGAGACTTGTTCCTTAAGCGTTATTGATACTTTAGAAAACTCATCTGCACATGCTTGAACAGCATTAGTAAAAGACTCCATTTCACTATTAGGCTTATCACTTAACTCAATGCCAACATCACTTAACAAAAGGTGAGCTTGTAAAACATGGGCCTTATTAATAGAGATCCCAGAACTCGCAGGACTACCTTGTAAATGAAGTGAATGTCTTTTGGGTGCTTTCTCGTCTGGTAGATCTAAAAGCGTTCCACCTAATACACTGCCTAGGTGCACTGCTAATGTAACGAGGAATGATTCTTCAAGCTCATTGAATAAACGAGGTAACCGTTGTTGTGCCACTAATACGCCAAGCACTTCACGTTTGTGAATGATCGGTACACCTAAAAATGATTTAAATTGTTCTTCGTTACTAGAAGGAAGGTATTTGAATCGAGGGTGTTCAGACACGTTGGCTAAATTAATTGGTTCACCTTTTTGATAAACTAAACCAACAATACCTTCATCAAGATTAAAGTGTGTTGCACCAACCACTTGGTTATCTAAACCCTCACTAGCCATCAGTGATAATTTTTTAGTTTCTTTATTGGTCACAAAAATAGAACAACAATCTAAGATCATTGTGCTTTTAGTTTGTTCTACCAATAAATTCATAGCATCAGAAAGAGTACTGGCCTCACCGAATTGTTCTACAATCTGACGAAGTTGGCTGAACATAAAACACTCCTGTTAATGAGGGAAGACAGTACTTATTGTTTGAAAGAACCTCGACGAGGCCGTTTATTTCTTTTTTTATCTGATTTATGCATTAATGAAAAAGCAGCATGACAAAATTCAGCCAATGCTCTTCTATATACATCACGTTTAAATGACACCACTTGCCGTACTGGATACCAATAAGTTACCCAGCGCCAATCATCAAACTCAGGATGTCCACAAGTCTCAAACCCAATTTGCTCTTCCTCTGCGATCAATTGTAATAAAAACCAACGTTGTTTTTGGCCAATACAAATAGGTGCGGGTGACTCCCAACGCACTAGACGTTTGGGCAATTTATATCGTAACCATTGACGGCTACTCGCAACTACTTTTACATGTTCAGGTTTTAGACCTACTTCTTCATACAATTCACGATACATCGCTTTTTCAGGCGTTTCACCTTCTTTAATTCCACCCTGTGGAAATTGCCATGAATGTTGACCGAAGCGTTTAGCCCATAAAACTTGACCATTTTTATTACAAATAATGATACCTACATTGGAACGATAGCCGTCAGCATCAATCATTAAAAACCTTAGTCAGGTTAAGATCTATTCCTATTTATACACAAGTAAATCGTCGAAAAAATAGAATAGATGGAATTATAATTATTAATGCATTCTTTCACAGAACCCCTTTACCATCAAACCGATAAACTATAAAAAGGTTAAACGATAGTACCTACATCACGTTTACAGAAAATTGCAGATAAAATATATCCACCAAATCTGTGTATAACTATGTGCACAATTAAGCATAAATAAAAAAATAAAGAAACAACACAAACTACAAGATCTTTATTCGCTTATTTATACTATGATTATCACATTAAAAAACAATAAGTTGAACTTAAAATATAATAAAATTTCTTTTGACCCTGTGATTAGATCCAGTGTTTTTAATTCACAATCGAATGTGAATATCTTCTGCGTTTAAAAAATAGTCATTGCCAATTTCAACGACACTTTTTGTTTAAAAAATAAACATAAAAACCCATTTTTAAGGAATTTACACACATTTTAAAAAATTAAAATTAGGATCTTACGATCTATTCACTTATCCACTAAAATTGTGCATAACTCTGTGTAAGTTCATTTCACAACTATGAATAACCTCAAATAAGAAAAGTGCGTACAATAAAAGCATCTATTTATTATTATCAATTAAAGGGAGTAACCATGCAGGCCACACCACAATCTGAAGCTCAGTTATTAGAATATTGTGAAGCGATTGCAGGTTATTCTTTATCGGAACTTGCTGATATGGCAAATATCGAAACGCCGGAAAACTTGCGAAAGAATAAAGGATGGGTTGGGCAACTTATAGAATGGCACTTAGGGGCCACAGCAGGCAGCAAACCTGAACAAGACTTTAAGCATTTAGGGATTGAATTAAAAACAATTCCTATTGATAGCCAAGGTAAGGTACTAGAAACCACTTTTGTATGTAGTACGCCTATATTACATACAACACACTTAACTTGGCAAAACAGCAATATACGTAATAAATTAAGTAAAGTGTTGTGGTTACCTGTACAAGGCGAGCGAACAATCCCACTTTCAGAACGACTTGTTGGTAATGGCTTCTTATGGACGGCTTCTTCTCTGCAAGAACAATTAATGCAGCAAGACTGGGATGAATTGATGGAGAAAATTGCGCTAGGGAAAATAGAACAAATCAGTGCACGTGATGGACAAGTTCTTCAACTCCGCCCTAAGGCAGCAAACGGTCAAGTGGTTACCGATGCCTACGGTGAAAATGGTGAACTCATTAAAGTACGCCCTCGTGGTTTTTACCTGAAAAAAGTATTCACTCAGGAAATTATTAACCAACAATTTAATTTAATTTAAGTTTCAATGATTATCTGACTAGAATTTGTACAGCGTTTGCAGTAGATTAAATACGAAATAATATTTTTTGAGGATCTAACATGAGTATTAAAAAGCAATTTTTAAAAAATAAACCAATGGTTAAAGTCACCTTTGAAGTTAGTAAAGAAATAGCAAATGATGCAACAAGCATAAATTTATTATCTGAGCATAACCAATGGAAGCCTATTGAATTTAAAAAATTTAAAAATGGTAAATTTAAAGTAGCAGAAAATATCTCATCTGAAGATCGCCAAGGCTTTCAATTTATTTATCAAGTGACTTCTGAAACAGGTATTCAATCAACGCTATTGCCTGATGATGTAGATAGCTATGTTGATAATGGAATGAATGATGGTGGAAAAAATGCAGTGCTGTTACTCTCAGAATAATAAAGTCGAGCTTTAACACTGTATTTTAAAGATCAGTTTATACATTAAAACATCTTTAAAATGATGATCAAAAATATATGGTTCACCATAGGTATTCTTTCACTTTATTATTAACCGCCGAACCTTACGATATTCCTATTTTTAAAAGCATTTTCTTAAAAATGGATACTGTCTTTAAGTCTTATTGTTTACTACTTATTGAGCGCTCAAATCATCATTGAAATATTTGCCTGACATAAAAGATACTTATATCGACTTTACTAATATGATCGATACTCAATAAGTGAACGTATTATTGATAGAGTGTCGCTCAAAACCTATAACTAACACTAATATAGCCTCTTCGTTAGCTACTCCAAAGTATGTAAAATAAAATACTCCGCTAAGACAGATTTTTAGCGGTGAAATTATTTATGTAGAAATAGAGTTCATAGGATTTAACAGACACTACCACTGTAATAATTTACAGTGTACTATGTTTTACAACTGCATGATTATTATAAAGAATGCTTTCAGACCACTAGAATACTTATATTCGAATGTATTAATGAGTGAGAAATAATGAACAATATTGAAATACGCGGTGCAAAAACACATAACTTAAAAAATATTAGCTTAACGATCCCACGTGATAAATTAGTCGTGATCACAGGCCTGTCTGGTTCAGGAAAGTCTTCATTAGCATTTGATACTTTATATGCAGAAGGCCAACGTCGTTATGTTGAATCATTATCAGCTTATGCTCGTCAATTTTTATCATTAATGGAGAAACCTGATGTTGAACATATAGAGGGTCTCTCTCCCGCTATTTCTATTGAACAAAAATCAACATCTCATAATCCACGATCAACTGTTGGCACAATTACCGAAATATCTGATTATTTACGATTATTATTTGCCCGTATCGGCGATCCTCGCTGCCCTACGCACGGCGTCACATTACATGCTCAAACCGTCAGTCAAATGGTCGACTCTATCTTAGAGAGTCCGGAAGGTAGCAAAATGATGTTACTTGCGCCAATTGTAAAAGGACGTAAAGGCGAGCATGTTAAAACATTTGAAAGCTTAGCAGCACAAGGATTTTTGCGAGCTCGTATTGATGGGGATATTTGTGACTTAAGCGATCCACCAAAGTTAGAACTTCATAAAAAACACAATATCGAAGTCGTGGTTGACCGATTTAAAGTGCGTGATGACTTAAAGCAACGCCTTGCCGAGTCGGTAGAAACAACATTAGATCTCAGTAATGGTTCTGCTATTTTAGCGTATATGGATGATAGCCAACCAGAGCAATTATTTTCAGCGAACTTCTCTTGCCCACACTGTGGCTACAGTATTTCAGAACTAGAGCCGCGCATATTTTCTTTTAATAGCCCAGCCGGAGCATGTGAAACCTGTGATGGTTTAGGCGTAGAACAATATTTTGATGAAGCACGTGTTGTAACTGATAACTCGCTAAGTTTAGCCGACGGGGCGATCGAAGGTTGGAGTAGTAAATCAAATTATTACTATCAAATATTAAGAGCCGTAGCCGCACATTACGATTTTTCACTAACTAAACCATTTAAGTCCTTAGCTAAAAAACACCAACAGTACGTTTTAAATGGGACAGGCTCAGAAAAAATATCTTTTACTTACAGTAATGATAAAGGTGACCAAGTTTCTCGTTTACATGCATTTGAAGGTGTTATCCCTAATCGCGCACGCCGTTATAAAGAAACAGAATCACCTGCGATGCGTGAATACCTAAGTAAATACATGAATCGTCAATCTTGTTCTAGCTGTGGTGGTTCACGTTTAAAAGAATCGTCTCGCAATGTGTTCATTAATGACGTTAATCTTGCTTATGTTTCTGAATTATCTATTTCAGATGCAGAACAATTTTTCAAAGAGATTAAATTAGTTGGACAAAAAGCCAAAATAGCCGAAAAAATACTAAAAGAAATTTTAGAGCGACTTAGTTTTTTAGTTAATGTGGGTTTGAATTACCTAAGCTTAGAACGTAGTGCAGAAACATTATCTGGCGGTGAAGCACAACGTATTCGTTTAGCGAGTCAGATCGGTGCGGGTTTAATGGGCGTTATGTATGTTTTAGATGAACCTTCAATCGGTTTGCATCAACGTGATAACGAACGCTTATTGAAAACGTTAACGCATTTACGTGACTTAGGTAATACAGTTATTGTTGTAGAGCACGACGAAGACGCCATTCGCCAAGCAGATCATATTATTGATATTGGCCCCGGCGCAGGTATTCATGGTGGCGAGATCATTGCCGAAGGTAACTACCAAAAAATACTAAAATCTAAAAACTCGCTCACAGCAGACTACTTGAGTGGCCGTAAAGAAATAAGCATTCCAGCTCAACGTACGCCATTAACAGGTAACTGGGTCAAGTTAAAAGCAGCCAGTGCAAATAACTTAAAATCAGTCAATTTAGACTTGCCATTGGGTGTATTAACCTGTGTTACTGGAGTGTCAGGCTCAGGTAAATCAACGTTAATTAACGATACTTTATTTCCATTGGCGCAAACTAAACTCAACAAAGCCAGTACAGCAGAGGCATTAGCGCATAAGAGTATCTCTGGTTTATCACAGTTAGACAAAGTCGTTGATATTAACCAAAGTCCGATAGGAAGAACGCCACGTTCAAACCCAGCAACCTATACGGGGATTTTCACACCAATACGTGAATTATTTGCAGCGACACCTGAGTCACGATCTCGTGGTTATAAACCAGGTCGTTTCAGCTTTAATGTTAAAGGTGGACGCTGTGAAGCTTGCCAAGGTGATGGCATGATCAAAGTTGAAATGCATTTTTTACCTGATGTTTATGTCCCATGTGACGTGTGTAAAGGTCAACGCTATAACCGTGAAACCTTATCGGTCAAATACAAAGGTAAAAATATTCACGAAACATTAGATATGACAGTAGAAGACGCCTTTAAATTCTTCGAGCCAGTACCTGTTATAGCCAGAAAATTACAAACGTTAATGGATGTTGGTCTTTCTTATATTCGTTTAGGTCAAGCGGCAACGACACTATCAGGCGGTGAAGCTCAACGTGTAAAACTAGCGAAAGAGTTATCTAAAAGAGATACGGGTAAAACATTGTATATCTTAGATGAACCGACGACAGGGCTTCATTTCCATGATATTGCTCAGTTATTAAAAGTCATTCATACATTGCGTGATAAAGGCAATACGTTAGTCATTATTGAGCATAACTTAGATGTGATTAAAACAGCTGACTGGATCATTGATCTAGGTCCCGAAGGTGGTAATGGTGGTGGAGAGATCATCGCGACTGGCACTCCAGAAGAGGTAATAAAAGTAAAAGGTAGTTATACTGGTCAATTCTTAAAGCCGATTTTAGACAATAAAAAGAAATCGTAACCAGTTATCGTTAGTAAAGGCGATAATCAATAACTGATTAAACATAGAGTATGAGAGATAAATGGACTTACAACAAAAGCTAACACGTGCCTTCTTCATTAGTTTTGCACTGTTAATGGGCTTAGGCGCGCACTACTTCCAACATAATCAAGGTGGTAGTGGCTTACAAATAGCGGTTAACAACGTTGTTTGGGTATTTTTCTCTCTATTGATTGGTTTAGGTTTATGGAGAATAACAGCACAGCAAAAAATTATTTATTCAAAATATACAGCGATTATATTCATCGCTTTAGGATTATTTTTTGTCCCTCTTTTTTACCCTAATAATGAGTTTGCAGATCAAAGCTACACGCGTTTATTAGGTCTTTTTGCCGGTATTCTGCTCTTTTTGAGCTTGCAACAATTTAGCTTTACTCGTCAGCAGATTGAAAAGCTTCTGTTATTGATTGTATTGGCGGGATTTATTCAAGCCTGTTACAGCTTAATGCAAGACTACTTGTTACCAGCAAGCAACTATTTTGGCTATAACGTCGGTTATGGTCGTCCCTACGGTATATTCCAACAACCTAATGTATTAGCTAGTTTTATGGCAACCACCTTGCTATTAAGTGGTTACTTATTACAGCAAGTAAACAATAAAAAGCTTCAAGGCTGGTTGTTGCTCACCGCTATGCTCAACATCTGGGTCATTAGTGTTGCCATGTCTCGAACTGGTTACCTCGGGGCCTTAATTGGTTTATTACTATTAACACCTTGGGCTTGGCAAAGTAATAAAAAGCGCTTTATGTTATTCGGATTAGCGGTTTTATTAGGTATCGGTTTCGCTTCAATGAAAGGTGATGCGTTAGGTGCTCGTAACGTCGAAGTAATGAAAGAAGGCGGTGCCCGTATTGAAATGTACCAACATGGTTGGCACATGATAAAAGCAAAACCATTGTTCGGTTATGGTTACGGCGGTTTTGAAAAAGCGTATTTAACAACGCATGCAGAACGCGTTGAAAAAGGCGAGTTGAAAAAGTTTTCGCAAGTATTAACACACCCTCATAACGACCTCATCTTTTGGGCAATTGAAGGTGGAATAGCACCAATATTAGGTATGTTGCTATTAGTGCTCACCTTTTTCCATCGATTAAGTTCCTTCAAATGGCCAAAAGCATTGGCGTTATTAGCCTTGGTCATTCCTATAGGGCTACATACTCAAACAGAATACCCTTTGTATCACTCAGCACTGCATTGGTTAGTGTTAATGGTGCTGGTCTTTTATGTTGACTCGGAGTCACAAAAAGTCAGTGAGAAACGCTTTACTCCAACGTTCTTTTTACGTATTGCAGGTACTTTGATTCCGCTATTCACAGCCATTTTTATGGTCACTAATTTATTTACTATCCACACAATGACCCATTTCGAACGAAGTAGAACACCTGATATTCGAGAACTTCTTAGTATTGTTAATCCGTTGGTATTCGACAATAACATTTCGTTTCATTTATATAATTTCAGACTAACAAGTGCCATGAATACGGGTAATACAGAAGAACTTAAACAAGTGACACTCGCATTGGAAAAGACTGTTTATAACACGCCTAAACCTTTCTTTTATCATCTATTATACCTAGCTTATAAACATAATAATCAACCAGAGCAAGCGGTTGAAGTACTCAATTATGCACGTTACTTATTCCCTGGTGACAAAGGCTTAAGAAATGCGGATAAGCCGAAAGAAATAACTTCTGAAGCTACCTCAACAGCGGAAAAAACAATAAATAACAGCGCTGCAGATAGCAATAACAAGGATCAATGATGGGGTTCTATAATATATTTCCATCTATGCTACGCTCGATTTTTTCTTTTACATTGTTATGTTTAAGTGGCATTCCTTTAATAGCCACAGCCGATATTTATATGTATATCGATAAGAAAGGAAATAAACACTTTTCTGAACGAAAGGAAGATAAAAATTACACGTTATTATTGCGCAGTGATACCAACAAAAAACCGCATAGTTTTAGAAATTGGAAAGCCAAAAGCTATACTAATATTTCAATTCCCCGAAATAAAACACTGCAAAGAAAATACCACCCTATTATTATAAAAGCGGCAGAAAAGAACCAACTGGATCCGGCTTTTTTACATGCCATCATTACCGCAGAATCGGCTTATCAAAGCAAAGCAGTATCTTCCGCTGGAGCGCAAGGATTAATGCAACTGATGCCTGAAACCGCTAAACGTTTTTCAGTTACCGATTCATTTGATCCGATACAAAATATCTATGCAGGTGCTTTATATCTAAAAATATTATTAAAAGAATTTAAGACCAGAGAACTAGCGGCAGCGGCTTATAATGCAGGGGAAGGCGCAGTAAGAAAATACAAAAGGCAAATTCCTCCGTATCCTGAAACACAAAAATATGTGTCTAAAGTACTGACTTTTTACCAGTATTATCAACACAATTTATAAATCTAAAATTCAAAAAACCTTAGTATTGGCAAATAACACAAGCTCAACTAATTAATGTTATTCTAGAATAATATTAATTAGTTTCTTAACATCATTGCATGAGTAGCACCAAAAAATGTATAAAATAAAACAATTACTCTCTAACAAATACATTTCTTATGGTATTGGCGTTGCATTGATTTATGCTTTTATCGATATCCTAATGCCACTTTCATTCACGACTGTTTACAATAGTTTGCTGATCACTATTACAGTGTATTCAAGCACGGTTATTGTCTTACCAAGAATTACTAAATACCTGTTAGTTGATAAAAGTTTATATATTTTACCCGTCCTATTATCGACCTATAGCATTGCTATTATTGCCATTGTTTTATTGCGCATTGAGTATTCACGCCCTACTTTACTTTATGGCTTTAGTGTTGTTTTATGTTGGTTATTCTTTAGCACATTATTAAACCGTAAATCCGCTATTTTAAAATTACAGGCCATTGATAATTTCTCACTTTCTTCTCTGAGCACAAATCAACATATTGAAATAAAAACGATTACAGCGCCTTATCACCTCAATCAAATTGAACAAGGCTTGGTCGTCAATTTACATAATCAATTAACACCTGAACAAGAAAAGTTTATTGCCGACTGTAGTATCAATAATATCGTTGTTTACCACTCTGAAACCATTAGAGAAATGATTGAAGGTAAAGTCCCCAATACACACCTATCTGAAAGTGCATTAAATGCTTTAAATACCAATCCCAGTTACCGCTTAATAAAACGGATAATAGAATCCACCCTTATAATAGCGAGCTTGCCTCTATTATTACCATTATTGATGATAGTCAGCATTGCAATTAAATTAGAAAGCAAAGGCCCTATTTTTTATACTCAAAATAGAGTGGGGCAAGCCGGAAAAGTATTTAAAATATATAAACTAAGAAGTATGGTAGTAACTTGCCCAAAAGCCGACTCTAAATTTGCTACCGAAGAAAGTGCAAGAGTCACGAGGATTGGCAGATTTATTCGTCAAACGCGCATCGATGAAATACCACAATTTTTTAACGTATTAAAAGGCGAAATGGCATTAATTGGGCCAAGACCAGAGCAAGAGATATTTGTAAAAGCCTTTGAAAAACAGATCCCTTTTTACGGTTACCGCCACATGGTGAAACCTGGCATTACAGGTTGGGCACAAACAGTCCAAGGTTATACAGCAGATACCGACTCAACCCGTGAGAAGCTCGCACATGACCTCTACTACATCAAACACCTTTCATTCTGGCTTGATGTAAACATATTCTTTAAAACGCTTAAAACGATGATTACAGGGTTTGGGGCGAAGTGAGTTATTTAAGGCTTTTTAAATAACCTTTGATTGCATATATAATAAATACATTTAAAGCTTTAAACCTATTTAAGCCAACAACTTCCCGATAGAATTGCCATTGATACTTTAAAACAGCCCACTTATTTCGAGTCATACCACTATCCACTCGATACTTAGCTAATACCTCGTTTAAACAATAAGCCTTCGGAATGATTTTTAAAATACTTAACCATAATCCCATATCTTGCCGCTTTCTAATTAACGGCATATATTGTTTACCAATATGTTCAGTGTCGTAAATAGCAGTCAAACAACCAATAACATTACTATATAAAAGCTGATTATAAGATACTTCCAAAGGAGGATTAATGACTCCTAAATCACCATCAAGATCAAACTTTTGATAAGCGCTATAAGTAAGGGCATACTTATTATCAAGCATAAATTTAATTTGTTTTTCTAACTTAGTAGGAAGCCATATATCATCAGCATCAAGGAAAGCAATAAAACGGCCGTTCGCATATTTAATTGAATTGTTCCTAGCTGCTCCCGCACCTGAATTTTTGTCTAAAGTAAAAAGTTTAATTCGAGAATCTAATTTTTGATATTCTTTAATGATCTTGACTGTGTTATCTGTCGAGCAATCATCGGTTATTAAAACTTCAAAATCAATATCAGACTGCGAAATAATAGAATGAATAGTAGCTGAAATAAATTTTTCTGAATTAAATGAAGGAATAATAATAGAAGTCAGATAATTATAGTTCATAATGTCCTAGGTACAATCAATAATTACAGTATAGAGTAGGCAGCTACTTTAAATAACTAATTTTATAACACTCATATATTTTTCTTGATAATCATATAATTCGTCTAAAGATTTTTTATTTTTTACAGAAGAATAATCAAAACAGAAAGACTCTACGTCTAATTTATAAATATTCATCATGGTTATTAAAGCCGTAGAAAAAAAGGATGCTACTTTTACAGGAATAATATTTTCATAAATACCATATAACTCTACAGGATAATCTATTTTCTTAACTTTTATGTTTAGATACTGAGATATTAACTCTAATTTAAACGGGTTTTCTTCTCTATGTGGGATATAAATTATATTAAATGCGCTATAATAAATGGAAATTTCTTTCATTAAAGACAAATAGTACTCTTCTTTTACCATTCCTATTTCTGCTATTTTTGCACCAAGAAATAAAACAGACTTTCCGTCAGTTTTTCTATCTAGATCATTTAACATATTCAAGGTCATAGAATATCTATTTTTATATATTCTTTGATTTTTTATTGGCCTTAAGGAATATAAAGAAAATAAAGTGTAATAATTAATATTACTGAAGCTACGTTGTATTGATAAAGTTTTAGAGCCATCGTCTAAAAGTATTACTTTATTTTTATTATATATTTTTAATAATATAGAGAAAAAACCAGCCCCAAAATTGCCTAAAAATATTCTATCAGAAATTAAAGAATTACAAGTATATTTACATATAAAAAAAAATATTTTACAAAAGTCTATAAAGTTTTTTTCTTTGGCATTAATATTTATTATTTCAAATTCTTTTATTTGTAAAAAAGCTATAAGGTGAAGTAATTGATTATCGTTATTTTTTTTTCCAGATAAACGAATAATAATACGATAAGAACTAAGTTTAAAATAATTTACAGCTTCGTAAGCATTAAGTAATTGAAGAGGAGATTCAATAAACAAAAAATCTTTTTTTAATTTAAAATCAATCACTTAAACTCCAATAAATATACTATAGAATAATTTTATTTAAATTAAAAAAATTAAAAAACAAAACTAATTTATGCTTTTTAACGCAACTTTATTCCATTATGAATGCATTACCATCTTACTAAAAAATTTATTATTTTTTAGTAAGAACTCGTAACTTCCTTGTGCCTCTAACTCCCCATTATTAATAAATAATATTTGATCACAATTTTTAACGGTTTTCAAACGATGTGCAATTAAAATAACTGTTTTATGACCATTAAGTTTACTAATAGCATCCATAATCAACTTTTCAGTAATCCCATCTAATGCGCTAGTTGCCTCATCAAAAATAAGAATATCATTATCATTATATAATGCTCGTGCAATACCTATTCTTTGTTGTTGCCCTCCTGAAAGTTGCACTCCACGTTCACCAATTTGAGTATCAATACCATTTTCAAGTTGTTTCAAAAATTCACATAAATGGGCTTGCTTTATCGCTTTATTTACTTGTTTTATATCAATATTATTTTTATCAACTCCAAAAGCAATATTTTCAGCAATACTGCCAGCGGTTAATATAACATTTTGAGGAACATAGCTAATACTCTTTCTCCATTCAAGTAAATTCTCTTTTATTTCTTCGTTATCAACGATAAATCGACCTGAGTCGATATTAATTAATCCACTTAAAATATCAACTAATGTAGATTTCCCTGATCCTGATGGACCAACAATGCCTAAAAATTGATTCTTTTTAATTTCTATTGTTAAATTTTTTATAGTACTTTTTTGTTTACCCGGATACGAGAAATTAATATTCTCCATTCGAATAGATTCCATAAATTTAATTTTTGAAATAATCGAGTTACACTTTTTTATTTTAGTTGATTCGACAATATCCTCAGCTAATTCTATCACGACAGAATAATTCCCTCGAATATTAGCAATGTAAGAGTAAATTTGTTGCAAAGATGGTAAAAGTTTAAATGCAGAAATACCATATAACGTAATAATAGCGATAATTTGATTCATCTCTTTTTGTTGTATCGCTATTAGGTACAGTACCAAGCAGGCCATCCCAACATAAGCCATCCACTCCATTATATATCTAGGTGCTACAGATAATGTAATATTACTTGATTGTGCAGTCATTACTTTTACAGAACTTTCTTCAAATTTTTGTATAAAATACTCTTCTTTATTCAATAAAATAACATTCTTAATATCTCCAAACCCCTCATTTAAATGACGTAATCTTTGTTGGTTTCCTTTAGATATTCGCATACTGTTCTGTGATAATTTAGGCTTAGTTATTCTAAAAACAATTAAATAACCACCTACGAATAAAACTGCTCCTGCAATAGTAACAAGAGGATCATATATAATGAGAGTAATACCGATGAGAAAGACTAAAATAAGCCGAGAGACCATTAAAAGAAATGGAGATAAAACATTGAGGGTTAATCTTTGAGTTTCTACGAAAATACGATTAATAATCCAATTTGAATTAACTTGGGTATGATATAACCAATTTTTATTCTGATAATAACGAAAAAGGTTTACAGCTAATTCTCGGCCTATATCCAATGAAACTTTATTTATTCGCTTTACCCCCAGTACTGAAAATATCGTACTCATAGATAAGATAATCATGAGAAAAACAGCAGAAATAAATATAAGACTATTACTTGATTCTCCTAAATATAAATACACTTTATTAATTACTGAGAAACTAATGACAGATTCAATATTACTAATAAGGTGCATAAATGCGGCGACTGAAGAGATAGTTATGATTTCAAATAAACTTAAAAATAAAATTAAAATTTGCAATTTTTTTATTTTTAGTCTTTGATTTTCATCAAAAAGAGACCATAGTAATTTAAAGGTAGACAGCATTACAACACCATAAATTAAACGTTATAGTTAAATAGAAATAATTTTTAATTGTCACAAATAAGAAAAGTAAACAATGTATTACAGCTTAGATGTGAAAA
Source organism: Psychromonas arctica (assembly GCF_038155225.1). GTDB lineage: Bacteria > Pseudomonadota > Gammaproteobacteria > Enterobacterales > Psychromonadaceae > Psychromonas > Psychromonas arctica_B. The sequence goes on along the minus strand of NZ_JBAKBA010000025.1, from coordinate 23,311 downwards.
GCGATGCTTAAGACTATCACTTAAGTTCTACATTTTAGTTAATAGCAAAATTTAACTTATTGAATGCAAAAAATTAAAAACTAATCGGCTTACGTGTTTTTTTCGCTTTAGATGCAGGCGCTTTATTGTTTACGTTAGGCTGAGCCGATGCTTCATATTCTGTTGCAAATTGTGTTTCCTCTACAACTTCATTACCTTCCGTTTCACCTGCAATGGCAATATGTAAATATTGCTCATTAAAGTAAATCAAATCGCCTGCATAAATTTTCTTGCGCTTTTGCGTTTCTACTTCACCATTAAGTGACACATATCCTTCTGAGATCGCTTGTTTGGCTTCACCACCACCAGAGACTAGATTAGCTATTTTTAATATTTTATACAGCGCAGTAGGCTCTTCACGTATTTCAACTAATGTTGCAAAGACCTCTTCTTGATCGGACATGTTTTATTCTCATTTATAATTTATTGGTAGTTACTTACCCGTTAAGCTGTGATCCCAGTCTTTCCAAACGACTTCATAACCTTGGGCTTTAACTAGTTCAGCCATTGCTGCCGGTGAGCGTTCATCACTTATTTCAAATTGCTCAAGGGCTTTGTCTGCTTGTTCTGCATATCCGCCAGGCTGTGTACTTGAACCCGCGCTAAGTGACGTAATGCCTAAAGGTAACACATGATTCCTAAAATGTTCAGACTCACGTGTCGATAGTGATAGTTCAACTTCAGGATTAAATAAACGATAAGCACAAATCAATTGTACTAGCTCTTTATCGTCCATCACCGATTTTATTTCCATGCCACCTTCACAGGGGCGCAAACGAGGAAATGAAATAGTATAACGGCTTTGCCAGTATTTTTTCTCAAGATACGTTAGATGTGCTGCTACATAAAAGCAATCTGTACGCCATTCTTCTAAACCAATTAAGCTACCTAAGCCCATTTTATGAATACCCGCTTCACCTAGTCGGTCATGCGTATCTAATCTGTAGATAAAATCAGACTTTTTACCTTTTAAATGATGTTCTGCATAGGTCACTGGATTATACGTTTCTTGATAGACTAATACTGCATTAACCCCATATTCAATCAATTCACTGTATTCGTCTTGATCAAGTGGTTGTACTTCGATGGTAATGTTAGCAAAGTGCTTTTTGATAACAGGTAAAGCTTGTTTGAAATAATCCATACCGACTTTACGTTCAGACTCCCCAGTCACTATTAGAATATGGTCAAAACCCATTTTTTTAATCGCTAAACACTCATTTTCAATTTCTTGCATATCTAAGGTTTTACGACGTAATGCGTTGTGCATTGAAAAACCACAATAAGTGCAAATATTACTGCACATATTCGAGAGGTAGAGTGGAATGTAGAACTGTTGCGTTTTACCAAAACGTTGCAAAGTTAACTGTTGTGATTTTTGTGCCATTTGCTCTAAATAAGGTTCAGCAGCTGGACTTATTAACGCTTTAAAATCTTCCAAGTCTAAACGAGGCTTTGATAACGCACGCTCTACATCCGATGCGGTTTTAGCATAAATAGACATGCGAATATCATCCCATTGATACTCTTTTATTTTTTCACTAAAAGTCACAGGCTGGCCTCGAGGAATGCAGTTAATGGACTTGAGGCAATCGCTTGCGTGCTTTGCCCACCTAAACCCGCTAAATAAGCTTGGCGACCTGCTTGTACCGCTTTTGCAAAGGCTTCACTCATTGCAATAGGGTTACCCGCGACAGCAATGGCTGTATTAACTAACACTGCATCTGCCCCCATCTCCATTGCAAGCGCTGCATGGGAAGGGCTACCTAATCCTGCATCCACAATCACTGGAATATTCGCTTGTTCAATAATAATTTCTAAAAAGTCAGCCGTTTTAATGCCTTTGTTCGAGCCAATCGGAGCGCCTAACGGCATTACCGCAGCACAACCGGCCGCCTCTAAATGTTTACACAATACAGGGTCGGCATGAACATAAGGCAAAACAATGAACCCTTTATTAGCTAACATTTCCGCCGCCTTTAAGGTTTCAATGGGGTCAGGTAGCAAATACTTCGGGTCGGGATGTATTTCTAATTTAACCCAATTAGTTTGTAATGCTTCACGCGCTAGTTCCGCTGCAAAAACGGCCTCTTTCGCATTACGGGCACCTGATGTATTAGGTAATAACTTCATGCCATTTTTAATGAGCGGCGCAAGGATATCATCATCACGATGTTGCATATCGACACGCTTTAAGGCCATTGTGACTAACTCTGACTGTGATGCTTTTAAGGCCGCGACCATGGTTTGTTGATCATTAAACTTTCCAGTTCCTGTAAACAAACGAGAAGAGAAAGATTTATCACCAATAACCAACTGATCGTTTTTATTCATTTCATCAAATAACATGATTTATCCACCCGCAATGGCTTGAAATAGAGAGATGTTGTCACCCTCGTTAAGAATAGTATCTGCCCAATGAGAGCGACTGATAATTTCTTGATTGACCGCAATAGCGCTTCCCATTAACGGCTTATCTAAATATATTAATAGTTGTTCGATATTACTATTTTCTGCTAGCTCTAACGTTTGTTCATTAACGTGTATTTTCATCTGACTTTGCCCCTATCAATGCAGTGTAATTGACGCCACTTAATTAATGCTGTCCACATACTGTGCATTTTGGATCTTTATTAACCGTAAAAGTTTGCCAATCTAGGGATTTTCCATCGAACAACTTTAATTTATTTTTAATGCCTGACGGTAAACCAAAAAAATATTTAATCGCTTCCAATGCTTGTAATGTACCGATAGTGCCAACCACCGGGCCGATAATGCCTGAATTACTGCAATTGAGTGTTTGCTCTTCTGAACTTGGAAATAGGCAGTGGTAACAAGGGGAATCAGTTTCGCTATGGTCAAAGAACATCAATTGCCCTTCAAAACGTATTGCAGCCCCGACAATTAACGGTACTTTTGCATCAACACAGGCTTTATTGATCAACTGTCGACTCGCCATATTGTCAGTGCAATCCAACACTAAATCAGCCATGGTCAACTCCATGGTCAACTGCATCTCTGGCATGGTTTTATTGATACTACGCACTTTAATTTCTGGATTAATTTGCTGTAATTTACGTTTAGCGACTTCTACTTTTGCTTCACCAATATCATCACTTTGATAAGAAATTTGGCGTTGTAGGTTACTCACTTCAATATGGTCAAAATCATTCAACACAATATGACCGACGCCAGCAGCAGCCAGATATAATGAAGCCGGTGAACCCAACCCTCCCATCCCAATAATAAGTACCTTGGCATTTTTGAGGGCCTGTTGACCCGTTTCTCCAACATCTTCTAATAATAGATGGCGGCTATAACGTAATAATTCATCGTCATTCAACATGCTTTTATCCTCTATTCGCGACTAACACATAATGTCATTAAACTGATTAATCACCTGTTTAGGGTCATCTGCTAATGTGATTGCTGTCACTACCGCAATACTACCAATCCCCGTTTGCCATACTGCTGGAGCGCGCTCTAAATTAATGCCTCCAATAGCAACGGTTGCCATATCTGACATTAAATTCGCATACTTAGATAAACGCGTTAACCCTTGTGGGTCGGAAGGCATATCTTTCGTTTGCGTTGGGAAAATATGCCCTAACGCGATATAACTTGGCTTAAGCTGTCTTGCACGTAACATTTCATAATAACCGTGAGTGCTTAACCCTAAACGCAAACCTGCATCCGCAATTAACGGTAAATCAGCTACATCCATATCTTCTTGCCCCAGATGCACTCCGTAAGCATTATGTTTGATGGCTAACTGCCAATAATCATTAATAAATAAACGTGCGTCATACTGTTTACCTAACGCTATGGCATCAATAATTTGTTGCTCGATTTGTTCTGGTTGTTTGTCTTTAATACGTAACTGCAGTGTTTTTACGCCCAGTTTCAATACGCGCTCTACCCATTCAACAGAATCGACAACGGGATATAAACCTAATTTAATGGTGTCACAAGGTTCAAAGCCAGGGCCTGCTTCTAAACTACCCGGTAGGTCTAACTCATAACCAATACTTGATTCAGGTAAAACGACTTCAGGAAAATCAGCACGCTCCGTTGGCCAACCACAATGCGCGACAGAACCTTCACCAGCACCGAGTGCTTTAGAGGCTTTTAAACCTTGGTTTAAATAAGCTTTTGCAATCACTAACGCATCTTCTATAAAGTAATCTAAGGCCATCGTTGTTGCAATCGCACTGGCTAAGGTACAACCTGTTCCGTGCGTATGAACATTGTCTAAACGAGGGCTTGTTAGTGCTATTTCTCTCTTACCATTGCTCCAATAATCAAGTGCAATGTCATCCACCAGCTCAAAGTGGCCACCTTTAATTAAGACACTACCGCAGCCCATACTGATCAATTTATCCACGGCAGGTTTAAATGATTCGCCAGAAATTAAGGCATGGCCAGATAAGGTTAATACTTCATTAGCATTAGGTGTTAGTAGATCTATTTGAGGCAGTAATTGCGTTTTAATAACCTCATTAATACTCTCTTCAGCCATTTCATCGCCTGTCGATGCAACAGAAACAGGGTCATAAATAACAAATGGCTTACGTGACCAAGTTTGTTTGTAGAGTGCCAATTGCTGTGCAAGAATTTTGACATGCTCAACACTCGCTAGCAGACCAATTTTAATGACTTTAGCAGGCATATCTTCCGCTAAACTGGTTAATTGTTGTATGAACATTTTTTCAGAAACACTTTCAACAAGCTGCACAGCTTGTGAATTTTGCGCCGTGACCGCGGTGATCACAGAGCAACCATCTGCCCCTAAATCATGAAATGTGCAAAGATCCGCTTGAATACCTGCGCCTGCACTAGAATCTGATCCTGCAATTGTCCACACTATATTGTTCATATTTAACCTTAAGCTTGTCTTAGTTATTGGTGATTAGTCGCCAGTGATTAGCTGAAAACTAATCATCTATATTTATTGAATATTGTACGGAAATTAGCATCAAGAGGTTTAGTTTAATTCAGCAAGAAAGCACATAACTGATCAGCATCAATCAGTACTTTCTTGATAAGTTAGGTTAAACCTCTCAGCAATTAAGCTTTATCGAGCACTGGCGGTTGATATATCTCAGCACCACTATCAGTAAACTCTTTCGCTTTAATCGCCATGCCCTGTTCTGCTGTCATGCCTGTGGTCATAACAATGGTTTCATCAAGAATTTTAATCGATATTTCACCCGAGTCTAACTTCGCCGTAAAATCACGTACATCTTGCGTAATTTTCATTGAGCAGAATTTTGGGCCACACATTGAGCAGAAATGCGCAACTTTACCCGACTCCTGCGGTAACGTTTCATCGTGATATTCACGCGATGTTACTGGGTCTAACCCTAGATTGAATTGATCTTCCCAACGGAATTCAAAACGAGACTTAGATAAAGCATTGTCACGAATTTGTGCACCAGGATGACCTTTTGCTAAATCCGCCGCATGCGCTGCAATTTTATAAGTGATCAACCCCACTTTTACATCATCTTTATTCGGTAACCCTAAATGCTCTTTTGGTGTCACATAACACAGCATTGCACAACCGTACCAACCGATTTGGGCGGCGCCAATACCAGACGTAATGTGGTCATAACCCGGTGCGATATCAGTGGTTAGTGGACCTAATGTATAAAAAGGCGCTTCAAAACATTCTGTTAACTGTTTATCCATGTTTTCTTTGATCATTTGCATTGGTACATGACCTGGACCTTCGATGATCACTTGCACATCGTATTCCCACGCCACTTTGGTTAATTCACCTAATACTTCTAATTCAGAGAATTGCGCTTGATCATTGGCATCAGCAACAGAGCCCGGACGTAAACCATCACCCAGAGATAACGACACATCATACTGCTGACAAATTTCACAGATTTCACGGAAGTATTCGTATGCAAAGTTTTCTTTATGGTAAGTCAAACACCACTTCGCCATGATTGAACCACCACGTGAAACAATACCCGTAACACGCTTCGCCGTCATAGGTACAAAACGTAACAATACGCCGGCATGAATGGTGAAATAATCCACACCTTGTTCAGCTTGTTCAATTAACGTATCGCGAAACACTTCCCATGTTAAGTCTTCAACCACACCATTTACTTTTTCTAACGCTTGGTAGATTGGTACAGTGCCAATTGGCACAGGCGAGTTACGTAGGATCCATTCACGTGTTTCATGAATATTACGACCCGTTGATAAATCCATTACCGTGTCGCCACCCCAAAGCGTTGACCAAACTAATTTTTCAACTTCTTCTTCGATTGATGAAGACACAGAAGAGTTACCGATATTAGAGTTTACTTTGACTAAGAAATTACGACCAATGATCATCGGCTCTAATTCTGGATGGTTAACATTTGATGGGATAATTGCACGACCTCTAGCCACTTCTGAACGTACAAACTCTGGCGTAATAGATTCCTGTAAATTCGCACCGTAGCTTTGCCCTGCATGTTGTGAGTGTAATGCCTCACATTTAATACGCTCGCGGCCTTGGTTTTCACGAATGGCAATGTATTCCATTTCAGGCGTAATAATACCCTGACGTGCATAGTGCATTTGCGTAACACATTGGCCTTTTTTAGCACGTAATGGTTTAGGTAAGTTGGCGAAACGTAAGTCATCTAATGAATCATCAGCTAAACGTGTTTGTGCAAACTCTGAGGTAACTCCGTCAAGCGCTTCAATATCATCACGCGCTTCTATCCAACTTTTACGTAATTTGGGTAATCCCGCATGAACATCGATTGTTGTATTCGGATCAGTATAAGGACCTGATGTGTCGTAAACAGGAATGGGCTCATTTTTTTCATAGACTGGATTTTCTTCACTGCCACCCACAAACGTGTCGGTTTGGTGAATCTGACGCATCGCTACTTTGATCGGATGAATATCACCATCAATAAATATTTTTTCAGAATTCGGATAAGACTCATTATTCAAATTTTGAATATAGTCTTGTGCAGCTTGGCGCGACTCACGACGAGATAGACCTTTACGATCGGTGGTTTTTAACGTTGAATTAATTTCTTTAGACATAGCATTCTTTACCTAGTTTAATATAAACGGCTTATAAAAGATTGCTTGTCGAATAGGTGTGGAAGTTAAAAAATATCCAAGAATGGAAAATAGATAGATATTTTCTACTTGTTCCCTACGTAGGTATTAGCCTATTCAGGTTCCACGGATCCCACGTAACTGCTTTTTAAACACAGTTACTTATGTGGTCTCAGCCTTTGGGAAATTCCCATTAGCACTCCGACAAGATGCGGGCAGTATAGAAGAAAAAGTAGACGAGTTAAACAGAAGAATCATTTACTTATTTTAAAACGATTCACTAGGTTCTTGAATTTGATATAGCGTTCTATGATCGTCGCATACTTCTTCACAATCACAGTTTTTCTCAATTCCAATATTTGAAAGACCGCCACAACTTCCTTGGATACGTTTACGGCAAAAAATAACGCTCAAAGCCATTAAAATAATCACTAATAAAAACACAAAAAAAGAGATCAATAATTCTATCAATGTTTACTACAACATTGATGAGCATGTCCTTTTTGTTCGCAATTTTTTTGAATGCCTTGTTCAGGTTTAGTTAAAGGATGGTTGAAGGCTTTTGCACTTTCTAATAATTGTTCAATGTTATTACGTGTATTGCCTAACTCAACTTTAAGTCCAGCCCTAAGTAATTTCGCTAAGGTTTTCTCTCCTATTTTTCTTACAATCACTAAGTCACATTGCATTTTTTGTAATAGATCAACAATGGCATGCTTAGCTGAACAGCCAGAACCACTTAAGGCAGGATTTTTATAGGTACCCAGCACTTGATTTTCTTCATTATAGAAAGTAAAAGTTTCAGATTTTGAAAACTGGTGTGAAAGTTTATTATCTGTCATCGCAATCGCATAAATCATAATGTTTGTCCTTTAGGTTCAGAAACGACAAGTTCTTCAGGCATCACTAAAGCATGACCATTAATTAAAGCCGTACTTATTTTAAAGCGAGACTTTTTTAATATATTGGCAAAGGTTTGACGAGAAACTTGCATTTTTTTAGCTGCGTCTTGTTGAGAAAACCCTTCAATATCAACCAAGCGAATCGCTTCTAATTCATCGCTTTCAATACTAACCTTGATCAGTTCCTTTGCAGGGATACCATTGGGTTTAAATAAGCTGCATTTAGCAAACTTCTCAGTACAGATGTGGCGCTTTATTTTTGGTCTCATTTTAAGTTCTCAGTAACGCTCAGATATGTTATCTTAACCAAGTAAATGGCATATGCCAATTACTTTATTTGAAATATATCTTAGAGGTCAATCATGTCGTCTACCCATCAAGCAGAAAAAGAGCAATTAATAAAACAACTACAATTACTTTCCCCAGATCAATCAACGCCTTCTTTAACATTAGTCAGTAAACATCCGAGCCATCAACATTGCATGTTATGTGGAAGCCATCCTGTATTAGGCTTAAAGCTAAATTTTTATAGCGATCAAACTCAACGAGTATTCGCACACTTTAAAAGTTCAATTCATCAGCAAGGCTACGAAGGGATTTTACATGGAGGGTTTTTATCTGCTTTATTGGACAGCAGTATGTGCCAGGCACTTTTTAACCAAGATATCGAGGGCGTTACAGGCGATATGAATACTCGCTTCTTAAATGAAATAAAAGTTGATAGTGATATATTAATGATGGGCAAAGTTATCTCCTCTCGGCACCCTCTTCATAAAGTAGAAGCTGAATTATATGTCGATGGTGTTTTGATGGTAAAAAGTAATGCACGCTTTATGACGAAAGGTTTTGGTAAGAAATAAAATAGGATTTAAAATGCATTATTAACGCGCCCCATTAACTTATTAAGCAATTGAACTTCTTCCTCATTAAATCCTGCAGTCAGTTGCTTAGTGAGCTTTAGATGTAATGCATCATGCTCTTGGAACAACTTTGTGCCTTGTTCCGTTAATTTAACTAAAATCGAACGTCGGTCAGTACCATGTGGAACTCGCTCAACTAGCTTTGCTTTTGTTAAATTATCGACCAAAACAGTTAAAGTACCTGTTGTGATACCAACTTTGATTGCTAGCTCTTTCATTGGCATCGCGCCAAAAGCACCTAAAACTTCAACAGCATGTATTAACGTTAGCGAAATGCCCTTATCTTTTACTATTTTTAATTCCCATGATGATAACTTCTCATAGAACTCTATAAAGGCATGATTTAGATTTTCACTATCAGATTTCATTACAACTCTCATTATTCGCTTTTAAGACATTCTATCTGAGTACATTTGTTAACTTCAATAGTTAGATGCGCCAAACGCTCGAATGGTTTTAATATATTATGAGAATAATCTGTAGAGAATGGATTATGTGAAACGATAGTAATTTCTGCAGCATAATGGTCCGCACTAATTGACCATATATGAATATCAGCAACTTGATGATCAGTCAGTTGTTCAATGCAACTTACTACTTTTTGTTGGTAGCTACTTTCTATACTTTTATCTAGCAAAATTGGAGCTGTCTGACTTAATAATCCCCATGCCCATTTGCTAATAATCAAAGCTCCGACTATTCCCATTATTGGATCTAACCAATTTAATCCCAAATAGCTTCCCAATAATAATGCAGTGATCGCTAATATAGAAGTTAAAGCATCTGCCATTACATGGAAGTAAGCCGCACGTAAATTGTGATCATGTTGCTCTGTATGAGAATGGTCGTGATCGTTCTCATGGTGATGATGTTTGTGATCATGGCTATGATGATCTTTTAATAAAAATACACTTACAATATTCACAAGTAAACCAACGAAAGCAACCAAAATTGCTTCTTTAAAATGAATTTGCTCTGGGCTGAATAAACGCACAGCAGACTCAATTGCCATAATCAGGGCAACTAAACCTAATGCAATTGCACTAGTGAAACCTCCTAATACACTAACCTTCCCTGTACCAAAAGCATACTTAGGATTATTTTTATGTTTACGGGCATAACGATAGACGAATAAAGTGATCACAAATGCTGCAGCATGTGTCCCCATATGCCAACCATCGCCAAGCAAGGCCATTGAACCATAAATAGTACCTGCAACTATCTCCGCAAACATGGTGCTAATAGTTAATAGTAAAACATATAAGGTATTACGTTCACCTTGTTCATTTTGATTAGAAAAATCATGCTGATGCTGCCAAGGTTTAAGTGAATGATATTGGGCCATTATTATTTCCTACTCAAAAAAGACTCAAACAATAATCTCACTAACTAGTTTGATTATCAAACTATATGAAAAACAAACTACTTAAATAGAATCTAGATCAATTCCACAACACAAATAATAACTAAAGGAATAAAAAGCCTCGATAGCTTTCACTATCGAGACTTAAAAATTTGGCTAGTTAACAATTACTTCTTAGCTGTAGTTTTTGAACTCGATAGAGAACTGACCACGAATGCGAGTCGCAGATCTTCTCCGACCATAACGCAAGACTGCAGTCTAATTAGCCCTGAAACAGGATACGTAGTGAACTTAAATAAATATCCAAACATATTTAGACAAATTAGCAGACATAAAAAAACCCTAACAACTTACGTTGTTAGGGTTTATCAACTTTAAAATGCTTTCTTTTTATCCTAATTTAGGAAAGAAATTATTTTTTAGCTGCAGCTTTTTCAGCTTTAACTTTCTCGACTTATTTTGGGTATTAGAGCATCAGATACTGAACCAGTACAAGGCATGGTGTTTTAAACGCCATAGATAACTGGCCACGAACGGGAGTCGCCTAATTCGCCCTGCAGCATTGAGCATAATGAACTGAAGTAAATATCCAAAAATTTATGAATATCTAGTTACAAAAAAGCCCCGATAATTTTCATTATCGGGGCTTAAGAAAAAGTGTAACTAGTTAAGAATTACTTCTTAGCTGCAGCTTTTTCAGCTTTAACTTTCTCGATCACAGCATCAGATACTGAACCAGGACAAGGCATGTAGTTTTTGAACTCCATAGAGAACTGACCACGGCCTGAAGTCATTGTACGTAGTGAACCGATGTAACCAAACATTTCTGAAAGAGGTACATCAGCTTTAATACGAACACCAGAAGCACCAGGCTCTTGACCAGCGATCATACCACGACGACGACTAAGGTCACCGATAACATCACCAACATGGTCGTCTGGAGTGAACACGTCTACAGCCATAACAGGTTCAAGAAGTTGAGCACCTGCTTTAGGGATAGATTGGCGGAATGCACCACGTGCTGCTAATTCAAATGCAACTGCTGATGAATCCACGGCGTGGAAACCACCGTCGTAAAGCTCAACTTCAACGTCAAGTACAGGGAAACCAGCAAGTACACCAGTATCCATCATACTATTAAAACCTTTCTCGATAGCTGGGAAGAATTCTTTAGGTACGTTACCACCAACAACAATTGAATTGAACGTAAAGCCTGAACCAGGTTCGCCAGGCTTGATACGGTAATCGATTTTACCGAATTGACCAGAACCACCAGATTGTTTCTTATGTGTGTAAGAATCTTCAATTGCTTGCGTGATTGTTTCACGGTATGCAACTTGAGGCTCACCTACTACTAAATCAACACCGTATGTACGCTTAAGAATATCTACTTTGATATCTAAGTGAAGCTCACCCATACCAGATAGGATTGTTTCGCCTGAATCTTGGTCAGTTTCAACACGGAATGTTGGATCTTCTGCAACCATTTTACCGATAGCAATACCCATTTTCTCAGTAGAACCTTTATCTTTAGGTGTAACAGAGATAGAGATTACTGGTTCAGGGAAAACCATTGCTTCTAGAATGATTGGATCTTTTGGATCACATAATGTGTGACCAGTTTGAACGTTACCTTTCATACCAACGATAGCGATGATATCGCCCGCTTGTGCTGAAGTAAGTTCGTTACGATCATCAGCTTGCATTTCACACATACGACCAACACGTTCAGTTTTACCTGTCGCAGCGTTCATGATGGTATCACCTTTCTTAAGCGTACCAGAGTAGATACGTACGAAAGTTAATGAACCAAAACGGTCATCTGTGATTTTAAATGCTAATGCTTTAAAGCTTTCTTCAGCAGAAACAAGTGCGTATTTACCGTTTGGTTCGCCTTCTTCATCTGTAAGAGGCTGTGGATCAACTTCAGTAGGTGAAGGTAGGTAATCAACAACAGCGTCAAGAATGTTTTGAACACCTTTGTTTTTAAACGCAGAACCACAGTAAGTTGGGAAGAAGTCCATTGTACGTGTGCCTTTACGGATACAACGTTTAATGTCTTCCAAAGATGGCTCTTCACCTTCAAGGTAAGCTTCAAGTAGATCATCATCTTGACCTAGCGCTTCTTCAAGCAACATCTCACGGTATTCTTCTACTTTATCAACCATGTCCGCAGGAACATCAGTTACTTCGTAGTTTTCAGGAAGACCTGTGTCATCCCAAACATATGCTTTACGAGTTAATAGATCTACAACACCAGAGAAGTCATCTTCTATACCGATTGGTAGAACCATAACTAGCGGGTTAGCACCTAATACGTCTTGCGTTTGTTTAACTACGCGGTAAAAATCAGCACCCATACGGTCTAATTTGTTTACGAAGATAATACGTGCAACTTTTGAGTCATTCGCGTAACGCCAGTTAGTTTCTGATTGTGGTTCAACACCACCAGAACCACAGAATACACCGATGCCGCCATCCAATACTTTAAGTGAACGGTAAACTTCAACTGTGAAGTCAACGTGTCCAGGAGTATCGATAACGTTAAAACGATGATTATCCCAGAAACAAGTTACAGCAGCAGACTGGATAGTAATACCGCGCTCAGCTTCCTGTTCCATGAAGTCAGTTGTAGATTCGCCATCATGTACTTCACCAGTTTTGTGGATCTGTCCAGTAAGTTTCAAGATACGCTCTGTAGTAGTAGTTTTACCCGCATCAACGTGCGCAAAAATACCAATGTTTCTGTATTTACTTAAATCTGTCATTTTTTATACTCTGTATGTAAAAAATTGGAGGCTATATTCCCGCGGCATTATACAATCTTTGTAGTTAAACAGAACACAGTATTTAGAAAAAAGCGGAAATATGTTGTTTTTTTCGACTTTATTTTGTCATGTTTTATGAAAATAGCAAAAAAAAACAGAATAACTGGTTATAAAGCCAGTTGTTTGTCGGATAATCAAACAATATTAAGTGATCAAAGCAATTGCAAATAAGACTGAAAAGACAAAGGTACTGATCGCGGTGTTTTTAAGTTGCTCATTAAAAACATCCCCACCGTGCTCGTCTTTATTAATCGCTTCGGTAAGCTCAATACAGCTTTTAATTAATGGACTTGCAATTAATAAAAACAAGTATTGCCAAAATTGACTATCAGGCAAGTTATAAATATATATCGCACTGCATAACATAGCGGTGAAGATAAGTAATAAATGATAAATAAAGGCTTTTTTACGCCCTAATAAAACGACGAGAGTAATTTTATTAGCGACTTTATCACTGTAAAAATCACGCATATTATTAACATTTAAAACCGCCGCACTTAACAAGCCCACACTAAACGCAGGCAAAAGAATAGAAGCCGGCAATGAAATAGCTTGTAAATAAAAGCTCCCTAAAACGCCTAATAAACCAAAGAACATAAAGACAGCAATATCCCCCATTGCTCTATATCCATAAGGCAACTTACCCATGGTGTAGGTGATCGCAGCAGTAATAGCAGCAACACCTAACCCAAGAAAAATTAACCAATGATACAGGTCGTTAGCAAAAGAGAGTTTAAGCAATGATAGGCCTGATATTAAACATGCTGCTGTCACAATAATAATTGCTTTTTTCATCGCACTTGCAGTAATAAGCCCGGTTTGCATCGCTCTTGCTGGCCCCACTCGTTGCTCATCCGCTCCGGTTAGTGCATCACCATAATCATTTGCTAAATTAGATAATATTTGTAATAACAAAGCGGTTAACAAGGACATCAAAAATATCCCAGGGTTAAATACTTGATGTTGTTGTGCTAACCCACCAGCCACAATAATAGACGCAGCAGCTAAAGGTAAAGTACGTAATCGACATGCTTGGATCCAGACTTGAAGTCGCTTCACTAAAAAATCCTATAAAATGAGGGTTATAATTTTGGTTAATAATACGATTTATTAACAGCACTCTTTATTATTAGTACTATTTGTTATCGGTGCTTTTTTATTATCAGTACTCTTTTATTAACAATGCTATGAATGAGGTTAATATCGCGCTACATTAACAAACATAAATGGATAAATATACCGCTGACTTATGAACCAAGACACGTACCAATTTCAACTAATCCAAGATGAATTAATACAGCAATTACAATCATTTAGTATTGCTCATGGTCAATATCCTGACAAAAATTTAAATGTTGTAATTAATGCTATTCCTTTGCTTCCTTTATTAAAAGGACAAAACATAGCCATTGAACAAGATCCTAACTTATTGCCTCGTATTTACTGGCAAAATAAAGAGCAAAATAAAACACTCGCCAGCTTCGGGGCCATTGAGAAACTAGATCATATACCTAAAGCAACTAACGATGAATTTTATTTAGGCGGATTAGCGTTTCAACAACAAGGAGAACAATGGCAAGATTTTCCCGCCACTCTATTTATTCGCCCCTTAATTGTATTTCAAGTACTACAGCAAACATCACAACAAGAATATAAAGTAATATTTCACTTTAATGGTCGTAATTCAGTTCAAGCCTCAATTAACACGCTTAAATCATTAAATATTCCACACCCTTTAGCCCCATTCACTCCACAATTATTAACACGTCAAGATACACCAAACAAAGATCAATGGGCTGATTTAGTCGAACTAGCAATAGAATATAAAGCCTTGTTACCTAAAGTGGTGTTATCACGACAAACCGAAGTATGCTTCGATGCGCCTATCGACACGTGGGATATGATGGCTCTATGGCAACAGGCTAACCCAAATAGCTTTCACTACTTGTTACAATTTTCTAGTCAACGCAGTTTTATGAGCTGCTCACCTGAACGTTTATTTTTACGTCAGCAACAACAAATTACAACAGAGGCCTTGGCCGGTACGATTAATAGAGGGCGCGATCAACGCGAGGACGAACTGTTATTACAAAGTTTGTTAAATCACAAAAAAATAGATCGAGAAAACCACATCGTTCAAGAATTTATTGTTGCTAATTTAAAACAACTCAAAGCGCAAGTTACTTGCTCACCCGCCCATGTAATGCAATTACAAAATGTGCAGCATTTATGTGTTCCGATCAAAGCACAATTAACAAAAGACACGCAAGATAGTCATCTATTACATAAGTTACATCCGACACCAGCTGTCGGTGGAATCCCTAAATTGCCTGCATTACAATTTATTAATGATAACGAACCTTACAATAGAGGTTGGTATGCGGGTGCGGTTGGTTGTATAAGTGAACATGAAAGTGATTTCAGTGTCGCAATACGAAGTGCTTTAGTGAGTGAAAACTGCATTAAATTATTCGCAGGTGCAGGTATTGTCACAGGTTCTATTGCAGAGCAAGAATGGCAAGAACTCGATAATAAAATACAAACTATTTTAACAATATTATACCGATTATATTAAATAAGTGATCTAAATTTTGCGCAGGAAAAATGATTTAGTTTAAGGCGTAAATTGAGCTAAATGGTTGTTCCCTTTACGAAATTTACAACGAAGAAATAAGTTATTTTAACCAGTAAAATAGATCAGTTAATTAGTGTGATTGGTATTAGGTACACAGTAGAGGACTCTCGATGGCGCAGGTAGAGAAACACCATACCTTCACTCATAAGTATCATAATATTAATTTGTTATGGGCCAGTTTATTTATTGAAGAATTAGTACGCCATGGTATTAGTGATTTTTGTATTGCGCCAGGTTCACGTTCAACGCCGTTAACCTTAGCGGCAGCTAAACATCCTAATGCTAAAACACATGTACACTTTGACGAGCGAGGTTTAGGGTTTCTTGCTTTAGGGTTAAGCCAAGCATCAGCTAAACCTGTAGTAATTATCGTCACATCAGGAACCGCCGTTGCCAATTTATATCCAGCAGTCATAGAAGCTAAGCAAAGCCATATCCCACTTATTATTATTTCTGCAGATAGACCACCAGAACTCATCGACTGCACTGCGAATCAAGCAATTGAACAACACAAAATTTTTGCCGATTACCCTGTGTTTTTTTGCCAAATACCAAGTCCAACAACGTCTATTAAAAGCAACTTTTTATTAACAACCATTGACCAAGGTTTATTTCAACAAGGTATGACGTTAGGTCCAATTCATTTTAATATGGCGTTTACCGAACCCTTTTATCCTCAAAATAAAACAATAGATTTCAACACTTATTTAAGTAGCTTAAAAGGATGGGATACTCACCAATCTCCTTTTACTGTGTATCATCATGCTAATAGCCCTGCGCAACATATCTCCCTTTTAAGCAACGTATTTCCAGAAAGCCAAAAAATCGACTTAAATGCACAAAAGATATTAGTTGTTGTAGGCCGTATTAAAGATAAAAAGCAAGCATTGGCGATTGAACGGTTTTGTATCCAGTCGAATTTAGTATTGTTTTCAGATGTTCAATCGCAACTACAGGGCTCACCTCATAATATAAATGGGTATGACTTATTATTAGAGAATGAAAACTTTAAGCAACTAGTGCAACAAACCGATCTTATCTTACAATTTTCTGATCACTTAATAAGTAAACGTTTAAGCCAATTAATCAGTTCATCTACCGCCACTATTTGGGAAATATCAGAGCATAAACAACGCCTTGATCCTAGCCATTGTGTAGGGCAACGTTTTGTTACCTATCCAAGTTGTTTTATTCAACAAGTGTCTAATAGTAAAAGTATAGATAACACTTGGTTTAATAAAGTAAACCGTTATAAAACCACGTTAACGACCATCACTAATGAATATGTAACAGACGATAAAATCAGTGAAATTAACTGTACAGCTTATATGCTTAATCAAAGTACTGACAATATAGTATTGGCTAATAGTATGGCTATTCGCTTAGCCGATATGTTCGCACAAACAGAGGCTCATATTTATAGTAATCGAGGTGCAAGTGGCATTGATGGATTAATTGCAACGGCAGTCGGTATTGCTAAAAATAATGGATCCCCTACGAGCTTGTTAATTGGCGATACCTCTTTTTTATATGATTTGAACTCGTTAACTTTACTACAACAATTACAACAACCTTTTGTGATTGTGCTATTGAACAATGACGGTGGCGGTATTTTTAATTTATTACCCGTCCCTGAGTCTGAGAAACAGGTGTTTTATCAATTACCACATGCTTTAACCTTCAAAAATACCTGTGATCAATTTTCAATTCGTTATCAACAACCGACCACCTTCTCTGAATTTAAAACCCATTACCAAGATGCACTTATTACAGAAGACAATAAAACAACGTTAATTGAAGTGTGTGCCAGCAATCAATTAACCGCAACTCAGTTACAAGCTATCAAGGAGCAGTTACAACATGCCATTATATAGTGAACAACAAGGTTCAAATCAAAACCCTACTTTAGTTTTTTTACACGGATTTTTAGGTAACAGGGAGGACTGGCAAAGTACGATTGAAGAACTTAAAAATGATTTTCATTGCGTCACTATCGATTTACCCGGTCACGGTCGCTCGGTTAGTAGTGCAGTCGCATTAGAAAATGGCTTTGGTAGTTGTCATCGACTGATTAAATTTGCTTTAGATACATTAAATATTAAGTCTTTTACATTAATTGGTTACTCACTAGGTGGCCGCATTGCATTAGATTATGCACGTACTCAGAACGACCCTCGATTGAAGCACTTAATGTTAGAGTCTTGTCATGTAGGACTAGATAACGACCAAGATAAAAAAAAGCGTTATCAATTTGATCTTCATTGGGCAGAACGATTTTCAACGCAATCAATCGAAGAAAGTTTATATCAATGGTATGAACAGCCTATTTTTGATGATTTAAGCGATCAGCAAAAAGATGCCACAATTGAAAAAAGAAATCATAATTATGGTGTCTTTTTAGCTAATATGTTGCTTTCAACTAGCCTTGCCAATCAACAATGTTCACTGCCCTTTTTAAATAAAACAACACTACCGATTTCTTATTTTTATGGACAAAAAGATACCAAATTTACAGGTATAGCAGCACTCATTCCACAAACAAAAAATATAAAAACCCAATGTTTTAATGGTCTAGGTCATAACACGCATCAACAAGACCCAATAAACTACGCGAACAACATTAAACATATTCTTT
This sequence comes from Psychromonas arctica, assembly GCF_038155225.1. GTDB lineage: Bacteria > Pseudomonadota > Gammaproteobacteria > Enterobacterales > Psychromonadaceae > Psychromonas > Psychromonas arctica_B. Next base: position 4,909 of record NZ_JBAKBA010000025.1, on the reverse strand, counting down.
TAGATGATTAATAATTTTACCTAATTTAATGATGGGAGCCGCGATGAACGAATCAGACTTATATGCAAAGATACAATGGCAAGCTAGCCCTTTAGTATTTGAAGATATTTATTATCATAAAGCAGATGGTATCGCTAAAATAACCATCAACCGTCCACAAGTTCGTAATGCTTTTCGCCCACATACAATCAATGAAATGATGCAAGCAATGAATGATGCTCGTTACGACCCAGAAATCGGCGTGATCATTCTAACCGGTGAAGGTGATTTAGCCTTTTGCTCTGGCGGCGATCAAAGTGTACGTGGTGACTCAGGTTATAAAGACGAGCAAGGTGGTCATCATCTAAATGTACTCGATTTTCAGCGTCAGATCCGTACTTGCCCTAAACCAGTGATTGCAATGGTTGCAGGTTATGCAGTAGGTGGAGGACATGTTTTACATATGATGTGTGATTTAACCATTGCTGCTGACAACGCCCAATTCGGTCAAACTGGTCCTAAAGTTGGTTCTTTTGACGGCGGCTGGGGAGCCAGTTATATGGCTCGTATTGTAGGCCAAAAGAAAGCACGAGAAATCTGGTTTCTTTGTCGTATGTATGGTGTACAAGAAGCGGTCGATATGGGGTTAGTAAATACCGTTGTCCCGTTAAATGAGCTTGAGCGAGAAACCGTAAAATGGTGTCGTGAGATATTACAAAATAGCCCAATGGCTTTACGCTGTCTCAAAGCGGCACTCAATGCAGACTGTGATGGTCAAGCAGGCTTACAAGAATTAGCAGGCAATGCAACAATGCTTTTCTATATGAGTGAAGAAGGTCAAGAAGGACGAAATGCCTTTAATGAAAAGCGTAAGCCAGACTTTAGTAAATATTCAAGAAATCCATAATTGATTTTCTTTAATAAATATTTAACACTACCCATCTAAGATAAATCCGTACACTAATTGTACGGATAGCCTTTATTATGTTTTTAAACACATCGAATTTAAAACATATTAATAGCTAATCTCTATCAAGTTAATTGATAAAACAATTCCATAAACCATTAATTTAACGCATCATAGACGGTTATGGCTAATCAACACTGCCATTACAACATTTTTAATTAATATATAGGAAAATCCCATGGTATTAGTAGGCAAGAAAGCTCCGGACTTTACAGCAGCAGCAGTATTAGGTAACGGCGAAATTGTAGACAGTTTCAACTTAAAAGAATTCTCAAACGGTAAAGAAACAGTAATCTTCTTTTATCCATTAGATTTCACTTTCGTATGCCCTTCTGAACTAATTGCTTTTGACAAGCGCTTTGGTGATTTTCAGGCTCGTGGTGTTGAAGTTATTGGTGTATCAATCGATTCACAATTTTCTCATAATGCATGGCGTAACACTGCTATCAATGATGGCGGTATCGGTGCAGTTCAATACCCACTAGTTGCGGATGTTAAGCACGAAATCTGTAAAGCATACGATGTTGAATTAGAAGAAGCAGGTGTTGCATTACGTGGCTCTTTCTTAATCGACAAAAATGGTGTTGTTCGCCATCAAGTAGTTAATGATCTACCTTTAGGTCGTAACATCGATGAAATGTTACGTATGGTTGACGCATTACAATTCCATGAAGAGCACGGTGAAGTTTGTCCTGCACAATGGGCAAAAGACAAAGCAGGTATGGAAGCTTCTCCTGAAGGCGTAGCAAAATACCTATCTGGTCACTCTGACGACCTATAATCAATTCTGTATTTGATTATTAATAAAATGGCCTCTTTGAGGCCATTTTTGATTGTGCAAACTATTCTTTATGATTTGAATTAACGCACCGCTTAATAAAATAAATTAAACAGCATTTATAAAAAATAACATTAAGTAAATTACTTTAATGATGAATAATAGGCAGCAAGATTAGCGATATCGTCATCACTTAATAAAGTAGCTTGTCCTGTCATAACAGCAGACATACCACCTTGACGTTGATTCGCTTTATACGCTTTCAATGCAGAAACAAGGTAAGCCTCTTTTTGTCCCTTCAGATTAGGGTAAATCGGTATAGCCGATACACCTTCAGCACCATGACATGCAGCACACACTGCAGACTTAGTTTTGCCCGCATCAATATCAGCGGCATGAGTAAATAAAGGAAGTCCTACAAATAATAATCCAAGTAATTTTTTGTTCATTTTAATCCCTTTTAAAAACAATCACTTTATATCTTTCTAATTTAATCGTTTATAAATTAGTTGATATGATATAAATCATTAATACTATCAATATTGTCAAAATTAACTTTTAAACCTTTTAGACGGCCATTTTTCACCGAATATATTAAACCATGTACCGTTAAATCTTGTTTTCTTGCCCAAGTATTTTGAACACATGTGGTATGACATACATTTTTAACTTGCTGTATGACATTAAGTTCAGTCAATGATCTAGTTTTTCTTTTTCACTCATTGCGACAGTAAACTGCTCGCGATGATTAACATAAACATCTTTAATATTTCTTAATCAACAATCAATTAACTCGAATGATTTTTTTTCCATCGCAGCACGAATTCAACCACAATCGTAATGTCCGGTAACAATAATATGCTTAACCTTTAATACATCAACGGCATACAGTTCAAATCTGTATGAATGACTGAATTAGCAATATTACGGTGTACAAAAACATCACCAGGCATCAAACCTAATAACTGATTCGCAGGTACCCGACTATCTGAACAACCTATCCATAAATATTCAGGTGATTGTTGCTCTGCCAAATGTGAAAAAAACAAAGGATCTTCTTCTAATATATCAGCAGCCCATTGCTTATTGTTTTTTAGTAAATCTTCCAACAAACTCATACTTCACCTGGAAATTAATGTATTGTTAAATAAAAGACTAAATGAGCCCTTTATGAGAATACCTTATCAACAACTTGATGAAACGACATTAAATAATTTAATTGAACAATATATTTTACGCGAAGGTACCGATTACGGAGAAGTTGAATTCTCATTACAAGAAAAAACCCTGCAAATTACACAGCAGATAAAAAATGAAGAAATTTATATTATGTATTCAGAATTAAATGAGAGTGTTACTTTAGTGAGTAAACAAGAGTTTCAACAGACACAAGTAAAATGAGTTTATTTAGTTTTTTGTTAAAATCAGTGTGCTCTAGTACATAATTTAAAAGCAAGGATATAAATAACCCTTATTTATGACAAAGATCTAATTTATTGCACAACTAATACTCATAAATATTACAGAGTTTGAAAAAAAAACGATACAATTCATGCATAACTAATTTTTAGTGCAAAAAATTAAAAGAAATAGCGATTAGCTATTCACTACAGACAAAGGGAAGTTTATGATCATTACCAAACCTCAAACCGATCCAACGTTAGAATGGTTTTTATCACACTGTCATACACATAAATACCCAGCAAAAAGCATGCTAATTCACGCAGGTGAAAAAGCTGATACTTTATACTTCATTGTTAAAGGTTCTGTTGCTGTTGTGATTAAAGATGAAGATGGAAAAGAAATGATTCTATCTTACCTGAACCAAGGTGATTTCATCGGTGAATTAGGCTTATTCGATAAAGAAGAAAACCCAATTCGTAGCGCATCAGTAAAAGCTAAATCTGCATGTGAAGTTGCAGAAATTTCTTACAAGAAATTTACTCAGCTAATTACTGTAAATCCAGAAATTTTAATGCGTCTTTCTCGCCAAATGGCAAATAGACTACAAGTTACTAGCCAAAAAGTAGGTAACTTAGCATTCTTAGACGTAACAGGACGTATTGCAAACACGTTATTAGATTTAGCTAAACAACCAGATGCGATGACTCATCCAGACGGTATGCAAATCAAAATTACTCGTCAAGAGATTGGTCAAATCGTAGGTTGTTCACGCGAGACTGTGGGCCGTATTTTGAAAATGCTAGAAGAGCAAGGTCTTATCTCTGCTCATGGTAAAACAATCGTTGTATTCGGTACACGTTAAGCATATCTAAATATAGTAATAAAAAACCGCTTCGTTGCGGTTTTTTATTTTATAAAACAAAAGCAATAATAAAGAGTAGGCTAGTGCTTACGAGGCCCATTACGCACCAAATCCTGACCTGTTTGAAAGACCTCTTCTGTTACCTCAACGTGTCAATAGTAATTGATGCTTATCATCCAATACAGCCACAAACCTACGCCCATCTTGATTATTGGTAGCAAGTGCTAAACCAGACACATTTGATAATCCTAAACTACCACTTTCCACTAAGATTAAAAAACTTTCTAAGGCTTCCAAGTTAGTGATAATCTTTGTTTCATCAACCATATTTAAACTCTCTTATTCAACTCAATAATTTAAAAGATCTTATAGTAATTTCACTGAATTACGAATAAATATTCTATATCAACAGAAGATATAAGCTCCATTCTGAGCCAAGAACGTAATGTATTAGAAAAAGTTAATCATAATACAAACTTGTCCTCTATCTCCCTCAAGAACACCGATAGCACTACAATTAATTGCTTAAGTAACATTCCCTTTAATAAAGATAAATATTAATCCGTTAGCTTTGCTTTTAATTTTTGCATTAATACCAGTTTAATTAAATAAGTGTTCTAAATTTTACCTAGAAAAATGGCTTAGTTTAAAGCACAAGGTGAGATCTATCGGAGAATCACTAATACCATTCCGCCTAATTATATGATCTAATATATTCATTATTATTAACTGATTATATTCTTTTGGTGACCTATGAAAAAACATGACTTTTCAGAATTGGCTAAAACACATAAAAGTGTTCGTATGAGACTACGTTATTCTGCATCAGCACACTTTCAAGAAGGCAGCTCTCGTACCGATATAGCTAAGTTTCTTAAAGTGAGTCGTACTAGTGTTAATAAATGGATATCTCAATATC
>NZ_JBAKBA010000024.1:0-68197 GCF_038155225.1 Psychromonas arctica | reverse complement strand
TTCTTCGTGTCCTTCGTGTAGCGCAGCGCTTCGTGGTTGTTTAGTTTTTTAAAATCAAAAGCGATTAACCACGAAGGCTCGAAGGGTAAAGAAGGTTAGGTCAAAAAAAATACTTTAATCATGTTGGTTTTTCTTCGTGTCCTTCGTGTAGCGCAGCGCTTCGTGGTTGTTTAGTTTTTTAAAATAAAAAGCCGATTAACCACGAAGGTAGAAAGAGTAGAGAAGGTTAGATCAAAAGTTTTATTTAATAAGAGTATTAGTTTGTTTTGGTTTGCTTTCGTGCCCTTCGTGTAGCGCAGCGCTTCATGGTGGATTGAGTTTTTAAAGTCAAATACAAAACATGTTTTTGAGGGTGTGCCGATAGGCTAGTGTCACGAGCGGAAGATCTCTGCGATTCCTTTTTACAAGCTTAGTAAAATTAACACAATTAAACGATACATCTTCTAAGGGGCGCTGGCTTTAGCCTGCTTTTTTGATTGTGTTGTTAATTATCAAATAATGGCTGTTCGTTCGCTTTGGTCATTGAGTCCAATCGTTGTATGCGATGGGCCGCATACTGGCAGGCTGAAGCTAGCGCCCCTTAAATTAGACTCTGTCTAATAACTACCACTTACTTATTTTGATTGTGTTGTTCGTTTTACTCATTGAATCCAATCGTTGTATGCGATGGCTCGCATACTGGCAGGCTGAAGCCAGCGCCCCTTAAATTAGACTCTGTCTGATAGCTACAACGACTGGCTCTTTTGTGGGTTTAGTATTAATGAGTCGTTTGTTTATTCTTTATCTAATAACAATTGCCATAACGCTTCATAATTCAGCATGTTGAGATGCTTTCTCGTTTCATTATGTTTAAGCTTATCTTGTCTGTTGTTATAAGGGCCCGTTGCACATAACTGGCAATACTCTTCACCTTGATATAACGCCTCACTTAATTGTGCTTTGAGCTGATGCTCTTTGTTATCACTCCACACATAGGTGATGCCTTTAGTGTCTTTAACATGTTTATCTCGGTCAACATTTCGCACCTTATAACCTGGGAACGCGTTAATATCAAAATCATGCCAGCCTAAGTAGCCAATATCTGTATTTCTATGTAACGCATTTTCAATATTCCATTCTTTATAAGGCTTCACATCTTTAGAGGTGATATAGCATAAACGAGCGCCATTAGGGTCTAAAAAATGCTTAAAAGAATGGATCAAAAAATAACGTAATAATTGACGATTTAGCGTATTAATATGCACTTCTTTGCATTTTTCTTGGAACTCCGCTTGTGACTTAAAAGCAGGAATAAGTGGAAATTGAAAGATAATGACATCAAAGCTGTGCTTCTCTAGTTGTGACCAAGAGTCTGGATTGGTTATATCAAATTCACACAAAACAGGACAATCTTGTTGTAATAACGTTTGATAATCATTGTGTGCGTATTTGCCTAATAAAACCTCGCTAGTATCTAATACTGTCGCAGTTAAACTGGCAGGCTGGTGGTGAGTGAGTAGCGAAGCTGAAAAAGATAAATCGCCATCTCCTACGGTTAATACTCGCCATGTTTTATCAATGATCATTTTTTATCCTGTGTAAAAATCTATGCTAAAAATCGCGCGCAGTATAACAAATAGGGCATCGAATGTTTTCTTTAATTTTTTTAACTGTTACTAAGTAAAAAGCCATTATTGATTGTCGAACTCCTCTAAATTCAAAATTTAAATAGATGGATAAAATATTTAAATAAATGCTTAAAAAGGCTAAACCATGAAATTAGTTACAGGTAGTATTATTGCAGGCAGTGTTGCCTGTTTGTTGAGCCTCACCACATTAATCGTATTGACCTTAAATCCGGTTAATGAAATAAACAACACATTCGACACTGAAGTCGTTAGTAAAAAGAAAGAAGAACAACAAGCAATCGGCGAAATGGTTCAACAATTACAAATCGCCATAAACTCACCGACTGATGGCAATGCATTACAAACTATCTCTAAATTTGGGACAGACAGCCGCTATTATTTGATGGTAAGAGGGTGGTTAGTACAAAAGGTAAGGGGTACTGAAAGTCGGTTACAAGCACAAAAGTCACAAAGTAAACGAGAGGTGTTAGTGACTGAGGTTGATGCTTTAAAACAAGCTATTCGAGCCATTGATTTAGAGTAGTTGAAATCTAAGCTTTTATATTTAAAAAAGCTTAGGGTCTAAGTTGAGCCTAATCGCTAATAGGCTCTTATTTATTGAATGCTTTTTAACCTTTGATTGTTTAAAGGCAACTCCCAGTAAAAGTTAACTGCCTGCTTAATTAACCATCGAAGCAATTAACTATCGTACAAGTTAACTATCTGTACAGGTCAATAGAGCATCGAACGCATCATTACCACGTAAGTTTTCGAAGTCATCTTCATCTGCTGCTAATTCTCTCAATGACGAACGGCCTTCAATGGCTTTTTCTAAGTCACTGATTGCTTGATCTTCCACACCTAAACAGGCGTAAGCACAAGCACGTTGGTAAAATGCATCTTGGTTAGTGTCGTCCATGTCTAATACGCGGTTACAAATACTGAGTGCCCAGTGGAATTCTTTCAGTTCCATTGCTGCATCCGCTTTTGAGGTTAACGCTTCTAAGTCACCAGGACGAATTTTCAAAATAGCATCATAAGCGGCCATTTTTTGTTCCGGTGTTTGGCTTTTTTGAGCACGTAACCAAAGGTTATGAATCTCATTAATTTTTTCTATTTCAATATGATTATCGGCAATACGTAATGTTTTACGACGTAAGTCTTTTTCCAATGTTTGAAATTTTTCTTCGTAAGATTGTGCAATCATTTTAATTTGTGAGTTTGCTTTCTTAGTGGTGTTAACGCGGATCTCATGCAGTGACTTCCAACCAAATAAAGCCACTAATGATGCAACACCTGCAATCACATAGAAGAAAAAGTTAACGGTTTGTTCTGCGTAACTTAGTGATTTTTCGGCTACATCTAATTCTCTATCAGTAATTTCAATGGTTAATCTACGTTCTAAATCTTGCAAATCATGACGAGTCGCTTTTAGTTCATCAAGAATATAGCGCTCAACTAATGGCTTTTCTGCAAAGCTTGCGGTTGCAACGTCGTTTGTCTTATTGCTGACTGCCGCCGCGGTTTGTTCTTGAACTGACGCTGCTACTGATTCATCAGTCGTTTCAACATCGGCCCAAGTGACAGATGAAAGAAGACTGAATAAGACGAAAATAATTGCTTTAACTAGCATGAAATTGTGTTCCTTGTGACGCTTAAGTAAATAGCCTCAGACCTATATAAATAAAGCGATACCGAGTTAGTCATGCCATTACAGTGATTGCTGTTAATGACACACCCAATACAGTGTGCGCTTTTATTATGACGATCTGAGTTTAAGTAGGAAAGTATGAACGATGCCAATATTATTACAACAGCAAAGCTAATATTTATACTTGATATTAAGATTAATTACGGGTTGAATGGTGAGCCTATTTTATAACTGAGAAATACCTATGCAAGAGCCTGAAAGTAATCAAGAAAAGTGGCTATCTGGTTTCATGAAAGAAACGTTTAGAGAGCAAAAAAAAACACGTCGATGGGGAATCGTCTTTAAACTATTAACTTTTACCTACTTATTCGTCGCTTTATTCTTATTCATGAATACGGGGTTACTTGATAAAGAGTCTGCAACTCAAGAAGATCATACTGCAATGGTTGTAGTGAATGGGGTGATTGCTGCCGATGAAGAAGCAAATGCGAACAGCATTGTCAGTTCATTAAGAGCCGCGTTTAAGAATGAACACTCAAAAGCAGTGATGATGGTTATCAATAGCCCTGGAGGTAGTCCAGTTCAAGCGGGTTACGTAAATGATGAAATTAAACGTTTACGTGGTATTTACCCTGAGAAAAAGCTGTATGCAGTTATTGCAGAGTTAGGCGCTTCGGGTGGTTATTACATGGCGGTTGCTGCAGATGAAATTTATGCTGATAAAGCCAGTTTAGTCGGGTCGATCGGGGTAACAGCATCTGGTTTCGGTTTTGTTGATTTAATGGAGAAGGTCGGCGTTGAGCGTCGTCATTACACATCAGGCGAACACAAAGCTTTCTTAGACCCATTTTCACCGGCTAAAACAGAAGAAGCATTATTCTGGCAAGGCGTGTTAGACAGTACTCACAAACAGTTTATTAAAGTGGTAGAAGAAGGCCGTGGCGATCGCTTAGTGAAAGGTAATAAAGATCTTTACTCAGGCTTAATCTGGAATGGCGAACAAGCTTTAGCACTTGGTTTGATTGATGGTCTAGGTAGCCCAGGTTACGTAGCAAGAGACGTTATTCAAGCTGAAGAAATTGTTGATTATTCAATTAAACCATCGCCATTAGAAAGCTTTACTGAAAGCCTAGGCTTATCAATTGGTGAAGGTGTTGCAACCTTATTGAATCGCTCAGATACAGCAATGCAACTGAGGTAATCAGCTCACTGTTTTTTAGATCTCTAGTTAAAATAATTGCGCCTCTATTATCAGAGGCGCTTTTGTTTGTGTAGGTTAGCAAAGGTGGATGGATAAGTTTTTATGAAAATTGCTCATATTAATCAATTACGAAACATTTTTAAGGGTGCGCTGGCTTTAGCCTGCTTGTTTTGACTTTGATTGTTGTATTTGATGTTGTGAATCGATTTTTATTCACTTCGCTCATTATGGCTAATAGCAGTATGCGATGGATCGCATACTGGCTGGCTTTAGCCTGCTTGTTTTGACTTTGATTGTTGTTTTTGATGTTGTGAATCGATTTTTATTCACTTCACTCATTATGGCTAATAGTAGTATGCGATGGAGCGCATACTGGGAGGCTGAAGCCAGCGCCCCTAATATCAAGCTTTGCTTAATAGCTGTCGCGACTAACTTGCATTGTGTCTCCAATCACCTAACACATTTGAATTGTTGCGTTGATTGAATTGGCAGGCAGGTGAGTGTCACGAGCGGAAGAGCTCTGCGCTCTCTTTTATCAGTGTGATCACTTTAATTAATCGAAACATTTTTAAGGGGCGCTGGCTTTAGCCTGCTTATTTTTACTTTTACTTTTACTTTGACTTTGACTTTGATTGTTGTGTTTGATGTTGTGAATCGATTTTTATTCACTTCGCTCATTATGGCTAATAGCAGTATGCGATGGTTCGCATACTGGCAGGCTGAAGCCAGCGCCCCTAATATCAAGCTTTGCTTAATTTGCCATGCGCCCCGAGTTCAAAAGAACAAAACTTGTTTTTTAAAATCAAAAGCCGATTAACCACGAAGACACGAAGGGTAGAGAAGGTTAGTAAAAACTAAACAATCTTATTTGTTTGAGTTTGATTTCCTTCATGCTCTTCGTGTAGCGCAGCGCTTCGTGGTTACTTGTTCTTTAAAAGAAAAAGTAATTAACCACGAAGCCATTTACATGTTTACTCAACTGCTTTTAAAGTGGCTTTCAAAAGCGCCCAGTAATTATCAACTGATGCAATGTGTACTTTTTCATCAGGGCTGTGTGGGAATTTGATCGTTGGACCGAATGAAATCATATCCCAGTGCGGGTATTTATCGCTGAATAAACCACATTCCAAACCAGCATGAATAACCATCGCTTTAGGTTTCTTAGCAAATAACGTTTCATATTGTATTTCCATGATTTGGTATATTGCTGAATCTGTATTGGGCGTCCAGCCTGGGTAATTACCTTCTTTAGCGACTCGACCATTAAATTGCTTAAAGTGTGCGGCAATTAAATCTGCTCTTGCGTGTTTGTCAGCATCAACTTGTGAACGCACTAATACCTGAATAGCAAAATGATTAACCGCACCGGTTTGTTGAGTTATCACCCCTAAATTGCTTGATGTTTCAACTACGTTAGGAAAGTTGTCATCCATTGCAAACACGCCATTGACACAACTATCTAAAGAGCTTAATAGATTATTATGGCTTGTGTGGGTTAATACTGAACCGGGTAACGAGCATGGTGTGATGCTGACAGTAAAGTTATTCTCACTGGCTCTGTATTTATCTTTAAGGCTAACTTCTAATGTGTTGATGACGGTTTTAATACTATTGTAATATTGTTCATCACATACAATAACCGCTTTTGCTTCACGTGGAATGGCATTACGTAAACTGCCACCTGAAAGTGACGATATTAAAAAGGGCGTACCTTCTAAGTTAGTTAACACAGAGGCTAATTCTTTCACAGCATTCGCTCGGCCTAAGTTAATATCAACGCCAGAGTGACCGCCTTTTAAACCTGAAATAGTAATCTCATAAGCATTTTCGGAAATGTCAGATTCCATTTTTTCAAAAGGAAGTAGAACATTAACATTCACGCCGCCCGCACAACCAACGTAGAGTTCGCCTTCTTGCTCTGAGTCGGTGTTGATCAAAATCTTGCCTTGTAAAGCATTCGCTTCTAAACCAAATGCACCTATCATACCCGTTTCTTCATCGGTGGTGATCAATACTTCTAATGGGCCATGTTCAATACTGTCATCATCTAAAATAGCTAAGCATGATGCCATGCCGATACCATTATCAGCGCCTAGGGTTGTATGATCAGCTCGTAACCATTCACCATCTATAATAGGAGTAATGGGATCGGTTAAAAAATCATGAACCTTATCATTGTTTTTTTGCGGCACCATATCAAGGTGACATTGCAATATAACGGGGGTTTTGCTTTCAAAACCGGTGGAAGCTGATTTTGTCAGTATTAAGTTACCTATTTTATCCTTAACACAGGCGATATTTTTTTTAGCTGCCCAATTAATAATCCAAAGAGTAAGTTGCTCTTCATGCTTTGAAGGATGAGGAATTGCGCATATTTTTTCAAAGAATGACCAAACTGGAGCTGCTTGAAGTGATTGTAATTGTTGCATAAACAGGCCTTTTGCCGCTTAAAAGAAGAATAACCTCAGTTTTACTTGGTTTGAATTCCAAGTCTTTTACGTTATTATGTAATTGATCTAGATCAATTTATAAAAATTAACGTTAAGGAAGTTACCGTGTCAGAAGAAAACTTTAAAGACCCATATAGCCTACGTCATTTTCTTGGTTTGTTGGTTGTATTTCTCATTCCAACCTTGCCAGCTACTTTAACGTTAATTAAAGTACTGTCTTAAAAATCAATCGGTTACTAATTTCATTAATGATAATTAGTAACCGAATCTACTACCGCCACGCTACTCTTTTTTCCCTCTTATGTCATTAATTTCTAATTGATTTCACCGTAAAATAAACGAAATATGATCTCTGTATCTTATCCAGTAATCGCTAACATATTTCGAGATATAAATAAATTACCAAAATAGACATTTATTTTTATAAAATTAAAAATTTGATTGGTCAATTGCCCTTAAGATCTATAAAATACGCGGAATTTGCCAAATTTTACTATTTTCTGGTGAAAAAATGCTCTGCATGGCCTCACTCAGATTATATAAATTTTTATTTATTTGTTATTTCATGGAGGTTAACTTGAGTCATTCTGCCATACTGGTATTGGAAGATGGGACTGTATTTAGAGGCGTATCAATCGGCGCTCACGGAAGCTCTGTTGGTGAGGTTGTTTTTAACACTTCAATGACAGGCTACCAAGAAATTCTGACTGATCCATCATACGCAAGACAAATCATTACACTCACTTACCCTCACATTGGCAACACTGGAACAAACGATGAAGATGAAGAATCTCCGTCAATCCATGCTTGTGGTCTCGTTATCCGCGATTTACCTCTTCTAGCAAGCAACTTCCGTAGTCAAGCATCATTAAGCGAATACTTAACAGCACGTAATGTTGTTGGTATAGCGGATATTGATACACGTAAGTTAACACGTATTTTACGTGAGAAAGGGGCGCAATCTGGTTGTATCGTCGCTGGTGATAACATTGATGAAGCTGCTGCACTTGCACAAGCTAAAGCCTTCCCTGGTTTAAAAGGAATGGACTTAGCGAAAGAAGTAACAACAAAAGAATCATTTGAATGGTCTGAAGGCAGCTGGACATTAACTGGCGGCTTACCTGCACCAAAAACAGATTGTAAATACCATGTTGTTGCTTACGACTACGGCGTTAAACGTAACATTTTACGTATGTTAGCTGACCGTGACTGTAAATTAACAGTGGTACCTGCGCAAACACCTGCATCTGAAGTGTTAGCAATGAACCCAGATGGTATCTTCCTATCTAATGGCCCTGGTGACCCAGAACCATGTACTTACGCGATTGACGCTATCCAAGAAATCCTAAAAACTGATATTCCAGTATTCGGTATTTGTTTAGGTCACCAATTATTGGCACTAGCAAGTGGCGCAAAAACAGTGAAGATGAAATTTGGTCATCACGGTGCAAACCATCCTGTTAAAGATTTAGAGCGTGATGTTGTGATGATCACTAGTCAAAACCACGGTTTTGCAGCTGACGAATCGACATTACCGGCAAACTTACGTGCAACGCATGTGTCATTGTTTGATGGTTCACTACAAGGTATTCACCGTACTGATAAAGCGGCATTTAGTTTCCAAGGTCACCCAGAAGCGAGCCCAGGCCCGCATGATGCAGCGCCTTTATTTGATCACTTCATTGAATTGATTGAACAGTACAAAAACGCCTAGTTAATTAGAACGATAGAACAGATATAAAAAGGTAATTTCAGATGCCAAAACGTAATGACTTAAAAACTATCCTAATCATTGGTGCAGGTCCGATTGTTATCGGTCAAGCTTGTGAATTCGATTACTCAGGCGCACAAGCTTGTAAAGCGTTAAGAGAAGAAGGGTACCGCGTTGTACTTGTTAACTCTAACCCAGCTACCATCATGACAGACCCAGAAATGGCCGATGCCACTTACATCGAACCCATTCACTGGCAAGTAGTAGAAAAAATTATCGCTAAAGAGCGTCCATGTGCAGTATTACCAACAATGGGTGGCCAAACGGCGCTTAACTGTGCACTAGAGCTTGAAGCAAAAGGTATTTTAGCTAAATACAATGTTGAAATGATTGGCGCAACAGCAGATGCAATTGACAAAGCTGAAGACCGTAGTCGTTTTGATACAGCAATGAAGAAAATTGGACTTGAATGTCCACGTGCAGGTATCGCACATACAATGGAAGAAGCTTACGGTGTATTAGACATGGTGGGCTTCCCTTGTATTATTCGTCCATCATTTACGATGGGTGGAACAGGCGGCGGTATCGCGTACAACAAAGAAGAGTTTGACGATATTTGTTCAAACGGTTTAGACCTTTCACCAACCAGTGAATTATTGATTGATGAATCATTAATCGGTTGGAAAGAGTATGAAATGGAAGTGGTTCGCGACAAAAATGATAACTGTATCATTGTCTGTGCGATTGAAAACTTCGACCCAATGGGGATTCATACCGGTGACTCAATTACCGTTGCACCAGCGCAAACACTAACAGACAAAGAATACCAATTAATGCGTAATGCGTCTTTAGCAGTACTACGTGAAATTGGTGTTGAGACAGGCGGTTCAAACGTACAGTTTGGTATCAACCCTGCAGACGGCCGTATGGTATTAATCGAGATGAACCCACGTGTATCACGTTCATCAGCATTAGCATCAAAAGCAACAGGTTTCCCAATTGCTAAAATCGCAGCGAAATTAGCAATCGGTTACACGCTAGACGAATTGCAAAACGATATTACTGGCGGTAAAACACCAGCATCGTTTGAACCAACGATCGATTACGTTGTGACTAAGATCCCGCGTTTTAACTTCGAAAAATTTGCTAACTCAAACAACCGTTTAACAACGCAAATGAAGTCGGTTGGTGAAGTCATGGCAATTGGCCGTAACCAACAAGAATCATTACAAAAAGCACTTCGTGGTCTAGAAGTAGGCGCGGATGGTTTCAGCCCAATGGTTGACCTAAACGACGAAGGCGCAAAAGAAAAAGTATTATACGAACTACGTGAAGCGGGTGCAGAGCGAATTTGGTACATCGGTGATGCATTCCGTTTAGGCATGACGATGGAAGAAATTCATAACATCACGATGATCGACAACTGGTTCCTCGTTCAAATCGAAGATTTAATCTTAGAAGAGAAAAAACTAGCAGAAGGCGGTTTACGTTCATTAGATGAAGCGCGTCTACGTGTGCTTAAGCGTAAAGGCTTTGCCGATAGCCGTATCGCATCTGTCGTGGGCATTACTGAAACTGAAGTACGTAAATTACGTGAGAAGTTTTCACTACACCCAGTGTACAAACGAGTAGATACGTGTGCTGCTGAGTTCTCATCTGATACGGCTTACATGTACTCAACTTACGATGAAGAGTGTGAAGCAAACCCAACAGATAACGAAAAAATCATGATCATCGGTGGTGGTCCTAACCGTATCGGGCAAGGTATTGAATTCGATTACTGTTGTGTACATGCTGCGATGGCAATGCGTGCAGACGGCTACGAAACGATTATGGTTAACTGTAACCCTGAGACAGTTTCAACGGATTACGATACCTCTGACCGTTTATACTTTGAATCAATCACGCTTGAAGATGTGCTTGAAATCGTACGTGTTGAAAAGCCTAAAGGCGTTATCGTGCAATACGGTGGTCAAACACCGCTTAAATTAGCACGTGCACTTGAAGCCGCTGGCGTACCAATCATCGGTACTTCACCTGAAGCAATTGACCGCGCAGAAGACCGTGAACGTTTCCAACAAGTGGTTGAGCGTCTAGGCCTTAAACAACCAGAAAACGATACCGTAACAACGCTTGAGCAAGCGGTTACGTCAGCAACACGTATCGGTTATCCATTAGTAGTACGTCCTTCGTATGTACTAGGTGGTCGTGCGATGGAAATCGTTTATGACGAAACTGATTTACGTCGTTACTTTAAAGAAGCCGTGAGCGTATCAAACGAATCACCTGTTCTTCTTGACCGTTTCTTAGATGACGCAATCGAAGTGGATATCGATGCAATCTGTGATGGTACTGACGTGGTTATCGGTGGCATCATGGAGCATATCGAGCAAGCCGGTGTTCACTCAGGTGACTCAGCATGTTCATTACCTGCTTATACATTAAGCAAAGAAATCCAAGACGAAATGCGCGGTTACATCAAAGCATTAGCATTAGAGCTAGGCGTTGTTGGTTTAATGAATACGCAGCTTGCTGTTAAAGATAACGAAGTTTACATGATTGAAGTAAACCCACGTGCAGCACGTACCGTACCGTTTGTATCTAAAGCGACGAGTGTGCCAATTGCTAAAATTGGTGCAAGTGTGATGGCGGGTAAAACGCTGAAAGAGCTAGGTATCACTGAAGAAGTTATTCCACCGTATTACTCTGTTAAAGAAGTAGTATTACCGTTCAACAAATTCCCAGGTTCAGATCCAATCTTAGGCCCAGAAATGCGTTCAACAGGTGAAGTAATGGGCGCAGGTGTTACTTTTGCTGAAGCTTACGCTAAAGCAGAATTAGGTTCGACGAAAGAAGTTGCAAGTATTGGCCGTGCACTTATCTCTGTGCGTAACAGTGATAAAAAACGCGTTGCTAAACTGGCACAACAGCTTCTTGACCTAGGTTTCGAGTTAGACGCGACTCACGGTACAATGATTATTTTACAAGATGCAGGCATCACCGCTCGCCTTGTTAATAAAGTACAAGAAGGTCGTCCGCATATTCTTGACCGTATTAAAAACGATGAATACAAATACATCGTTAATACAACGGAAGGGCGTGTAGCGATTGAAGATTCTCGTCAGCTACGTCGTGCAGCGCTACGTTACAAAGTAGACTACACAACAACATTAAACGGTGCATTTGCAACGTGTCAGGCACATACTGCTGACCCAACGGCACCAGAAGCGACAGTAACCTCAGTACAAGAGTTACACAAACGCATTAATGGTTAATTATTTATTTAATAAGTAATAATCTAGTGTAAATCGCGAATAAGAAGCCACTCAATTGAGTGGTTTTTTTTGCTTTAAACATCATCACATTATTTAATAGCAGCTTAATATAAGCCAAACATAGAATTCAAATAGACACCTTATTAACGCATTTAAGCGTCAGCTTTTTTGATTGAAAGTTATTGTGACAATATTTAATCAAAAAGAAGTAAACTTTAGGTTGATTATTATTTTTTAATCTTTACTATAAAAAAACGTTAAGTGACTTAGTGATTTAACGTTTTTTACACATCAAATTTTCGTTTTTACTGCTGATAAACAGAGGGGGCAACATGAATAATTTAAATACTCAAAACATGCAGCCTGTCTATCTTTCTATTCATTTGGATCTGCATTCTTGCACCCGAATGGGAAAACATCAGCAATAAATTCGGCACTTAATTTTACTGTTAGGTTGCGGATAAAAAGTGACTTAACAAGTAACAAATCTATTTAAACTACAGCACTTTTTATCCAAGACCTTCTTTTTATTATCGAAAAGGAGAGACGTTATGCGTCATTCAATTTATATCTTACTTGCTACTACGCTTATCAAAGCGGACATCAAACACGAGTTACGCTTAAAACGTAAACTATTAAGGCCTATTAAAGTGGATCTTAATTTGAGTGCCCACATGTTAATGGATATCGGCATTAATCCGGATGGTTTTGCAGTAGGGGAACGTTTTACATCAGCACAAAAAGCACGCCGTATAGTGCGCTACCTAAGGTATATAAAATCTGCTGAGATCATAACGTAAGCGAAGCGCGGTACTTAACTGAAAAAGTGCCGCGCTTTATCAATAAAAGTCTGACCATTCACTATTTTTGTTCTTTTAATAAATCAGATAAAGGACTTCTAACACCATTCGCACCAGCTTGAAGCACATGGGTATAAATTTGTGTTGTACGTAAATCTGAATGTCCAAGCTGTTCTTGTACCGTACGAATATCAGCGCCTCGTTGTAACAAATAGGTGGCAAACGAATGACGTAAAGTATGGCATGTTACTTTTTTGTCAAAGGCCAATTTACGTGCCGTGTTCTTGACTGCTCATTGCAAGTTAGATTCATGGATGTGATGTCGTCTCAAGCATTGCGTTCCTGGCTCAACACTTAAATCGTATGAAGGGAATAAGTAATGCCAACCTAGTTCAGTTGGCGCACTAGGGTATTTAGCTGCAAGCGCATAGGGTAAATAGACTCCTTTGTATTTGGGATTATTCATATCTTGTTGATAGTAAATTTTGGTTCTTTCAATTTGGTTTTTTAACGAGGGGACTAATTCTT
Source organism: Psychromonas arctica (assembly GCF_038155225.1). Classification (GTDB taxonomy): domain Bacteria; phylum Pseudomonadota; class Gammaproteobacteria; order Enterobacterales; family Psychromonadaceae; genus Psychromonas; species Psychromonas arctica_B. The sequence goes on along the minus strand of NZ_JBAKBA010000024.1, from coordinate 54,974 downwards.
TAGCAAGCGTGACCCTGCGATGCTTTCCACCTTTCGCATTCCATATTTGCAATGATAAATAATTAAAGTCGATGTCATGTATACGGAGTCTTAATACTTCCATCAGTCGAAGGCCACTACCATATAAAATCTGTATCGGGAGTGATAGTGAAACAGGGATATTGTTGAGTAATAATGAAACCTCTGAAATAGTTAATACAACCGGCAATTTAGGTTGCACAGTACTTCGGTTAAATTTTAGATCTAATGTGAGGGGGTTATCTAAAAACTCTTTATACAAAAATACTAATGCATTCAAAGCCAGTGATTGTGTTTTAGGTGCTACATTTCTCTGGTTTGCTAAATAAGATAAGAAAGATTGTACTTCATCATCGTGGCATTCATTGGGGTGTTTCTTTTGGTTGTAATAGATAAAAGAGGTGATCCAATAAAGGTAGGCTTTTATTGTTTTTTCTGCGTAATGCTTCATTCGCATATTTTCAGTTACTGCACTCAAAAATGGAGAAGGCATATGTCACTCCTATCTTTTAAATTGGTGTGTTTATATACAGTATAGCCATGTTGCAGTATTTTCACCGTAATTATTGCAATTTGTCGTCTTTTCCCATGATATTAGTTTTATGTTTTTCCTGTAATTACTTGTTATAGAAATAAATTAACGTAAGATTGAGATTGTTTTTTATCATTAGCTTATGTAGTTTTTTCACCTCAAAAGTGACATTTTGTAAGTTAATAAGCTGTTATGTTTCATATGCTAATTAATTCTGACTATATCAATAACTTTATTGTTTTAAGGAAAATAGAATGTCAAAAGAAATCAATACTAAAAAATCAACCGCATCTGGTGTTCAAGCTGGTGTTGAGAGTTTTAAAGACGCTAAAGATTTAACCGAAAGTTTTAAAGGAGCAATGAGCTTAAATCCCTCAACGCAGCAAACGTCAAAAAACACAATTCCAACTTCAGGAGCTGCTGCAATGATGCCGAGTTCAACAGAAAAAGAATCTAAAAGCTAAATATAAGCAGACACAAACCGATGCGCTGTAGTTTAATGTTCTTTTGGGTCGCTAATATAGCTATGATATAATTCTTGCTTACTTAATCAATTTAAAATAGGTTTTAGAATGACGAATAATAAAGATGCCTTATCGGAAAAGGAAGTTGAACAGCTTTCTGGAATTGAATTTCAAAGCCAATCATATGCATCTTTTTATAATACAACGATGGAAAAAGATAAAAGTATATTGACTCTTTCTGTAGCAGGAATCGGTTTTTTAGTTACGTTGTTAAAACTATCAGGAAGTATCGCATATTATGAATTGGCATTTTTTATTATTGCTGCAATCTGCTTTTTAACTTCCATTTATTGTGTAGTCGATATTTTCGGGAAAAATTCTGAATTTATAATTGATTTGGTTAATAAAAGAGATGTTCAAATTAAGCAATATAAACTGGACATTCTTGATAAAACCGCAATTAAATCTTTTTACCTTGGAATTGTTATGTCACTTTTATTAGGTGCATCAACTTCCATCACTTTAGTTTCTAACGGAGAAGTAGTAATGAGTGGAAATAATGAACAAAATAAAAGTCAGACTGTTTTCGTTACAGATAGTTGTATGAAAGCTACAGATTTACATAAGAGCTTTCAAGGGGCAACAGATCTACAGAGCGTAAGTGCTCCTCAAGCACCTGTAAGTCAAGGTCAAGTTAGTGGGGCTGCCGCAATGATGCCTCAACCAACTGAAAGTGACTCTAAATAAGTATTGGACACCCACTAGTTAATCACAATAAAATCAAAATTTTAGGATGTAAAGTCGATGGGTGTCCAGCACTTTTTACTTATGGTAATAGCGAGGTAGATTATTGCAAAGATCTGGACACAAGATCGTGGACACCCATAAACTTTGATAATTACTCTTCTATCTTTTAGTTATAATGTTTTACATGCTAATAGGTCGTTGTTATGACACAGTTTCGCTAACCTAAAACAGGTTAAAAGCTAACCCTACACAATTGCCGTGCAGGGATAATATCTACTAATTTGTTTATTGAGGCAACCAATCTGAAATAGCTTTTCCTATTTCATGAGGGCTATCTTCTTGAATAAAATGATGCCCTTTAACGGTCACTTCTGTGAGGTTTGGCCAAGTACGAACAAAGTCTCGAGCATAACCAACTAGAAATGCGCCTGGTTCTGCATTAATAAATAGTTTAGGTATGTCTTTTGAGTTCACAAGATAATCTGCATAACTGGCTACTAAGGCAACCGTTTCAGTAGGCTGTCCTTCAATCGGTAACTCTCGAGGCCCTGCTAAAGTAGCACGACGATCTTCTCCTGAATTTAAGAATGGACGACGATATTCAGCATGTTCTTTATTACTTAATGTTCGAATTATTGCGCTTGGTAATAATGTTTCGATAAAAAAGTTATCTTCAAGTACTGTTTTATCACCTTCGTTTGAACGTAACATGCCAATAGGGGCGTGCAAGTCTTTAGGGAAGTCATTCCAAGTCGGAAAAGGGGTGACGATTGCCTCCATAAATGCGATTGCTTTTACAGCAGATTGATTGTGGTTTGCCCAATTAAAGCCAACACCTGAACCCCAATCATGCAAAACAAAAGTGACGTTATTATCCACACCTAACGCTTCTAGCAATGCTGAAGTGTATTTTGTGTTCTCTGAAAGTGAGTAGTTACCGTCCTTGGTTTTATCCAGTTTGTCACTATCTCCCATCCCGATCATATCAATAGCAATTAGACGACCTCTACCTTCTAGATGAGGCATGATATTTCGCCATAAATAAATCGATGTAGGGTTACCATGTAAAAATACAATGGGATCGCCTGTACCTTCATCAACATAGGCCATACGTTTACCTAATACGGTTTTAAATTGCTTCTTATAGCGTAATGTTTCTATATCAATTTTCATGTTTGTTAATCGCTCCATCAATTGGGATTTAAAGGTGAATATTTTTGTTATAAAAGAATGAGCTGTATTAACAATGCCTTGTGATAACGGCTAAGCGTTCTTTCATCGGTTATGTTTAATCTCAGTATTATTCTTTTGTAAATATAGGTGACTCAGTCATATAATATATTTTATGGTTTATGTTTGTCTATAGTTTTTTGTGATTGAGTCATATATAATTTAATTTTAAAAAATGACTCAATACTCAAAGTGGTTTTAGTATGAAAAATGACGATTACACAGCTAATTTACTAGGTGCTTTTGCTAGTACGATTTCAACGAGAATCGAACAGGGGATTACTGATTTAGGTGGACACAGTCTTAGTCATGAAACCGCTTTAGTCACCATTTATAATCATCCTAATGAAAGTATCGGTGTATTAAGTAAAGTCTTGGGGTTGACTCACTCAGGAGCAGTAAGATTAATTAATACGCTTGAAAAAGAGCAACTAGTACAACGATATAAGTGTGAAAATGATGCAAGAGCCATTGTGTTACGAGTTACCAATACAGGCCAGGAAAGAGCAAAAGAAGTATTACGTGTACGTGAACAAGTCACTACGCAAGTTTTAAATTTATTAACCATAGAGCAACAAGAAGTGCTTGTACCTATGCTTGAGAGTGTATTGGGTTCGTTTACTGAGGGGCAACAAGGTGCTCGTCGATTATGCAGAATGTGTAACGAACAGGTTTGCCGTCCGCAAGGTTGTCCTGTTGAAATAGCTGTCGCTAAGTAGTTAATACATTTTCTATTTTCTTACTGGGCAAAAGAACTAAAGAACATCCATAAATTTTAACTCAATTAATTCCTTGTTTTTAGCCCTTTAATCCCACTTATGATTCAATTTAATCAGTTAGCTAATAAGGTTAAAATAATCTATTTAATCTCAAGTAAATGCAATCTTCTGTCATTTTTATTTAAATAAACGAATTGAAAATAAGTTATTCTATCGTCTCGTTATACACTAGTGGTGATTTCATATGAGTGATGTTTATAAAGGTAGTTGTTTGTGTGGCGCTGTTATTTTTGTTGTTAATAGCTTTAATGATCAAGCTGCGAATTGTCATTGTACAATGTGCCGTAAGTTTCATGGTGCTGCATATGGAACATTAGTCGGAGTGTCGGGTTTGAGCTGGATTTCAGGTAGAGATTATTTAAAAGAATTTACTGCGCCAAATGGTTCTGTTCGTACATTTTGCTCTAAGTGCGGTTCTAGTTTAGGGTTCCGTGTAAATGGTGCTTCTTTAAATGAAATAGAATTGGCAGTTGCAACTTTTGATAGTGACATTCCTGTTGTAATTGATGCTCATATTTATACCGACTACAAAGCAAATTGGTGCAAATTAGAAGATGAATTACCTAAACACCAGGAAGGGCGCTAATGCCTTATAATACCAAAAAAATTAATAAGGTGATCATTCTTGCTGGTTAAAACCACCCCTAACTGCGTTGTGAGTTTTGAAGTGAGAACACCTATCTCCTACAATTCACACCTTATTAGTGTTAATTTTCCCTACGCAATCTCTGATCACTTATTTAATTCCATTTTTATAAAGTTGTTTAGCAATACGTCCTGAGATAGACAGTTAGTAAAAAATTAATTATTAATTGAAGGAAATACAGAGTTTGATCTTTCATTTTGCATTAATTAATTCTGAGTTAGTTGATTGGAGGTATATGCTCAATATCAGAATATATAGCTATATTAGCTTTTATGACGCGGTATCAAGAAATTAGACTATCTGTAAATAGCGTAAAATTGTATTACTTATTTGAGAGTTAAGAATTAATACGATTACAATATCGTATTAATTCTTGGTTTTTTAGCAATATATTTTTAACTGTATGATGCTTCAAGTACTTGTGCTGCACTGAATAGTGTCATTTCGTCATGATATTTTGCAATTAGCATTGCGCCGATTGGACGGTCATCTGATGTTTTCCCTACAGGAACTGATATAGAGGGGTGTCCTGTTGCGCAAGTTGGAGCTGTATTCCCTACCATTTCAAATGCGCGTGCAATAATTTCCTCTGCACCTGCATCTTTTTCCGGCAAACGTGTTGCAGCCATTGGCGTTGTTGGCATTAATAATACATCTACTTCTGATAATGCTCGATCATAATCGGCGGTCATTAAACGGTTAAGGTTTTGGGCTTTGCCGTAATAGCGTCCTTTCGTTCTTGATGATGTAAAATGTCCGGTTAGCATGCCTAGTTTCATTGTTTCTGATAATTCATCAGCCTTTTCTTTCCAATTGGATTGCGCATCCATTAGACCTTCTACAAAAAGGCCTTTCATATTGGTTCCGTATGAATTATTTCGCATCATTAAATCATAAGTTCCCTCAAGAAAAATAGGTGTCCATATCGCAGCACCAACAGCATGTAATGGTATAGAAATAGTGTGGATAATAGCGCCTTTTGCTTCTAGTTTTTTAGCGGCTTCCATTACTCGCTCATCAACTTCTATTTCAGCACCGGGTGTGCCGAAGCCTTCAGGTACAATTCCTACACGTAAGCCTTTAACTCCTTTATTAACGGCTTCGCTATAAGGTTGAGATACAGCCCCTTTTTGACGAGGGTCTAGCCCGTCAGCCCCAGCCATTACTTCTAACATTAAAGCATTATCTGCAACGGTACGTGTTATTGGACCTGCATGATCTAATGTTAGCTCCACGGCAAAAACTCCAGTATAAGGCACCAAGCCATGTGTAGGTTTTAAGCCGACAATGCCACAATATGAAGCGGGAATACGAATTGATCCACCCTGATCGCCACCCGTTGCCATATCAACTATACCAGCAGCAACCAAAGCGCTTGAACCAGACGAGGAGCCGCCAGCATTAAACCCTGGTACGGTAGGATTTTCAACATATCCATTATGTGAAGTGTGGCTTCCTCCTGATGCACAATAATATTCACAATTAGATTTACCGAGGATTGTTCCTCCTTCATCTAGAAACCGTTGAACAATGGTAGCGTCGACATCAGGTATATAACCTTCTAAAATTGAAGTTCCATTTGACATGGGGACGCCTGCAACACATACGTTATCTTTTATTGCGATTGTTTTACCAGAAAGTTTACCGTCACTTGCTCCTTGAATTGTTGTTTTAACTGCCCATGCATTATAAGGGTTATTTTCTGAGGAAGGTTTTATGCCTGAATGGCGAGGGTATTTTACTTCAGGTAATTGAATATCCATGCTGTCTACAAGATCAAATGCATCAAGTTGCCCCTGCATTAATTTATGATAAGTAGTCGCTTCTGATTCTGTAAAATGAATGCCTATTTCTAAAGCCGCTGTTTTTACTTCTTCAACCGTAGGTCGTTTAATTGACATAATGCTTTCCTTTGCTAAGAGTTATCAAATATGATTAATGATCAAATTGCATAATTTAAGGCGCTTTCATACTCACTAAAAATAAGAAATAAGTCAATAAACGTGATCGATGCTTTTTTATTGAATTAATGTTGTTGACATATTGTTGATTGTTGTTTTTAGGTTTGTTCTTTTTTTACTAAAAGTATGCAGCTAACAGGCATTTTGACATCTTATATTTTCTAACTTATATTTTTAATTACGTTGCTTTTACCTATTAAAAGCCGTTGTGATGAAAGGCTCTGTATTCGTAAAAACTATTACCTAATACTCTTGAGTCACGGATATTTGCTTGTTCATTTATCTTTAATATCATTAGCTTTCATTATTTTTAGTTACGATTTTCTTCTCATTTATATCGTGTAAACAGTCAAATTTTTGATGTTTTTAAATGCTGTAATGAATTTAATTTAAGGTAAATTTGAGTTTTTTAAGAGTAAAATGTTAGGGATAACATCAGTTTTAAACTCATAGTGCTAAAAGAAATTGTTAATTTGTATCTTAGTATGCGTTAATAATAGCAGTCACGTTAATTAAGTGATTGTTATTAAATACGAAAAAATTGTGGAAGTGACTATGAAAAAATAATAGAGGCCTCCAAATACTTATCATCTCAAATAGCTATCTTTTTTGACACATCAACGCCAATAATCATATTTAATTGTTTCATTTAATGAAATAATTAATTTTGAAAATAGCTCATGTTTATTAAGGATTCATAATGAAAAGACTTATTTTAGTTACCTCTCCGCCAGCAAGTGGCAAAACCTATATTTCTAAAAAGTTAGCAAAAGCACTTAAGCATGTTGTGTATTTAGATAAAGATACATTGATTGTTTTATCACATCAGATTTTCAAAGTGATGAATGAAGAAGTGAATCGAAGCTCTGATTTTTTTGAAGAGTATATTCGTAATTACGAGTATGACGCAGTGTTAGCATTAGCGATGGAAGCGCTAGAATATGACGATATTGTATTGATTAACGCACCATTTACCCGTGAAATTAGAGATACTGCTTTTATTGATAATTTAAAAAATCAACTCATTGAAAAAAATGCACGCTTAACTGTCGTTTGGGTAATGACTGATGTTGATGTAGTTAAAAGTCGTATGATTGAAAGAAACTCTTCAAGAGATACCTGGAAGTTGGAAAACTGGGATGAGTATATTGAAGGCGTTGATTTTTCTATCCCGTTGAGTATCGATAATCCAGATATCGTTGATGATTTATTACTATTTAAAAATTCAAACCAAGATGAATATGAAACCTCATTAAAAGAACTTGTTTCTATTTTAGAAAAAGAACAGTCATTAAATAGAGAATAAATCTAATTCTTGGTTTATCTGAGAAAAATTTAATCAATGTCGTGTTAACAATATAGTTTGTATTCAATCACAGATTAGGTCCAATATTAACGAGCCCTGATCTGTTTTATTGCATTACGCTTATATTATCTAGCACTGTGATTAATATAAGAAACTACATAACTACATAACTACATAACTACATAACTACATAGAAACTAAATGTGGTTATGTAAATCATATAGTTATGTAAGTATGGGAAACCATGAAAACAAACGATTTCAATCAATTATTAACAGAGGTGCGTGCTTGCACCATTTGCGAATCTAACTTGAAAGAGGGTGTTCGTCCTGTTTTGCAAGTTAATCAGCATGCTAAAATTCTTATTGCTGGGCAAGCGCCTGGTTCAAAAGTCCATGCAACAGGTATTCCGTTCGATGATCCGAGTGGTGACCGATTAAGGACATGGATGGGGGTTGATAAAGACACTTTCTATAATTCACAAAAAATAGCTATATTACCCATGGCTTTTTGTTATCCAGGAAAGGGGAAATCAGGTGATTTAGCACCTCCAGCAATATGTGCAGAGACTTGGCGTAACAAATTACTTGAAGCTATGCCGGAGATTCAGCTCACACTTGTCATAGGGCAATATGCTTTGGCATGGCATTTAGAAAACCGAGAGAAAAATCTTACCGAAACAGTCAAGAACTGGGCTGCTTATGGAGAGCAAGTTATGCCTCTTCCACACCCAAGTCCGCGCAATAATATCTGGTTAAAAAAGAATCCGTGGTTTGAAGCGGATGTGTTAAGGGTGTTACAAAATAGAGTTCATAACATTATCAAATAGATTTTTAGCTTTAAAAAGCGAGTTATGCATAGATGTAAACTCAAGCTATGCCATTAAATAAAAGAACGTAAACATTTATATATAAAAGAATGCAATACATATAAATTTAATAATTTATCATTATTGCTTAACCTTTCTCATAAGATAGCTTTCTTTAAGTATTTGATTATTTCACTGACTAGGTCAGCATCTTTTAATGTGTTTTTGATCCCGTAAAGTTTTCACTACGTATTTAAAAATAGAGGGTATGACACTATCAATAAGTGTTTTATCGATATAGTTGGTCGTGCTTAACGTTTGGTTTTTTACTTAATGCTCGGTAGCTTTGAAAAGAATTTTCGAGTATTGCTAAAACGTTGGCACACTAGCATCATTGAATACATCTCTATCTGTTTATTATTTTTTACTCGTTGTTTTTAATAGGATCTTAAGTTGATTTTATCTTGTTTTCGTCATGTGTTTATTAGTTCTATTGTGCTTCTCACTGCTTGTAGCCAATCAAATATAGACCCTAATTATCAAGTGTCAGAGTCATTGCCTAATTATTCTCAACACAATTTTCAACAATACATTACAGAAACAAAAGAGTGGTTATTGGCACATCGAGTCTTTAAAACCGATGATATTGAAAAAGAATTACAAGCGAACCTTCCCTTCGAATTAATACCTGAAAACCCAAATGGAGATGCCGTATTGTTAGTGCATGGTTTGGGTGATTCTCCCTATTCGTTTACGGATGTGGCGAAGCATTTGGTTTCGCAAGGTTATCTTGTTAGAACGGTGTTATTACCCGGACACGGTAGTAAAGCTGGGGATTTAATGTTACCCACAGAGAAAGATTGGCAAGGGGTAGTTCATCATCATATTGGACTACTAAAACCAAACTCAAATAAGCTTTGGTTAGGTGGTTATTCCACAGGCGCAAACTTGGTGACATCTGAGGCATTACATGACGATAGCATAGAAGGGCTATTACTTTTTTCGCCTGCTTTTAAACCAGATTCATCAGCCGTAAAATGGGCTAACCTCGCCAGTTATCTGGTGACATGGGCGGATCAAGATCCTGAAACTAATTATACGCGTTATAATTCTCTACCAATGCATGGCGCTGCTGTTTATTACGATACCGTCAAAACGGTACAAGCTGATTTGGAGCATATCACTTACAATAAGCCAGTTTTTATGATGATGAGTGAAGGTGATAGTGTTATTGATACTGTATTTCCCATCAACGTATTTCAAAAACAATTTATCAATGAAAATAATCAGCTGATATGGCTAGGTGAAGATGATTTGACAATCCCTAACACTACTCGGTTCAGCATGAAGCGTCCTGATTTACACATTATTAATGGCTCTCACATGGGATTATTGTTTTCTCCTGATAATGTTGAATATGGTGCAGAGGGCGCCATCATCATATGCAATAACGGACAGACTAAAGAGCAAGAAGAGGCTTGTGAACAGGGCGAAGATGTCTGGTTTTCTTCTTACGGTTGGATAGAAGAAGGTAAAACGCTTGCTCGCTTAACTTACAATCCTTATTTTCAACAAAGCATGGAAAAACTGGATAGAGTGATGAACAGCGAACGCTAGTGTTTGATAAAACTGACCGGAATCTGATTCCTTTTTTTGGACGGATATTTGCGACAACTATACATTTATTATGCATTTCTTATGCATTTCTTATGCATTTTAGTTACGTCATGTTGTATATGGGAACATTGTTGTTATGGCTCATCAATAGTTTTAATGAGGTTAAAACTATTGATGAGTAAATTGTTTGAATACATTATTTTGAATACATTATTTTGAATACATTATTTCAATGCACTATTTGAAAATATTATATAAATACATTTTATAAACACACTAAGTTCTTTGGATAAATCGGACTTATTCCCTAAGACTATTAAAGTCTGTCTATGTCACCCGTTTGTATAAATAATTACTTATGATAGCTACGTCAGGATAGTTACTTAAGATAGCTACGTCATGATAATTACGACAGAAAAAACACTTCAATTTTATAGTTACCTCATTGGCTTTTATATTAACTCTGTATAGAAATAACAACTCACGGTATGGTGATACCAAAAGAATTAATAAGGTAATCATTCTTGCTGGTTAAAATTACCCCTAACTGCGTTGTGAGTTTTGAAGTGAGAACAACTATCTCCTACAACTCACGCCTTATTAGTGTTAATTTTTCCTACGCAATCTCTGATCACTTATTTAATTCCATTGGTATGAAAATTGAGCTAAATAGTTAACCTTTATGCTCAATTTTCACTTCTTAATCTTTAGCTATCTAGTATCAACCATCAACCATCAACCATCAACCATCAACCATCAACACTCAGTGAGTTGTTTTTATCTATAAAGCAAATCAACTATCTTATATGGCTGACGAATGAGTTGCCTCATCAACTAGGTATAAAATGGATTGATAAGGAATACCACTATGATGTGAAAGGCCTATTTCACAGGTACGGCTATTACTAAACCCTCGTTTACAATGCTCTGGCACTTGTTTTTTGAGTGTGTGTACTGCGGCTGCGTTTAGCTCTGGTGTGGTGAATCCTTTATCTCCCGCCCATCCACAACATTGAATATGCTCAGGGACAATCACATCACTTGCACAGGATTTAGCTAATGTCAGCATGCTATTTTCTAATCCCATTCGTTGTGCACTACAAGTAATATGCAACATCACCGTTTCTTTGATAGGTGAAAATTGTAAGTGTGATAGTAAGTATTTAAGCACAAATCCAGTCGGTTCTAATACTTCCATCGAATGTGTAAACTTATCGATACTTTGTTTTGCACAGGGGCTGGTGTCCATTAAAATTGGCCATTTACCTTGCTCGCTCGCTTCCCATAGTGCGGCTTCTAATTGCTGCGACTTTTGCAATGCAAGTTCACTCATGCCTTTGCTGTCGTATGGCATTCCACAACATTGATCCGTTAAAGACTCTGGAATGATAATATCAAAGCCTGCTTTTTTAATTAATGATTCGGTTACTTCAGTTAATGGACGACTATCGCTATTATTAGCTTGTTGCCCCATGGTACGAGCTGCACATGATGGGAAATAAACGACTTTTTTGCTGTCTTTATCTTCTTTATTTTGGCTGAAAGTACTGCTCACTTTATGTTTGTTAGCGGTCGGCATTTCAGGGATCCACATTGGTGTTTTCCCCGCACTTAAACGACGCACTTTATTCGTGACTTTCGAGACGGTTTTATCGCCTAATTTTTTTTGAGCAACACTGCTTACTTTTAGCCCCATTGATGCCATTTTGGTGGTGGCGGTGAAATGGTCTGCCGTCCAACGGGCAATAGGCGTGAATTTTTTATATTTACTGGTACGTAATTTTTTAACTAAATCACCCGTGTTAATGCCAACCGGACAACGTTCAGAACATAAACCCGTTGCCGCACAAGTGTCTATGCCTTGATATTCAAAAACATCTCGCAACGCTTTAGCATCTTCAGTCTCGTTGTTATTTTCTCTCCGTTGTAGTTCTCGGTATAACACAATGCGTTGACGCGGTGATAAGCTGAGTGTTCTTGAAGGGCAGACTGGTTCACAAAAACCACATTCAATACAACGGTCAATCAAGTCATCTGCTTTAGGCATTGGTTTTAGGTTTTTAAGGTGTCCGATAGGGTCATCATTGATAATTACGCCTGGGTTTAATATGCTTCGAGGATCAAACAATGCTTTAATTCTTTGCATTAAAGCATAGCCGTCTTTACCCCATTCTAGTTCAACATAGGGCGTCATATTCCGGCCTGTACCGTGCTCTGCTTTTAATGAACCTTGGTATTTAACTGCCACTAACTGCGCCACTGCATCCATGAAACCGCCATAACGTTTTATTTCTTCTGTCGTGTCGAAGCTTTGAGTGAACACAAAATGTAAATTACCTTCAAGCGCATGCCCGAAAATAATAGCTTCGTTGTAATTGAATTGCTCAAATAGTGTTTGTAAATCATGTACGCCGGCTGCTAAATGCTCGACAGGAAAAGCGACATCTTCAATGATAACCGTTGTACCGACTTCTCTTACTGCGCCAACGGCAGGGAACATGCCTTTACGAATACCCCATAAGGTAGCCACCATATTGGCATCGGTGGTAAAAGAGACTGACTCTATAACGTTAAATTGAGCGACCGTTTGCATTATAGCCATACATTGTTGATCTAATTGCGTTGTATTACTTGCTCGAGATTCTATTAATAGGGTGCCTGCTTGTAAATCTAACGTATCAAGGAAGCTTGGCATACCTGGTTTATCTGCAACCGAACGCATTGCTCGGCCATCCATCATTTCTACTGCTGAAACAGGCTCTTTGGTTAACGCGGTTACCGCTTTGCTCGCTTCTTCAATATTATTAAATACGATTAATGCTGACGCTTTGTGAGGATGTTCAATCACAGTGTTATAGGTAATTTCAGCCATAAAACCGAGTGTGCCTTCAGAACCGATCATTAAATGCTTGATCACTTCGATAGGATCTGAGTAATCAACTAATGAATTAAGCGAATATCCGGTGGTATTTTTAAGGCGATATTTATGATTAATACGCTGTGTTAATTCAGCATTATTGGCAACATCTGCGCATAACGCTTCAATACCTGAGATTAATGCGGGTTGCTTTAATTTGAAAGCGTCAACACTGTCTGTATCAGCGGTATCGAGTAATGTGCCATCTGAAAAAACTAACTTCATACTATCAATAGTACGGTAAGAGTTTTGCGCTGTACCACAACACATGCCACTTGCATTATTAGCCGCAATACCGCCGATTTTACAGGCATTGATAGAAGCAGGATCTGGCCCTATTTTGCGTCCAAATGAAGCAAGGTATTTGTTTGCATCAGCGCCAATTACGCCGGGTTGCAATGTGATTTTTTGTCCATCATCGTGTATTTCATGTCCACGCCAATCATCAGTTAATGTAATTAATACGGAGTCTGATACTGCTTGTCCTGAGAGGCTGGTGCCCGCCGCACGAAATGTACAGGCGATGTTTAGTTGGCCGCAGGCTTTAATGGTAAAAATGACTTCATCAATGTTTTTTAATCGTAATACCATCTTAGGAATTAAACGGTAAAAGCTGGCATCAGTCCCGTAGGCAAGTCGTAATGCTTGATCGGTAAAAATTCTATCTTGGTCGATATGCTGCAACAACATGTCTTCTAATTGTTGGTAGGGTTGTTGACTGTTTTTCATTATAGATCCTCAATGTGAATTGCAACGAATTGACTAATAAGGTGTGTGCCATAAATAATTGTTTATTGAATGTCGATGGTATTAGACAGACGTAAAATTAAGACAATATTCGTTGTATGTTATTGTATATTTTCTTGTTTACTTAGATTCAATCATTAAAATTGAATGGTCTATTACAAATTAATAAATAATTATCTGTGAATTGTTAAACTGTACGGGTTTAGTTTTGTGTCTAAACCCATTCGACTAACTATTTACCTTGAGCAGACATCAAGCTATCACTAAGATTAAAACCATAAATGATAATTAAACCAATAATGCCGGTAGCTGCAACATAATAAAATGTAGGGATAATAGTTTTACGTAGAATGATGCCTTCTCTACCTAACAAGCCAACTGTTGCAGAGGCTGCAACCACATTATGAATGGCAATCATGTTGCCTGCTGCCGCACCAACCGCTTGCAGAGACACCATCGCTGTACTTGAAACGGCTAACGTTTGCGCAACTTCAAATTGAAATTGGCTAAACATCATATTTGAAATGGTGTTTGACCCAGCAATAAATGCGCCTAATGCTCCGATAGAAGCACTGAGTGCTGGAAATAAATCACCGACAAGATTTGCTGCAAAATTAGCCGTAGTGACAGGCATACTGGCTAAATCTGCGCCATTAATGCCGGAGTTGATAAAGATACGCACCATAGGAATTGCAAATATTAATACAAAACCTGCTCCTAATAATGTTTTGCTCGATTCTTTAAATGCGCTACCTAATGGCTTGAAGCTTCGTGATTGTAATAAAACAGCCAATAGCGCAACAAAGACCAGAATACCACCTGGTAGATACAAGGGTTCAATACCTGCACTTACACCTGATTCACCTAATATATTATTAAATGATAGATTTAAGCTTTTTAATAAACCTTTAAATTCAGTGCTAACTCGGCTAATTACTAAAATAATCGCGAGGAGTAAATAAGGTAGCCAAGCTAATGCAAGACTCATCTCTTTCTTACCGCCAACGTTACTAATACCTTCCTTTAAATCCATTTTTAGAGAACCTAGCCATTCTTTAGGCCATTTTGCTTCATCTTCAAAATCCCAACTTTTTTGAGGAACAAGAAATCCTTTTTTAGCGGCTGCAACGACGATGGTAAGGCTTAATAACCCTCCCATTAATGATGGGAATTCAGGGCCAAGGAAAACACCTGTTAATGCATAAGGCACGGTGAATGCTAAGCCTGCAAAAATGGCAAAAGGTAATATGTTTAAGGCCTCTGTCCAACTTTTATTCTTACCAAAAAAACGTGTTAACATCATTGCCATTAATACAGGGATAAACGTACCTACAACCGCATGAATGATAGCGACATTATTGGTTATTTCTTGTAAGTAAATGTCCCACGTTGACCCTCCAGATACCAATATTTCGGATATGTTGTGAGTATCAAGTCCTTTATTAACACCAACAATAATAGGGGTTCCAACCGCGCCAAATGAAACCGGAGTGGATTGAATCATCATACCTATTACCACTGCTGCTAATGCGGGAAAACCAATGGCAACGAGAAGTGGCGCAGCGATAGCCGCTGGTGTGCCGAACCCTGATGCGCCTTCAATGAATGAACCAAAACACCAAGCGATGATGATGGCTTGAATACGGCGGTCGGGTGAAATATTGATGAAACCGTTACGAATAACATTAATCGCTCCAGTATGTTTCAATGTATTCAATAAAAAAATAGCACCGAATACAATCCATAATACAGCGACGGTTATTGTTAATCCCTGCAAAGACGATGCGATAATACGTGTTGCTGACATATCCCATACAAAAAAAGCGATAACTGCTGTTAATGCAAAGCCTACGGGCATGGCTTTTTTAGCGGGCCAATTTAGCCCAACCAACAAGATAGCTGCCATCACGATGGGTAAAAATGCAATTAATGCAAGTAACGTACTATTCATCTCTTCTTCCTTTTCTATACGACTGTTATGTCCCCATAACTATGATTAAAAACAGAATGACATTAACTGGTCTTTCTTTGTTTTTGTTGTTATTCATTTGTTAATGGATTGTGACGATACTCCTTTGCTTTTTTTCTATATATAGAGATAATGATAAACATTGTTTCCAAAATTGGCGTAATGATGACAAAGATAGATGATTTGATTCTATTTGTTCAAGTGGTAGAACACGGTTCATTTAGTAAAGTAGCAGAGATTAATTCCCTTACAAATTCAGTGGTTAGCAAACATATAGCCAGATTAGAAGAAGACCTTGGAGTACAACTTTTATATCGAACAACGCGAAAATTAACCCTTAGCGAAGCGGGTAAAGTACTTTATCAAGGTGCTAAAAATGTGAAGGAGGCCGCAGTGGAAGCGATTGACGCGGTATATGGATATGCCGAAAGTATGGTTGGAAATATTAAAATGTCAGTGCCTACCATTTCTGGTGACCTTTTATTAGCGAACACCGTTGCTGAGTTTTGCAATATGCATCCTGGACTCACAGTCGATATGTCTATGAGGAATTCCTTTGTTGATTTGGTAGGAGGTGGTTACGATTTAGTGATCAGAACCGGCGACATGGGGGACTCAAATTTAATCGCTCGTCACCTAATTGATTCACAATGGGTTATTTGTGTTGCGCCTGCTTATCTCCAACGCTTTGGAAGACCAACAACACCTGAAGCGTTAGTGAATCATAATTGTCTACAATATGCTTATCAAACAACAGGCGCTTCTGAGTGGGAGTTCAAAGGAAAGGATGGTAATTATATTATTAAAGTGGCGGGCAACTTCACCACTAATAATGCCGGATCATTACGAAAAATAGCATTAGGTGGTAATGGTATTGCTTATGTACCACGTTGTTTAGTGTATCAAGATATTTTGAAAGGCGATTTAATTGATATTTTTCCAGAGCAAGTGGGTAAGAAACTAGGCATTTATGCCGTGTATCCATTTACACGTCAAGCTCCCCTTAAGATTCGTTTGTTAATCGATCATATTCGAGAAAGTTATTTAGCAATAGGTGAGTCTTTTTAGTGATTGAAGTGAGTTGGACAAGTGACCATCAATCTAACGGCTAGCTTATTAAATTGCTAAGCCGTTAAGTCCTTAAACCATTGAGTAATTAAAGATCTAATTGTAGTGGTACAAAATCACTGTACCACTACAAGTTAATTAAACCTCTACGTAGCTAAAATCTTAAGCAACTAAACCTCCGAGTATTTAAACCTTTAAGTCACTAAATTTCTAGATAATTAGAACGCTATTTTTTCAAACTGCTAAATCTTCAAATCATTGAGACATTAAGTTAACGCATCGATTAATACATAAACGGCTATGTCATGGTAATAGATTTTGTTAGTGCTCCTATTTTAATAACATTAAGTTAACCACTTCTATTAATGCTGTTTATTAATCAGCTTACGGATCTTATGTCGTCTAAGAAGCCATTCTTTTGAGTTTTATGAGGTAATGATAAATCCTAAATGTAAATTAAATGTTGCTATTTTGTTGGTGAAATAATAATCAACAACTAGTTAAAATGTTATAAATATGCATTTCGTCACTTTTTTTTAACATACCCTCTATAATCTTTGATCAACAAAGGTAGATGAGCTTTTTAAAACTGTTTTGTGATCTCTGTCGTTCACGTGTATGCTTGCGCACTTCTAATTTGGCTATAGTATTCATAGGGGCTATATCGATTATTGTTTCTTTACAATGCCAAAGAATATAACTTTTATAGAGTTGGGCTTGTTTATTGATCTAACTCTTTGTTTTTGTGATAAATAGGATTTAAAAAATGGATAGCAAACTGATTCTTGTACTTAACTGTGGTAGTTCTTCTTTGAAGTTTGCCATCATTGATGCCGTTAATGGCGATGAAAAACTTTCAGGTCTTTCTGAATGTTTACAATTAGATAATGCAAGTATTAAATGGAACTTAGAAGGCGTTAAAGGAAAAGCTGATTTAGGCGCAGGCGCTGCACATGAAGAAGCATTAACGTACATCGTAGATGAAATTCTTTCTTTAAGTCCAGTATTAAAAGCAAACCTATTTGCTATCGGACATCGTGTTGTTCACGGTGGTGAGCAGTTCACTAAATCAGCGGTTATCTCTGACGAAGTAATGAAAGGTATTGAAAATTGCATTTCATTAGCGCCATTACATAACCCAGCACATCTTATTGGTATTCGTGCGGCTCAAAAAGCTTTACCTGCATTATCAAATGTAGCAGTAT
This sequence comes from Psychromonas arctica, assembly GCF_038155225.1. Classification (GTDB taxonomy): domain Bacteria; phylum Pseudomonadota; class Gammaproteobacteria; order Enterobacterales; family Psychromonadaceae; genus Psychromonas; species Psychromonas arctica_B. Next base: position 36,960 of record NZ_JBAKBA010000024.1, on the reverse strand, counting down.
TCGACACGGCGTTTCACCAAACAATGCCAGAAGAAGCGTACTTATACGCGCTACCATACAAACTTTACCGTGATAATGGTATTCGTCGTTACGGTATGCACGGTACAAGCCATTACTACATCAGCCTACAAGTAGCTGACGTGTTACAAAAACCTGTAACTGAGTTAAACATCATCAACTGTCACTTAGGTAACGGTGGTTCTGTTTGTGCAATTAAAAATGGCGTATCTGTAGATACGTCAATGGGAATGACGCCATTAGAAGGGCTAGTAATGGGAACACGTTGTGGTGATGTTGACCCTGCAATCATCTTCCATTTACACGATGAGCTAGGTTATAGCATGACAGAAATCAATGACATGCTAACAAAAGAGTCTGGTTTATTAGGATTAACAGAAAAAACATCAGATTGTCGTTTTGTTGAAGATAACTACGATACAGATGAAACTGCAAAACGCGCAATGGACTTATACTGTTACCGTCTAGCTAAGTACATCGCAAGCTACACAGCAGCCTTAGATGGACGTTTAGACGCGGTTATCTTCACTGGTGGTATCGGTGAAAACTCAGCACCAATTCGTCAACTAACATTAGAGCGCTTAGGTTTATTAGGCTTTAAAGTTAACGAACAAGAAAACCTAGCAAACCGCTTCGGTAAGTCTTCTAACCAAGGCATTATCACTGAACAAGACAGCACTATCGCAATGGTTGTTCAAACCAACGAAGAGTGGGTTATCGCACAAGATACATTAGCGCTAACGAACGTTTAATTCTCAAACCGCTTTAAAAATGAAAAGGTTAATCAGAAATGATTGGCCTTTTTTTGTGGGTGTTGTTTTAGATTTTTTTAAACTTAATCAATATCTACCAAATCTGATAAATGAATTTCATCATTGTGAATATAAAATATTGTTCATGCATTTTCGTTAAGAGCAGTTGAAAATATATGCTTTTTATATATTTAATTTTCACTTCAAATAATACTTTCAAGAAATATGTCATATTTCTATCATATATGTGTAATACTTTTTCTTTACCTTACTCCCTTTATTACTACATGGCGCTATGGCGAGCATACGTCGTAATCAATATAACGTTTAATAATGGGTAAGGATGCCAATGAAGGTTTTAAACAAAACAGCTTTAATTATTGCTATTACAAGTGCTATTTCGGCATGTAACTCTGAAACTGAAAAAACAACTAGTGATAAATCAACAGACTCTGTCAGTGACAGTATGACAATGACACAAGGTGCAAATAAACTTTCAGAAAATAATGCTAATAATGTTTGGCGTTTTGCTGTTATCCCTGACACGCAAGGTCGTGATGATGATTACAAACAAACGATTACGCATAGCTATGATGACATTACTTTATCTGTTGATATCGGTTATGACGTGAATAACGATGACATTTTTGATGGTGAAGGATGGAAAATAGATGTATCTGATCCTTATAACGCTGTATTTGTTAATGAAAATGGTGAACCGCTTGTTGATGACGAACCGCCAGTTGAAATAGCAAGTAACGAACGTTTTGATACACCTTATGATTTTAAACATCTTCCTGCTCTATTAGTTGATCCCATTGTTTCTAAAATAAAAGCTGAAGGCGTCTCTGTAGTTCTTGCTGTGGGGGATATGACTGATGTCCGTACTGAAAATGAATATGTAGAATGGATGAATAAAGTTGCAAACCCTTTAACTGAAGCAGGTATGACTGTATTACCTGTTCGTGGTAATCATGAGATCGTAGATGGTTATGATTGGTTAAGTTGGTTTACAACAGAAGTTGATACAACGGATAATCGTTCTGTAAATAATATGGATAACGGTATCGATGCCTATACTGATGCAGACACTGAAGAATACGACCAAGGGTATAACTTGTACCAAAAATATCCAGGTACATTGTTAACAAGTGGTTTAGAAAGCGGTGAAATTGTAGGTTATGAAGAGATTGAAGATCTTATGTATTATACAGTTCAAAACAATACTTTATTCATTGCTGTTGATTTTTATGCCAGTGATTTAGTGTCTGTTAGCTATGAAGGTACATGGCTGCTTATATATGATTGGTTGAAAAATGTATTAGAAACTAAAGGTGCAACAGTAGACCATATTGTGATGTTTGGTCATGAAGCATTATCAACCAAAAAGCGTCCTTCAGTTTATAATTATGATGAATATTTTGATTACATTAGTTCGTTGAGTACAGGTGAAGAAAACGAAGATCAAACGGAACCAGGTATTTTAGGGCTGGATACTGGCCAATTAGGTTACTTACAGCTACAAGATGAATCGTCACCGGGTTTAATGGATAACGTGCTTAATCTATTGAGTGAATATAAAGTTAATTATATTGCAGGTCACGACCATCAATACTCACGTAGTTTAATTCATCCTGATAATTCAAATCCATCTGTTGGTTTTACGCAAATAGTTGCTGGTAATGCTTCTTGGAAGGCTTATAACAATCGCTATGGCATCAATGATAAATACGAAACGGGTTTAGCGCAGGATAATTTCGCCCAAGTCGGTGACTATGAAGGTACTAATAGCCAATATACAAAAGATTTAACTAAGTATGAAAAATCTAATAAAATTTCATTTGTTATTGTCGAAGTTAATGGTCGTCAAATTACTTTTAAAAACTATTATGCTCCAGTTAACTTCTCAGAAGCTGATATGAATATGGGAACGTACTGGGATGAAAATCAAAATGCATGGGTACAATATGATATTGATTCAACAGGTACAACCGTTGAAAGCATAATCCCTATCGAATGGTTCCTAGGCGATAGTGCAAGTTACACAAACGATGCTTTACAACGTGTAGTTTCACCTTACGAGTCTTATTGGACAACTACAAAAACACCTGATGAAGAAGGATATATAGGCACTGAAGCGGCTATTCTGGATGGTTTTAATTTAACTTATAACAGTGTTGAAGTGTTAACAACTGATACGCAAGATAAGAAACAAGTTGGGGTTGATGTTAACTATCAAGATGATTTAGGGACAGGTAAAGGTGAATATACAAGCTTTGCAGATGCTTATAATATTCCTCGTCAAGAGCAAGCAATGAATGAGTTACTTTCATTAAGTTGGTTTACTGATGACGATATAAGATCAGTTTCTGATATTTTGTACATTAACGGTAATTTAAACCAAGATGGCTCGTATAAAAACACCAATGGATTTGTACAAACTACGTCACCTTCTGAGATTTATTTTGATAAAGATGCTGTAGAAACTGATAACCCAACGAATGTTATTAGAGATGGTATTGTAACTGATGAAGATGAAGCTGATGCGATGACAATAGCAATAACTGCGCCTAAAAATGTTGAGTTATCTACACTAACGATTGGTCGATATAACGAAGAACTAGGTATTTGGGAGGCGTTTTTAGACGAAGACTGTTTCACAGCTACATCATACTCTGATGACTTCAGTGTTATGTTTCAATCTGGTTCTGGAAGCACACCTAGTGATGTGAGTGGCAGTTGTGGTACTTATTTGTGGGGTTATAACTATAATAATAATTCTGTCTGGGGATTTACGCATAAAGATGGTCTATTCGCATTAATTACAAAAATTGATAATGATGAATAGGGGAAGCTAGTTATATACATGATTAAATTTTAAGGTTTAGTTAATATTCTTTAAAAGAATGTTGACTGAGCCTTAATTTTTAGATTTTGAATCTAAGTATTCCAAGTTTCCTTTATTAATGCGAAAAGATTCTATTCTTACATACTCATTAACCTAAGGAAGCATAGTGTTTATACCAAGAAAATTTAAACAAGAAAACATTGAGGATCTTGTTGAATTAATGCGACAGTATTCTTTTGCTACATTAATTACTCAATCGGAAGTGGGAATTGAAGCGACTCATCTACCGATGATAGTTGAGAAAAAGTCAGATAAAACTTATTTAAAGGCTCATATTGCTAAGGCAAACCCTTTGTGGAAATCAGTTAAAAATGGTTCAGAGATATTAGTAATATTTAATGGTCCTAATTGTTATATTTCTCCTAATAATTATCCTACCAAAAAAGAGACGGGCAAAGCCGTCCCTACATGGAATTATGTGGTCGTCCATGTCAAAGGAAAAATTTCGTTTATTAATGACCCAGGTTGGATTTTAAATGCCATTGAGACATTAACGATTATACATGAATCTACGCAGCCCGAACCTTGGTCTCTTTCAGATGCGCCTGATGAATATATCCAAAAAATGATTCCTGCGATCGTAGGTATAGAAATTGAAGTGTCTTCAATAACAGGTCAGTGGAAGCTTAGCCAAAATCAACCAGAGGTGAACCAGATAGGGGTTGTTTCGGTACTTTCAGAAAATAAGGATTCAAACATTAATGAAATAGCCTCAATGATAAAAGCAAATTTCGATAAATAATCTTAACTATTGGTAAAGATTCACAATCAATACCTCTTTACTTATAAACCAGCATTAAATAATGAGAACGTTTAAAGTTCGTTGGAATAAAATACAAGCCACTTCCTAATGAATAGTTATCAAATTAACATTTAAAAAAATTTATGTTTTTTTGTTGTAAAAGCTAATTTACTTTTTAAAGTGGTTGGTATAATCCTTTAACTTAATGAATAGAGTCTCTTACCATGGATATTTATAGAGAATAAAAGTATTTTTCTTCTCTATTGAATTGTAAAAAAAACATAAAGTTATGATATTATCTTTCAAAAATTAACCATGGAAGATAGAGACTATGCAATCTGAGCTCCCAGACCAAGATGAAACGTTAAACCAAAGTGAGACTCTTCAAAAAAACAACAAGAAACAGCGTCAAGCCATACGATTTGATAATTCTGATTTAATTAAAAGTGGTTTTTGGGTCGGGCAAATATTTTTAGTTATTGCGACGGTAGCGGGTGTCTATTTAGCTGCACAAGAAGGATTATCTCAAGCGCTGTTATTTGAAAATTTAAACAGCAAAGAGAAGAACTTCTATCTGCAACATGCGTTAGCCGATGAACTTGGTGATAATGTTATAACACTTGATGGTTATGCTAAATTACTTAAAGATAAATCGCCCTACGACATAAAAGCACACCATCCTATGATTGATTCTTTTGTATGGGACAACATGAAATACTCTTCCAATGCATTGGAAACCCCAAGTCAAATTCTCTCTGCAATACGTCGTTATAACTCTGAAACTGCATTAATCATTAAAAAAATAGAGAATCGTCAATTTGGTGCTAAGTATGGTGCTGGTTTACTTGCCGTACTTAATCAAAAAACTAAAGATGGCGCGCTAAAAGAACTTATTAACAATTATACAAAACTTCATCATGAACTCACTGAAGCCGGTATTGACGTTAGTCCGTTATAGAATAATTAAGGAAAATGACAATGAAAAATTGCCCAAACTGCGCTAGCGTTTCAATGGGAAAGTATGAGTTTCATCAACAGGAAGTTGACAAATGCCAAGAGTGCCATGGAATATGGCTGGAACTGGGGGAATTAGATGGCGCATTATCGATTGCTGATAACGATAATGATCAAGTGTACCTTGAGGAAAAATTGGGAGATAAACTTGGCGCATCAAAACGTCACTGTCATGTATGTGACCAAGTATTAACACGTTATCATTTAATGTCAGGTTTCGAGGTTGAGGTTGATACTTGTTCTAGCTGCTCTGGTGTGTGGTTAGATAATGAAGAGATCGAAAAAGTGACTCAATCCCCAGCTATTGCTCAAGCATTATTAGAATTAGATAAACCTATTCAAAAACGTACCTGGTTGTTTCAATTCTTATCTCAAATGCCAATAGAATATAATTTAAAGCCTAAAACGACTCCGTGGGCTACGTATTCTCTATTGTTATTAAACTTATTGGTTTTCATTAGCTATTCGATAGGGTTGGTCGGTGAGTCCTTTGCTTATAACAATTTTGCATTACATTCTGATCAAGTAAGTCATGGACACCAGTTATGGACTCTACTAACACACATGTATATGCATGGTGGTGTGATGCATCTGATTGGTAATATGTACTTCTTGTATATTATTGGTGACAATCTTGAAGATACATTAGGTCGTGGTAAATTTATTTTATATTACACACTTTGCGGCCTTGCTGCAGCGGCAGCACAGATTCTTGCTGAACCTGATTCATTTGTTCCAATGGTGGGGGCAAGTGGTGCGATTGCTGGTTTATTTGGAATGTACTTATTGTGGTTTAGACACGCTAGCCTGACATTAATGATTGTTATCTACCAAAAGAAAGTGAGTCCGTTAGTTTTCTTTGCTATTTGGTTAGGTATTAATGTCATTGGTCTTTACTTTGCTGATGAAAGTGGCGGTGGTGTTGCTTACTGGGCTCATATTGGTGGCTTTATTGCTGGTCTTGTCATTGGCTTATTAGTTAAAAAACAAGTCTTTGCTAACAATCCATTATTAGCAATACTCAATAGCCCTGAAGTTAAAATTAAACGTTAAATTCAACTGGATGGTAAAAAATATCTTATTTAAGTGACCTTTAAATAAGCGTGATTTTCGTAATGTAATGTATTGATTGTATTTAAAAATTACTTTTTGACGCTAATATTAAGAAAATATTAGCGTTATAAAGTACATTTTATTTTGCTATTAAATTGTCCCAATAAGGTGGTGAACCGTAATATCCTTCCATGAAATCAATAAAAAATCTGACTTTATTAGGTAATGATTTTCTGTTGGCATACACCGCATATAAACCAATTGGGTCAAGTTCAAAGTCGGGTAATACCTGAATGAGTTCTCCGCTTTGTAGTGCTTTACTGGCAATAAAGGTTGGTTGTAATACGATACCTGCACCAGCAATAGCCGCTTCAACTAAGACATCACCATTATTGCTACGCAATGCACTGCCCGTGTTTTGTGTTCTTAACCATCGAAATACTTCATCCTTACCATCTATTTCCATGTAGCTATAGTGTAAGTAACGATGTGTTTTAAGATCTTCGGGTTTAATAGGCGTGCCGTATTGCTTAAGGTAATCTGGAGAAGCACATAAAATAACGCGAATTGGCGCAATATGTTTAGCGATTAATGACGAGGTTTTAAGTTGGCCGATACGAATCGCTACATCAAACCCTTCATCCACAATATCAACTTTTCGGTCGTTGAGCTGTAAATCTACATTGACTAACGGATAACGTAACTGGAATTCTGCCACTAACTTAGCCATGTGCTTTAATGCGAATGAAACGGGGGCGCTAATACGTAATGTTCCCTTGGGATTTTGTTGCAAACCACCAAGTTGTGAATCCATTTCGTCAATGCTTAATAATATTTGTTGAGCATGCTGATAATAATGTGTTCCCGCTTCAGTCAAACTGACTTTACGTGTTGTACGGTGTAATAATCGTACATCAAGTTGCTCTTCTAATTTCGAAACATACTTACTCACCAGCTGAGGAGAGAATTGTAAGGCTGAAGCTGCATTACTAAAACTACCTTCAGTGACGACGGCAACAAAGGCTCTCATTGCATCAATTCTATCCATTATTACCTCTGTTCTTTATTAACTGTTTTGGCTATTCACTAATATTTTCATTGAAATGCTTTCATTGAAAAATTTTATTTAAAACAAGATTATCAACACTTTGTTGTTAATTATTCTATATTTTACATATTACTCTTTTGTATCGTTGATAGTAAAGTGACTCCATCCCAATAAGCAGGGGCAACACTATTAATTACTATTTTATAAAGGAATAACCTATGAATTCACCATTATTAAACAAACTACTGTCATCGAAAGCGGGTATTAGTGCATTAATACTTCGTGCTCCGATTGGTTTAATTTTAGCAGCACATGGCTCACAAAAATTATTTGCTTGGTTTGGTGGTTACGGTTTAGAAGGTACTGGGCAGTGGATGGCTAGCATCGGTATGACTCCGGGATATTTAATGGCTTTATTAGCCGGCAGTGCAGAATTCTTTGGTGGTTTAGCATTATTGTTAGGGTTATTAACACGTCCAGCGGCAGTAGTTGCAGCGTTTACTATGGTAGTGGCGATATTCTCGGTACATATAAGTAATGGTTTATTTATGGATAACAACGGTTACGAATACGCATTAACGTTGTTAGTCGCATTGATTGCGTTAGCAGTGCAAGGTGGTGGCCGTTTTAGTTTAGATAACGTATTAAGCAAAAAATTGAGTAAATAGTTTAGTTCATCTTATTGTTCTATTTTGATCATTATCGCTAGGATCTAGCGATAATGATCTTTTTAAACTGTTTAGTAGTTTAGTCGTCTTTTTCATTTCATATAAATGATTTGATATTCGAAACTGGGTTTGGAGTGAATATGAATAATCTCAATATTGCGTTTATTTCACATGGTGGGGGACCAATGCCCTTGTTTAATGATGCTGCACATCGAGATATGAATCGTTATTTAAAATCATTAGCGTCTATATTGCCAAAACCCAGTGCGATTCTGGTGATAAGTGCTCATTGGGAAGAGAAAGAAGTACGTGTTACAGCGTGTTCAAAACCAAAGATAATTTACGATTATTATGGTTTTCCAGAGTCGGCTTATCAAGTTCAATATCCAAGTGCTGGTGAACCAGTGCTGGCTGAAAAGATTCAACAGGCCTTAAAAGAAGCCGCTATACCAGTCATAATGGATTATCACCGAGGTTATGATCATGGTTTGTATGTGCCTTTAACATTAATGTATCCAGAAGCAGATATTCCAACCATCCAACTTTCATTAGTGAACCATCTTGATGCCAAGCAGCATTTAGCGATTGGTAAAGCTTTACAATCGCTTGATTATGAGAATCTATTAGTGATTGGCTCAGGCTTTTCGTTTCACAATATGAAAGCTTTTAAAGGTGAACAAAACGCTAAAGATGGTCAACTTAAAAATCAACAATTCGATGATTGGCTAAAGACGAATTTAAGTGATAAAAGCTTATCAGAAAGTGAACGTCATCAACGACTAACTCACTGGGAAAATGCGCCACATGCACGCTATTGTCATCCACGAGAAGAGCATTTGTTGCCATTGCATGTTTGTTATGGTCTAGCTGGGCGTGTTTGGGATGAGCATGAGAATGTTACTATTATGGGTAAGCGATCAAGCGCATTTGTATGGCGAAGTGATGTTTAATACCAAGTAATATTAGATGTAAGTTAATTTAAAATAAACGATTGGTAAGTCACCAAAAGAGAATTATTCAATTTAATGAGTAGCTCTCTTTCCATTTAAGCTGAATAGCTTTTAGTGAGTTAGTTTTTAATAAACTAAGCTTACCTATTTTTCTTGTATCTTTTTCTTCTTGCTGCTTTTACTTCAATCTTTTTAGCTAATTTATTTTTCATGATCTCAGCCACTTCAAGTTTTTCAACGGCAACCATTTCAGGTATTTCAATACTCAATGGTCCTAATGCACCTGAACGTAATTCATTGAGCAGAATTGTTGATACTTTATAAATATCAAAATGACCACCTGCACGCAATGCTCCACGGCGTTTAGCAATCAATTCCATTAATTCATGGTCTGATTGTGGTGTTTCATCAAAATCATAACGTTCTTGTAAACGGGGTAAATAATGTTTTATTAAATACTCAGCGGCGTAATATGCGATATCTTCATATTCAATAGCTGTATCTTTAATCGCACCTGTTACTGCTAAGCGGTAACCCGAGTTAGCATTTTCAATTTTAGGCCATAAAAATCCGGGCGTATCAGACAACATAATGCCACTTGGAAGGCGAATGCGTTGTTGGTTTTTGGTCACTGCGGGTTCATTACCCGTTTTAGCAATAATTCGATCTGCTAAAATATTAATGATGGTTGATTTTCCGACATTTGGAATGCCCATGATCATAGCGCGAATCTGTTTGTCTTGGCCTAATCGGTGAGGCAACAATTGCTCACACAGTTTAGTGATTTGATGCACTTGTTCCGGCTTGCTGGTGGTGATAGCAATTGCTTTTATATCTTGGTCTTGCTCTAAGTATTCAATCCATCTAACCGTGATCTCAGGGTCAGCAAGGTCAGCTTTGTTTAATACTTTAATACAAGGTGTTTTTTGTCGAATAGCTGCAATCAGTGGATTTTCACTGCTGTAAGGGATACGAGCATCAACAACTTCAATAATAATATCAACTTGTGGGAGTACTTCTTGAATTTGTTTGTGTGCTTTGTGCATGTGCCCAGGAAACCACTGGATATTCGCTTTACTCATTTGATTTTATTGCCTTTTTTATTTTAGCCTTGTCTCATGGGGTACTATATGGGGTACTAAATGAGTTTGCTTAAATTAATTAAATTGTTTTATTCCTGTAGTGTAACTGATGGTTGATGAGATATACATTTAATTACTCTTATACGGTAATTGATAGATTGTATGAGTTATTTAACAAAGATAAAGTGTGATTTAAACTTGTTGTATGTTTAGGTTACTTCTTGTTTCTGGCGTTAGGCGTATTTAGACGTCATAATTTATAAAGCCTAACACCCAGAAAATATAAGATAAGCTAGAGATACTTAAACTTGGCTTGTCATCAAATGTGGAACATTGGCTCTACTCAAAAGGCTTATCTGACCGAGAGGTTTGTAAGCACTTGAGAAGTTTTATTGTATTGGTGTGGGATGAAAATAATATTGGTGAAACCTTCTTTGAAGAACATCGTGGCTATATTGAGCCAGAGTTAAGGAAATTTCCCTTCTGTTTTTTTTGGGAAGCTATTTATTAAGTCATTTGTAAAGGCTTACCTACGTTAAAAAACTAACCTGTTAAATACAATTTCCCAACTTAACAGTTTGGGAAGTTGTAAAGTCTTATGCCGTGAGGTGGTATTTAAAATAACGATACTGAGGTTCCTTTTTTGACAGTTTTAATGCGTAAAAGGTTGTTGTAAACTGCAATTTCACTAAGTCACTTCCACCTCAAGGCACCTTAGTAGCCTATTAATTTTTGGCCAATATTACTTAGTTACAACAAGGTTTTTTCAGTAAGGAGGGGGGCTGCTTAGATTAAGTTGAACGGCATAAAACACTGAGTTATGAGGATATAGATTAAGCAATATCAATTTTATTTTTATGTATTGGTTAAACAGGTTTTTATAGCGCTTATAAACCTATGCTCTGAATTCAAACAATATTAAAAATGTAATCTATCCATTTATCTGAAATAAAGCATGGTAAATATCTTACCTAATCAAAAATGTTGAACTGTCACTTAAAACTCAACGACAGTTCAACAGTATTCATTACGAACGAAGCGCAATTAAAGTTTGATAGAATGGAATAGCTAGGTCTGCATATAGAGTAGCCAGTGCTTCTCCAGTTGGGTTCTTCCAATCTCTTTGAAGTTCAGCTGTTACGCCAACGGTTGAATTCATTGTCACACCGGCAGCCGACATACGCGCAATAGATGTTGCTTGAGCTGCGTTGTTCCATGTACCTGATGCATCAATAACAGCATGGACATTATAGCCACGATCAACCGCACTTAATGCAGCAAAGGTTAAACAAACATCCGTCGATATACCTGCTATGATAAGGTTTTTACGGCCAGTTGCGTTTACTGCATCAGCAAATTCAGCATAATCAAAAGCATCAATTTCACCAGTACGTTGAATAATTTTTACATCAGGTAATTCATTTGTGACTTGTGGAATTAATGGGCCATTTGGACCATCTTCAGCTGAAGTTGTTAATAAAACAGGCATATCAAACATTTTAGCCGTTCTAGCTAGAGTTGCTGCATTGCGGCGCACCATATCTTGATCTAAATCTTGAACACCAAGCAATAAACCAGTTTGATGATCTACTAGTAATATTGCACTATTTTCTGGTGTGAAACGATTTTTTGGATAATGTTGTATTGTCATGTGCTTTTTCCTTCATTTAAGTTTTAAGTATTCTTTTTTAAGAGCTCAAGAAAGAACAGATAGCTCTTTTTAAAGTATGAATAATAGCGATGCTAATTAAAGCGAGTCGATGAACTCAGTTACTGAATTTGTAAGCTCTTTCTCTTTCTCAGTATTTAAAACCCCATCTACAAAATGGTAATAAAAACTCCCTAAGCTGTATGACCCTTTAATATCAGCCCCCCACCATGGCATTAACTGCGTTAATGTTTGGAGGTTTGTTGCACCGCCATTAGGACCGGGAGAAGTGCTAAGTAACAATACTGGTTTTTTTGTTGCAAACATTGGGTTCTGTAAGTCTCCTAAACGAGATACCCAATCTATTAAGTTTTTAAATTCTGCAGGCATACCACCATTGTGCTCCGGTGAAGCAATAATGAAGGCATCGTATTCAGAAAATAATGCTCGGATTTTTTTAGCTGCTTCTGGGTGACCTTCACTTTCCTCTTTATCTAAACTAAAAAATGGCATTGGATAATCTCGAATGTCTAACATTGCAACGTTATGACCTTCAATTTTGCTCGACGCTAACTCTAATAGCGTTCTATTGATTGAATTTGCACTGTTACTTGCTGAAATGGTTAGTATTTTTTTCATGTTTTAAATTCCTATATATTAGTGGTGTTAATCACTTAACTGGGACCAACACCTGTCTTATTTAACGTTGAGTTAAAGGGCTATATCTTGTGACTATTGACGTTATGAAGCTTTATTTAAATAAATGAGGGTTAGATAAACTTGCTGGGTAGATGCGGTGAAATTTAAATTCACATCACGTACTAAATCACCGTCTTTTACTTCAACATCATTTAAAATGCCTTTACCGCCTGTGATGTAAGCGATGAATTCACCATGCTGGGTAATAGTCGTATTTTTACTGAGCAAACCTACTTCAATAATAGTTTGACTATCCAAGGTTTCGCTCTGTGATTTATTACCACCGTAAACCCTTATCATTTGTTCTTTTTTGAGATCATAAAACTTGTAGCTTGCCGGCTCGCCGGCAGTTTCAGGTAACACCCATAGTTGCAACATTCTATTTTCTTTGTTTTCAGGGTTAATTTCATTATGAACAAAACCTTCCCCTCCAGCGCGTTGTGCTTGCACTTGTTCTGCATGCATTGCCTTGCCATTTTCCATAGAGCCTTTATGCTCTATACTTCCTTCAACCATAATTGAAATGACATCTAATTCTTTATGCGGATGCATACCTGTTTGACCATTGGGTAGAAATTGAGCATCGGCTAAATAAATAAAATTACCAAGCCCGTTCCATGTGTTATTTTGTCCGCCAATTTTGTTATCAACGATTAAGCGAGTTTCTTTTAATCCTGCAAAACCACCTCGGTGTAATGAATTTTTACTTAATAACTGCATTTTCATTTCCTATTTAACGATTAATTGATAATGAAATAACTTTAACATTTCATTTTTTCGAACTATGAAACTATTGTATATTTTTATTCCTTGATTAAAATCAAGTAATACTGACAAATACGTTCGAATTTACTGAACAATTATATTGATGAGGTGAAGTAGTGAAATTATCTTTAGAAGCTTGTGAAGTATTAGATGCAATAGATAAAAAAGGCAGCTTTGCGGCAGCTGCAGCAGCTTTATATCGTGTTCCTTCAACCGTGACATATACCATACAAAAATTAGAAGAAGATTTAGGCATTATGATCTATCGACGAGAAGGTCGCAGATCTGTGCTAACACCTGCAGGTAAAGTATTACTCGAACAAGGTCGAGAGTTACTAAAAGCGGCTCAAAATATTGTAGAAACGGCAAAACAAGTGGATAGCGGGTGGGAGTCACAGATCACTATAGCAATCGATACCATTTATGATATCGACAAGTTATACGAGGTTGTTGAAGCATTTTATCAATTACAAACAGGTGTGGAAGTTAATATCATAGAAGAGGTATTAGCTGGAAGCTGGGAAGCTATTGTAGAAAATAGAGCTGACTTAGTTATCGGTGGACCTTCCCCTGAAATAAATACTCAAGGTATTGCATTTGAGGAAATTGGGGTAGCTGAATGGCAATTTGTTGTCGCTAAAAACCACCCTTTAAGTCAAATTAAACTTCCCCTGTCAGAAGAAGATACAAAGCCATTCCATTCAATTATGATCAAAGACTCCTCAAAAAAATCACCTTCTATGACACATAGAATATTCGAGAAACAAACTGTATTACGGGTTGCGACAATGGAACAAAAAATTTCAGCTCAAGTGAAAGGCCTAGGGATCGGTTTTTTACCCACACATCGTATCCTTAATCATCTTAAAGCAGGCACTTTAATTCCTCTTTCAATCACAAAAGAAGCGGCCTTAACTCCTTTATTTATGGGGTGGAGAAAAAATAATAAAGGTAGAGCAATACGATGGTTCATCGATAAACTTCGTGATTATAGGCAAGAGTAACTGATCAACTATGACTACTTTCATAGTAGCCATATACATATATGGTAATGAATTATCTAATAGCACATTATGCTATTAGATGGATGCATATTAAGATTATTATTCGACGTTAATATCAGTCGTTACTGACATCCCAACTCTTAATTTCTTAGTCAATGGTTGATCTGCTGATAATTGAATACGAATAGGTAATCTCTGCACAATTTTTGTAAAGTTTCCTGTTGCATTATGAGGGCCAACAGCCGCATAACTTACGCCGCTCGCAGGAGCAAGGCTGTCAACGTATCCGTTTAAGAATTCACCTGGAAAGGCGTCAATTTCAATCTTCACAGGATTGCCGGGTGTTACTTTAGCTAACTGTGTTTCGCGATAGTTAGCAGTAATATAAATCTTATCTATTGGAACAATTGCAAATAAAGGTGTGTTAGACGTGATATAGGCACCTTCTCTTGCTGTTTTTTTGCCAATAACACCATCTCTCGTTGCGACTATCTGAGTATATGAAAGTGTTGATTTAGCTAAAGCTAACGAAGACTCTGCTAGCTTAAGCTGGGCATTCGCTTTATCAATTTCACTAATAAGCACATCAAGTTCTAACTTTGCTTCATTTAATAACAATTTATTTTTCTCATTAATTGCTTTTTTTACATTCAATTGTTTTCGTGCATATTGCAACTTCTGAATACTCGAGGCACCATCTTTAGCTAAATTTTCATATCGAATGAAATCATCCTTAGCAAACTTAACATCAGCTTTACTGATATCAAGTAGCACATCCGCAGTCTTAATCGCATTTCTCTGTTTTATCAGCATTGCTTTCAATACGGCTACGTTAGCTTTCGCAGTATTCACTTTCGATGTTTCCATATCGACAGCTAATGTAAAGTCTCGACCATCAATCGTCGCCAATAATTCGCCAGCTTTCACTGTCTGATTATCCTTAACCATTATCTTATTCAAAGTGCCTGATATCTGAGATGAAACAAATGTAATATCCGCCTGCACATAAGCATCATCTGTTGTTTGATGCGCAGCTTTAGACTCTGGCTGATTAAAGTAAATAATAATACCGACTGCAATAATCAGTAATAAGGTGATCAACATTATTTTTAATAATGTAGGTTTATTTGTTTTAGTCATGATAATTATCCGTGTAAAGGTTTAGATTGTAAGTTATTAGCAGTAGGCACAATTTGGGGGGATGGCGCAGGTATATAAAGCATTCGCCAAACAAGAAAAATAACACCAATGGCGAAACAACCTAATAGACGATAGGTATCTGCAACCGATAATATGTGAGCTTGCTCGGCAATAATATGATCTATATTGATAACTTGAATAGCCTGTAAATTTTCATTTTGCATCGCTTTATCAAGCAACATTTGAGAGTGATAATGTCCTCGTGCTACTAATATTTGCCCAACAACGGCACTTCCAAATAATGTGCCTAAAACGCGTAAAGCATTAATAGTGCCTGAAAAGTAAGGTCCTTCCATCGGCTCAACGACGCTAGTCATTAAAAAGAGTAACGGAACCACTGTCATTGACTGGCCAAGTGCTTGTAGTAGTGTGGCAGTAATAAACTGCTCAACATGCCATTGGCCAGTTAATTGTGCACTTAAAAAACAGGCTGCAGCAATTAAGGCAAGCCCCAAGCATAATACAACTCTAGCATCGACCCATTTTTGATAGAGAAAAATAGCAACAACTGATCCTAGTATTAATTGTGGTAAAGCAATATAAAGTCCAATGGGTGCAATTTGCTGTGCTTTAAACCCTTGAATCATCCCAAGATAACTAGAAGGCAATAAACTGCCAGACAATAAAATAGTGAGCAAAGCCATAAAGATAATAGAGCCTACCCACAGATTACGCCGAGAAAGTAATTGTAGTTTTATAAAAGGCGTTGGGTGATACCATTCACTTATTAAGTACACACCAAGAAAAGCGAGGCCACTTCCTAACGAGATACAAATAAGGGGAGAGTTAAACCAGTCCAATCGCACTCCCTGAGAAAGACTAATCCCAATGAGTATTAGAGAGGACATTCCAAAGCCCATACCAAACCAGTTCCCTTGTTTAAATCGCGCAGTTATAATTTTCTCTTTAGGTAAAGTCATTCCCACTAAAATAAGCGAGATAAGACACATAGGAATAATCTGCCAATAAATTAAACGCCAGTCATGCAAACTATCTGTCCAATATCCTGTTAGCCATATTGCAAGATTAGGAGCAAATGTGGCGGTTAGTGCATATAAAGCTAATCCGTGAAGACGAATACTAGGTGGCAGTGTTTTTAATGCCATCATCATTAAAATAGGGATCAAAGCTCCGCTACTCACACCTTGGATAAACCGTAATGCGATCATAAGGTTAAGGTCTTGAATAAAAGGAAGCAGCAGACCAATCGCGGCACTACACATCACCATGTAAAAATGAAAACGACGTACTGATAGTGTGATAGCAAACCAAGTTGCAAAAGGCATTGCGATCAACTCACCAACAGTATAAGAAGTAGAAAGCCATGATGCAGCATCCATCGCGAGACCCAATGTACCGCGTACTTCAGCTAACCCTAGACTACCCACTCGGCTATTTAATCCAGACATAATCGCCGAAATTAAAATACCAAGTAATGCGACAAGTAAATTTAATGGCATTTTTGCAGGTTGATTTTTTTGTGGATTCAATTCCAACCTCCACCTAATGCTTTATATAAATTGACTAAGCTAAGTGTTGATTGTGTTTTATTAATATTGAGTTTGGTTTCACTCACTAATACATTTCTTTGTGCCGTCAGTACTTGTAGGTAATCTGCAACACCTTCTTGGAAGTTACGCTCAGCTACATTAAATGCTTCTTTATTTTGCTCATAAGCGACAACTAACTCTGTATTTTGCTGGACCTGAGCGGCGGTGTAGGTCAACGCGTTATCGACTTCATGCCATGCCTTTAAAACAGTTTGACGGTAGCGAATTGCTGCACTTTTTTGTTTTATTTCAGTTAGTTTCAATTTTTTAGTTAGCGCTTCACCTTGAAATATAGGTAGATATACCGTCGGTCCAATAGAAAAGAATCGAGAACTCCAACTAGATAAATCTTGATACTCAAAAGCATCGACACCTAATTGTCCATTGATAGCAATACGAGGATAAAAATTAGCTTTAGCCACACCAATATCAGCAGTAGCCGCATGAAGCTCTGCCTCAGATTTTAAAATATCAGGTCTACGATGCGCTAACTCTGAAGGAACGCCTACTGGAATTTCTTTTGGCAAAGACGGTAATGGTATAGCGCCTTTCAATCTATCATCAAGTGCATGTGGTTTTTCTCCAAGCAACAAAGCAAGTGCATTCATTAACTTATTACGACGTTGTTGTAGTTGTGGCAACATCGCTTTAATTGAAGCTAATTCTGCTTTAGATGTTGATGTTTCAAAACGCGTACCAACGCCGTTACGTTCGCGGCTTTCAGTCAGTACGAGGGTATGTTTGGCAATATCTCTATTATTTCTTGTTAGCTCAAGCTCTGCTTGTACACCTCTTAGTTGTAAATAAGTTCGTGCTAGTTCAGCACTAATAGCAACATAAACGCCACGTTGCCCATACTGCGATGCAATTAACTGTGCCATTGCACTTTCATTTTCTCGGTCAAATTTCCCCCACAAATCCAGCTCCCAACTCGCATCAAAACCAACTTGCCAAAAATTGTTAGCTCGAGTAGGTGCGCCTAATGCAGCAAATTTTCCATTTTCACTTAGCCCATAACGAGAGTAACTGCCCCCTACACTTAATTCGGGTGATTGGTTTGACTCTGTGACCCCAAGTATTGCTCTACTTTCTGCAATACGGCTCATGGCTAATTGTAAATCTAAGTTTTTTTTCTCTAACTCTTTCTCCAATAACGTTAATAAAGGATCTTCAAATAACGTCCACCAATCGGATTTTATTGGTGTTGATACAATTAATAAGTTTTCTGATTGTTGCAGAGAGTTTGTAGACCACTCTGATATTTTTACTTCATTATCAGGCTCAGAATGATCAGGGCCTACGCTACAACCACTAAGTAATAATAGAGAAACGCTGAATAAAACCATTTTTCCTGTGAGCTGTAGTACCTGTTTTATAAGGTGATAAAAGGACATAAATTTACCTGTAAAGAATATTATAACCAAAACCACCAACTGTACCGAACCGACCGGTACAGTTGGTGGTTAAAAAAATGGACTAACCTCATTAACTGAGATTAAATCCAAATATATTTCAACGCTTGATTTCGAACCGAACGGTACGGTACACTAATTAAACTAAAATTGTCAACTTTCTAATCAGGGATATCTATGTCAGCCTCAAATACTATTCAAACTCCAACTTACAATACAAGGTCAAAAGCAGATATTGTATTAGATGCAGCAAGAACAGTATTTCTCAGCTACGGATTTAGTGATGCGACCACCGATATGATTCAAAAGAAAGCAGGAGTATCTAAATCAACTGTGTACGCTCACTACAAAAATAAAGAAGCCCTCTTTATCGCCGTGATTGAATCTGAATGTAAGAACTACGCAAAACAAATTAGAAAAATTCAATTCAGTCCGGGAAAATTAAAAGAGACCCTGACAGCAATGGCACATGAGTATTTAAATGTTGTGCTGTCACCGACAGCATTATCACTACACAAAATTATTATTTCAGAAGGGACTCGTTTTCCGTCTTTAGCCAATACTTTTTATAATGAAGGGCCACAGGTTATTATTTCAATCGTTTCAGAGATATTAAATAATGCTAAGAAAAGACAAGAAGTAACCTTTACCGAGATAACACTAAATGAAGCAGCAAAAGTATTTATTCATCTAGTGAGGAGTGAACCGCAACTATCTAATTTAATGCACCCTAATACGCCCCCAACAAAAGACGAGATAAATCGTTGGGTAGTTGTCAGCGTTAACTCTTTTTTATTAGCTTTTGAAAAAAATAATGCGTAAAAAATAATAAAAATAATAAAAATAATAAAAATAATAAAAATAATAAAAATATTATAGGTAACATTGTTTATATGCACGAGGTAGCTCAAAAATTTAATTGTTTACATAACTTGGTTTTGTTGATGCGACTAAGTGTCGACACTTAGCTTTTTTGTGTTGTTTGTTATTTTGCAATTTTCAAACCTTTTAAAACAGTAATAGAATTTGAACCTTTAGATGCTTTTTCAATATGATCACTCCACCAGCTCATTATTGCTTTTCTATTTTCAAAAAAATCAGACCTGTTATAACTCGCCCTCGTTTCATTTTGATCTGAGTGAGATAAACATGTTTCTATGTGTAAGCTATCAAAACCACTTTCATGTAACGTTGTTGAAACTATTGAACGTAGGCCATGAGCTACCAATTCACCTTTATAGTCAAGGCTTCGTTTAATTGCTGCGTTAGCCGTATATGTGCTTATATGGCTTCCTATATTCTGATTCCCTGGAAAAAGAAATTCTGAATCACCGCTAATAGGTTGCATAACCTCAAGTATTTTAATGCTTGAATCTGTTAATGGAATTTTATGTGTTTTACCATTTTTCATTTCTTCTTTCGGAATTGTCCAACATCTCTTTTTTATATCTATATCGCGCCACATTGTTCGTGCGGCTTCTTTTGGACGTGTCATTGTATGTAATTGCCACAATATGAGTGATCTTGTTTTTATTTGTATAGTTGTACATTTATTTAAACGTTCTAAAAACTCAGGCAATTGCACTGGTACTAACGTCGGCATATATTCAACTTCGTGCTTAGCAAACGCATAAATAAGGCGTAAGAGTGGATTAACGTTAATATAAGCACAACCAACAGCATAATTCATTATCTGATTCAGGCTTTGGCAAATACGTTTTGAGGTTGATAACTTTCCGGTCGATTCAATTTTTCGTAAGTGTTCAATAAGTTCAACGCAGTTAATTGTTTCAATAGGATACTTACCAAATGAATTGAAAATATAATTTTCTAACATTTTCCATTCTCTTTCTGCATGTTGAGTTGATACTTTTAGCTTTTTTCTGTCGTGCCACAATTCAGCTACAGAATATAGAGTGCTTGCTTCTTTTCTTTGGCTCTTGATTTTTTGTTCTTGAATATAGGTTTTTGGATCTAAGCGTTGAGCAAGTAATGATTTATATTCGCTCGTTAACTTACGAGCGTTTACTAGTGAAAGAGCTGGGTAAACCCCAAGGCTTAGTTTGATGTATTTTGATGTATTTTGATGTGATTGGATGTGATTGGATGACGGTATTTGAATTACCAGGCTTTCGTTCCGTTCGGTCGAATACGGAGTTGTAGACCGTCTCCATCTGAAAGAGTGAATTCCTTTATTGTTGGCATTGTTGTCTTAACTTTCCTATCAGTTAATCTTACTACTGCTCTCGCCATTTGTTATCTCCTATGAACCACTGAATTCTAAGTATATATAAATTTTGTTCTATGGGGTACTAAATGGGGTACTAAAAGCTCTAGCTCGTCGTGTTTCTTAATGGATGTTAGTGGACTGGCTTGACTTTAAGTGATTGATTTTTTGTGTTTTAATAAATCTTGCTGGAAGAGGGTAGAAGTGGCTGTTGATGTCCAGGAAACCACTGGATATTCGCTTTACTCATTTGATTTTACTGCCTTTGGTATTTTATATCATGACTGATATGTACTATTAACATACTCCAAACTATTGATTAAACATTAACTAGTTGATCATGGAGTAGCTTTTACATTGTATTTTAATAATTAGTTATTTTAACTGATGATGAGATAGATAGACATTTAATTAAGTACTAATAGGAAAGTAAAAGAGAGGAGACTTAACATTATTTATGTCATTGCTCTTGATAGGAGATTATTAGTGATATTGATGATCGTGAACCATATTGGTTTTTATGGTATTTATCACTGATATTGGTTGCTTAGTAGAACGAGTTATTATGATCGCTATAAAATATTTATAACTTGATAAATAAGTTTTATATCTATCAAATTATGTATCAATTTAGACCTGTTTTTTATATCTGATAAAGGTTAGCGAATGAATTTATAGATAATCTCTACTTCATTGATATAAAAATAAGTGATTGAAGGTTTGGTGATTAATAGTTTTATCCATGATTTTTGTCATTGTATTCTCATAGTGATAGTAGAGAATAAACATATAAAACATTTCAGAAATTTAATATTTTTTGACATGTATTTTAAGCTTAGTGAAAAAAGATAGATTAGAAAATTTATAATTAACAAGGAGATAGTGCGATATTAATTTTATATAAATTTTTGAGTATTCCATTTCATAACACTAATGTTGCGATAAAGAGAATACTTACCAGCTTAGTTTAAATAATTGTTTTGCATGTATATGTAAATTGCTATTGAAGTAATTAACAAGGCGAATTTTTTGTAGGAAAGAAGAAAAATAACCGAGCGGTGACTCGGCTATATCCATGCTGTCATTTGTAGTAAAACAAAAGCAGCACCTGCAGCAAACATCATAAGTAATCCTGCTACTTCACGACTAGTCTGAATAATATTCTGTTTCATAAAAACCTCTATTTAATGTGATTTGGATCTACATTGTATTGCTTATTAAACAGTAAAACAATAAAAAGTGTGACTTATATCACTATTTTTTTGTTTTTGAGATGATTCGTTTTTCAGAAAATAATCAGAAGGGAAGCTGAATGTTAATGGAAGTATAAATCTATAGCTAAAAGATCTGATTGTTTCTTTCAAATAAACAATCACTCCATTTTTATTTATATTTCATCCAATTGATAATATGAATTCTTGATTTCTTCTCTTTATGTTTTTTTCTCTCTGTTTTTACCTCGTAATGTGATTTTTTGATAACTGTGCAATGTAACTTACACCCAAAATGAGACATGACACCAAGCTTTAAGGGTTGCTTTATTGTTATGTTATTGTAATACAAGGGTGACGTAATGTTTTAATTAGATGATTTATTTAGATTAAATTGAGTACTTAGTGTTTGTAAATATTTTTTTATAAGTATTGCTCTTAATTTTTTAGTTATTTCAGTTACGTTTTATTGATGCATAAAATCACTTGTTAGCTTCATTAATATATTACCTTTAAGTGTTTAATGCTTGGCAGATTATTTATACATGGAAGTATATTTGAAGTGTTGTTGTTTCGTTTAAGTTTCATTTATCGAGCAATTTCAAAAAAGCTTAGTCTATAAATCTAGCTTTTTAAGTACTTTAAATAGATTGGTCGATAGCGAAGATAGGATCTCCATCAGCAATTTTTATGGAGGAGTCACTGCAAAAAGAACATTTTTTCAATTGAAATAAATGTTAATAGTGGATGTTTATATTTTTATGAACATTCAAAACAAGGCAAAAAAACTTATCATATATTAGGAGTTAATTATGCGTTCGAGTTTTAAAAAAGGATTAGTGTCGGCAATTTGTATCGCTTGGGCATCTTCAGCATTTTCTGCTGTTGAGTTTAAGCTTGGCCACTTTGGTTCTGAAAATCATCCCTCTCACATTGCTGCTATGCAGTTTGCTAAACAGGTTGAAGCACGTACCAAAGGGGAGGTGACGGTTGAACTCTACCCTAACAATGCGTTAGGTAGCCCACCGGAAGTACTTGAACAAGTGATTATGGGGGTAGTTGATATGAGCCTTTCAGGCCAAGATCAACTTGCGAAACACGTTCCTTTATTTGATACCGTGAGTATTCCTTTCTCATTAAGTAACGCAGAGCACGCTGACCGTGTTTTAGATGGACCATTTAAAGAGTGGGCTGCGCCTGAACTTGATAAAGTAGGACTAGTTTACCTATCTAGCTGGGATTGGGGATTCCGTCAATTAACGAATTCTGTTCGCCCAATTTTAACGCCTGCAGATATCAAGGGCTTAAAAATTCGTACGCCACCAGCAATGACATACCAAGCTGCGATGCAAGCGATAGGCGCCAATGTACAGACTATCTCATTTAGTGAGTTGGTAATGGCAATGCGCCAAGGTGTGGTTGACGGTCAAGAAAACCCAATTGGTGTTATTTATAATTTGAAACTGTATGAATCTCAAAAATACATTTCAATCATTAACTATTTATACAGTTCGATGGTGCATGTCGTTTCTAAAGATGCTTGGGCTCGTTTAACGCCTGAACAACAAGTTATTGTTCGTGAAGAATCTGATTCAGCTCGCCTATTAATGCGTAAGCTAACACGCGCTGAAGAGTTGAAACAAATTGCTGATATGCGTGCAAAAGGTATCGTGATTGATGAGCCAGAACTTGCTCCATTCCAAGCAATGATGGGTCCAGCTTACGATCAAATAAAGAAAAAAGTAGGTGCTGCTAACTTTGATAAATGGATGGAAATGACTAAGTCAGTTAAATAAGTCAGTTAAATAAGTCAGTTAAGTAAATCGTTTAATATTCAGTTATTAATTTTCTTTATGGCCTTTGGTTTCGCCTCATTGAGGCGAAACTTCTCGTTACTATGTTCATTCAATTAATGATGTGATCAAACGTTACCCAGTAAAATCATTACTAACAATACGTGAGTTGTAGTCTGTTGAGAAGTTGCCTGTATGACTTCTCTACTGGCAACATAAGCTAAAGAATAAAGACGTTATTTCGACTCATTATTCTTACCTCATAACACAGTCAGAGATAATTTTAAGCAGTAACAATGATCACCTTTTTGGTTGCTTGGCCTTACTAATAGGTGACCCCTAGTATGTTGACCTTAGCTATATTTGGTGCTCTTATTTTCCTACTATTGATTAATGTTCCAGTGGTTGTTGCAATTGGTCTTACATCAGTCGTTTTTTTTATTGGCCTCGGCGATGCTCGCCTATTAGCCATGCTTCCTCATCGTATGTACTACGGCACAACAGGGTTTACGCTGTTGGCTATTCCATTTTTTATTTTGGCCGGAAACTTAATGAATACCGGTGGTATAACCGACCGTATTTTCCGTTTTGCACAATCGATGGTTGGGCATATAGCGGGTGGTATTGGTCAAGTTAATATAGTTGCCAGTGTTATTTTTTCTGGTATGTCTGGCTCTGCTGTGGCGGATGCTGCTGGATTAGGTCAGATAGAGCACAAAGCAATGGTTGACCAAGGTTATGACCCCGCAGACTCTGCCACTTTAGTTGCGGCTTCTTCCGTTATCGGGCCTGTTATTCCTCCTAGTATTCCCTTTGTACTTTACGGTTCCATTACCAGTGTTTCTGTTGCTCGTTTGTTTTTAGCAGGTTTTATTCCGGGTATGATGATGGCGCTTGGAATGATGATTGCGTTGGGTATTTTAGCGAAACGTAAAAACTATCCTCGTGCTGAACATAAAGAATCCTTTAAAGCTCGATTGTCTGCCTTTAATGGCGCATTTTGGCCTTTGATGGCTCCCGTCATTATTGTTGGTGGCATTATGAGCGGCTTTTTCACACCTACTGAAGCATCTGTGGTGGTGTGTGTGTACGCGGCAATGCTAGGGTTTTTCTATAAAGATTTAAAATTAAAAGAGATTCCTGGGATTGTTTACAAATCAATTACACAATCGGTCAGCCTCTTATTTATCATTTCTTCGGCAAACTTTTTCGGGTGGTTAATCATCCATCAAAAACTGCCAGATAGCATTATCGAGACGTTAGTCGGTTATGGTGCAACGCAATCTATTGTGATGTGGATTGTTATTGGCATCGTCTTAACCATGGGGTTATTTTTAGAAGGCAATGCAATCTTCTTAATTACGCTGCCTTTGTTTATGCCTATTGCGACGATGTTTGATATCGATTTAGTGAATTTTGGTGTGGTAATGGTGTTATTAATTATGATTGGTAACTTAACACCGCCCGTTGGCATGTGTTTATTTGCCGTTGATAGTTATGCAAAAGTGGGGATGCCTGCGTTAGCTAAAAGGGTATGGCCATATTTATTAATGATCTTTTTAATCACCGTATTGATTGCCTTTGTTCCTAGTATTTCACTCTTTTTACCTAACCTTATCATGGGAGAAATGTAATGATTCCACTATTAAAAACCATTGATATTTGGGTTCAAAGGATCCTTCAATATATCGCAATGACTATGTTCGCTGTACTGGCTCTTTTACTGATTGCAAATATATCGTTGCGTTTAATTAATGATTTCATTCAATTCTTATTGGAGAATGGTTTAGAAGGTGTCGCTAATTTAATTCAAAGTGTGGTTACTATTAACTCTTTTTATTGGTTCGATGAGATCATAGAGCTGAGTTTCGCCGCACTCGTTTTTTACGGCGCGGCGGCCTTATGGTGTGCAAAGTTACACTTTTCAGTAGGGGATTGGATAAGTCCTCGTATTAAAAATGTACGCTTGAAACACTTTTATAGATTATTAATTTTAATTATTTCTGCGACCTTTATGGCGGTGTTGTTTTGGTATTCGTTAAAATTGACCTTAAGAACGAATCAGGTGACCACTGCATTCCAAATTAAACAGTGGATACTGTATTCGTGTATTCCCGCTTCATCGATGATTATGCTGATTTATTCTGTCGTTGATGTGATCATTGAAGCGAAACATTTTGTATTAGGAACGCCTGACGAAGCCTAGAGGTATAAGACTTTCATTGCTACTTAAGAGGGTAATATTTAATTTATGATGTTACTTAATATAGTCTCAATAAAGTTAACTAAGAATAAGTCGAGCTTGTCATAAAAGGGTGGTTACCTTTTTCTAATCGTTATTTAATTTGATAAATGTATAACCACTCTTTTGTGTTTATGTTGTTGTATTAGTCATGCTTAATTTACTTGTGTCGTTAAATGTATTAGTTAAATACGCTAGCTAAATATATTAGTTAAACAAAGTAGTTAAACACAGTATTTAAACAGAACGCTTGAATACAGAAATTAACTAAATGAGAGCGCGACGGTTAACATAATAGGTAAGGTGATAATGCATAAAAAATTACTAAACAATACCATTGAAGCGACTTTCTCTGGCTCTAAGTCGAAACGTTCTGCGAACATATAATTCATTACTGCGGGTGGAAACATAGCAAACAGCAACATCATTTGTAGGTGTAGTGTCGATAAAGGTATCAATAGGTAAATTAATAGAAAAGCAATCCCTCCCGTCAGTATTGATAATCCAGTGCACCATAAACCCGTTTTTAAACCACTCATTTTAATATTACACATCTGAGCGCCTAATGAGACAAGCATAATAGGGATCGCAGCTTGTCCAAGTAAAGACGTTGCATTATATAAAGGTTCCCAAACGCCAATACCCATCAAGTTTAAAGTTAATGCTAGCGCTGCGGATAAAAATATAGGCATACGTGCGACTTGTAATAAAGGGTTACCCTTACTGATAAGTGCTAAACCAACACTGAAATGAAGGCAAGAGGACATGACAAATAACAATACGGCGGGGGCAATTGCTGTTTCACCAAAGGCATAAGTAAATAAAGGAATTGCCAGGTTGCCACTGTTTCTAAACATTTGTGGTGGTGTCCATACTTTATAATTAAGTTTGAAAAAATAACAGATAGGTAGCATTAATAAAGCAGGAATAAGCACTGCAAATAATGAGGCCGTTAATAGGGGGATTTGCTCAATATCCAGTGGCATCACCACTAAAGATGAAAAAACCAAAGCAGGCACAAAAGCATCAATATTTAGGCGGTTAATAGGACGAAAATCAGGTTTTATAAAATGCCCAATACATAGCCCAACAAAAGCTAACCCTAATATAGGGAACAGTATACTAACAACCTGATTAAGCATGGTCTTCCTTAATGATGACTGACTTATTAATTGATCAATTATCCAACTCCTAGGGGGAATTGATAGTCTAAAAACACCTAAGAGTTATGATTATTTTAAAGATGCGATGTTTGTTGTCTATTATAGAAATTTCTACCTATTTAGATGATTAAGGTGTTAGCTTCATTGTTAACATATTGATTCATTATTAAAAATTTTTAATGTAATATCAAATTTACATGAATTAGTATTGCTCGTTAATTCACTTAAGGACGTAAGTGTTACCTAATTCACTTTCTAAATTTAAATATAAATGTTGGTTAGTTTCACTTCTCGCCATCATTATCGCAAACAACTCAGTCTGTTAAATTGTGCATTACCATTATTGTCATTTATGTTGAGAAGATTAGTTGAGAGGATCAAATGGAACTTATACAAGGTTTATTATTAATATCATCGATTCATTTGTTAGCAGCTGCATCGCCTGGGCCTGATTTTGTACTCGTGTCGCAACAAACCTTATCTAATGGAAAGAGAGCAGGCTTGATGTGTAGTATCGGAATCGCGTTAGGGTTATCTATTCATATTACCTATTCAGCTTTTGGTTTAGCGACTGTGATTGCTAATTCATCAAATGCGCTTTGGGCCATTAAAATCTTAGGGGGTGGATACCTTATTTATCTTGGTATTAAGGGCTTAAAAGCGAGGCCTACTAATACGAATGAAGCAAGCTTGACTGCACCAACCCACTATTCGGCAAAGAAAAGTATCGGTGTTGGTTTTTTATGTAATGCTTTAAACCCAAAAGCACCAATATACTTTGTTTCTTTATTTACAGTAGTTTTATCGCCAGATATGCCTACTTATCAAATAGCGATTTACGGAGCATGGATTATGATGATTCAATTTGCTTGGTTTTCTTTGCTCGTTGGTATTTTATCAAGACCTTCAATTAATCTACGTTTTAAACAGTATGGACATTGGATAGATCGAGTGTTAGGTGGGGCAATGGTGGTCTTAGGGATAAAAGTAATTGCTACTCGTTCAAGTTAAAGCATTTCTGCTTATTCCTTAATGCCTTAATTTACAGTCGCTTTATTAATGTATTGTTGTATTTATGAGCTTAATAAAGGCGAACAGTGTCGAAGGTTGTATTCAGTTGGCTTCATACCAAAGAACTTTTTAAAGCTTCGGCTAAAGTGACTGGTATTGAGGTAGCTTGTTGTAAAGTAAACTTGCGTTACTGTGTGATTTTTCTTTAGTCAATCTGCGGCTTTTTTAAGGCGTAATTGAAATAAGAATTCACGAGGCGTAGTGCCTATCCGTTGTTTAAATTCGTTAAAGAATCTAGTGCAGCTCATACAAGATATTTTACTTAAATTATCTATATCAATCTCTTCTCTTAAGTTCTTATGTAAATGATCTATTACATTATTAATACCGTTGTGATCTGGCTGTACCAAGCGATGACCAATAATAAAGTCTCGTGTTTGATGCCTGAGTAAACGGGTAATTAATTGACTTACCGCTAAATCAATCATAAAGCTTCTATCTTGATGCTATTTATTTAATATAATCCGTATAACCTAGTTTTTAGTACGATGTGGTTTGGTTGTTTTAGCGAAGTAATTATAACGGTCCACCTTGTCATCTTAAAATTGACCATTAAAAATCAATACGTCCTAGTACTTTATTTTTAACTTTTTCAAAAGAAAGTGTTAGGCAAATACCTAAGAAGTATAGACTTGTTATGTTCTTTTATTGTGATTATTGTATATTATAGGAAGGCGACTATAACCAGGATGGTTAATTTATGAGCCATAAAATAAGGAATAAATATGTATTTCCACTTTCGAGGTAAATCTTCTGTTTTTATTTGTTTTTCAGTTTTTTTGTTATCTGCATGCTCTTCCCGTCCAGAATTAATGCCGACACCTAATGTCTATATAAATGCACCATATTCAGAAAGTGATATTCCTGAAACGCTACGTAAAACTAGCATGGAACTTATATACGTTACAGATAGAGGAACTTCTCCAAAAAAACATGTTAAATATGATGCCAGTCGCTCAGCATCAATTGCATATGGGGTTGCTAAAGTAAATTTTGAGAATAAATCGTTACAATGGGATGAGTTATTAAAACAAAGTAATCAAAAAAAACGCTCAACTGATCTCATTTATGAGTTAGAGGAAGTTGATGAATTGGGACGCTTTCCTTTATCTCCTTATAGTTTTAAACGAATAGACGATAAACTTCAAATTGATAAAGCCATTTTAGAACAAAAGTCTTATCATGAAACTCAATTGAATAATATTATTAATAAACGCTTAGAAAATAGTGAAACAAAAGATGTTGTTCTATTTATTCATGGCTTTAATAACACTTTTGATGAAGCGATCTTCACCCTAGGTAGTCTTTGGCATTTCCTTAAACGACAAGGTGTACCTATTGTTTACTCTTGGCCAGCGGCAGCAGAAGGGTTGACTGCATATTTTGCAGATAAAGAGTCAGGTCAATTTACTATCTTCCATTTAAAAGAAACTTTACGGTTACTTTTTAAAAATCCTGAAATAGAAAATATTCATATTATCGCTCATAGCCGTGGTACTGATGTTGCAACTACAACGCTACGTGAACTTATTATTGAAAATAGAGCGAGTGGTGGCAACCCAAGAAAAGATTTACGTATTGAGAATTTAATTTTAGCTGCTCCAGATCTCGATTTTGGTATTATCAAACAAAGGTTAATGGCTGAACAATTTGGTCCTGCATTTGGACGGATTACTATTTATACTTCTCAAGAAGATAGTGCACTTGGTATTTCTCAATGGTTAACAAATAGCTTGAGTTTTGGCCGATTAAACATAAAAGATGTTGATAAAAATGAGCAGAATATATTTAATTCAGTAGGGAATGTCAGTTTAATTAAAGTGCCTACATCAGTTAACTTTATCGGGCATGATTACTTTCATAGTAATCCTGCAGTGAGTTCAGATCTTATCAATTTGATTTTGTATAATGCAGCGCCAGGTTCAAAAGAACGCCCATTGAAAAAGCTTGAAAATAACTTTTGGTCTCTTGATTCTGATTATTTAATTGAGCATTAGATCACTGAATAAATCAATATTTTATATGGCACCTTTAAGTCATTCTACTGTTTGCTCTGGATTCTAATTTCTTTAATTTTTGAAACAATGAATGCAATGAGGCTACTTACCATGTTGAGTACTTTGGAAGATGGTCGTTGATTATTTATTTTGACCCATAACTGTCTTTAAGGCTTAAATTTGGTCTCGTTGCGGATAGCTCTATTGTTTATATTTTTTGATTTAGATCTCTTGCCGGAGAAAAAGTGATGAGCAACTATTCAGCTGACCACCTTTTCTACCTGTTCAAGCTATGTACTTACTATTTGAATTTAAGCAATAACAAAGTCGATTAATCAGACAACTTTTAGTGAGCAGAAACAATATAAAAATAGTAAATCATAGATGATGCAATTAAGTAAACTGACCAATGATCTTCTTTATATCGTCCTGTCGCCAATTTCAAGAAAGCATAAACTAACATCGCTGCTGCAATACCATTACCGGCGTTAAAACTGAAGATACTGACGGCAACACATACAAAAGCGGGTAGATACTCACACACATCATCGTAATTCACTTTTCGCATTGAGCCCATCATAATGATACCAATGTACATTAACACGGGGGCTGTTGCCGCTGTGGGAATCATCGCAGCCAATGGCGCTAAGAATAAAATAAGCGTAAAACAAGCCGCGGTGACTAACGCGGTAAAACCAGTTCGACCACCTGACTCTACGCCTGCGGCACTTTCTAAGTAAGTTGTTAACACTGGGCAGGCAAATAATGCACCGACGGTTGTGGCTGTTGAATCTACATGGAAGTTTTTCTCTATACCGGGTAAGTTGCCATCTTTGTCTAGGTAACCTGCTTGCGCGCCTAACCCTAAAAGTGCCCCTAAAGTGGAGAAAAAATCTGGAATAAAGAACGCCAGTAAAAAAGGTAAATAGACTGGGCTAAGAGCACCTATAACATCGAGTTCAAACATCATTCCGTCCATGCTACCTGGCATTTGGAATAAGTGATCTGGGATAGTGGTAATACCCAATGGAATGCTGACTAATGTAATAATAAGCACTGAAATGATGATGCCACCTTTAATGTTACGTGATGTAAAAAACAACACCAAAAAGAAACCAACAATGGCTAATAAAACCTCCATTGTTGCTAAGTCACCAAAAACCAGTACATTTTTACGTGCGTTTGCGACAACTATGCCTGCTTGTTTAAAACCAAGTAAGGCGATGAATAAACCAATCCCTACGCCTACGGATACTTTGACACTCTGTGGAATGATGCGCACAACAAAGTCTCGCACACCTAAGAATGAGACCAGCATAAATATGACACCACTTATAAAGACGATACCTGCAGCAATACTTAAAGGGACATCGTTACCTAATAACGTATAAGAGAAAATCGCGACACTACCAAGACCAGGCCCGAGTACAAAAGGGCGGTTGGTATAAAGAGCCATGGCAATAGTGGTTATTACGGTCATAAAAATAGTCACGGTAAATGCACTGTCGAAAGGGATCCCTCCTTTACTTAACATACCAGGTACAACCGCAACCATATAAGCCATGGTGGCGAAGGTGGTAAATCCCGCAATAATCTCGGTTTTTAAGTTTGTTTTATTACCTTTAAAATCAAACCATTTAGCGATGCTAAATCTAGATTTTTTTGTCACTGTGTCCATGTTGCTTCCTTTCAGTTTGGGGTTAATTTAGCGTCGGTATTTAATTAGTTGTGCTTCTGTTATGACAGGTTGTTCTGATAAACATGATCTGAGTGAGTCAAATGCTAAAGCCCATTCAGTTAACCATCGTGTTTTTACGTGTTGTGGTGCCCAACTTGCTTCAATGCTATTGATCATCATGTGTCGTAAGCTGGTTAAGTCGAAACCAAAATCTTCAACCATGACTCGATAGCAGTTAGCGCTGGTGGTATTGTGAATATGCCAATCATCGGTACAAGGGATAATATTCAGGCCTGCTTTCGCCATGTCGCGTATAGGATGCTTTTCTGCCCAATCACGATGATCTGGCCATTTCTTGTAATAGAAGGTGTTTGATGGAATGACGGTAAACGGAATACCTTGTTGTGCGTATTTTTCTGTGAGTGCTGGGTTATCAATAATCGTGTAACCATGGTCGATACGGTCAACGTTAATCAGTTCAATACCTGTCTCAACATTTCGCCAATGTAAACCAAACTCTGAACAATGTGCTGTCAGTTTCAAGTCATGTTGTTTTGCAAGAGAATAGGCTTTCCAAAAATGCTCAACGGGCGCTTGATGTTCTTTATAGTCGATGCCAAGTCCTAGAACATAAGGGTGCGGAAAAGTAATCATTTGCTCAACTAATTCAACGGCAACTTCTGGAGATTTTTCACGGTTGATAGAGGGAATTAAGCGAATGATCAATCCCATCTTTTGTTCTACACAGTCAATCGCTTTTGCTAACGCTTCTGTGACTTGTTGGTAAGTTAATTCAGTATCACTTGGATTCCAGAATGTTTCGATATAGCGAACGCCACAGGCATGTGCATCTTCTGCGACTTCAATTAATACGCGAATATAATCTTCTGGTTCACGCATTAACTGGTATAACAAAGTCAGTGCTTCAATACCGCCTTTAGCGATACCAGTTTGACCTTGATGAGCACGGTAATAACATTTAGCATCAAATTCCGATAATTCAACGTGATATTTATCAGCAAACGCGAGCATGGTTTTAAGTCTTACGCCACCGAGTAAATGGTAGTGAAGGTCGGCTTTAGGAAATTGATGATAAAACTGATCTAACGTAATAGAAGGTGAACTCATAGCTGCCTTAATCATTTAATAAAAATGCATAGATTAAGAGAGTATCTGCTTGTTGGCCTTTAATGTTAAATGCAAATAACGACATGTTAGTGCTGTTTCGGCATTTATTTTTAATTCTAGTGCTATAAAAGGCTAGCTATCGACTTCCCATGGGTAGTTTATTTGCCAATCAGATTGCACTTGAAGGTTAATGTTTTTCCAAAAATCTTCAGCTTCTTTTCTTAAGGGAGAGGGGTTGCGGTACAAACGTATTTGATAAGGCAGACGATATAAAAGTGGCTCGATAGCAACTAATGTACCTGCTGCTAACTCTCCTTGAATCAGTGAATCAGGAAGCCAAGCAATGCCTTTTCCACGTAACGCCATTTCTTTATGTAAGTGGCACATGGAAGACTCAAATACTTGATAAGTGTTAAGTTTGGTAATTTCAGGTTGATACTGCTCTATTAACCGGGCGCTATAAGATTCAGCACTATAGCCAATGATCGGCGTTTTACTTACATGTGGGTTAAATAATGGTTTGCCTTGTTTATCTGCTAAAGAAGTTAATAAAAAGTTCCCATGACCAATTTTTATATTTTGAAAGGGCGGTTGTAATAAAGATAAAATTTCAAAGCCAAGAAAGAAGTCACAATTACCATCCATCAGAGATTGCATTGCAAAGTCTACGCGGAGAATATCAATAGAAAAACGTTGTTGTTCGATACTGTTATGCTCAATAAGATCAAGTAGAATTGGCGATGATAGCGAGTGAGGGCTAGCAATACGAATGGGATTAGAGAGTGGCTTTTCAATATTGTTAAGTAAATTTAAACCCTCTTCCATTTGTGAAATGATGTTGTAAGCGACATTCTTAAATTGGCGTCCTGCAGGTGTTAAGCTGATTGGCGTCGTTGCGCGATCAATTAATGTTTTACCAACCGCTTTCTCTAGGGAACGAATATGTCGACCAAAGGCGGGTTGAGTAATGTGACGCGCTTCAGCAGCACGGGTAAAGTGTTGCAATTCTGCCAGTGTTAAAAAATCTTGCAGCCATTTAGTATCAATATTCAATGCTTCATGTCCTTTTTCTAATCATGCTAATAGCTTTAAAATGGTAACTGATTTTGAATTTCTTGTAGCGCATCACTATTTAAAGTGCCTTTAACAAAATTCTTGCAGAGTAATGCTTACTTAACAATACCTATTTAACAATACCTACTTAACAAGGCTTATTTAATATCGATGTGGAATCGCTACAGAGTTAATTAGGTATTAATTCATCATACTTAATTCATCATGCTACGTTGTATTTCATTCTTAGCGTTTAAAGCAATGTCAACAAATGCATTAACTGTCGCACTTGCATTATTTTTCTTATATTGAATTTGTACTGGAATTTTTGTAGTGACATCATCTAACGTAATGAAATGGCAACCTTCACTGTATAGTTTACGAATACAATAAGGGGCAATAGCGACACCTAAACCTGCTGCTACTTCAGTGACTAAAGTCTGCATGTGTCTTGGGTGGCTAGTAATATTTGGTGAAAACCCTGCTTGTTTGCAAAGTATGATGGTTTCATCAAATAATCCTAGTGCTTCATCTCGATTAAAAATAATAAACGATTGGTTTTTCAGCTCTGCTAAATTGATGCTCGTTTGTCCTGCTAACTCATGGTGTTGATTAACAATTGCGACCAGCTTATCGATATATATATCATGATGGGTAAATTCATTATTAATAGTGCTAGGTAAAGGACGTGAGAATGCGATATCAATTCGGCCGTTTTTGAAAGCTTCAATTTGTTGTGTTGCTGTCATTTCAAATAAAGTCACATGTACTTCTGGAAACAGTGCTTTATAAGTGCGTACTAATTCAGCCATAAACGTTAAACATGCTGAACTTAGGTGGGCGATATTAAGGGTTCCTGTTTGTCCATTATGAGCACGTTTAACTTGAACTTTAGCTTGTTTGGTCAGCGCTAAAATAACGCTCGCATCCTTTAATAATTGCTCACCAGCTTCTGTAATGGCAACGTCTCTGGAGTTACGGTTAAATAATGTGACGCCGAGTTCTGCTTCTAATGCTGCAATGTGACGACTAATAGCGGGTTGAACGGTATTTAGCTCTCGAGCTGCTTCAGAAAAGCTTTTATACCTAGCAACCATGATAAAGCTGTTTAATGTTTTTATATCCATCTTACTTTTCTCATCAATACATTATTATCTAAGCACGTTTATCTATACATTTTTCTCTAAATTTTTCTCTAAACATTGTTATTTTAAAATGGGTATTTAAAGAGAGTTATTTAAAGATGGTTATCTACATAGTCTTATCATACTAGGTTCAATGACTATTAATCCTTTAAATCATTAAAATGCTAGCTATACAATTATTGTATAGATTCAATAAAATATTATCATTTTTGTTATCCAAACAGAACCTCTATTATCCACACATATTGAGTTACTGAGCATTATTCACTGAGGATAAAAATGACCAACACAGAAAAAAATCAATCGTTAAGTCGATTTATATTATTATTAATGACAACCGCAATTGCAGCAACAGCAGCAAACCTTTATTACAGCCAACCGATATTACCTTTGATTGCTGATGAGTTTAATTTAACGCATTCACAACTTGGTAGTATCCCAGCGTTAACACAATTTGGTTATGCCTTTGCGTTGCTCTTTATTTCACCCTTAGGTGATTCTATTGCTCGTCGCAAACTGATTGGTATTTTATCGTGTTTATTGGTGGTGGCTTGTAGTGCTGCGGTAGTCGCGCCTAGTTTACTTATTTTGCTTATCGCCGTATTTTTAATCGGAGTCAGCGCGAATATCACGCAGCAATTAATTCCTTTTGCCGCTTCAATGGTGTCGGCTAAAAACAAAGGCGCAACATTAGGTACGTTAATGATGGGGTTGACCATTGGTATTTTATTATCAAGAACGCTCAGTGGATTTATTGGAGAGCACTTTGGTTGGCGAAGTGTATTTATTATGTCTGCGCTATTAGCTGCTATTTTTGGTGTGCTTTTACGCGTATTTTTGCCAACCAATAAGCCGCATACAGATTTAGGTTATTTCCCTCTGATTAAAAGTACCGTGTCTTTATTTGTAAAACATAAATCATTACAAACTTATACATTAACAGGTGCTTTTTGGTTTGCTTCTTTTAACGTGCTGTGGGCTACATTAGCTATTTATGTCAGTGATGCACCTTTTAATTACAATGCACAACAAGCAGGTTTATTTGGCGTGATTGCATTGGCTGGGGTTATTGGTGCTAAATCATCTGGAAAATGGGTTAATACATTAGGCTCTAAAAAGTTAGTTCTGATGGTATTAACGTTAGCTGCGATTGGTTTTGCGATTACTGGTGTATTTGCTGGGAATCTTATTGCATTAATTATCGGTATTATCTTAATCGACTTTGCCATCTTCAGTGCTCAGGTAGCGAACCAAGTTCGTGTATTTAGCATTGATCCAAGTGCACAGAGTCGTATTAATGGTATTTATATGCTCGGCTATTATTTAGGAGGGGCATTGGGTTCAATGGCTGGTGTTAAAGCATTTGCAATGTATCAATGGCCGGGCGTCGTTGTCGTGAGCATTATCTTTATTTTGATTAGCGCAGTTTTTAATGCTTTCGCTAAAAAATAATCTATTAGCTAAATTTTACTAAGCCTTATTAACGTTTCGTAAAAGATCCCTTACTTTCATTACCTTCATGTATTTGAAAGTAAGGGAAATCTCTATATGGTTAATACTCTTCTTTATCTTTAGCCTTATCTACATCTACATCTACATTTATATCTGGAACTGTACTTGTATCACTATTGAGTCGAGTATCAGTATCGATGATATTACCATCATGGTCATTGTGACTATCGTTACTATCGTTACTATCGTTACTATCGTTACTATCGTTACTATCGTTACTATCGTTA
>NZ_JBAKBA010000023.1:0-69055 GCF_038155225.1 Psychromonas arctica | reverse complement strand
AGAGCTCCTCCGCTCATAACACTAGGCTTTGCCTAATTCGCCATGCGCCCCAAACAAAGCAAAAGCCAAAATAAAAACCAAAAAAATTAAACATTAATAATGCTCGATCTTTTGACCTTGGGGCGCTGGCTTTAGCCTGCAGGATTTTGTGTGTTGCTCTTCATTTTGGATTTACGAGTCAATAACATAAAAATTAACCTCAACACCAAAACACCTGCAAGCTAAAAACAGGACTCGCAGAGCTCCTCCGCTCATAACACTAGGCTTTGCCTAATTCGCCATGCGCCCCAAACCAAACCAAAATCAAAAAACAAAGCAATTAAACATTAATAATGCTCGATCTTTTGACCTTGGGGCGCTGGCTTCAGCCTGCAGGGGTTTCTGTATTGATTTTTATTCTTGATTAGATCATCAATAGCAAAAGGTGATGACATGTTGGGACGTTAGCTTTAGACCGAAGGGTTTTGTATCTTATTTTTGAAGGTAAGTTATAAAAAAACATCGCTCTAACTTTGTAATTCATAGAGCGATGTTGTTAGGATAGTTACTAAACTATTCGTTTATTCAGCGATTAGTTTATTCAGCAACACCTTGAGATTTTAGGTATTCTTCATAAGTGCCGTGGAAATCAACTACTTTATCTTTTTTGATTTCGATGATGCGTGTTGCTAGTGAAGATACAAATTCACGGTCATGACTGACGAATAATAACGTACCTTCGTAGTTTTCTAAGGCTAAGTTTAATGATTCGATTGATTCCATATCCAAGTGATTGGTTGGCTCATCCATTAATAAGATGTTTGGTTTGTTCATCATCAACTTGCCAAACAACATACGTCCTTGTTCACCACCAGAGATGATTTTTACAGACTTAGTAATGTCGTTTGCACCAAATAATAAACGCCCTAACGTACCACGAACCGCTTGCTCGTCGTCGCCTTCGTGCATCCATTGGCCCATCCAATCCATTAGGTTTTGGTCTTTCTCAAAATCAGATGAATGATCCTGTGCGTAATAACCTAGCTGTGCATTTTCAGACCACTTGTATTCACCAGATGATAGTTCAATTTCACCCATCAACGTACGTAATAATGTTGTTTTACCTACACCATTTTGACCAATGATAGCAACACGTTCGCCGACTTCAATCATTAGGTTTAAGTCTTTGAATAAAGTGTTTTCGAAGCTTTTAGTCATTGATACTGTTTCTAAAGCGTTACGGAACAGTTTCTTCTCTTGTTTGAAGACGATATAAGGATTAACACGGCTTGATGCTTTAACTTCTGCTAGTTCAATCTTATCCATCTGCTTAGCACGTGATGTTGCTTGCTTTGCTTTTGATGCGTTTGCAGAGAAGCGACTTACAAAGTCTTGAAGTTCAGATAATTGTGCTTTTTTCTTCGCATTTTCATTCAGTAAGCGTTCACGTGTTTGTGTTGCCGCCGTCATGTACTCATCGTAGTTACCAGGGAAAAGACGTAGTTCGCCATAATCGATATCTGCCATGTGCGAACAGACTGAATTTAAGAAATGACGGTCATGCGAAATGATTACCATAGTACATTGGCGTGCTTTTAATTCAGTTTCTAACCAACGAATAGTATCGATGTCCAAGTTATTGGTTGGCTCATCAAGTAACATGATATCTGGATTAGAGAAAAGTACTTGTGCTAGTAATACACGTAGTTTCCAACCTGGTGCAATGTCTGACATTGGGCCGTAATGTTGATCAAGTGGAATACCAACGCTTAGTAATATTTCTCCTGCACGTGAATCGGCAGTGTAACCATCCATTTCAGCAAATTGATTTTCCAAATCGCCAACGTGCATTCCTTCAGCTTCAGTCATTTCAGGTAATGAGTAAATACGATTACGCTCGTTCATGACTTCCCACATCTCTTTGTGGCCCATCAATACTGTATCGAGTACTGTGTGTTCTTCAAAAGCAAATTGGTCTTGGTGTAGTTTAGCAATACGTTCGTTAGGATCTCTGGTCACATTACCTGCGCTAGGCTCTAGATCACCCGTTAAGATTTTCATGAAAGTTGACTTACCACAACCATTTGCACCGATTAAACCGTAACGGTTCCCAGTACCAAATTTAACAGAGATGTTTTCAAAAAGTGGTTTCGCACCAAATTGCATGGTGATGTTATTTGTACTTAACACGGCTTATTCCTAAATTGTTTGAGTATTGCTTTTTTAAAGATGGGTATTATACAGATACCGTGAGGTTAATCACCTTTGAATTGTATGAAATTCATGCATCATTTTTATAAAGGAAAGTTGTGTCGCAATAAAACTAACACATAGCTTGATCGCGAAGCTTAAGGTAAGCTACGCGTCTAATGGCAAGTGCCGTACTTTAATGAGATTTTATATGAGTTTTGATTCCCTAGGTTTACCCGCATCGTTAGTAGAAGCAGTGAAAAATGCTGGCTATGAAACGCCTTCCCCAATCCAAGAGCAAGCTATTCCTGCTGTATTAGCAGGTAAAGATGTCATGGCTGCTGCACAAACAGGCACCGGGAAAACTGCTGGGTTTACATTGCCATTATTAGCAATGCTAGAAAAAGGTGAACGCGCTAAGCCGAATCAAGTTCGCGCACTAATACTAACGCCGACACGTGAGCTAGCGGCTCAAGTGCAAGCAAGCGTACAAAAATATGGCCAAAACATGCCATTACGCAGCATGGTGGTATACGGCGGTGTAAAAATTAACCCGCAAATGCAAATGTTACGTGGCGGTATAGATATTTTGGTGGCAACGCCGGGCCGTTTATTAGACTTATATCAGCAAAATGCAGTACGTTTTCAACAGTTAGAAGTGTTAATTTTAGATGAAGCTGACCGTATGTTAGATATGGGCTTTATTCATGATATTAAAAAGATCCTTAAAGCGTTACCCC
The DNA here is from genome assembly GCF_038155225.1 of Psychromonas arctica. Classification (GTDB taxonomy): domain Bacteria; phylum Pseudomonadota; class Gammaproteobacteria; order Enterobacterales; family Psychromonadaceae; genus Psychromonas; species Psychromonas arctica_B. The sequence continues at coordinate 66,146 of NZ_JBAKBA010000023.1, read as the reverse complement.
CTAAGCGTCAAAACTTATTATTCTCAGCGACTTTTTCTGATGAAATTCGTTCATTAGCAAAAGGCTTAGTTAATAACCCTGTTGAGATTTCAGTAAGCCCGCGTAATACAACGGTTGAAAAAATCGAACAGGCTTTATATGAAGTAGATAAAACTAAAAAGACCGCGTTATTGAGCCAGTTAATTCTTGATAACAAATGGCGTCAAGTTTTAGTGTTTGTAAAAACTAAACACGGTGCAAATCGTCTGGTTAAAAACTTGGATGCACGTGGTATTCGTAGTGCAGCTATTCATGGTAATAAAAGCCAAGGTGCTCGTACTAAAGCATTAGCGCAGTTTAAAGACAGCCAAATCCAAGTATTAGTGGCAACTGATATTGCCGCACGTGGTATTGATATTGACCAACTACCTAACGTAGTTAACTTTGACTTACCTAATGTAAGTGAAGACTACGTTCATCGTATCGGCCGTACAGGTCGTGCTGGTAATGAAGGTTTAGCGGTATCATTAGTTTGCCAAGAAGAATTCAAATTATTAAAAGATATTGAACGTTTGATTAAAAAGGTTATCCCTCGCAAAATATTTGCAGGTTTTGAACCAGGTGAACCATTACAACCTTCTGTATTAGGTACACACGAGAAACAAGTTAAAAAACCAAAATCGCCAAAAGTACCCCATAAAGATGGTGTTCGCTCAGGTGCAAGAACGGGCAGTGCTAAGAAACAAAACGGCCCAAGAAATAATTTTGTAGGCGGTTAGGCTACAGGTTATTTTGGTTACGCAAAATGGTACGTATAAAGTGATGCGTAGCTAAGACATTAAAAGCTTAATAGAAGCCCTTATTTTTCAGTCTGTTTGATTGATAATAAGGGCTTTTTTGATCGTGTTGTGGAAGGTATCGTTGGTTACTTTTATATTGGCTCGTCTGCGCTCGTCGGATTATTTTGATTATTGTATGCGGTGTTTTCGCCCTGTCGGCGACTTTACTTTCTCTCTGCCAGCAGAGAAAGTAAGCAAAGAGATTGAACAGGATACGCAGAGCTTAATCCGCTCGTAAGAAGATGCTGTCGCATCACTCGCCACCGAATCGCTTTCTAATCCAAACAATGCAGAACTTTCTTAACGCATCAGTTCATACGACACGTCCGTGTGTCGGATGAACTTACAGCAAACGTCCTGTTTGCTGTTGCTGAAAGTTATCCATAGTTTGGGAAAGCTCAACGGTGAGGTTGTCGTAGCCACATTGAGCCTCGTTTTCTTTAAAGGCAAAACCTGACCCATTAGCTTTTTATGTCAAATCGAAGATCGGTTTTAGTTTAATTAAACCTGCTTGTATTGAAGCTAAAAAAGCTAAAAGCAATGTTAGTAAAACCATGCTGTACTGAACTCTAACGCTGTTATTATGTCGTCGTTCGTCATTCTGATATTGTTCCAAAGTAACTATTGCTTTGCCAGTAACTGAATCATTTCCTTGTGAATTTTTTATTATTTCGCCTGATTCAATAAAAGATTTTAAGTACATTCTTAATTTATTCAGGCATTTTTCTTTATCTGGATGTCTAAAGCACCGTAATGAGTATATATCTGACATAAGAGAAATCAGTCCGAATTCTTTATTTGTAATGCCATAGTTTTCTATAATATATTCCAATAGTTCGAGTCTTGGTTTAATTTGTAAGATGCGCTGATTAAATATAGTTTGTGCAACTCTATCTTTTAGTCTTAAAAATTTTATTTTGAAAACATCTTTTTTTAACAAATAATGAAGAGCAAATTCATTAATACTTTTATATGTAGTATAAAAATTATAAAGATAATGTTTTATTTCAATTCTATTTATATCTAATTGATCAATATAAAATGTTTCTTCAATACAATATTTAGATCTATTTTCGTCGTAAATTAAAGCAAATATTTTTAAGCCGTCAATTTTGCGTATAAGTAGTTTTCTATTGTCTTTTGTACTGATCTTAATCGAATAAAAATCATTATGATCACTTTCAGGTGAAGACCTATATATTGTAGTAGGGGCAATCTTAGAGCATGCTTTTAATAATATCCATTTTTGAAATTTTGATACCATTTCTATAATGCTCCACAAATATAAGGTTGATGGTTATATCGGATATAGCCATGAATGAATACAATTAGCTGTTTTATAAATTTTGATGCTTAGTCTTTTATACTACTTTCTAGCAACTTTTTATCAAAAAATGCTACTTTGATATTTGTGATTATCGTTCCAGAGCTTTTTGAGTAAGCTTGAATAAACAAAAAACTAATATCGGAATAATCGAATAAAAGATTAATAGTTGTAAATCATTTTCTATTGGTTTTAATTGCCCACCACTCGCTTTATCAATTGAATTGAAAAAGTATGTGAATAAAGCCCAACCTAATCCATAAATACTCTTTAAAAATAATATGCGTTTATTTACCATATCATAATGAATTTTAGATATTTCTTCGAGTTTATCGATATTTACTTCGGGTATTAACTCTATTAATTGAATTACATTATTTTTATTTATTCTAGTAAAGTATGGGACATCTAATAGTTCAAGTTTGCTATATCAATTAGTTACGGTAAAGCTTAGGTCAATGTGGCTACATCCATTCCCACCGTTGAGCTTTTCCAAACAATAGATTCATTTTAGTAAAACCAAACAGGATGTTTGGGTTAGTTGAGGCTAGTGCATGGATGCACGTCCGAAACGTTACGTTTAAAATGAAGGAATTGATTGGGATTAAAAAGCGAGTTGGTGCCAGTTCTCTTTGCTTACTTTCTCTACTGGTTTAGAGAAAGTAAAGTCGCCGACAGGGCGAAACCACTGCTTACAACATCAAAATGACCCGACGAGCGCAGACGAGCCAAAACTAATTGTAATTTACAAATCACTATAACAATCTATAAACTACAACTAGCCAAGCCTCATCCTTTTAATTACTGTATACAAACAAACCAACACATCCAAAAGGCCATCATTCCCAATGAACGAAATAAAAAAATGCCTGTGGGCTTTAAAAACCAAACTTGAAGAGACCTACCATGATGCCGAATGGGGCGTGCCTATTTATGACGATGCAAAACTCTTTGAAGCGCTTTCTTTAGAGCTGTGTCAGTCGGGGTTAAGCTGGCATACCATTTTAAACAAACGTGAAGGGTACCGCGCTGCATTTAATCAGTTTGATTTGAAAAGCGTGGCTGCGTTTGATGATGCAAAAATTGAAGAGTTACTTCTAGATGCAGGTATTGTTCGACATCGTGCAAAAATATCGGCGATTATTAATAACGCGCAGTGCATTTTGAATGTGCAACAAGAGTACGGCAGCTTTTCTGCTTACATCTGGCAGTTTACTGATAACAAAACCCTTGTTGGCAATTGGCAATCAAAGGAAGAAGTGCCTGCATCCACTGATCTATCGATTCTGATCAGTAAAGAGTTGAAGAAGAAAGGCTTTAAGTTCTTAGGGCCAACAACCACTTACGCCTTTATGCAATCTGCTGGTTTGGTAAACGACCATACAACAGACTGTTTCCGTTTTGATGCGTGCAAATGAGGTTAGAAACTTTGTTTTCTGATAGGGTGTAAATATTGCTAAGTAAATCTAAAGATACCAAAGTTAAAGACCATTACGTAAGCTGACCATTGAAGTTGATAGCGATTACTTGATTTAAACGTTAAATCTAAACAGCCTGCAGATTAAAGCTGGTTGCTTAGGTCTGTTCTGGCTTTTAGAGCCTGTCCTGAAATCTGTGTAAGTGTCTCGATTATTATTGGTGTTTAAGTGTTACAGCCAATATTTTTGTTTTTAATTCTTCTGCTGTAAGTGTTCCTTTGACGACATAATCTTTTACAAAATCATAAGCCATTATTTTCTTCTTATCTTCTTCTCTTTCTGAAGAGCTAAACATGATGATCACACAAGAATCAATCTCAATAAGTTTTCTTAAATGAGAAAATTTCTCTAAAAATTCAATCCCATTTACTCTTGGCATATTAATATCTAAAAAAATTAATATTGGAGGGTATGAATCAGGGTGTAGTCTTTTATTTTCTTCATAATCTTCAAAAAAATCTAAAGCTTCTTTGCCGTCTATTTTTTCAAAAATAGTCAGATCTAACCCTGATGCTTTTACCAATCTTTTAAGGACGTAACGATCTACTTCATCATCATCAACTATTAATATAGGAGGATATTTTTTATTCATTTCATTTTTTATTTCATTATTCATACCGTCATCCATTTATGCCGTCCATTGGTATAATTATTTTAAATATAGTTCCTTGCTTGGAACTTTCAAATGTTATCGTACCACCTAAATAATCAATATGCTTTTTGACAATCGTCATTCCTAGGCCTGAACCATTACTTCTATCGGGGTGAAAACGTTTGAACATAGTAAAGACCTCACTTTGATATTCTTCAGGAATACCTATTCCATTGTCAGATATATCGATAAATATTGTGTCTTCGTTATTATAGATATCAAGCTTCACATAAGGAGTTACTTTATCTGTATCGTAATACTTCAATGCATTTGATAGTAGATTTTCAATGATTTGAGAAAAACGTATTTTCTCTGAAGCAATGAGTCTCGATAAAGATATGTTTATATCTATAGAGCAAGGATTGTCCTTACGTAACCATGATAAACGTTCCTGTATATCAATCATCATCTGATCAAAATCGATTGGTAAAGCTTCATTTGAATCAAGATCTGCTTGTGCAAGCAATAAGATGTCGACGACAAGCGTTTCAAGTTTCTCCATCTGTTTACTAATTTTATCTGCATTTTCTTTTGCTTCAGATAAGTTTCCTTCGTCAATATCCATACTAATAAATTGAGCTAATACTTTGCTGCTAGACAAAGGCGATTTCAAATCATGTGATGTACGATAAGCAAACTGAGTTAACTCTTCATTCGCCTTTTGAAGTGAAATTGTTTTCTTATTAACAATGTTTTCTAACTCTTTATTATTCTCTAAATTCAATAATTCTTCTTTAATACGCTTTTTGGCAGCTATCATTAATTCTTTAAGTTCGCCAGATGTGTTTTTTTCAAGGTTCGTATATGAATTTAGGTTACCTTCTGGTTTGCTTAATAAAAGTGCGGTTAAATTAGTGATTGAACCTGAAATAGTACGAGATAAATAAGTAATAAAAATAATATTAAAAATTGAAATTAAAATAACTAAAGGGATAAGAGTTGTTAATAGAAATGAGACTGTTTTATTAATTGGTGCTTCGAAATCTTCTGAATGAACTTTAAATTGCTCTAGTGCAAGTGTTAAGTCCAATAAAAGCTGGGTTTTACTGACCTCTTGATTGTTAAATTTTGATAGCGACATTAACGCTTTGTCAGCATCTTTAATATCTTCGATACAAATATCTAACGCCTCTATTGTATTTATGCTCCTCATTACAAATTTGTTAATCGCATTAATTTCATCAATACATTCAATGGGTTGTTGTTTTACATTTAAAATGGCACTTTCTATTTCGCTAGTAATAATAGGTCGACCATTGTTAATTTTATACAGTAAGTCTGAAAATTCAGTGTAGTACTTTAAATGGAGAAAGTTTAGCTGATGAAACTTAGCTCCTTTTGCTATTTCCAAAGCTGAAAATAGTGTAATGCTGATTTCTAGAATTGTGAGGGCAACAATCAAGTGTAGTTTTTTAGATATATTCATTAATATTTAACCCTGTTATTACGAATTTAATAAATTACACTTATTTATGCGAATCTAAGCTTAAAAACTATAGTTCAACTGATTAGTAATTGCGTATTAATTAGAAGAATACTTTAACAACTCCTTTCTCGTTTTTTGTTTCTAGACATCTAGACCGTTAGACTTCTTATTGTTTTTTATAACCCGTATAATCCCAGAAACTATTATAATTAATGAGGTAACTATGAAATTATCTACTAAAACCGTTGTTGTTATTGCGATTGGCGCTGCGCTTTATGGCATTGGTGGGTTACCCATGTTTGGCGTGCCTGTATTTGCTAATACAACGTTAAAACCTGCGATGGTCATTCTTGCTCTATTCTCTGTTTTATTTGGTCCACTTGTTGGCTTTTTAGTTGGTTTTATTGGCCACTGGGTGACTGATTTATTTGCTGGTTGGGGTGTTTGGTTTACTTGGGTATTAGGCTCTGGGATTGTTGGTTTAGTGATTGGCTTATTCCCTCGACTTACTAACCGTCGTATTCAATCTGGTATGTTTTTGATGAAAGACTTTGCCTTGTTTGTTGTGCTGGCATTAATTGGTAACGTGATTGGTTACGGTATTTCTGCTTTCTTAGATACTGTTTTATATGCAGAACCCTTTGCGAAAGTGTTTACACAATTAACCATTATTGCTTCGGGTAACACTGTATTAATCGCGGTTGTTGGTTACTTCATCTTGAAATCTGCTGCGAAGCGTAATCACCAAAGTAGTAACTTAAGAGAGGAATAATCAATAATGCAGATTGAGTTTTTGAATTTTTCTTTTCAATATAAATCGTTGGATAAACCCACGCTTAAAAATATTAATCTGAAAATAGAAAAAGGCGAAAAAATTGTTATTATCGGCGCAAGTGGTAGTGGCAAATCTACGGTAGGTCGTTGTCTTAACGGCCTTATTCCTCATGCGATAAAAGGGTTGTGTTCTGGCCAATTGAATATTGCGGGGAAAGACAGTAGTCAATTCGAGATGCATCATTATACCGAACTCGTAGGGACAGTTTTACAGGATACAGACAGTCAGTTTGTTGGTTTAACCGTCGGTGAAGATATTGCCTTTGCCTTGGAAAATCAATGTACGCCAACGGCTGAAATGTATCCTGTGGTTAAATCTACCGCGCAGATGGTGGAATTGGAATCATTACTCGACCGCTCACCACAAGCCTTGTCTGGCGGACAAAAGCAGCGTGTGTCGTTAGCTGGGATCCTAGTGGATGATGTCGATATTTTGCTGTTTGATGAGCCGCTTGCAGCACTCGATCCAAAAACCAGCAAAAAGACCATTGAGATCATCGACCAATTACATCGAAATGCCAATAAAACCATTATTATGATTGAGCATCGTTTAGAAGATGTTTTACATTGTGATGTTGACCGGATTATTTTGATGGCTGATGGAGCTATCGTTGCCGATATGACGCCCGATGTTTTGTTGGCTTCTTCACTACTTGAAACGCACGGTATACGTGAACCACTTTATTTATCAGCATTAAAATCTGCAGGTTGTGTTATTGATGCGCAAGATAAACCATCAAACCTAAGTGCAATGCCTTTAGAAAAATACAAAGGCAAAGTATTAGATTGGTTTAATGCTTCCCACTCAACGGTTCAAGCAGAAAAACAAACGCCTTTATTAACCTTGTCTGGATTAACATATTCCTACAATGGCGAAGTGAATGCGGTTGAGGATGTTAGTTTTACAGTAAAAAAAGGCGAGTTTGTTTCTATTTTAGGGAAAAATGGCTCCGGTAAATCAACCTTAACCAAACTTATGATGGGCGTTGTTGAGCCTGACTCGGGTAATATTTTCCTTAACGATCAAAATTTGGCTGAGCTCAGTATTTTTGAACGTAGCCAACGCGTTGGCGTGGTGATGCAAAATCCTAACCATATGATCTCTCATCATATGATCTTTGATGAAGTAGCATTTGGTTTGCGTAATCGCGGATTGGATGAAAAGCTAATTAATGAGAAAGTCCTCAATGTTTTAACGCTTTGTAGATTAAAAAAATACCGTAACTGGCCGATTGATGCATTAAGTTATGGTCAAAAAAAACGAGTCACTATTGCTTCTATTCTGGTGCTAGAGCCTGAGTTATTGATTTTAGATGAACCGACGGCAGGGCAGGATCACCGCAGTTATACTGCCATGTTAAGTTTCATCAAAACCTTGAATGCAAGTTTAGGGATCACAGTAGTGATCATCTCTCACGATTTGCATTTGGTGTTAGAATATACAACGCGTTCGATTGTATTAGCCGATAGCCAACTGATTGCCGATGCGCCAATGACACAAGTGTTTAGCCAACCTGATTTGTTAGCAAAAGCTAACCTAACAACAACCAGTTTATATGAACTAGCGGTTAATTTAGATCTCGCTGATACCAGTGCTTTTATGCAACATTTTATTGAAGCTGAGCAAGTGAGGAATAACGCATGAAAGCTGAAAAAATAGCCTTTGGGATAAGTTATATTGATACGGGCTCAGCATTACATCAATTAAATGGGATCACCAAGTTTGTGTTGTTTATGGCGTGGGTCACTGTTGTACTGACCACCTTTGATTTACGTCTGATTGGCGGGTTGGTTTGTGTCGGATTGTTGCTGCTTAAAATGACGCGCGTGCCTGTAAAAGCTTATCGTACTTTACTGATTGCCACTGCCAGTGTGTTGTCTTTAAATGCGTTGTTTATGTTCTTATTAGCACCACAGCAGGGAACGGCTTATATCGGCTCTGAAACTGTATTGCTACCGTTGGGTTTTTATTCTATCACGCAAGAAACCTTGTTCTATTTAGTGACGATCACGTTAAAGTATTTCAGTATGTTTCCTATCGCGTTAGTGTTTGTGTTTACAACACATCCTACTGAATTTTCTGCGAGTTTGAATCGATTGGGTGTGCCCTATAAAATTGCCTACGCAGTGAGTTTAACCTTACGTTATTTACCTGAAATCAAGAAAGACTACGTGAATATTATGCATGCTCAACAAGCGCGTGGTATTGAGTTGTCTAAGAAGGCTCCTTTCTTTGCGCGTTTAAAAAGTTTAACCAGTATTTTAGGGCCGTTGATTTTTAGTAGTTTGGATAAAACAGAAGAGATTTCAAATGCCATGACATTACGTGGTTTTGGCCGTCATCAATCACGTACTTGGTATAGTTTAAAGCCTTTGGCTACAAAGGATTGGCTGTGTTTGTTGAGTATTTTGGTTTGCGTCTCATTAGCTATTTTAAAACGACTCTTTGAAACGCAGTTGTTTTGGTATCCTTTTTAATACACCTTATCTCATAAGTGAAGTAATTCAATCTACCTAATAGCTGTCTCTATTTAGCTGTAAAATAAGATCTTATTGGGTTGCCAAACTTTTCTTTATAATGATAATCTAAGTTTAAATCTAAATGAAAACTATTATCGAGTGTTGAAATGGTATCAAGTAAAAAAATGTCAAAATCCCAACCTAAGGCTAAACCTCAACCTAAAAAAGCGACTGTGATTAAAACAGAAAAAATATCAGCCAATATGCAACGTGTGACGCTTCATGCTGATGAGTTTAAAGGCTTCCCTGAACACTGTGAAGGAAGTTATATAAAGCTGCTTTTTAATGCACAGGGAAGCACGGATCCAAGCGCGCTTGCAGAAGGTGAGCGACCTGTTATGCGTACTTATACCATTGCTGAATTGTCTCGAAGCGAATGTACGATTGATGTGGATTTTGTTCGCCATGAAACGTCCGACTCTGGCTGTGGGTTTGCTGCACGTTGGGCGATGAATGCGGTGGTTGGCGACAGTATTTATGTTGGCGGCCCTGGGCTTATTCTCGATATTAATAGTGATGCCGATTGGTTCTTTGCGGTGGCAGATATGACTGCGTTACCTGCGTTATCTGCAAAAATTCGCAACTTACCTAAAGATGCCAAAGGGTATGCGGTGATCAAAGTCATTGAGCCTGATGATATACGGTCAATTCAAGCGCCAGAAAATATTCAGGTTATGTGGTTGTTAGGGGGAGAGTCGCTTATTGAAAAAGTACAAGTGTTACCTTGGTTACCGGGGAAAGTGTCGGCTTGGGTTGCTTGTGAATTTGACGATATGCGTACATTACGCGGTTATTTCCGTAATGAAAAAGAAGTTGAGAAAGACAATATCTATATCAGCAGCTATTGGAAATCAGGTGTCACTGAAGATGGGCATAAAGTGATGAAAAGAGAAGATGCTGAGGCAAACTAATCTTATCAATCACTTTATTATGCAGTAATTACGGCTAGATGTGATTACTGCTATTTTCTATCGATACAACCTAAGTTTCTATCGGGCGCGACAATATCTCTCACCAATTTTTTAAGTTCGGCTATTTCGGGAAATCCCCCCATTTCTTTGCGCGACCAGATAAGTTGACCATTTGCTGTAATTTCAAAAATACCACCTGTTCCCGGTACTAATGAGAGTTCATCAACTTCTTCTTCAAAGGTGCTTAAGATCTCTTGTGCCATCCAACTAGAACGCAGTAACCAACGGCATTTCTTGCAATATTTAATCTCTATTTTATTCATATGAGTATCCTCTTAGCCTAATAAAATGGTTTGCTTCAATATTGCTATTTTTACTGCAATTATTACCCAGCCTATGGCGAAAATAGTACTTAATAATTGTGTTGGTAAAGTCGACGCGCGATAAAGGGCAATGTAAGCCAAAATAATATAGGCGATAAGGCAGAATACTTTTTCAGTTAACCAGTTATCAACTAGTGGTGATTGATGAATGATAAAGCAGAGCATAATAGCTGAGATTAATAAGAAGGTATCAACAATCCTTGCTAACATTTTAGCCCATTTTTGTTGGTGGATTGGTTTATGGATAAACATTAAAGCAGCACGAATAATAAAAAATAACACACTAAAAGCGACTAGTGTGATGTGTAGATGTTTAATCGGTAGGTAAAAATTTTCCATGAAAATTATCCAAAATAAGAGGGTAATGTACTTTACGCGTTTTATTCAAGAATGTTAATTTCAATTAACGGTATTGTCTTTTTACTTAATCAAACAATAAGCTTGCTGAAAAGATTGAAAAGCCTCATATTCTATTCATTAACTTATCGAATCTAGGTCATTTTCAATGAAAAAAATTGCAGTTTTTGCTGACGTTCAAAACATGTATTACACCACGCGTCAGGCTTATGGGAAGCAGTTTAACTACCGTAAGTTATGGCAAAAAATAGAAGCTCAAGGTGAGATTATTTACGCCTATGCTTACGCGATTGATCGAGGTGATAACCAACAACAGAAATTCCAAGAGGTTTTAAAATACGTGGGATTTGATGTAAAACTTAAACCTTTTATTCAACGTAGCGATGGTACAGCAAAGGGCGATTGGGATGTGGGAATTACCATTGACGTAATGGAAGTTGCACCTTCAGTCGATACGATCATTTTACTAACAGGAGACGGTGATTTTGCTATTTTGTTGGATAAAGTGAAAGACGTATATCACGTCACCACAGAAGCTTACGGTGTGCCTAAGTTAACGGCAAAAGCATTAATAGATGCTTGTAGCGTATTTCATCCTATTGAAAGTGAACTGTTATTAAATTGAGCTGGTTTGAACTTCAACCTTTAAATTAAACTTGAACGATCATTAATACCATTAGTCATAAATAATGAGTCCTTTAATCAACTTTTAATTTTAACTTATTGTTTAAATAACAATTATTAGTTAATAAAGTCAATTAGATTAAAGACTACTTTCACTTTTTATTTCTTTTAAAGAATGAGGATATTTATGTTTAAAGGTTTAATCGTAGTTCTATTCACTAGTTTATTTTCTCTTAGCGCTTTTGCTGCATTTGTTGGTCCCGGCGCTACCTCAATACAAACCTTGAGCGTTAAAGAAGCTATTGAATTAGCAGATGATAGTAAAGTTGCGTTACAAGGTAAGTTAATTAAACAAACGTCTTCAGAGCTCTATTTATTCAGAGATGAAACCGGTGAAGTGATGGTTGAAATAGAAGGTAAAGATTTCCGCCATATTACCGTGACACCTGAAGATAAAATCCGTGTTACCGGTGAAGTAGATAGCGATTGGTCGGAAACTAAGATTGATGTTGAACATTTAGAGCTTCTTAAATAATACCGATTACATTAAATAAGTGATCTAAATTTTGCGCAGAAAAAATGATTTAGTTTAAGGCGTAAATTGAGGCCTTTCTAAGATTAACTTCGTTAATCGTCTGTTGGAGAATTAACTAAAAAATATTAATTCTTAATAGTTCCCTTTACTAAATTTACAATGAAAAAATAAATCATTTTAACCAATAAAATAGATCAATTAATTAGTGTGATTGCTATAAGCTTTAATAAGTTTAAAAGAAAAATGCCGCTTTATTAAAGCGGAATTTTTAGTTATTCAGAGCACATTATTATATTGTTATTTTGGATTCACTGTTATACCGATGACCGTTCAAAGTGCCTTGTTATCGTTAGTTTGGGCTCCAAATCAAGGCGCAACATGAAACAACATGATAACGATGGCGAGCCCTTATCGAAAGTGGCAACGTGGAGTGGATTTTCAAGCTAACGACCCACAGGGCAAGCAACGAAGTAAACACCTTTGTTGTTAGAAAATGTCGATTTAACCTGTTAGATCTTTCACTATATGCCTAGCATTTTTTCTCTTCATCATTTGCTGAATGTTGCACTCTGAATGGCAACGGATACATATTAAATCTGTAATCTAAACATCGCACCCAAGAGTTAAACTTAGAGCATAAATTAACATAAGTAGCTCTTTGGTTTGTCAAATTTAGAAGAATAAGCTGGAGTAGTCAGCAAAGCTGAACAATGATTTGCAATGATTGATATTAGCTTGCTTGTGTCATTTTAAAAATAAAAGGTTACCTGAAAAGAATTAGAAGAACTGTTTCATTTTATAGTTAATCACTACTTTCAATTAATGAAAATATGATTATTTATGAATATAAAGTGTTTTATTCTGTTGATTAAAGAATTTAAATAAGATAGGGTAATTGCTCTTAATTTTTATTTTTATGTGAATTAAGCAAAGAATCAGCGACGCAGCTGAATAAATACAAAGTTTTAAACTTTGATTTATTCAGCTGCGTTTTTTTTTGCCTTAAATTTATAATTTAGCTAAGGAAGGACTAAGTAATGAAAAATTATATTATCAAAAGTATGTTTGTATGTGGTGCAGTTTTTGGAGCCAGCTCTACATTTGCAGATGTTAATGTCGGTGCTATTTATGATGTTACAGGTAGTTTTAGTATATTTGGAGTAATGCAAAGTAACGCAGTGAAATTAGCGATTGATGATATTAATGCTAAGGGTGGTTTGCTTGGAGAGAAGCTTAATTTAATCACTTATGATACACAATCGGAGTTGAGTAAATATACGCAATATGCGAATACCACTGTGCTTCGAGATAGACCAGCAGTTGTGTTTGGCGGCATGACAAGTTCATCTAGAGAAGCCATACGCCCTATTTTTAGAAAAGCTAATATTCCATATTTTTATAGTACTTTGTATGAAGGTGGTGCTTGTGACAAGCAAACATTTGTAACGGCTCCTTCAGCTTCTCAACAAATTAAACCATTGGTTGAATGGGCAATAAAAAAATATGGCCCGAAAATGTTTATCATGGCTCCTGATTACAATTATGGGACTATTTCTGCTCTTTGGTATCACGAATACGCAAAACAATTTAATGGTGAGGTTGTTGGAGAAGATTTCCTTGCACTTACCGTTACTGATTATACCCCTACTATTCAAAAAATTCAGCGAGCTAAACCTGATTTCGTTGTTGCTATCCCAGTCGGTCCAAATCAAGTGGGCTTTTTAGAGCAATTTACTTCAGCTGGCCTGAAAGACAGTATTCCAGTTGTATCGTCAAATTATAGTACTGCTAATGAGCAAGTATTACTTACGCCGAATGCAGGTAAAGGTATTGTCTCAAGCCATGTCTATTTTTCGAGTTTAGATAATCCTGAAAATAAAGCCTTTTTAAAGAAATGGACTGAAGTTTACGGAAAGGGTCAAACTATTTCACCTGAAGCTGTTACGGCTTGGAATGCCGTTCACCTTTGGGCTAACTCTGTTGAAAAAGCAGGAACATTTAAATCAAAATCTGTATACACAGCGTTAGAAAGTGGCGAAATTAACTTTAAGGGACCAAATGGTGATGTAAGTATGGAGCCCGGTTCTCATCATGTTAAGCAAAATACATATATAGCAATGGGAGATGACAACTATGGTTTTGAAGTTTTAGAAACTTTTAAAGCCGTTGCTCCTAGTTATGAAAATCAAAAATGTGACCTTATTGCGAATCCAAAACTAGTCAAACATTTTACACCAAAGGCTTAAATATTAACTGATCATGAAAATATGAATAAGCTTACAGCCATAGATTTTAAGTAAAATTCTCATTTATACATAGTGAATTTATTTCAATGGAACAAGGTATTCATTTTGATTTTAAAAGAATTGAAAATATACCTTAGCCGGCATCTTTAAAGGTGTTGGACACTAGTAGGCTTATTCTATTTTATTTAATTATTAATGATCTTTTTAAGCAAATAATTATAAATAAGGAAATTTATGGAACTCGATTATTTGGCGACCATATTATTATCGTCATTATCAAGCGCATCTATTTTGTTAATCGCTGCGATGGGATTGGCTGTTGTTTTTGGGTTAATGGGGGTCATTAATCTCGCTCATAGTGAGTTTTTAATGATTGGTGCTTATGCTGCTCTGACTGTTACTAAAGCAGGCGTCCCTTATATTTTATCTATCCCTATCGCCGTAATGATTACTATGTCTATTGGTGCCATAGTCGAGATGCTTATTGTACGTCGTTTATACGGTAGATTATTCGACACTATGCTAGCTACTTGGGGACTTAGTATGTTTTTCATGCAGCTTGTTGTGGTGATTTTTGGTACGAGTACTGTAAGTGTTGCGACTATCCCTCAATTTAATGTGAGTATTGGTGAATACAGCTTAGATGGATATCGACTTCTGATGATCTTAGTTGCTGCTCTTATGTTTTTGTTTGTTTATCTGTTGATGACAAAAACGGTGTATGGAATGAAAGCGCGTGCTTCTATTCAGCAACCTGAGATGGCACAAGCGATAGGTATTGATTCTAATCGAGTTAATACGCTTACTTTCTCTATCGGATGTGGACTTGCTGGTTTTGCTGGGGCAATTTTATTACCGCTGGTTCCTGCTACTCCAACAATGGGACTTGCTTTCGCAGTAAAATCATTTTTAGCTGTTGTTGTTGCCGGACCTGTGGCGCTAACTGGAACCGTACTAACTACTTTAGGTTTAAGTGGCGGCTCTTCAATTACAGCCAGTTTCCTATCTTCAGTTATTGGTGAAGTTTTCTTTTTTCTTATCACTGCATTACTACTTTGGCTATATCCATGTGGAATATCAGCTAAATGGCGTAGAAAACTTTAGGAAATATTATGACTTTATCAGAAAAAATTTATCAATCAGCAGGTTTAATCTTACCTGCTATTGCTACGCTTGCCGCACTTGTTGTTGCTTTTTTAATTGATCCTTACCTTGCTTTTGTTTCTACGTCTTGGCTTATATTTGGTCTGTTAGGAATGAGTCTTGATATTGTATGGGGAAGAGGAGGACTACTAAGCTTAGGTCAAACTGCATTTTATGGCATGGGGGGATATTTCGGCAGTATTGCTGCTATTAATTTCTCAGAGCTTACAGGAAATTCAATTATTTGGGCTTTGCCTATTGGTAGTCTTTTTGGTGCGTTATCAGCAATGTTGCTAGGTTATGTGATCTTTTATGCTCGTATGGGGGAATTACAAAGTACTATTTTATCTTATACATTCACTTTATTGCTTTGGTCGGTAATACAAACTTTTAAAATCGATATCGGAAGCGCTTCTGTTCTCGGAGATAGTGGTTTATCTAATATTCCTGGCATTGTTATTGGCTTTGGAGCTGAAGCTGAATCATTGGGCCCAAATCAAGCGTTAATGACGGTCATCATTATTGTTGCAATACTCTATTTTTTAACTCGTCAATTAATGCATAGTCACTTTGGACGTATTATTGATTGTATTCGAATTGATAGCAGTAAAACCGAATTGCTTGGCTATGATGTTCGAAAATATCAACTACTTAATTTTATCTACGCAGGTGCAATAGCTGGACTTGCAGGCACTCTTTATGCGCTTTGGTCAAATTTTTTAAGTCCTTCTGTCTTCTCTATTCAAGAAGCTTTTCTTCCGCCTATTTATGTTTTAATTGGTGGTTTAGGGACGCTTGCTGGCCCTTTTGTTGGCGCATTAATGATAGGTATTATGTCCTTTGTGCTAGGGGGGGCTGCTGGTGGACAAACGACCTTGATTTTAGGCATGACGCTGATACTACTCGTTCTGTTTCTTAAAAATGGGATTTTAGGATCATTAGATTCCTTATGGCGAAAATTTTTACCTGACCCTAATGCTGCGGCTAGACATACAAATTCGGTTAAAATTGATGTTGAAGTCTTAGAGCAGATTCTTATTGATGCTGAAAAACAAGCTGGCCCAGCAAAAAACTTCTCAACCACTCAACTGTTTAAAAAATTCGGTGGTGTCATACCTGTTAATAAAGTTGATCGTAACTTTATACCAGGCAAACCATATTCATTGATTGGTGCGAATGGCGCAGGAAAAAGTTCTTTTTTAAAAACCTGTGTTGGAATATATCAGCCTGAAAGTGGTGTGGTTAATTTAGGCGACGACAACATTACTTCTTCACCCATTTTTGAACGTGTTAAAAAGGGAATGGGAGTTAAAAATCAAAAGCCTCAAGTATTTGGTGACCTTTCTGTCATAGATAATCTTTGGATTGCAGCCTACTCACGTACTCATGATCAACAGATAGCTTTAGATATTAGCCATAAAGTGCTTTGTATGTTGGGATTTGAAGAGCAGTTAGGTGTAAATGCATCAGCTCTTTCTCACGGTCAACAACAATGGCTCGATATTGGTATGGTCTTATGTTTAGCACCGCGCATCATTTTATTAGATGAACCCGCCGCAGGTATGACGAAAGAAGAAACTCGAGAACTATCACTCCTTATTCGCACACTTGCCTTACATACAACAGTAGTAGTCGTTGAGCATGATATGGATTTTGTAAGTACTTTAGAAGGGCATGTCACAATGTTACATCAAGGAGAAGTCTTTGCCGAAGGAAATATCCAGGAGTTACGTAAGGATGAACGCGTACTTGATGTTTATTTAGGGAGACGAAAACATGTTTAAGATACTTAATGCGACTGGAGGATACGGTAAAACAACGATAATTCGTGATATTTCTTTAGAGGTCAAGGCTGGAGAAATTGTTGCTTTATTAGGAAGAAATGGTGTCGGTAAGTCTACCGTAATGCGTTATGCCGCTGGGTTGATACCTGCTATGGCGGGGCATGCTGAAATAGAAGGAATACCGATGCCTAATTCTCCTGCAAAGCGAGCAAAAATGGGGCTAGGGTATGTGCCTCAAGGGCGATTCGTATTTCCTCGAATGACAGTGATTGAAAATATCGCCGTCGCTGCTGCATCAAATGGTTATAACCCCAAAAATACCGTAGAGGAACTTATGGAAGATTTCCCTATTTTAGTTCCTAAAGCAAATGAACTTGCAGGTGGGCTTTCTGGTGGGCAACAACAAGTTTTAGCACTTGCTCGGGCACTTGCTACTCGACCTAAAATTTTATTATTAGATGAGCCGACAGAAGGGGTACAACCTTCGATTATTGATGAAATGTCAGGTGTTTTAAAGCGTATTAATAAAGAAAATAACATCGCTATTCTTGTTGCAGAACAAGATTTAGATTTTTGTTTATCTATCGCTACACGGGCCTATGTGATGGACAAAGGAGAGGTTCATATGGAAATTGATCGAGATAGTTTACGTGCAAATAAAACGTTACAAAAAGAATTGTTAGGAGTTTAAAAATGAGTGATAAAGAAGTAAACGTGCCATTAACCGTTGAACAAAAACAAGAAATTGTCGATATTCTAGAGCGAATTAGGGCTGGGTTAAATATTCCTCTTGATTCACAATTTGAAGAGCCTGCTCATATTTTCAACCCAGGAGTTTTCAATGCTAAAAAATAATAAAAACTTAACAGAGCAATGTGCGGATCTCGCTTCTGGAAAGGAAACATCGGTCTCATTAACCATGAAGGCACTTGATAAAGCTGAGGAGTACTCATATTTAAATGCATTTGTCGTTCTTGATAGAGAAAAATCATTAGATCAAGCAGTGGCTTCAGACAAACGTCGAGCAAATGGAAACTGCCTTAGCCCGATTGATGGTGTTCCAATTGCAGTTAAAGATAATTATCTCACTAAAGATTATCCTACTACAGCATGCTCAGGCGCTTTGCCATTAGAACCAAGTGGACAAGATGCAACAATCATTGCTAACTTGCGTGAAGCAGGTGTTGTTATTTTTGGTAAAACCAATATGGATGAATGGGCATTTAGTCCTACTAATGTTAATTCTAATATTGGTCCTGTACTAAATCCCCATAATACAAATCATGTTACTGGTGGGAGTAGTGGTGGATCTGCTGCTGCTATCGCTTCTGGTATTGTTTCTGCTGGATTAGGAAGTGATACTGGTGGTTCTATTAGAATGCCTGCAGCTGCTTGCGGTATTTATGGTTTTAAACCTAGTTATGGACGAGCATCCCGACATGGTGTTCTACCGTTAAGTTGGTCACTCGACGCTCCTGGACCTTTAGCGAGTTCTTTAAAAGATATTGAGTTGTTATTACCCTATTTTTTAGGTGAAGATTCAAAAGATTTATCTACTGTTTCTTCGGCTAAATTTGAAGTAGTAGAGCATAACGAAGCAATTAATGTTATTCACTTAACTGGCGAAGGGTTAGAACGAAGTGATGAAATTGATACTGCTGTAAAGAGAGCGCTTGAAGCTTCATCTGCAGTAGTGAAAGAAGCTGGGCTATCTCATGTTGATAATTACTATGAAGCTTGGGAAGCGATTATCTTTAGTGAAGCGGCATCTTATCATCAACCTTTATTGAAAAAAAATCCGGGAGGGTTTTCATCAGGACTGAGGGCTAAGTTAGAAGCTGGCTCGCAACTCTCAGCATTAGATGTATTACAAGCTCAAAGATTGCGTAGTCAATTAATGCATACCTTTGCCTGTGAGTTAGGAGACTGGGATATCATTGTAACACCGACTTTACCGGTTACTGCACCAACTTTAAATGAGGAAGAACAAGAGTTTGGTGGAAAAAAAGTGCATGCTCATAAAAGTATGTTGTGGTTTTGTGTATTAGGTAATATGACTGGTTATCCTTGTGTGACAATTCCTATTGGCCTCTCTAAATCAGGGTTACCAATTGGGATGATGTTAATGGGAAAACCAAATGAAGATGAAAAACTATTAGCGATTGCTATCAAACTTGAAAGTGCTTTAAAGAAACATTCGGTATAAATTAAAGAAGCATTTAATCATTGCTATTGGTTTAGTATAAAGAACCTAAACAAGTTCGATAATGAATAATGCCTTTAAAGAAAAGTATTTCCTAACCTTTTTAAAGGCAGTTTCTTATCAATCAACAGCAATCGTTATTGTTGATTTAATATACTGAAACCTAAACAGTTAATTACTATCTACAAATAATTTAAATAGAGCTACTTTTATGCAAGATACAGTAAAAAATACTGAGTATGAAAAAAGAACTATAAAAATTGGTGTTCTTTTCTCTCAGTCGGGACCTATGGCTGTTTCTGAATCTTCTCACCTACGTGGAGTATTATTGGCGTGTGAAGAAGTTAATAATAATGGTGGGATCGGAGGTAATAAATTAGAACCTATTATTTTAGATCCTGCAGGAGACGATTTACTGTATGCTAAAATGGCAACAGAGTTATTACTAAAACATCGAGTTAATGTTATTTTTGGCTGCTGTTTATCTTCTAGTCGAAAAGCAGTACTTCCGATTATAGAGCGTTTTAATGGGATCCTATTTTATCCTTCTGTTTATGAAGGGTTCGAATACTCTCCTAATGTTATTTATGGAGGAGGCGTACCTAACCAATTAGTATTGCCGTTATTAAAATATATTTTTAATAACTACGGTAAAAACATTGCACTAATAGGTCTCGATTATTTATACCCAAGAGAAATTAACCGTGTGGTTAATGAGTTCTTGAATGCCAGTGGCGGTAAAGTAGTAGCTGAAAAATATCTAAATTTCTCTGCTGATGCTGCGGACCTTAGATTAAATTTGAATGATATTCTAAAAAATAAACCAGATGTTATTTTTTCTACGGTTGTTGGTTTAGATAGTATTAATTTATATAGTGTTTATGCAGAATTAGAGTTCGATGGTGTAAAACCTCCTCTTGCTTCTTTAACTGCAGTTGAATCTAGTATTCAAGCTTTAGAGTTAGATAAAAGGGAAGGGCATATATCCGTCGCATCTTACTTTTCTTCATTAGAAACGGAGGCTAATAAAGCTTTTATTAAAAAGTTCAAAACGCGTTTTGGAGAAGATACAAGTCCTTGTGTGTTTAGTGAAGTGGCTTACTCTCTTGTTAATGTTTTTGCTAATGCTTTATTATCTGCAAAGTATGACGACACTGAAAGTATTCTAGCAGCGCTTTCAGAGGCTCCAATTGAATCACCTGGTGGCGATCTTTTTTTAGATTTAAATACGAACCACCTTACTTTAAGGCCTTATGTGGCAAAGTCGAATAGAGAAGGAAGTTATGATATTTTATGGGAATCACCATCTGTAATTAAAGCGGATCCTTATTTAATCGCTTATGACCGTTCTATTGAAGTTTAAATTATCATTGAGGTATAGGTAACTAATGAGTAGCTCTTCAGCTAAAGATTATCAATTAATTCGTCGTTTAAGACAAATGCGTGTTCTTGTGATACACCCAGATGATTCAGATAGAAAGATATTAATTGATCATATTAAGCGAATAGGTTGCAATATTGATTATGTTTGGCCAGCTCCAAAAGTGCTTGAACAAGATATAGATGTTGTTATTTTTTTAATTGATAATAAAAATAACAAAAACTCTATTTCTTGGATGGCCAATGATGAAAGTGTTGCACGTATTGGTGTTATTGCTTATGAAACACCTGAAATATTAGTTGAGTTGGATTATTTTCATGTGCATGGCGTTATTTCGAAACCTATTCGTATTTTTGGTTTATTAGCAGTGTTAACGACAGCGATAAGTTTTTCTAAGCATGAAAAAAGATTAAAAAAACGCATTAACTCCTTAGACGAAACGTTAAAAGGAAGGAGAAAGGTTGAGCAGGCGGTAGCAATATTATCTGAATTGAAAAATATAACAGAGCAAGAGTCTTATAAATTTTTGAGAGAACAATCAATGATAAAAAAATGTTCAATAGCCGATATTGCAGACTCAATAATCGATGATCATTCAATGTTGAATTTGTAATTATTTTTGATGTAAGTTTAAATTTGGTTAATAAGAGCGATTTTAAATCATTAATAAATAACAGAGGACATATCTTAAATATGGCTCCCATTATTTATTAATGTGGATTGATTTTATAAATTAACTACTTACTTTCTTCTTTCAGCCATTGAGCAACTTGCTTTGCAAAGTAGGTTAAAATGCCGTTTGCTCCTGCGCGTTTAAAGCATAATAAAGACTCTAAAACACATTCTCTTTCTTTTAACCAACCGTTATCAATAGCCGCTTTATGCATCGCGTATTCACCACTCACTTGATAAGCAAATGTTGGCACTTTCAATTCGCTTTTAACACGGCGTACAATATCTAAATACGGCATACCTGGTTTAACCATCACCATATCTGCACCTTCTTGTATATCTAATGCAACTTCATGAATCGCTTCATCGCTATTCGCGGGATCCATCTGATAAGTTGATTTGTTAGCACCTTTTAAGTTACCTGCACTGCCTACTGCATCGCGGAAAGGGCCATAGTAGCTAGAGGCATACTTCGCACTGTAAGCCATGATTTGTGTGTTAATAAAGCCTGCGTTTTCTAGTGCTTCACGGATAGCACCTATGCGACCATCCATCATGTCTGAAGGGGCAACGATATCTGCACCTGCTTGAGCATGAGAAAGCGCCTGTTTAACTAGAATTTCAGTGGTGATGTCATTAAGTACATAGCCTTCACTATCAATAATGCCGTCTTGACCATGTGTTGTGAAAGGGTCTAATGCAACATCAGTGATCACGCCTAATTCAGGACAGGTTTCTTTAATGCACATGACTGCGCGCTGAGCTAAGCCATTTTCGTTATAAGCTTCTTCAGCCATTTCAGTTTTAATTTCACTCGGTGTTACTGGGAATATCGCTACTGCAGGAATACCTAAAGCCGCTAATTCTTTAACTTCAATTTCTAATAAATCTAATGATAAACGTTCAATTCCCGGCATTGAAGGGATTGCTTCACGGCGATTAGTTCCTTCTACAACAAACATTGGATAAATTAAATCATTAACCGTTAATTGATTTTCTTGTACTAAACGGCGTGAGAAATCGTGTTTGCGTAAACGGCGTAAACGACGAGCAGGAAAAGATTGAGAAACGGACATAATGCCTCCTATGTTGTTATATATTTAGTCTTTAATACTTAATTTAGTTAATGCTTTGGCTATATTAAACATTGAGCAGAGCTGGAATACGGAGCAGAGCTGAATATAAAGCAACAAACTTTATTGAGTTAAATTAAAAAAAGACTGTGTTGTTTTTTCGGTATTACTTAAAAATGTTGAAAGTGATTGCTGACGAGCATGTGCAATGGTTTGAGCAATATAAGGCAAATACTTCGGCTCATTGCGACTTGATTTTGGCTTAGGGCGCATTGAACGAGGTAATAAATAAGGACTGTCTGTTTCAATCATTAAACGGTTATCGGGGATCATTTTTACCAATTCTAGTAAATGTGCTCCTCGGCGTTCATCGCATATCCAACCCGTAATGCCAATATGTAAATCTAAAGCTAAACAACGCTCGAGTTCTTCTTGAGTGCCTGTAAAGCAATGTAATACTGCACTAGGTAGTTGTTTGATGTAAGGTGTTAATAGCTCAATAAAGCGTTGATTAGCATCGCGTTCATGCATAAAAACAGGTAACTGATATTCGACTGCTAATTCTAGTTGTTGTATAAACGCTTTTTCTTGTTCTGCAGGTGTTGAGAAGTTTCGATTGAAATCCAGCCCACATTCGCCAACAGCCTTTACTTCAGGTTGCGTTAATAATTCACGTAATTGCACTACCGATTCTGCTGTCATTGAGCTTGCATCATGCGGGTGAATACCCGCTGTACTGTAGATGAAACCAGGGTTTTCTTTGGCTAAAACTAACGCTTTCTGACTTTCAACAATATTAGTACCCGTTACCATTAACTTGGTGAGGCCTGCTTGTTTGGCATTGTCAATGACGGATGCTAAGTCTTTATCAAAACGCTGATTAGTTAAGTTAACGCCAATATCAATCATTAGTTTTTTGGCTCTTTGTGGATAGTGTTTTCTTCTGGATCTAGCTCATCATCTGACGCTGGCTTTTTCACATAAAAGCGCGAAAATAATAAACCTAATTCAAATAAAATAAGCATTGGTACAGCTAATAAGGTTTGAGATATCACATCTGGAGGCGTTAATAACATACCAAAAATAAATGCGCCGACTACAATGTAAGGTCGTTTTGCTTTTAAAGATTCAGGTGTTGTTGCACCCGTCCAACATAGTAATAACGTGGCAACGGGTATTTCAAACGCTAAACCAAAGGCAAAAAACAACTTCAATACAAAGTCTAAATAACTGCTGATATCAGTGGCAATGGTCACGCCTTCAGGTGCCGTGCTGGTAAAGAATGAAAATACCAAAGGAAACACAACGTAATAAGAAAATACCATGCCTAAGTAAAACAGCAATGCGCTGCTAATTACTAATGGAGCAACAAGTTTTTGTTCGTGTTTATATAAACCAGGCGCAATAAAAGCCCATACTTGATATAAGATCGCAGGTATTGCGATAAAAATAGAGAGTACGATGGTCAATTTAATTGGCGTGAAAAAGGGCGTTGCGACACCTGTGGCAATCATGCTTGAGCCTTCAGGAAGCTGACTGGTTAACGGAATGGCAATATAGTGGTAAATATCATTAGAAAAATAAACCAAGCTAAGGAATATCGCTAACACTACGACAACGACCTTGAGAATACGATCGCGTAATTCTAAAAGGTGTGTAATTAATGGCAAACTATGTTGTGCCTGATCTGACGCTTGCTCACTCATTAATTATTTTTCCTGATGAGGTATTGTTTTTGAAGGTGTTTGATCTGAAGGTTTTTCTTCTGAAATGATCGGTTCTGACTTTTCATTTTCTGTTAAAGCTTGTGTGTCAGTTTCGGCTGCTTTTGCTTGTTTTTGAGATTTAGCTTGAGCGTTCATTAAATCATCAACGTTGTTTTTATAAGGACGTGTTAATTGTTCAACACTCTCTTTCATTTCATCGATCGACGCTTTTAAATCAGGATCTATTTTATCTAAGCCTTGTTTACTGGCTTTGATCATACTCTCATTCATTTCATGTAACTCAAGCTCTTGAGATATTTCATTTTTTACTGAATTAGCCATACTTTTAGCAGTATTAACCCATTTCAAAACAGTACGAATAGCGATAGGCAAACGCTGAGGCCCCAGTACGACTAATCCTATTACGGAAATCAACATGATTTCCCAAAAGCCAATATCAAACATTAATTAATACACCTTGTTGCGGGTCATTGTTATAACCGCCTTTTTTAAGAATATATTTCTCATTAGAAGTTTATAAGCGCCTATAACTCACCATTATGTAAAGATGACTGTAAACATCACAGGCTACTTTTAAAATCAATGGTTTAGTCTTGTTTGCTTTTTTCAGCTTCAGTCTTTTGCTCTTCTTTGAAGCTAGCATCAGATTTCTTATCTAATTCAGGAGAAGAGGTATCTTCTTCTTTAATTGCTTTTTTAAATCCTTTAATTGCACCCCCTAAATCACCACCAATACCGCGCAGTTTTTTAGTGCCAAATAAAACAATAACAATCACTGCAATAATTACTAATTGCCAAATTCCGATACCGCCCATAATATATTTCCTATATGTAAATAATGTTGTAAGTCATTGTGTATATTGATTTAAGCAGACTTTATAAATAAAGCCTGTTTACGTAAATAATCCATTAAAGTTAATCAATGTTAGTCGCATTTTTTATCAGCCACTAAAGATATTAAGATTTGTTACTAAACCGCCAAGCAATTACCCATGATACTACTGCTGGAATCGTTAAATACAAGTTAAAACTATCATCAGACTGTAGATAGAATAAAGCAGTAATAATACTCAGCGTAACCGCTAAAGAGGTTATCACTTGGTTTTTACTGTTTTTTTGCTGTTGATCATTAAAACGCTGCATTAACAATTGTTGCTGTTGTTGTATTTGTTTAGTTTGCGCTAGATTGTGATAAACCAATTCTGGGATATCTGGTAATTTTTCTAACCAAAAGGGCGCTTTCACTTTTAGTTTGTTAAACAGTGTTTGAGGGCTAACTTGCTCTCGCATCCAGTTTTCTAAAAAGGGTTTTGCGGTGTCCCATAAATCTAATTGTGGGTATAATTGACGACCTAAACCTTCGATATAAAGTAACGTTTTTTGTAACAAAACTAATTGAGGTTGCACTTGCATATTAAAGCGACGAGCGGTATTAAATAAATTTATTAATACGTGAGCAAATGAAATTTCTGATAATGGTTTTTCAAAAATAGGTTCACAAACCGCGCGTATAGCAAATTCAAATTCTTCCGCAGGTGTATCTGCTGGCACCCAACCTGAGTCGATATGTAATTGTGCTACTTGTCTGTAATCTCGATTGAAAAAGGCTAAGAAATTTTCTGCTAAATAGCGTTTATCTTCGTTGGTTAATGTTCCTACAATGCCACAGTCAATACCTATCCAAAGTGGATCTTCTGGGTGTTCGTAAGATACAAAGACGTTACCTGGGTGCATATCAGCATGAAAGAAACTATCTCGAAATACTTGCGTGAAAAAGGCTTCTACGCCGCGTTCTGCAAGTAGTTTTAAATTGGTATTTTGTGCTTTTAATGCCTCAATATCTGATACTGGAATACCATATATACGTTCCATGACTAATGCATCTTTAGTGCAATAATCTGAATAAATTTCAGGGACATATAACATTTTAGAGTTTAAGAAATTACGGCGTAATTGAATTGCATTAGCACCTTCACGCATTAAATCTAATTCATCGATAATAGTTTTTTCGTACTCTCTGATCACTTCAACAGGACGCAGACGTTTAGCGTCTTTTAAAAAACGTTGCATTAATGAAGCCATCCACTTCATTAATTGAATATCAGCGGCAATGGTTTTAGCAATACCAGGTCTTGTTACTTTAATGACAACTTCTCTGCCATCTTCCTTAAGTGTTGCTGTATGAACTTGTGCTATTGATGCTGAAGCAAGCGCAACTTCATTAAAGTTATCAAAAATCTCGTTAATTGGACGTTGAAAAGATTTTTCTATTTGTTTAATCGCTAAATCACCAGAAAAGGCCGGTACATTATCTTGTAAGTGCGCTAATTGGTCTGCATAAATAGGTGCCAATAAATCACGACGAGTCGACAGCATTTGCCCTAGTTTTATGTAGATAGGCCCTAATGATTGTAAACTTAAGCGCAGACGTTCAGGTAACCCCATCTCTTTATGTTGATTACGTAACCAAAATAAACAAATTCGTAAAATCCAATAACTTTTAGGTATTTGTGCTTTAGGGACTAAATCAATTAAACCATATTCAATAAACGTTTTATTTATCTGATATAGGCGCGATAATTCTGTTATTTTTATCATTTATTTTCCAGCTAGTGAGTTAGTGCCGAGTCGTTTATTAGACTTTGCTTCTAACTGCTCTAGCTTATTGTTAAGGCTTAGTAATAATGTATCTGCTTGTGCTTCTAGTATTTTGACTTGCTCGCAAAAGTAAGCAACTTCTAATCCGCTAGGAGCCAGTTTAATCTCTTCTGTTACATATAAAGCCGTTTGTTTTTCAACTTTATTAAATTGAGCCAATGTACCTTGATGGATCTTTTTAGCGTGATAACAAAGTTTGTGTGCAATGACATCTCCGACCTTATGAGATAGATGTTCTTCCCAATCGATATCCATATCCGTCAATAATTTTGCAAACTGCTGTACTAATTGAATATCGCCATCAACTTCTAGTTGCCCTGTTTTAATTAAGTGCGTTAGTTGATGATTATCTTGCAACTTATTTAAGGCACTAAAACTGACTCGAATATTACAATCAGCTTGGCCTTCAAATTTATTTAATACATCGACTTGTCGATCTGAAATAACAAAATACAATGGGAAATTAAGTTCTTTTAAGCTTGCATAGATGATAGTGCCATTAAGTTGTTTACGTTTTATGACAGCGCTACTATCTAATTGATGTAATTGATTTACACCTGTTTCTAATAAACCGCACAGTAAGTTAGTTAATGGCATGTTGACTCTCGTTATAGAAGTGACTGGTTAATGTTTGCAATATCGGATTAGTATTTATAACCACGATGTAGAGCGACAATACCTGCACTTAAATTAAAGTACTCTGTCCCTTCGAAACCGACATTATTCATCATCTCTTTAAGCGTATCTTGATCTGGATGCATACGAATGCTTTCAGCTAGATATTGGTAACTTTCACTGTCGTTCGCAATTAATTTACCTAGCTTAGGCAAAATATTGAACGAGTAAAAATCATAGAATTTTTCAACTGGCGAATAAACTGGTTTTGAGAATTCTAATACCAGTAAACGACCACCAGGCTTTAGCACTCGGTAAATAGAAGCTAAGGCTTTATCTTTGTCAGTCACGTTACGTAAACCAAACGCAATCGTGATTAAATCAAAGTGATTATCTGGAAATGGTAACTCTTCAGCATTAGCTTGAACGTAACTTACGTTTCCTTCAATGCCCATGTCGCGCAACTTAGTACGGCCTACTTTCAGCATCGAATCATTAATATCAGCTAAAATCACTTGGCCTTGTGCACCCACAATACGTGAAAACTTTGCGGTTAAATCACCTGTCCCACCGGCTAAGTCTAAGACTTTTTGACCTTGGCGAACACCAGAGCAGTCAACGGTAAAGCGCTTCCAAATGCGGTGGATACCCATAGATAACACATCATTCATGATGTCATATTTAGCGGCAACGGAATGGAATACGTCGGCCACTAATTCAACTTTTTTATCTTCTTCAACGGTTTTGAAACCAAAGTGAGTCTTATTGTCTGGGGTTTCTTGCATGGTTATCTCTTTACCTTCCGGATAAAAATTATTGCTTGATTAGATATCATTGCATGATAGCAATTTTTCAACAATATTTGGATCTTTATTGTTTGTCTAATTTTGTACTTTAAATCATTGATTTTATTTTTAATGTTACGCTTTATTACAAAGCTTTACTAAATTATTGGATATTATACCCATTATCAATCAAGAGGCATTATTCAGTCGTTAACTCGATCCTCATAACTCGAACATAAAGACAAGGCGTAACATGATGACAATGTCCAATCCTTATCGAATGTTATAACACGGTATTGGTTTTCGAATTAGCGACCCGCAGGGCAAGTAGAGAGGCAATCACCTTCGATTGTTATACATTGTCATAGAGTCTCGATTTAATCCGTTAGATCTTTACCTCTATGCCTAGATTTTTTACCTCACGACTTACTGATTTTTACATTTTGAACGATGACGAGTATATATTTGTTTAATAAATCAAATCAGAGCATATTGATTATATCGTTAATTATTAACAGAGTTATTTAAGTCTCTTCACATAAAAGGTACATTAGTTGTTCTATCACATTGTTTTACCTTTTTTATCAATATTTAATGATCAGTGTGACTGTTGTTATAAATGAAAATACGTTATAACCATTCATAAAGCTTTAATATCATAAACTTGGGAACTTCTTATGTTGAAAAATATCCAACCGACACAAACTGCTGCTTGGTCAACGCTACAAAGCCTATTTGATGACCATGCTGATATGCAAATATCTGAATTATTTGCCGAAGATTCACAGCGTTTCGGCACCTTTTCTCGCCAATTTGACGAAGACTTCTTATTAGATTTCTCTAAGAACTTAATTACCGAAGAGATATTAGCTAGCTTGATCGATCTTGCTAAAGAAGTGGATTTAAGCGAGGCAATTAAAGCGCAATTTTCTGGTGAAAAAATTAATATTACAGAAGGGCGAGCGGTATTACACACTGCATTACGTAACCGCAGTAATACACCCGTGTTAGTTGATGGCGAAGATGTGATGCCTAAAATCAACGAAGTATTGGCTCAAATGAAAGCGTTTTGTGCAAAAGTACATTCTGGTGAATGGTTAGGTTATACAGGCAAGCGTATTACGGATGTAGTAAATATTGGTATTGGTGGTTCTGATTTAGGTCCATTCATGGTCACTGAAGCCCTACGCCCTTATAAAGTCGAAGGTATTGAAACGCATTTTGTGTCTAATGTTGATGGCACTCATATTGTTGAAACGTTAACCAAAGTAGACCCTGAAACCACTTTATTTTTAATCGCTTCTAAAACGTTCACCACACAAGAAACCATGACCAATGCGCATAGTGCGCGAGATTGGTTTTTAAATTTTGCACAGGATGAAGCGTTTGTTGCTAAACATTTTGCTGCGCTTTCGACTAATGCAGATGCAGTGACTGAGTTTGGTATTGATACGGCTAATATGTTCCAATTCTGGGATTGGGTCGGCGGACGTTACTCTATTTGGTCTGCGATCGGATTATCTATTGCATTAACCGTTGGCTTTGAAAACTATGAAGAGCTACTTGCTGGTGCACATGAGATGGATCAGCACTTTGCGACGACTGAATTTGAAAATAATATTCCGGTCTTATTAGCGGTTATCGGTATTTGGTATAACAATTTTTATGGTGCCGAGTCAGAAGCTATTTTACCTTATGATCAATACATGCACCGTTTCCCTGCTTATTTTCAACAAGGCAATATGGAATCTAACGGTAAATGTACCGACCGTAATGGTGACCCTGTAGATTACCAAACGGGACCGATCATCTGGGGTGAACCTGGTACTAATGGTCAACATGCGTTTTATCAATTGATTCATCAAGGTACAAAATTAATCCCTTGTGACTTTATTGCACCAGCCGTTAGCCATAACCCAGCGGGCGATCACCACGCTAAATTGTTATCTAACTTCTTTGCACAAACTGAAGCATTAGCCTTTGGTAAAACCAAGATGCAAGTGGAATCTGAGTTTAAGGCTGCTGGCAAATCAGCAGAAGAAGTGGCTGATTTAGTACCTTATAAAGTATTTGAAGGTAACAAACCCACTAACTCAATTTTAGTTAAGAAAATTACGCCTAAAACATTAGGGCAGCTAATCGCAATGTACGAGCAGAAGGTCTTTACGCAAGGCGTTATCTGGAACATCTTCACTTTTGATCAGTGGGGTGTTGAATTAGGTAAGCAATTAGCCGGACAAATATTACCTGAGCTAAGTAATAACGATTGTGTAGAAAGTCACGACTGTTCAACGAATGGGTTGATCAATGCTTGGAAAGCGTGGAAGTAAGTTATTAACATCGTGTTTTAACTTTAAAGGCTCTAGTTTTTAAATTTGACCACTTTATTTAACGGTTATCGCGTATTATTTAATACGCGATAACCGTTTTTTTGTCTTTGTATTTTACTCATTGTAGATAAGCCATTACTATAGCGGCTTTATATGATTGAGTTTATGTCGTTAATACAATCATGTGTACATTTATGGAGTTCAATATGAAATACCTTGTAACAGGTGCGGTTGGTTTTATCGGAAGCGTTGTCGTCGAACGTTTAACTGCAGCGGGTCACCAAGTCATTGGTATTGATAATATCAATGACTATTATGATGTTGCGTTAAAAGAAGCTCGTTTAAACCGTATTAAAAATCCATTATTTCAATTTATTAAATTAGATTTAGCTGATCGTGAAGGCATTAAAGGTTTATTTGCAGCTCAACAGTTTGACCGCGTAATTCATCTTGGCGCACAAGCGGGTGTTCGTTACTCGATTGAAAATCCATTGGCTTATGCAGATAGCAACTTAGTGGGACACGTCAATATTTTAGAAGGGTGTCGTCAAAATAAAGTAGGTCACCTGATCTATGCATCATCAAGCTCTGTGTATGGTTTAAACGCAAAAGTACCTTTTTCAACTAATGATTCAGTAGACCATCCTATCTCTTTGTATGCTGCGACTAAGAAATCAAATGAATTGATGGCACATACGTATTCTCATCTTTACGATATTCCAACGACAGGTTTACGGTTCTTTACCGTTTATGGTCCTTGGGGACGTCCAGATATGGCACCGTTCATCTTTACTAAAAAGATTCTGGAAGGTGAAACGATTGATATCAATAACAATGGCGATATGTGGCGTGACTTTACTTATATTGATGACATCGTAGAAGGTGTTATTCGTATCGCAGACGTTGAGCCTGTTAAAAATCCTGATTGGACAGTTGAAACAGGTAGCCCAGCAACGAGTTCCGCACCTTATGCTGTTTACAATATAGGGCACGGCTCACCAATCAGCTTAATGGATTTTGTACAAGCGATTGAAAGCGAACTAGGCATAGAAGCGAAGAAAAATTTCCGTGGAATGCAAGCAGGCGATGTATATCAAACCTATGCTGATACGACTGACTTATTTAAAGTGATAGGTTACACACCTGCAGTCACAGTGAAGCAAGGTGTTGCTGAGTTTGTTAAATGGTATAAAGATTTTTACGCTAAGTAATTTCTATGGTAATTCGGTTATTAGTGATAAATCGAATCTAATGAATATAATTTTTTTAAGGCTAACTTTTGTTAGCCTTTTTACTTTCTGGCTTGTCTTTTTTAACACGTAAGCCTGCTACTAAAAATCTAAAATCATTAATGATCAGAGCCTGTTATGGCAGTAAATTGTTCAATGACCTGTTCAGTGGAGATATCTTGCATAATGTGTTCACCTTTTGCACGTGCACTCCAAGGTAGTTCAGATAACGATTTTTTATGTTGCTCTTGTACATGTTGTTCATAAACACTAATCACATATTCAGCACTTAAATAGGGGCCTGTTCGTAATGGATTACTGTGTCCATACAAACCAATAACAGGCGTGTTTTGTGTTGTTGCAATATGTGCAGGTCCTGAATCAGGCGCTAGCACTAACGAAGCTTCTCTTAAGGTCGCAGTGAGTTGCTTTAACGAAGTTTGACCGATTAAATTGATCGCCTTGTGCTGCATTAGTGTTTGTATATTTTCACCTAACAGTACTTCACGAGGCGCAGGGGAACCACATAATACCACCTCAAAACCTTGCGTGATGGCATAATCTGCCACTGCAGCATAACGCTCTGTTAACCAGTTTCGTTCATCTTTACTTGCAGCAGGGCTGATAATAAATAATGGTTTATTATGTGGGCTTATTGTTTGAGCGAATTTAATGTCTGAAGATGAAAGTGGGATATTCCAAGTTGGTGATGTTTTTTCAATACCTAAGTAATAGGCGAACTCAAAGAAGCTATCTAAAACATGTTGTGAAGCTGTATCTGAAATTTTTTGGTTAGTGAATAACCATTGTGCTTCTTTCGCACGTTTAAAATTAAAGCCCACTTTATATTTAGCTTTAATACCTAGCGTTAGCGCACTTGCTCTCAACGCGAGTTGCATATGTAATAATGCATCAAAGCGGCGTCCTGATAGCTGCTTCCAAATAGCTTTCATGCCGGAGTAGCCCGTTTTTTTATCAAAAATAATCACTTCAACATCAGGTAAATCATGTAATAACTGCGCTTCTATTTTCCCCATGATCCAGGTTACCTTGGTGCTTGGCCATTGCTTTTGAATTGCTTGTACCATAGCAACAGCATGACATACATCGCCAATAGCTGATAAACGTAGAAGACATATCGATTTAGGTGCTGTTGAAAATAATGGCATAGTAGTATGATATTCCAAGTGATTTTATTCAGTATACAATACTAACGTTATTTTAGGTTTCAATATTTTTGGAGTCGCGAGTATTTATTAAAAGGTTAACAAGATGTTCAACATTATTCAAAGCCAAGGTGCATATACCATTTACAATGAAAAGTTGATTGATGATGTATCTGAATGTTTTGAGCCACAATATTGGCAAAATAAAGCGAAGGTTATCGGTAGCGCGCAAGGGCGTGGGACGACTTGGTTTGTTGAGCTTGATAGCATACAAGCAGCATTACGTCATTATCGACGAGGTGGATTATTTGGAAAAATAGTATCTGATAGTTATTTTTTTACTGGTTATCAAAAAGCGCGAAGTATCGCAGAATTTCATTTATTAAATCATCTACAAGGGCAAGGCGTTAATGTGCCAACACCCATTGCCGCTAATGTTAAACGTTGTGGTTTTTTATACCAAGCTGATATCTTGTCAGAAAAAATTCCAGATGCAACAGATCTCGTTGACCTATTACAACAAAGAAAATTAACGAAACATGAATATTTAAATATTGGTAAAGAAATTAAAAAACTGCATCAAGCACAGGTAAATCATACTGATTTAAATATCCATAATATTTTATTAGATAAAAATGGCCGTGTTTGGATTATTGATTTCGATAAATGTTATCAACAAGTTGGAGAAGATTGGAAAGAGGTCAATTTACAACGTTTATTGCGCTCTTTCCGTAAAGAGCTTAAAAAAAGATCCATTAACTGGAATGAAGCCGATTGGCAGTCTTTAATCCTTAGTTATAAACATTTTTAATATACTTAAATATATTAATCAAACATTGTGTCTTTTAATGGTGTGCCTGCTTTAATATCTATTTTAGCTTTTTTATTCAATATTGAATCATAATATTTAGGTGCTAAACCAAAACCTGGTCTGATGCTTCGAATGTTTTGAGGTGTCAATTCTTCACCATAATTAATGTCTTCCACAACGTATAAAGAACGACGGAACTTAACGTTACCTTTTTCTGCTTCTGTTCGTTCATAGTTTACATTTCCCAATGCTTGCCACGCAGTTTTACTATCTTTACATAATTGTGTTAATTCTTTTGGCTCTAATGAGAAGCTGTCATCTGCGCCGCCACCATTGCGATCTAATGTGACATGTTTTTCAATTAAGCATGCACCTAGAGCAACCGATGCGACTGCAGTTGCATTATCAATAGTGTGATCTGATAGTCCTGATAGCACATCAAATCGTTCTGAAATATCAGTAATAGTTCGCAAGTTATATTGATCTGCTGGTGCAGGGTACCCACTAACGCAATGTAAAACTATTAGCTCTTCACAACCATTAGAGCGAGCGCAGTCAACTGCTTCTTGAATTTCTTCTTTATTTGCCATACCTGTCGACATAATCATTGGTTTACCTGTTTTAGCAACACGGGCAATTAATGGTAAGTCAATTAATTCAAATGAAGCAATTTTATAAGCTGGCGCATCTAATTTCTCTAATAATTCTACTGCTGTAAAATCAAATGGTGAACTAAAAATAGTAATATCGAGGTCTTTGGCTTTTGCAAATAATAATTCATGCCATTCCCATGGCATATGCGCTCCCTTATATAATTCATATAAAGTTTGCCCATCCCATAAACCACCGTAGATTTGAAAATCTTCTGAATCACAATCCATTGTGATTGTGTCATGCGTATAAGTTTGTAGTTTAATCGCATCAGCCCCTGCTTTTTTGGCTTCTTCCATGATTTTATAAGCACGATTGATATCACCATTATGGTTTGCTGATAATTCAGCAATAATATATGGAGGGAAATCAGGGCCAATTTTACGATCTGCAATTGTTATAAATGAATTCATATTTTTTCTCTCTGTAGTGAAGAGCGGATAAATGTATCGACTGCAACTTGTTCATATTTCGCACTAGTAAATAGACGCTGTGATGCGATATTTTCGGTCAAAACTACTGCTTGAATATCAATATTAGGATGTAACGAATCAATACTCTTTAATGCTTTTTTTGCATAACCTTGACCAAAGTAATTTGGGTCTATAAAAAGAGAAAGGAGATAAGGCTGATCGTCTCTTTTGTCTAACCGTAAAACACCTATATTTAAGCCTAAATGTAGAGATTCAATTATATAAAAATAATCTTCATGTTTTTTTAGTTTAGCTTTCATCCATTGTTCATGAGTTTCCCAAGTAGGAGTTTCCTTGGTAAGTGCATATTTACGTGTTTCAGGTAATAATTGCCAGTCAAATACTTGTTGGATATTTAATTCAGTTGCAGGTTTTAGTATTACTGAATTAGATAAATTACTGTTGATATTTTCAATGTAGTCTATCACTCGAAATAGACCTAACCCATCACATAGTGATAAGTTGATCGATTTCATTTCATCCCATTGCTTTAGTAATAAACTATAAGACGTGAGTAAATCAGCTTTTATAGTATTTAAAGGAATTTGAATTGCTGCACCAACCTTTACTAATCTTTCACTTATTGTTTTTTGGTTATCGGCTAATGGGATAATAAGGCTAGGAAGCCCTAAGCATGCCCTTTCCCAAGATGTTGTCCCTGGGGCTCCAATTGCTATATCGTGGTCTAACATGAGTTCTGCCATATTATCTACAAAATTAATATGCTTAACCCAATTGTTGTTGCGTGTACAAAAATTAATCACAGATTTATAATGAGGGGCTCTACTACTTAACAAAACAGTTACAAAAGGTTTATTAATCGTAATTAACGCTAATGCTTCAAGTGACTGCAATGTCGCATTAGGTTGATCAATACCTCCCATGCTTATTAATACTCTTGGCTGTAAAGGAAGATCTTTTGATAATAGGGCTGTAGAACGATAGTACGAAAAATAAGGGTTTAATAATGCAAAATGACAACCTGCTAAAATAACTTGATCAGCAGTTAAGTGTTTATACTCAGAGACATTGCGCAATAATGTTTGATCTAAAATAACTTCGGCATGATGCTCTCGGACTAAATCATCAATAGCAAAAATTTTACATGATAAGTGCTTTTTAATGTAAAGCTCCCACTCTATATTCAATCCATAATGATCTACAATGATTAAATCTATTCGCTCACACTGTTTGATTAAGCTATCTGCGTCTTCTTGCCATGATACTTGTAACCAAGCTGCATAATCGGCACTATCTTTAGGGGTTTTCCATTTGTAAGGGCAAATTAACTCTTTAACTTCAAATTCTTTTTGGCGAACAAAATCAATTAAGTCCCCTTGTTGAGGTCGAGAGGCAAAAGAGACTTGATGTCCTTTTTTGATTAAATTAGCAGCCAATACAAGGCAGCGCATGATATGTCCACTGCCAATATAATTAGAAGCATCCGCACGAATAACAATATTCATCAAATTGCCTATAACGTTTTAAATAAAGATTCAGCTAATTCCCAATCTTCAGGTGTATCTATATCCTGAACATGTTTTCGAGGAATTAAAATAGCTTTGGAATGTTCTGCAAAAATAGCTTTCCCCATTAAAAAAGCAGATGCTTTTCCCCAATAAAATTGCCCTGCATCATGATAAGTTTCTTCTAAGTCTTGGGACCGTGTATTAAGGTGCTCAGGATGCATCATTTTAACAAAACCATCAGAAGTCATTATAATCGCTCTTTGAATAGCAAATGGAAAAGTAGTCGCACTAAACGCGTATTCAACGTTATCACACGATATTAATCTTAACCCTTGTACGATATATTTAGGTTGAATAAATGGCGCGGTTGCATATACGCAACACACCAGTCTAATATCCCAATCTTGTTCGGTACACCAGTTAATTGCATGTTGCATAACATCAAGTGTTGTAGCAAAATCATCGGCAATGTTCGCAGGTCGAATGAATGGAACTTCAGCACCATACTGTAAAGCCACGTCAGCGATTTCTTGGTCATCCGTTGAAACAATAATTTTATCAAAGCAACCTGAATTTTGAGCCGCTTCAATAGAGTAAGCAATCATTGGTTTACCGTGAAATAGTTTAATATTTTTACGCGGGATACGTTTACTACCGCCTCGAGCAGGAATAATAGCAATATTCATTATTAACCTTGCAAAATTTTAGTTAATACAGAAACAACTTCATCTTGTTGTGTTTTACTCATTAGATGAAACATTGGAAGGGAAATTGCGTTTTGGTAATAACACTCAGCAACAGGGAAATCACCAAATTTAAAACCTAAGTTCCGATAATAAGGCTGAGTATGTACTGGGATATAATGCAGATTAACGCCGATACCATTTTCACGTAGTTCATTAAACACTTGTTGATGTGTTTTGGTGATTTTATCTAAGTCTAAACGGATAACAAACAAATGTAGCCCTGAATAAGTGTCTGGCAATTGATATGGAAGTCTAATAGGTAAGTCCAGCATTAATTCATTATAACGATGTGCCAATATATGACGGGCTGCAACAAATTCACTTAATCTTTTTATTTGAGAAACGCCAAGAGCAGCTTGCAATTCAGTCATTCGATAGTTATAACCTAATTCAACTTGTTGGTAATACCATCCTCCATCAGACTCTCCAATCATTAGTTCAGGATCTCGAGTAACACCATGGCTCCTAAATAAATTCATTTTAGTTGCCAGTGTTTTGTCATTTGTTAAAGCAGCACCACCTTCAGCGGTGGTAATTATCTTAACTGGATGAAAACTAAAAACAGTAATATCAGAATACTTACAAGCCCCAATGATAGAGTTTAGGTATTTCCCTCCAATAGCATGAGAAGCATCTTCAATAATCTTAAAGTCGTACTCTAGAGCTAATGCATGTATCGCTTTCATATCACAAGGTTGGCCACATAAGTGAACGGCAACAAGCACTTTAGGTAATTTACCTTGCTTTTCGGCAATGATTAATTTTTCTTTTAACTTTATTGGACAAAGGTTGTATGTTTTATCATCAATGTCGACAAAGTCGATATTTGCTCCACAATATAAACCGCAGTTTGCTGAGGCGACAAAGGTAATAGGTGTAGTCCAAAGGTAATCGCCTTTACCAAGCCCTAATGATAAGCAGGCTATATGTAATGCAGAAGTTGCACTATTAACTGCAAATGCATATTGAGCACTTGTAAAGTCCATTAACAACTTTTCAAACGCAGGTACTTGAGGCCCTTGAGTTAAAAAGTCGGACTTCAGAACTTCAACAACAGCATCAATATCTTTTTGAGTAATTTCCTGTTTACCATAGGGGATCATATTTATGCCTTAAATTCTGGATCTACATGTTCAACGATGAGTTTGCGTAAACCTTCAATAGTTTCCCATTCTGTATTAGTACCTGAATTATATTTAAATCCAAAAGGTACTTTTTCTGCTTTATGGTGTTGCATATAATCTGCTTCAGTATAGGTATAAGAAACTGATGGTAAAATTGCGTAATAAGGACCTAAATCAATCGTATTAAGAGAGTCAGTATCAGTAATCATCTCCTCATGTAACTTTTCACCTGGACGAATACCAACATCTCGAGTTTCACATTCTGGAGCGACAGCTTCTGCAATATCTAATATTTTATAAGAAGGTATCTTAGGAATAAATATCTCACCACCAAGGTGATTACCTAAAGCAAACATCACTAAGTTAACACCATCTTGAAGTGATATATTAAAACGTGTCATTTCTTTATGAGTAATAGGTAAAATCCCTTCTTTACGTTTATCTAAAAAGAAAGGAATAACTGAGCCACGTGATCCCATCACATTACCGTAACGTACTACACTAAAACGAATATCTTTAGAGCCACGAATATTATTTGCTGCTGCGAATAATTTATCTGACGCTAATTTAGTCGCACCGTACAAGTTAATCGGAGCGCAAGCCTTATCTGTAGATAAAGCAACAACATCATGCACACCACATGAAAGTGCTGCATGAATCACATTTTCCGCACCATCGATGTTAGTGCGAATACATTCAGTTGGGTTGTATTCAGCAGTATCTACTTGTTTTATTGCTGCTGCATGTATGATGACATCTACCCCTTCACAGGCTTGAGTCAGGCGTTCTTTGTCGCGAACATCACCTATGAAAAAACGTAATTGAGGAAAATCGTAAGAAGGGTATTTTTGTTTAATGATAGATTGTTTCAATTCATCACGAGAATAAATAATAATTTTTTTTACTTCTGGATAGCGAGCTAGAATTGTTTCAATGAATTTTTTACCGAATGAACCTGTCCCACCCGTAATTAATACTACTTTATTATTTAACATTTTATCTGCCCATTTATTATATTGTTTTTTGTAAAACATTTTTTAAATTAATATCTATTTAAAATGTCTTATTGTTGATGTTATAAGCTGAAGTATTTGTTCTATGTTTGAGAATGGAAAGTCAAATAATATCAAATACCTAATTGCGGTAAAAATTTAATTTCAGTTATACACATACTTAGTTTATGTTTGTATCTATTATAAAGTACATATTTTTAAATTATACATATGTCATCATATTAAAGTAGTTTTGTTACTTACTTTTGTGTATTGATTAAATCACAAATAATTTAGGGTTTTTTGTAACGCCCCTTTGCTTGTACTCACTATATCTAAAGCTGACTCTCCTAAACGTTGTTGCAATGTTTTATCATTTATTAATTGTTTAACTTCATTGGTTATCGTTTCGCTATCATTACAAACCTTACA
This sequence comes from Psychromonas arctica, assembly GCF_038155225.1. Taxonomy (GTDB): domain Bacteria; phylum Pseudomonadota; class Gammaproteobacteria; order Enterobacterales; family Psychromonadaceae; genus Psychromonas; species Psychromonas arctica_B. Next base: position 26,574 of record NZ_JBAKBA010000023.1, on the reverse strand, counting down.
TGCATCAACTGCAATTAATTGTTCTGTTATTAATTTAAAATTATAATAACTTGGGCCCGTTAAGCAAGGCTTACCTAATGCAGCAGGTTCTAATAAATTATGTCCACCGATCTTGTCTCCAAGAAGACTACCACCCATAAAACAAATATCAGCAGCACCAATAAAAGTCAGCATGTCCCCCATCGTGTCTCCAATAAATACTTGTGTTTCAGGAACAATTAATTGTTGGCTAGTTCGACGTTGTGTTTGAAAATCGTATTGCTCACTCAGTTGCACCACATCATTAAAGCGCTCTGGATGTCTTGGTACAATAATTAACAATAGATCTTTTATTGTTGTTATTAGTTTTTGGTGTGCAGTTAATATGATTTCGTCTTCGCCTTGATGAGTACTCGCAACTACCCAAACCGAGCGGTTGATACCAATACTTTCTCTTAATGCTTTTCCTGATTGAATAACTGCCGGAGAAATATCTATATCAAACTTCAACGAGCCAGTAACCTGCACTTTGTGATTATTAATGCCTAGGGCGATAAAACGATCTGCATCCTCCTGTGTTTGACATAATATTTGACTGATAGGGGGAGAAATCAAATTAAATACAACTTGAAATCTTTTATAACGCAGAAATGAACGCTCTGACAATCTTGCATTAATGATAGTTATTTCAATATTATGCTGTGCAGCTGTTGTGAGAGTATTCGGCCACAGTTCTGTTTCCATAATGAATAATTTCTGTGGTTCGATAAGGCTTATAAAGCGACGAACTGCCCATGAGAAATCAATAGGCATATAACGATGTTGTACAAAGACTCCTATTTTGAGGGCTTGTTCCGCACCTGTACTGGTGGTTGTGGTCACAACAATAGCATGTGTAGGGTAACGTTGATGATAAGCCTTTATCAAAGGAGTCGCAGCAATTGTTTCGCCTACTGAAACAGTATGAAACCACACTACATGATCACTAGAGTCAGTTAATTTTGGTGTAAACCCAAAATGTTCAAGCCAACGTTTCCCAAACTTAGGCTTATTAGGTTTTGATTTATAGAGAGAATAAAGGAAAAAAGGGGAAACGATCACAAGTAAAAAACTATAAAACCATCGAAGAATCATTGTTAGCCCTAACTGTTCAAGTAAAAATATATATCATATATAAATTCCACGATATAATCATTGATACTTGACTATTGTTTTATTATTACGGAATACGCTACGAATGCTTCCCCAAAAATACCTAATGTACATTTCTCAAAACTATGCCTATGCAATGTTACGACCGATACAGGCTGAAATACATGAAAGAGGAGATAGTGTTAGATGGTTTTTAGAGGGCAATGAAGTCTCTGCCAAATACTTAGTATCTGATGAAATACAATTAAATAGTGTTGAAGAAGTTAATGAGTGGGGGGCTGATTTTGTTTTAGCACCTGGCAATGTAGTACCTAGTTTTATTTCAGGACTTAAGGTCGCTTTATTTCATGGGTTTAATTCAGGTAAGCGAGGTAATGATGCGCATTTTAAAATCCGTCAGTGTTTTGATATGTATTGTACCCAAGGTCCAAATACAACAGAACGGTTTTTAACGTTATCAAAGCAATACCAAACCTTTACCGTAAAAGAAACAGGATGGGCTATGCTAGATCCTCTGTTTACAAAAATAGATCCAAATCCTTATTTTATTGAAACGGACGACCGTCCTACACTTTTATTTTGCTCTACCTTTTCCGAGGAAAGCTCTTATGCTGCTGAGCTATTTCCCGCCATTAAAAAGTTAAGTAAATTGTCTAGTTATCGATGGTTGGTACAGTTTCATCCTAAAATGCCTATTGAGATTGTAGAAAAATATAAAGCCATTCAAAATGAAAATTTGCAGTTCATTGAAACTGATGATGTGATTCCTCTTTTACAAGCAGCAGACCTAATGATATGCGATACATCATCAATTATGATCATGTTTTTACTACAAAAAAAACCAGTGATTGCTTATAAAAATAAAACAACCAATGACAGTTATATCCATATCGACACTATAGATGATATTGAGAAGTCGATTAAAATAGCCCTAGATAGATCAGAAGATCGTTTACATAAAATTGAACACTATTGCTCTCAAACTCATCCCTATGATGATGGTCAATCAAGTCAACGAGTTATTGATGCATGTCAATTATTGCAAAAAGATGGAATTGAAAATATTAAACCTAAACCGTTAAATTTAATCCGACAATTTAAGTTACGTAAAAAACTAAAATACTGGAAAATTTAATTAGTTTAAAGACTCCTATACATATCCCTATTAATGAGATTATTACAGTTAAAAATGGCACGTTTATATGTGATATTTATTGTTTTTTATATGAACAATGGCAGATGAAAAGAAAATATTTGAATTTAATATGACAATTTTTGTTATTTGACTCAAATAAATAAGGTGCATGACATTATTGTAATTAAAAGGAAAAATGAGTATGAATAAAAAGCTAAAAGTTATTAACATGCTGGCAGTAACGCACCATAGCAGAGAAAATATTAATCCTATTAGACCAGAAGCGTCACAAGTTATTGGGCTTCACCTATCAGGAAAAGTGAAGGTGACGGCATTATGTAACCCTAATTCGACTCTCATACCTTTTTATGAACAACATGGGATTGAAGTGCTCACTGATCCTTTAGATAAAAAATTATCACTTTCTACGATTCAAAAAATTCGCCAACTTATTCACGAAAAGAATATCGATATTTTGCATCTATTCAACAACATTGCTTGTTGTAATGGTGCGATGGCTGCCATTGGTACTAACGTTAAAGTTATCGCTTACCGCGGACAAACTGGCAATATGAGCCGCCTTGATCCTGCCAGTTACTTAACATTACTACATCCTCGTCTAGATAAAATAATTTGTGTTGCTAAAGCTGTTGAGTTGGAATTAAAAACACATTTAGGAAGGCATAAAGACAAAGCGGTTACCGTTTATAAAGGTCATGATACTTCTTGGTATCAAAATCCTAAAGCAGATCTGTCGTCTTTAGGTTTACCTGAAGATAGTTTTATTATTTCTCTCGTTGCTAATTTAAGGCCTCGAAAAGGTCTACCTGTCTTAATGGAAGCACTATCTTTATTACCTAATGATACAAACCTTGATGTACTTTTAGTTGGTGCAGATTCCACTTCGCCTAAAATTCAGGCTTTAATCCAGTCTAGTGGCCGTGTTGGGCGGGTTCATGCTTTAGGTTATCGAACAGATGCACCAGAGGTAGCTGCTGCATCACATTTGACAGTATTACCTACAACAAAACGTGAGGGATTATGTCGAGCGGTACTTGAAGCAAACTCCTATGGTATTCCTGCAATAGTGTCTGATACTGGTGGTAATGCAGAGTTAGTTAAAGATGGACATACTGGTATTGTAGTCCCCCCCTCTGAACCGCAATTATTAGCTAACGCTATACTTAAGCTATATAACGATAGAGAACTTTGCTCTCTTTACGGAAAAAATGCGAAAGAAAGAGCCCAAAATAAATTTAATGTAGAGCAAGGTGTCAATGCTACGTTTGATGTTTATCAGAAACTATTGAAGTAGTTAATTAAATTGGAAGGTTAATGAATATTTTTTTATGCTCAACTGTAAGACATTTATTATTTGCTTTATTAAAAGGTTTATCCAAACCAGAAAAAATATCTTACATTCTAATGATTACAGATCAACAAAATATAGATATAGACAGTTATGATTTACTGACATTGCCCGAGCATATTCAAGTTATCTTTATCAAACGAAGTGACATTAATAAAAGTTTGTTAAAATATAAAAGAGGTCGAGGAATTAAGTTCTTATCCAACTTTAATGTTCATACATCATCGACACTACAAAATTATTTTAAAAAGCTATTGTTTACTAAGTTAATTCCTATTGTTAATGATGTTACTCAGTTAGATAATACAAATCTTTATTTGTTTAATGATAGGAATAAATTATCTCGTTTACTAAGACTAGCATTTGATAAATATTCTATTATTGAAGATGGAACAGGAAATTATAAAGGCATTAAATTCAAGCTGTTAGAAAGAGCAATAAATATACTTAAAGGTAATAAACAAAAAAAACGTTATTTTGGTGATGATTGTCGATGTGAATGCATTTATTTATTAAACCCTCTTGGAGGGCCTGAATATTTAAAAGACAAAGTAACTTCAATTGATTTTATTCAAGCCGATAATGTTCATAAATATTGTATGCCATTTTTTAAAGCAGAGGGAATAGGCTGTAATATTAATTACATTTTAGCCACTCAGCCTATAGGTGTGTTTGCAGACCTTAAGCTAGATTTTAAAGTTTACAATAAAATAATTAAAATATTTAGAGATAACGGTTTAAAGCTTTTTATAAAAACACATCCTAGAGAGTCAATACAAGAATTTAAAAATAAATATATTGGAGTTGATTTCATTGAGAGTAAGGTGCCTTTAGAATTAGTTATTTTCAGTAATCAAACCAAATGTCATATTATTTCTTTATGCTCAAGTGCTGGATTAGGTTTTGAAAATTACTGCGAACGAGTGACACTTATTTCTGATGACGAACATGAAAATTTAAAGAAAATATTAGATACTTGGAAAAATGATGAGGCAATTTTAGATAAAGTCTTAAATAAAAGCTTCTTAAGATTACTTTCCTAATAGACTGGTATAGTTATTGTATTTTTTAAAAAATTAACCCCTTTGTATATAAAAGATTAATTTTTAAAAATAGTAATGTTAAATATATATTACGAAATAATTTTAAGGAGGGCTTTTAAAAGTAATTTATAGAAATTTTTTTCGTTTGCGGTGCTCTATATTTTAGACAAGGGCGTAGTGAAATATAAAAATTTTTAGTGAATAATAAGCATAGACATACTAATAATTAGTATAATCGAGTAAATAAAATTTTAATATTAAAAGGAATAACATGCCCACATTTAAGTTAATAGAAATAGCTGAAACAAAGCTACGTTTAGACAATGAAGAGGCTGTTCTTGTGGACACGCGTGATGCTCAATCTTATGCAGCTGATCATGCCGAAGGTGCATTTAATTTAAATAATGACACTTTAAAAGAGTTTTTAGATAAAGTTGAGTTTGATACACCTGTTTTTGTGGTTTGTTACCATGGTAATAGTAGTAAAGGTGTCGCTCAATATTTGGCTGAACAAGGTTATGAAGACACCTACAGCGTTGAAGGTGGCATGGCTATGTGGCGTCAACTGTTTCCAATGACATAAATATTTTTATTCTTAGTTGTTAGTCGCATTAAGTTAAAACGCTATTTTTGAAAAATAATAGTAAAAGCAGTGTTCAAAAATTATAAAAGAAAAGGTTAGTGATGAGTGTAGTTGATACGGATAGCATTGATGCTATTGGCATGGAAAAAGAAGCTAAACGCGTATTCTTGAGTATTATTGATTCATTAGTTTGGGATCGTGATGATGTGCATTTATTTACACTGCAAGAAAAAATTAATACTTACTTATATTTCATTGAGTCAGGTGAATTGATTAAAGCATTACCGGATGCCGCTGGGTACGATATTGCTATCGAGTTAATTCTAAAACACATGCCCACTGATCAAGCGATTACCTTTTTTGATAAAACCACACAAATTTTATTAGATAAAGGCATTATTTTTGTTTTTGGTCCTAATAAAAATGCAGGATATGCTGAACAACAAAGTTAACCTAGCTCATATTTTCCATAAGGAATGTTAGCCCATTCCTTATGGAATTCAATCGCTTTTGCCTATTTCAGTCCCTCATACTCACTCGCTTTATCATTGCATATTCAAGTTGAACTTTATTTTGTTTAAATATGTGATCAAATTGTAACTTTACCATTGCCCCCGCTCTGGGTATTTGGGATAATCCGCGCCTCATATGCCCGCAATTTCCATTAATTCAAAATGTAATCAGGAGAAACAGATGCCTTCTCGTCAAGAGTTAGCTAACGCAATACGCGCCCTTAGTATGGATGCTGTCCAAAAAGCCAATTCAGGTCACCCAGGTGCACCAATGGGGATGGCTGATATTGCACAAGTGTTATGGACAGATTTTTTAAAACATAACCCAACTAACCCAAACTGGGCTGACCGCGACCGTTTTATTCTATCTAACGGCCATGGCTCTATGCTTATCTATTCTTTATTGCATTTAACAGGTTATGACTTGTCAATCGAAGACCTTAAAAGCTTCCGTCAATTACATTCAAAAACACCAGGTCATCCTGAATACGGCTATGCGCCAGGCATTGAAACAACAACCGGTCCATTAGGTCAAGGTATTACAAATGCTATCGGTATGGCGATTGCTGAGCGTTCATTAGCAGCTTCTTTTAACAAAGAAGGTCACGAGATTGTTGATCATCACACCTATACTTTCCTAGGTGACGGTTGTTTGATGGAAGGCATTTCGCATGAAGCTTGTTCTTTAGCGGGTACATTAGGCTTAGGTAAACTGATTGCATTTTGGGATGACAACGGCATTTCAATCGATGGTGAAGTAGAAGGTTGGTTCACTGACGATACACCTAAACGTTTTGAATCTTATGGATGGCAAGTGATTTCTGTTGACGGGCATAACCCTGAAGAAATTAAAGCGGCTATCATTTCTGCAAAAGCTGAAACAACTAAACCAACGATGATTTGTTGTAAAACGATTATTGGTTTTGGTTCTCCTGCTAAGCAAGGTACACACGATTGTCACGGTGCGCCATTAGGTCACGATGAAATCGAAGCAACACGTAAAGCGTTAGGTTGGAATCACGGTCCATTTGAAATTCCAGCTGATGTTTATGCAGGTTGGGATAACAAAGAACAAGGCCAAGCGGCAGAGCAATCTTGGGATGAAACATTCGCAGCATACGCAGCGGCTTACCCAGAATTAGCAAGCGAATACAAACGTCGTGTTAACAACGAATTACCTGCTGAGTGGGAAGCTAAGTCTTCTGCTTACATTGCTGACTTACAAGCAAACCAAGGTAACATCGCAACACGTAAAGCATCACAAAACTGTATCGAAGCTTTTGGCGCAATGCTACCTGAACTATTAGGTGGCTCTGCGGATTTAGCGCCATCTAACTTAACAATGTGGTCTGGTACTAAAGCTATTACTGCAGATGACGCAACAGGCAACTACTTACATTACGGTGTACGTGAGTTTGCAATGGCTGCGATCATTAACGGTATCGCATTACATAAAGGGTTTGTTCCTTACGGCGCAACGTTCTTAATGTTTATGGAATATGCTCGTAATGCATTACGTATGTCTGCATTAATGAAGCAACGTTCTATTCAAGTATTTACACATGACTCAATTGGTTTAGGTGAAGATGGTCCAACTCACCAACCTGTAGAGCAAATTGCCAGCTTACGTTTAACACCAAACATGAACACATGGCGTCCATGTGACAGCGTTGAATCTGCTGTTGCTTGGAAGTTTGCTATCGAATCAGTTGATGCACCTTCATCACTTATCTTTAGTCGTCAAAACTTGAAACCACAATCACGTGATGCTCAGCAATTAGCTGACGTTGCAAAAGGTGGTTATGTATTGCTTGATAGCGCTACACCTGTTGAAATCATCTTAATTGCGACAGGTTCAGAAGTTGAACTAGCAATGCAAGCTGCTGCTGAATTAACAGCTTCAGGTAAAGCAGTACGTGTTGTTTCAATTCCTTGTACTGAGCAATTTGAACTTCAATCTGCTGAATACAAAGAATCTGTCTTACCAGCAGCGGTTACTAAACGTGTTGCTATTGAAGCGGGTATCGCAGATTACTGGTACAAGTATGTTGGCCTAAACGGTGCAGTGATCGGTATGACAACATTTGGTGAGTCAGCGCCTGCTGATCAACTATTTGAAATGTTTGGTTTCACTGTTAAAAACGTAGTAGAAACAGCTAACGCTTTATAATTAGCTAGCTTTCTATTCGTTTAAAAAACCGCGTTTAACTAGTTAATAGTTAAACGCGGTTTTTTTATATCTAAAATAAAAAATTCTCTTCTACTTTAATACCGATTACATTAAATATGTTATCTAAATTTTGCGCTGGAAAAACAGTTCAATTCAATGCGAAAATTGAGCCTTTCGAAGATTAACTTCGTTAATCGTCTATCGGAGAATTAACCAAAAAATGTTAATTCTTTAATAGCTGTTTCCTTTACGAAATTTACAATAAGGAAGGGGCTGTTTTAACAAGTAAAATAGATAAGCTATTTATGGTGATTGGTATAAATCTTAGACATAAAAAAACCGGCTACGAATGCCGGTTTTTATTATAGATTTAATATCTCGTTATATTATTTAAGCTTGCTTAAATCACGTACAGCACCTTTATCCGCTGATGTTGCCATCATTGCATAAACTTTTAATGCAGCTGAAATAGGGCGGATACGGTCAACAGGTTTCCAACCGATAGTATCTTGCTTAGCGCGACGCTCAGCGAGTACTTCTTCAGATACTTTTAAGTCCATTGCACGCGTTGGAATATTGATATCGATGATGTCACCGTTTTCAATTAAACCAATTACGCCGCCTGCTGCTGCTTCAGGTGAAACATGGCCAATTGACAGACCAGACGTACCACCAGAGAAACGACCATCAGTGATTAATGCGCACTGTTTACCCAATCCCATTGATTTAAGGTAAGACGTTGGGTAAAGCATTTCTTGCATACCTGGGCCACCTTGTGGACCTTCGTAGCGAATAACAACCACATCGCCAGCAACCACTTTACCACCTAGAATTGCTTCAACAGCATCATCTTGGCTTTCATATATTTTAGCTGGACCAGTAAACGTTAGATTATCATCATCAACACCTGCCGTTTTAACAACAGCGCCATCAACCGCCATGTTCCCAAATAATACTGCTAAACCACCTTCCGTGCTGAATGCGTTTTCTAGTGAACGAATACAACCATTTTTACGGTCATTATCCACTGTATCCCAACGACAAGATTGGCTAAATGCTTTTACTGTACGGATACCTGCAGGGCCTGCACGATAAAAATCGATAATCGCTTGGTCTTTAGTTTGCATGATATCGTAATGAGCAAGCTGCTCTTTCATGGTCGGGCTTAGGATAGTAGGGATTTCGCTATTTAATAAACCCGCTCTATCCAACTCGCCTAAGATAGCCATTACACCACCAGCGCGATGTACATCTTCCATATGGTATTCAGGTGTAGAAGGTGCCACTTTACAAAGCTGTGGGATACGACGAGACATTTTGTCCATGTCTGCAACGGTAAAGTCTAATTCAGCCTCTTGTGCACAAGCTAATAGATGTAAGATCGTATTAGTAGAACCACCCATTGCAATATCTAGTGCCATTGCATTTTCAAAAGCAGGGCGACCTGCGATAGAGCGTGGCAATACTGAGTAGTCATCTTCTTGGTAATGACGTTTTGTAATTTCAACAATACGACGGCCAGCTTCTAAGAATAAATTCTCACGGTCAGCATGTGTTGCTAACATTGAACCGTTACCCGGTAGTGATAAACCTAATGCTTCTGTTAAACAGTTCATTGAGTTTGCTGTAAACATACCAGAACAAGAACCACATGTTGGACATGCACTACGTTCTACTTTTTCAAGATCTTCGTCTGATACGTTTTTATCAGGGCCCATTACCATCGCATCAACTAAATCTAGTTTAATGATTTGATCTGAAAGCTTAGTTTTACCTGCTTCCATTGGTCCGCCTGATACAAAGATAACAGGGATGTTTAAGCGTAATGCCGCCATTAACATTCCCGGTGTGATTTTGTCACAGTTAGAAATACAAACGATCGCATCTGCACAGTGAGCATTCACCATGTATTCAATTGAGTCTGCAATCAAGTCACGTGAAGGTAGGCTATATAACATACCTGAGTGACCCATCGCGATGCCATCGTCTATTGCGATTGTATTAAATTCTTTAGCAATACCACCGGCTTTTTCAATTTCACGTGCCACTAATTGACCCATGTCTTTTAGGTGTACGTGGCCCGGTACAAATTGTGTGAATGAGTTTGCAATCGCGATGATTGGCTTTCCGAAATCATCATCTTTTACGCCAGTTGCGCGCCATAATGCACGAGCACCTGCCATGTTACGACCATGTGTGGATGTTTTTGAACGATAAACTGGCATTCTTATTTCCTTAAACTGCTTGCGACCAAGTAACTTGGCCTTGATAGTAATAATAGTTAGTTGCAGTAAAACAGATAATCCTTAAAGGGACAATCTACAATTTACGCACTTGCTTTAATGTTTTCTGGTTGTTGTAGTAGGGTGATCCCTATAACACCAACGACTTTGTCAATTTGCTTGGTTAAGAGACTGATATCTCTTTCGCTACAAACCGTTAAATTAATTTGAGTTATTTGTTGGTTGTTATCAACTTCAGCATTAATATTTTGTAGTGTAAAACCTCGATGGCGACAGACACGTAATAAACGTTCTAAAAGTTCTGGACTATTTTTAGCTTGAATTGTTAATGCATTCATCATTCTACACTCTCCATCATTCTGTCATTGGGTGCGCCAGGCGGGACTAATGGCCACACATTTTCTTCTTCAGAGATTGATACATGCAACAAATAAGGTCCATCACTATTTAATAAACGTTGTAATGCTTGGTCTATTTGCGATTTTTTCACAATGGTTTCACCAGGAATATCAAATGCACTGGCTAAGGTCACGAAGTCTGGGTTATCGGTTAAAATGGTCTCGCTATAACGACCATTAAAGAACAATTTCTGCCATTGTCGAACCATGCCTAAACGTTGGTTATCAATGAGTAATATTTTAACTGGCAATTTTCTACGTTTAATCGTGCCTAGTTCTTGCACGTTCATCATAAATGAACCATCACCAGAAACAGCGATCACGGTATCATTTGGGCGAGCAACTTGTGCACCAACCGCTGCTGGAACACCAAATCCCATTGTGCCTAGACCTGAGCTTGAAATATGATTTTCAGGACGATCTACGAACATATGTTGTGCAACCCACATTTGATGTTGACCTACATCGCTGCATATTACTGTATCAGCAGGCATTTTTTCTGCTAATTGACGAAGTAACGCAGGTGCAAAAATAGGTTCGCCAGGGTGATCATAACGACTTACGTGTTCAACTTTCATTTCTGCCACATGTTGTTGCCATGCAGTAATATTCGGTCTTATTGCAATAGCTGGCAGTACTTGTTTTAAATCATCAGTCATTGATAGGGTAACTTGACGTAATTTATCAATTTCTGCTGCATCAACATCTAAATGAATCACTTTTGCATTCGGTGCAAATTCATCTAGTTTACCTGTTACTCTGTCATCAAAACGCGCGCCAATGGCAATAAGCAGATCACATTCTTGAATGGCTAGATTAGAGGCTTTACTACCGTGCATTCCTACCATACCCATAAAATAAGTGGAGTCATGTTTAATGCAACCAATCGCTTTCAATGTACATACGCTTGGTATATCTGTTTTAGCAATAAAGTCTCGTAATTCACTGACTGCATTTGCCATTCCCACACCACCACCGATGTAAATAAGTGGCTTTTGAGATTCGCTGATCATTGTTTTAGCTTGCTGGATAATTGCACTGTCCAGTATTTTTTCTGGCTTAATTAATTTAGCAAGTGCGTGTGTAACGCTAGGGCCTACCTGAATATCTTTTGGTATGTCGATTAAAACAGGGCCGGGGCGACCCGTTATTGCAATTTCAAAAGCTTGTTCGATTACAGCCCCTAATTCTTCGGCCGTTTGTACCATAAAACTGTGCTTGGTACAGGCTAATGATAAACCTAACACATCAACTTCTTGGAATGCGTCAGTGCCAATTAAGTGCGTTGGAACCTGTCCGGTAATTGCAATGATAGGAATGGAATCTAGCAAAGCATCGGCTAAACCTGTGATGAGATTAGTTGCTCCAGGGCCTGAAGTAGCAATACAAACACCAACTTTACCTGTTGAACGTGCATAACCGATTGCAGCCATTGCAGCACCTTGCTCATGACGACATAGTAGATGGTCAACGCCACCATCATAAAGCGCATCGTAAAGAGGCATGATGGCTCCACCTGGATAACCAAACACTTGTGTTACGTTTTGTTCTTTTAAAGCCTGTACAACAAAATGTGCACCGTTCATGGGTTCTTCCTGAAATAATGATGGTCAATCAATCGTTTGTAAAAAGGGGCGAGATTGATTTTTAAAAGGGTGCTATTTATAGCAAAAAAGCGCTTATCAAACAACTTTTGTCACATTTTTAAGCAGATTGTGGAGCATATATTTACCAGTAAGTTGTTAAATATAAAATAAGCACTGATACCAGCCTTTGGGTTGCTTAGTTTTATTAAAATCAAAAGCGGATTGACCACAAGGGGGTGAGAAGATTTGGTCGAGTTTTTATATAAATCAAATAGAAAGAAGGCGTTATATTTTTTTGTTCCTTCGTGTTCTTCGTGAAGCGCAGCGCTTCGTGGTTAATGTTATTTTTTTTAAATCAAAAGCGGATTTACCATGAAGGTGCGAAGGGTGAAGAAGGTAAGGTCAAAACCTTTATATAAGTAAAACATTAAATATTGTATTTTTTTAAAAAATATTTTTAATGTTTTGATTTTCCTTTATTTTCCTTGATGTTCTTCGTGAAGCGCAGCGCTTCGTGATGATTTCTGTTTTAAAATCAAAAGCGGGTTAGCCTCGAAGGGTTGAGAGGGTTAGGTCGAAGCTTTATATAAATCAAGAAAGCTTTATATTTATTTGTTTCTTCGTGTTCTTCGTGAAGCGCAGCGCTTCGTGGTTAATGTTATTTTTTTTAAATCAAAAGCGGATTTACCATGAAGGTACGAAGGGTGAAGAAGATAAGGTCAAAACTTTTATATAAGTAACACACTAAATATTGTATTTTTTAATGTTTTTATTTTCCTTCGTGAAGCGTAGCACTTCGTGGTGATTCCTGTTTAAAAACCAACAGCTAATTAACCTCAAAGGCACGAAGAGTGGAGAAAGTTAGGTCAAAATCTGTAAATAAGTGAATCTTTTATTTTTGACTTTCCTTCATGTACTTGGGAGAAAATCGCGCTTTGCAGTGATAGATGTTTAAAAATTAAGGCTTATATGGCAAACATAAAAAAGACCTCTAACTGCTAGAAGCCTTTTTTAGGATTAATAACAAAATAACAAAATAACAATAAATTATCTAAACGCTTTTGTTGGCGTTTCAGCTTTACTCTTTGTGTATTCTGCGACGGTTAATTGTTCAAAAGCTAATGCTATCCAACTGCTCATTAGCATATCGTAATGCTGTTCAACACCACTACAACCGACAACGATATTGCCATATACAAACGAACCGTAAAATAAAATGTCGTCATCTTGTAATGCAGAAGGGTGTTTATTTTGAATATCAACATTAGCACAACCATTACGCCAAGCTTGGTGAGCTTTTTTTCTTGCTAACTTATCAAAAGGGATGGTCCATTCACTTGGGGTTCCTAGTGATTGTTCAACTAAAATTGCGTTATCAAAGTCTGATTCCCATGGTTTTAGCGTAGGATCCATGATTACAATGTGTAGCTCTTTTCGATTAGTTCGTTCAAATAATTTAAGTATGGCTGGTGTTACTAAATCGATAGCATCTAATGCAATTTCTTTATTGCTTCTCATTCTAAACTTCCTCACTCGATGATTCATTCGTTATTGTTTAAGTTGTCATACGATACTATTTAATATAAAAAAATACCGTGAAGAACCACCCACTTTAAATACCCTTTAATTCAAACCCAAATTGTCTAAATAACCTCAATTCTGGTTAATGAAAATAGAATTGTATTTAAAATCATAAGGTTATATTTTTTACTAGTCAGTACTGTTAATTTTGCTAAGTTCAAGGCGAATTATTGAAGTAATAACGGGTTATTGATAGATAATTTAACGCAGAAATCCACGGAAATAGCAGTGGTTGTATCGCTTTGCCTATCCATAACTGAGGTTAAATAATAACTATCTAACTGAAGCTAATAAAACGAGTGTATTGAATCCTTAGTTTATTTAGGGTGACTGTTTTACATCTCAATTCACGTAATAAACTTTATTGTTGTGCTATTTTTTGCTGAATAATTTTTGACTTCTATACTTGATTGAATACTCAGTTAATTAATTTTTTAACTAATGAATATCAAAGGGAGTTATATGGCATTAGCAAGATTAGTTTGTCGTTCTATTTCAGGAGTGGATGCACCTGAAGTTGAGGTTGAAGTACACCTTGGAACAGGGTTGCCAGGCTTCTCTTTGGTAGGGTTGCCAGAAACATCGGTTAAAGAAGCTAAAGATAGAGTGCGTAGCGCTATTTTAAATAGTAACTTTAAGTTTCCGAGTAAAAGAATCACAGTCAATTTAGCACCTGCTAATCTGCCTAAAGAAGGTGGTCGATTTGATTTAGCTATCGCTATTGGCATTCTTTTAGCTTCTGATCAAATAAAGTGTCCTGAAATATTAAATTTTGAGTGTTATGGGGAATTATCTTTATCTGGTGAATTGCGAAGTGTAGATGGCATTATCCCTTGTGCGTTGGCCGCCAAGCAACAAAAACGACAAGTTATTGTCTGTACTGATAATGAACATGAATGCGCATTAACTGGTGCACAAGGTTTTGTCGCAAAACATTTGATTGATGTCTGCGCTTTTTTACAACAACAATTAACATTACCTTCAGCGGAGCAAAGTGAAGCGCCGCCAGCTAAACATTCTCATCTCGATTTCAGTGATGTATTAGGGCAAGAGCAAGCTAAAAGAGTATTAGAAGTCGCTGCAGTAGGTTCTCATAATTTATTGCTGATCGGTCCGCCTGGAACAGGAAAGAGTATGTTGGCAGAGCGGTTTATGACGTTATTACCCAATTTAAAAGAGCAACAAGCATTACAAACGGCGGCGGTGTACTCTGTTTGTGGTAAACAACGTGATGATTGGTTCTCACCTCCTTATCGAGCTCCGCATCATAGTGCATCAGCAGTTGCATTAGTGGGGGGCGGTGGGAAACCTAAACCGGGCGAAATCTCTCTTTCTCATCATGGCGTTTTATTTCTTGACGAATTGCCTGAATTTCCAAGGCAGGTGCTAGATAGTTTACGTCAACCAATGGAAAATCATAATGTGACTATTTCTCGAGCTGCTAACCAAGTTACTTTTCCCGCTCATTTTCAGCTTATTGCCGCTATGAACCCAAGTCCTTGTGGTCATATTTCTGGTCAGTTAAGGCGTAGTACACCGGATCAAATTTTGCGTTATTTAAATCGTTTGTCTGGCCCTTTTTTAGACCGTTTTGCATTAGCGATTATGGTGCCTTTATTACCTAAGGGAATGTTGGCTGAGTCACAGCAAGGTAAACATAATTCAACAGAAAAGAGTGCTGATATTAAAGCAAGGGTTTTAGTGGCTCGTAATATTCAACTGCAACGTCAAGGTAAGTTAAATCATTATTTATCTAGCCAAGAAGTTAATGTTTATTGTGTGTTAACCACAGAAGATGCTCTTTTTCTAGAGCAAGCGATTGAAAAAATGGGATTGTCTATTCGAGCTTGGCATAGCCTTTTGAAAGTGGCTCGAAGTATTGCTGATTTACAGCAACAAGCTGATATTACTAAAGGACACCTTTGTGAGGCATTAAACTATCGAGCGATGGACCGTTTGTTAAGTAGCTTCAATTAATAGATATTCATTAATGGTGTTCTATTAAGTGAAGTTACTTAATATTTTTAAGATTATTTATAACGGTAACCAAGGAATCGCATTAATAGAATGCAGTGATTTATCAGGTAAAAAAGGATTTTCAAGGTGAAAAACCTTACGTGTACCTAAATGTAATTTTTCAAGTTTATCTTTATAGTAGTCTTCTACTAACTTAGCTAATACGCCATTTTCTTTAAGTGTTGTTAAGCCTGTTGTTAGTCTTTTTGCTAAGTCAGGGCGACTTTCATTAACAAAAAAGAATAATGGAAGTGGATAATGAAAGAGTAAATTATTTTCGGCTACAAAATTAGCATTTGCATGTTGTTCAAGTTCATCACTAATTTCATTGACTCCCCGTAAAAAGCAATCAAATCGTTGCTTTTCTAACTGCCTAAATAATAAAGAATACTTATAAGATGTTTGAACTTTTAATCCATTTTTTTCTAATATTTTAGTATCAGGCCAATCTTGTTGTTGCCCAATTTTAATATTTCTATCAATGAAGTCTTGTTTGCTTTTAATGTTAGAGAATTTATCTTGATCGTTTTGTCTAATCAAGCAAACTCGATAACCTAGCAACCCTTCAATCAACGGGATACGGACTGCAATTGCACCTTTTTCTCTACTCGCGCTACTTGCAAGATGAGCAATATCTAACTTTCCTTTATATTTTTTAGATAGTTTAGAGACAGCTCTTCTTTGCTCCATTGGTATTGAAGAAATGATTTCATAATCACCATACTCTGCTTTTGTAATATCAAGCGCTTGTTTGAGCATAACCATAATTATTTTAGTTGGATTATCAACGGTATGCTGCCATACAATTATTTTTGATGGTAAAACAGGTGAACCGAGTTCTTCTTTTGCATAACTGAATACTGAAAAAGTGAGAGTAAATAGAGCGAGTATTAAAGTGCTTGATCGATGCATGTTCTTGTCATTAAAAATTTAAAGTAAAATAAGTGTAGGTCAGTTTAGCGTATTGAGCGTTATACTTTTTTTGTTAATTTAAGTATTAGTTTGAATATATACCCGTTACCATTCAAAATACAAAATTCAGCAATCAGTGAAGTGAATAGATTCTAGACAGATAGAGGAAGATCTAACGAGTTAAATCGATACTTTCGAACAACAAAAATGCTTATTTCACTGCTTGCCTTCTGGCTTGTTAGCTTGAAAACTAACTCTGCGTTGCCACCTTCGGTAAGGACTCGTCATTGTCATTATGTTGTGCCTTGATTTGGAGTCCAAGCTAACGACTGAACAAAGTACCTTGAACGTTAACGGATATCGTCGTTAATACAAGAGTTTTAATGTTATTGCTTAACTTATATCAGATTCGATAAATAGCTGATCTATTTTTCTTGCTAAAATAACTCACTTCTTTGTTGTAAATTTCGTAAAATAAACAACCATTTAGCTAAATTTATGCCTTAAACTAAGTCATTTTTCCTGCGTAAAATACAGATCACTTATTTAATATAATTGGTATTATATTTAGTGAAAATGAAGCTTAAAATAAATAGAAAGCATAAAAAAAGGGACTTAAATAAGTCCCTTTTTAGGTTTGTTTAATGGCAAATTAATAAACTATTACATTATAGTGCTTTGATTGTCTCAATTTGCTCATTGAGTTTGTCACAAGTTGTTTGGTATTCAGCTTGTTTCGCTTTTTCTTTTGTAATAACCGCTTCTGGTGCATTACTCACAAAACGTTCGTTACTTAGTTTACCTGATACTTTAGCTAGCTCTTTAGTTGCTTTCTCAAGCTGTTTTGCTAAACGTGCTAGTTCTGCTTCTGCATCAATCAAACCAGCCATTGGGATCAGTAATTCTAACTCACCAATTAACGCTGTAACAGAAGCTGGTGTTTCTTTGCCTTCAGCAACAAAAGTAACTGTTTCTAATTTCGCTAATGCACCTAAGAACGCTTCATTATCAGCAAAACGACGTGTGTCTTCTGCGCTTGCATTTTTAACTAATACATTAAGCGGTACTTTCGGGCTGATATCCATTTCACCACGAATGTTACGCACTGCATCAATCACTTGTTTAACCCATTCAAGGTCAGCCACAGCTTGTTCATCAACCTGTGCAGCATCGTATTCTGGGTAAGCTTCAAGCATGATAGTTTCACCACCTTGACCCGTTATTGCTTTCACACGTTGCCAAATTTCTTCAGTCATAAACGGAAGCATTGGATGTGCAACACGTAATAATGTTTCTAATACGCTGATTAATGTATGGCGAGTACCACGCTGTTCATCTTCATTGCCTTTGAATAAAACAGGCTTAGTTAACTCTAAGTACCAACCACAAAATTCATTCCAGATAAAATCGTAAAGAATGTTTGCAGCGATATCAAAACGGTATGTGTCTAATGCTTGGCGGAACTCTTTGATCATATTTTGCAATTGACCTTGGATCCAACGATCTGCAAGGCTAAATTGCATTGCTTTGTTTTCACCAAAACCGAAATCTTGCTCTTCAGCATCCATCAATACATAACGGCTTGCATTCCATAGTTTATTACAGAAGTTACGGTAACCTTCAAGACGATTCATATCCCAATTGATATCACGGCCTGTTGAAGCCATTGCAGCTAATGTAAAGCGTAATGCATCTGTACCATGTGCTTCGATACCGTCTGCAAATGTTTTACGTGTATCTTTTTCAATTTTCTTAGCAAGCTGTGGCTGCATCATGTTGCCAGTACGTTTTGTCACTAAGCTTTCTAGGTCTAAACCATCGATCATATCTAAAGGATCTAATACGTTACCTTTAGATTTAGACATCTTATCGCCATTCTCATCACGAATCAGACCGGTGACATAAACAGTTTTAAAGGGGACTTGTGGTGTGCCATCTTCATTTTTCATAAAGTGCATGGTCATCATGATCATGCGCGCAACCCAGAAGAAGATAATGTCAAAACCTGTTACTAATACGTCAGTAGAGTGGAAGGTTTTAAGATCCATAGTTTGGTTTGGCCAACCTAGAGTAGAGAACGTCCATAAACCAGAAGAGAACCACGTATCTAATACATCATCATCTTGGTTTAAAACAACACTCTCATCTAAGTTATGTTTGGCACGTACTTCGGCTTCATCATGTCCAACGTAAACTTTACCTGCTTCGTCATACCAAGCAGGGATGCGGTGTCCCCACCATAATTGACGAGAAACACACCAATCATTTAGGTCATTCATCCACGAGTTGTACATGTTTTCATATTGTTGCGGTACAAATTTAATATCGCCATTAGCAACCGCTTCTGTTGCTGTTTTAGCTAAAGGTGCAACACGTACATACCATTGGTCTGTTAGCATTGGTTCAATCACAACACCACCACGGTCTCCGTAAGGTACTGTTAAGTCATGGTCTTTAACTTCTTCTAATAAACCTAGTGCATCTAATTCGCTTACCACTAGTTTACGTGCAGCCTCACGTGTTAGCCCTTGGAATTGTGCTGGTAAATCAGTTGGGTAATCTTCGCTCTTTTCACCGTTGGTATTAAATACTTCAGCGCTTTCACGAATACAGGCTTCAAAGGTTAAAACATTGATCATTGGTAATTTGTTACGTTTACCGACTTCATAGTCATTAAAATCATGCGCAGGGGTTATTTTTACACAACCTGTGCCTTTTTCCATATCGGCATGATCGTCACCAATAATTGGGATTTCACGATTAACGAAAGGTAATAAAATGCTTTGACCAATGAGATCTTTATAACGTGGATCTTCAGGGTTAACAGCAACGCCTGTATCACCTAATACTGTTTCTGGTCGAGTGGTTGCTACTACGATGTAGTCTTTACCATCGGCTGTTTTAACGCCATTAGCTAATGGGTAGCGGAAATGCCACATAAACCCTTTAACATCTTTATTTTCTACTTCTAAATCTGAAATAGCTGTTTGTAATTTAGGATCCCAGTTTACTAAACGTTTACCACGGTAAATAAGGTCATCATTATACAAATCAACAAAGGTCTTTTTAACGGCTTCAGAAAGGCCATCATCCATGGTAAAGCGTTCACGATCCCAGTCTACAGAGGTCCCTAAACGACGCATTTGACGTGAAATGTTGCCGCCAGACTCGGCTTTCCAATCCCAGATTTTTTCGATAAAAGTTTCACGACCTAGCTCTTTACGCGTTTGGCCTGTTTCTGCAAATAATTTACGTTCAACAACCATTTGTGTTGCGATACCTGCATGGTCTGTTCCCATTTGCCACAACGTGTTTTTACCTTGCATACGTTGGTAACGGATTAACGTATCCATGATCGTATCTTGGAAAGCATGACCCATGTGTAAACTACCAGTGACATTTGGTGGTGGGATCATGATGCAGAAGCTTTCTTTATCAGTATCGCCGTGTGGTTTGAAGTAACCTTTTTCTTCCCAGGTTTGGTAATTTTTTTGCTCAATCGCACTTGGGTTGTATATCTTTTCCATCATTTGTCTTCTGTCTGGTTAGTTAACTCTTGGGATGCTGTTTTAACATCTTGAGTAGAGAGGGTGTGGCCTAATTTTTTATAAGCACTGTAGCGCATTCGCGCATTAATTTTTAGTTGTTCTTGTGCTGGCACAAAATCAATAATTTGTTGGAAGTTTAAATTAAATTCCGGAATGTTTTGGCTGAGGTTAATTAATACAGCGCGGGGATGCTGTGGAGCAAGCCAACTGATCTCAACCGGAGACCCATAACGTGGGCCTTCTCCTACTAAATTATGCGGTACAAAGCTGTCACCATCAAATTGCCATAAATATTCATCAACGGTAAAAGCATCTTGTTGATTTTCAGTATAAATAAATACTTTTTTATTTTGTTGGTAATAATAAGACGCCAGTTGGCAAGCTTGCACAAAATATGTTGGCAAGCTTGCTTCAGCTGTTGAAACAAAAGCATCCTCTGAATGAATATAAAAGAGAACTTGGCTCATTATTGATTCAACTTGTTGTTAATAGTTGACATTTAGACGTCTAGTTCCGCTATTTCTTGTTCACTACGGTTAATCACAAATTGTGTTAACAACGGAACAGGGCGGCCTGTCGCACCTTTATTAGCACCTGAGCGCCAAGCTGTGCCGGCAATATCCAAATGTGCCCAGTTATAAGCTTTAGTGAAGCGTGACAAGAAACAAGCAGCAGTAATTGAACCTGCAGGACGACCACCGATATTTGCCATATCAGCAAATGGGCTGTCTAGTTGCTTTTGGAAATCATCATCCATTGGTAACTGCCATGCTTTATCGCCGGTTTGGTTTGATGCTCCCAAAATTTCGTGAACCATGCCTTTATGCGGACTCATTAGTGCACTGATGTTATGACCTAATGCCATAATACAAGCACCTGTTAAGGTCGCTACGTCGATAACACATTCTGGGTCAAAACGTTCTACATAAGTTAATGCATCACATAATACTAAGCGGCCTTCAGCGTCAGTATTTAATACTTCAACAGTGAGGCCTGCCATCGTTGTTAGGATATCACCAGGACGGTATGCTTTGCTTGATGGCATATTTTCAGCGCCTGCAATGACACCAATCACGTTAATACCTAAGTCTAGCTGAGCAATCGATTCTAATGCACCAAAGACTGATGCAGCGCCGCCCATGTCGTACTTCATTTCATCCATGCCAGCGCCTGGTTTTAGTGAAATACCACCAGAGTCAAAGGTTAACCCTTTGCCTACCAATACAATAGGCTTTTGATCCGTTGGACCGCCTTGATAATTGATAATCGACATGTAAGCTGGGTTAGCCGAACCTTGCGCTACCGCTAAGTAACTGTTCATGCCTAATGCTTTCATTTGCTCTGTATCAACCACTTCGGTTGTGATTTTATCAAAACGTTGATCAAGCTCTTGTGCTTGCTGACTTAAATACAGCGGAGTACAAATATTTGGAGGCATATTGGCTAAGTCTTTACATAACTTCATACCTGCTGATACAGCTAATCCATGTTGTAATGCTAATTCAGCACGCGTTAATTCTTTGCGACTCGGTACGTTAAACGTTAATTTACGTAATGGACGTCGTGTATTGTCTTTATTGGTTTTAAACTGGTCGAAATTGTATAGGCTATCTTGTGTTGCTTCTATTGCTTGGCGAACTGCCCAGTAGGTATCTCGACCTTTAATATGCAACTCAGATAAGAAACAAACGGCTTCAAGTGCGCCTGTGTCATTTAATGTTGAAATGGTTTTTTCAATGATCTGTTTGTATTGTGTTTCAGTTAGCTCACGCTCTTTACCGCAGCCAACCAACAATACTCTTTCGCTCAATACATTAGGTACATGGTGTAAAAATAATACCTGCCCCACTTTACCTTCAATATCACCGCGACGTAATAATGCACTTAAATAACCTTCGCTGATTTCATCTAAAACTTCAGCTGCATGAGATAAACGTCGAGGTTCAAAGACACCAACAACAATACATGCGCTGCGCTGTTTTTCTGGGCTACCACTTTTTACGAGAAATTCCATATGTATCCTTAAAACGATTATATTGAGATTAACTGTGCTATTTTTGTAAAAATGCAGTTATCATTGGTTATTGTGGATCTTGAAACGTAATATAAACTTACTAAAATAGCAATTTTACCGCAATTGTTTGCTTAATCCACTATTTTACCGCTTTTGTAGCATCTTATTTCACATTGGAGATCAGCTTGATTATTCTTCGTTATTTAATGTTAGAAACATTTAAAAGCCAAGTTGGCATTCTCTTTGTTTTAGTTCTTATATTTGTTAGTCAAAAATTTATTAGCATTCTTGCTCTCGCCATTAATGGCGTGATACCTGCAAATTTAGTATTAACGGTTTTATATTTAAACATGCCCACATTGGGAACGTTAATGTTACCTATTAGTTTCTACCTTGCGATATTATTTGCGCATGGTCGGTTACACAGTGAAAGTGAAATGGTGGCGTTAACATCTTGTGGTTACAGTCCTAATAAAGTATTGAAAGCAACATTGATGTTGTCATTATTCACGTTTGTTTTTGCTAGCTTTAATAGCTTATATTTGGCTCCTGCAGCTGAAGATGAAATGGTTTCAGTTATTGAAAAAGCAGAAGCTAACGCAGGAACGGCAACCTTAATCGAAGGACGTTTTCATAAAGCCTCTGGAAATGGTGGGGTGGTTTATGTTGAAAAGTATGAAAAAAATAAAACGCTCGTAAATGTTTTTGCCGCTCATTGGCCAAAAGAAGAAGAAGGGATATCTCCTTCAGTGATCACTGCTAAAACGGGTAACGTTGCCAATAAAAAAGATGGTACCTGGTTGACCTTAAAAGATGGCCAACGTTACGCTGGTATTGTGGGTAAGAATGAATTTGAGAACTCTCAATTCTCTACCTACCAAGTACATATTGCCAATGAAGCTGTTGAAAGCAAAAAACGTAATGTAGATGCTCTACCTACATCAGCGTTAATTGGTGCTACCGATCCTCGCTCTCAAGCTGAATTACAGTGGCGCATTGCTATTCCTGTATCTATATTATTAATTACTTTTATGGCTGTTCCTATGGCTAAAGTTAACCCTCGTCAAGGGCGTTATGCAAAACTATTACCGGCCTTAGCGCTCTATTTAAGCTTCTTCTTATTATTAAGTGCTTCAAAGAGTTTGATTGAAGATGGTGCTATTCCCTATTTTGGTATATGGGCGGTACAAATATTATTCTTTGCTATTGGTGTCGTATTGCACTTACAAACTATCGGAAAGTTTAATGTTAAGCCGAAAAAAGAAAAATCGAAAAAGGCTGAACCGTCTAAGGTGGATAAATAAATGGGTATTTTAGACCGATACATTGGCCGCACTATCTTTGCCGCAACATTTCTAAGCCTATTTGTATTGATTGGTTTGAGCAGCATTATTAAATTTGTAGAGCAAATGAAGAGTGTTGGAACAGGTGCTTATACTGTCTTTTCTGCTGCTTACTTTGTGCTATTAAAAATGCCTGTAGAAATAGCATTGTTCTTTCCTATGGCTGCTCTAATTGGCGCGCTTATTGGATTGGGGTCATTGGCAAGTAGTAGTGAGTTAGTAGTCATGCAAGCTGCTGGTATGTCTAAGTTTCGTATTGCAAACTCAGTATTGAAAACGGCAATACCAATGGTTATTGCGGTTATGTTATTAGGGGAGTTTGTTGCACCTCAAACTGATAAAGAAGCCTACTTTATGCGAGACCAGTTAAGAAATGGCAGTGAAAAAGTAGAGAATAAATATGGTATTTGGGCAAAAGACGCAGATTCTTTTATCAGTATTGGGCGAATGAATAGCAAAGCAGAACTTTACAACGTACAACTTTACTTTTTTACTAAAGACTTAACATTAGAATATGCAATGGTTGCCAATAAAGCGACTTATCAAGGGGGGTCTTGGTTATTACAAGATGTCAGTAAAACCACTTTCTTTGAAGATAAAACAGCCGTTGAAAGCTTTCCTGAATTTACTTGGAAAACTGAATTAACACCGAAAAAATTTGAAGTCATTATTAGTGAACCAGATAAAATGTCAATGCGTGACATATATGGCTATATCACTTACTTAGAAAGTAATGATCAAGATGCAAATACGTATTGGTTGACGCTTTGGCGTAAAGCCGTATTGCCTTTTACTGTAGTCGTCATGATGTTGCTATCTGTTTCATTTATTTTTGGTGGGCTAAGAACTGTTCCAATGGGAACTCGTTTAATCTTTGGGATAGCGAGTGGTTTTGCATTCCATGTGTCTGGAGAGTTGTTTGGTCCTGCAAGTTTAGTCTTTGGGTTACCTCCTATATTAGGGGCGGTATTGCCAAGTATATTGGTATTGCTAATTGCTATGTACTTATTAAGAAAACAAACTTAGAAAAATAATGAGCAGTCAGTTGTTAGACGTTTGTTAATGGTAAATGTCTAGTAACTGACTGTTGCACAGATAGTAAGGCGTTAAGTTACGACTTCTATCGCTAAATAGACTTAGCAAGTAATGACTGCCTAGTAATGGTTGTCTAGTAATGATTACCAAGTAAGTGCTTTCTACTTAGTAATCAACTAGTAAACACTGCATAGTGAAAATGATTTATTTCTTATCTTCATCCATAAATGCCATGCCTTTAAAGCCTTTCCAATTACTTAATTCTTTTGTCATCACAATCACTTCACACTCTCCCCATAAGTCTTGAAAAGCATTACGGTCTTTTAACAAGGCCATAATATTACCTAAGCCAAAAGCAGATGTTGATAACCTGATTAAAGACTGAGTAAAACTGATATTACTACCATCGCTATTTTGTACTCGTAAGCGCCATGCTTTCATGCCGATGGTTTGTCCTGCTTGGCTCCAGAAATAAGTAAAAAAACCAATAATGACAACCGATAAGTAAATTAAGAAAACTAAGCTTTGTCCTAAATAATCAGCAGTATCTTTATAAACACTTAAATCAATAGCACCGACTTTATTGGCAATGACAACCGCTATTAACGCCAATATAGTTGCCAGCATTAATACGGCACCAAGTGCAAATAAATCGTAGATATAGGCACCTAAACGTTTAAAAAATGATGCACGCTCACAACTTTGGTATTGTTCTGCTAGGCTCAACTCTGCTGTTTTTGTATTGTTATGCTTGACCATGATAATCCCTTAAAAGTTTGAAAAAACAGTGTAACAAATGACTAATCGCTTGGCATTTTATTTATTTAAGTATGATTTTGATTCTTTACAGGCAAAGATCGATTGCTTTTTAATCGCTTACACTTTTTGTGATTGAAAATCCTTGTTTGTAGAAGAAGCATAGGTATAATCTTTGTCACTCAGCCCGAGTGGTGAAATTGGTAGACGCGACGGATTCAAAATCCGTTTCCGAGAGGAGTGACGGTTCAAGTCCGTCCTCGGGCACCATATACAAACAATAAAGCCCCGATACTTTAAAAGTATCGGGGCTTTATTGTTTGTATATTTTAACTTTTTCTCTTTATTTTCATAAACTTTCTCTAATTCATGTCTTAATTACAAATGAAAAACACCCTAAATCCTCCGAGTATAAGTTATCAATGTATTGAAATATAAGGGGTTTTATCATCATAATTAGGTTTATATTTTCTATTTTAAAATGGAAGAGGGGGAGGACTTCGTTTTAATTAATTAACATAATCCCATCTACATAATTGTCACACATTTAATCATTATTCTAGCTAAAGTTAATTACCTTATATGCCATGTTAATTTATTGGAGTTTTAAATGATAAAAAATCCACAGGTCTTTTTATTAGTTGGAGCATGCTCGTTTATACTAAGTGCTTGTGATGTTAGTAATCAAAATTCGTTGCTGCAATCGAATGAAAATAGTTTTGTATTAACTAGTTCTGTAATGAACGACGGAGGTTATTTACCGATCACATATACTTGTGACGGTGAAAGCATTACTCCACCTTTTAGTTGGAACGGTGCACCACAAGGAACGAAGTATTATGTAGTAATGATGTATCACAACGCACTAGATGGAGTACATTCATATTGGAATATGTACAATATTGAGGCAAGCAACTCGTATATTGAAAGTGATCAAGTACTTGGTGAAATGGGTACTAATAACCTAAATGATTTAAATGAATACAGTTCGCCTTGCTCTCAAGGGCCTGGGTATAAAAACTATACTTATACGATTTATGCTTTATCTGAGGCGGTTATTTTAAGCAATCAAAGTAAAGTTGATCGAGCTACGCTTTTAGCTGCGATAAAAAATATTACTTTAAGTTCTGCTGAAATGAATGTGATACCATTCCGCCTAATTAGTTGATCAGATTCATCCAATCCCTAGTGCACATTTT
>NZ_JBAKBA010000022.1:0-70024 GCF_038155225.1 Psychromonas arctica | reverse complement strand
AGAAATAAGTTATTTTAACCAGTAAAATAGATCAGTTAATTAGTGTGATTGGTATCATAGAACAATAAACAGCAACATTGAATATGTGCTAACGAGTTATAAATAATGCCTTTTTATATATTACTAAGGCTAAATTTTATTGCTTGTTAGTGCATTTTTTTTGCTGAAATTTAAGAGATCTAATAATAGTAAATTATGCCGTTAATTGATTCAGGCTAGAGGTTATGGTTTGCAGGATACGGGAATAAAGTCCTGTTTGAGAGAATTCATTGCAAAGCGTCTTGATAAAAAGCCGATAAATGAGCTTTAACTGAAATAACGCTCATTTATCGGTAAAACTTATTGCATCTGCAATTGAAATTGCTCGATAATTTGTTTGTGTTTTTGTGCTAATGCACCTGCTTTTACAGGAGGAATACGCGTTAAATCCACTTGTTGATTTGTTTTAGAAAACTCACTTGCAAAATGTGCTGCTAATTCATGCTTACGGCTTTGTTGAGACAAGTCGGCAATCTCTGCAATATCGATAGTCGGATCAAAACGATGAAACCCTTTATAACTGAAATGCTTATCTACTTGTAGATCGCTAAGACGAACAAACTCTTGCATTAAGGCTCGACTTAATGTGTTTAAAGATATCTCTTCAAGCATTAAATAAAGTGTTGCATCAGTCATCTCAGATAGAGTACTGCGCTCAGTTTGGTGTACTTTTATATCAACTAACCATAGACCATTTGGACGTTGTTGTACGTCATCAAGACTCAAGTGGCTATGATCGTAGGTGATTTTTTCAAGTATATTATTAATATTTTCTTGAGTGCTTATTTCTGCTTCATGTTCTGTTGTGCATTCTTGGTTATTGTTAACCTTACTTTCGTAACCTTTACGCTCATTGTCTTTGCTATCGTAGCTTTTGTTATCATTACCTTTGCTATCGTAAAACTCGGCCATTAACGGTAAATCAATATGCGTATTAAAAGGGGTGGTAGTGCTGTGATTGAGAGTTAACTTAAAGAGTTCTCGGACTTCATGTTCGCGTGATTTTTTAATGGCTAGAAAAACGCTTTGAATGATCTCTGATGTTGGTAATTCTTTTTCTACACGCCACTTACGACCGAATAATAGTTTTTCTTGGTTTGGTTTCTGTGATGATTTCTTATGGTAATTATCATGGCCCACGACACCTACTTGAATA
The DNA here is from genome assembly GCF_038155225.1 of Psychromonas arctica. GTDB lineage: Bacteria > Pseudomonadota > Gammaproteobacteria > Enterobacterales > Psychromonadaceae > Psychromonas > Psychromonas arctica_B. Next base: position 68,829 of record NZ_JBAKBA010000022.1, on the reverse strand, counting down.
TAAATATCACCTAGATCTTGAGCAGCGAAAACAACATATCTCGGATCATATTCAATATCACAAATAATCGCTTCCACACTTTGTAAAGTGTGGTGATAAGTTAAGTAGTGTTGAGGAATACAGTAATTACCATTACTCAGTAAAACCTTTGGCGCTTCAGGCATTACTTTTTCTCCTAAACGCAACGGAATTTCTTTTACCATCTGAGAAACCTTATTATATTTATTTACAAATTAATACGTAGTTGAAACCTGTAAGGTTCACTCATTTAGAAAAAAGACCAACGCTATCAATAAATAATTTCATCTCTTTAACATTTTTTATAAAAAGCCAACATGTCATTACTTTTATCGAATAGATATCTTCTATGCTTCGTTTCTTGGTGAAATGAACTGTATAAAGACATCAATATTATAAGGTTATTATTGTGCTCAATAACCAAAGCGAGTAGCTTCAAATCGGTTTAACAATAGATGTATCGTATGACATAACAATAAGGTTAAGGTGATGGCGACTGCCATACTGCTTATTCGATACATAGCGCTGAATATTAAATCATTATCAGCACTTAAATACTGTCCAAAAAGTATACCTAAGGTCGTCATTGCCCCAAAACCGATACTGGATCCACCGCCTTCTCGTAAATGAAACTGGCTAAATAAGAAAATACTTATCCATAATAATGGAATAACTAATACTAATAAGTTCGACCAATCATAAAGGATAAATTGACATATAACCCCGACAGATACACCCAGTATAGTCCCTATCGCTCGTTTTCGCGCTGTGTCGAGAACACCATTCCAATGCATTGGAAACAAAATTAAAATGGTACTTGCTTGCGCTGATAATGAGTCTTGTAAGTCTAAAACTTGAAAAGCAATAAATGAGATAGTTGCTACTGTTGCACCTAATAGTGTTTCATGACGCATTCGGTGTGGCGCTTTAGGACTAGATCCTTTGGGGGTTCTAGGCTCAACATCAGGAAAGAGCGCCATCATTAAATAAGCGATGGCGACTGATAATAATGTTGCGAAAAAATTGTTGAATAATAAGTTATTTAAATCAGTGCCGGGGTAACTAGCAAAGTTGAGCATGATGCTTAGCATGATCACACCAAAGGCACCAAATAGAAATAAATCACCTTTTGACATTACAGCGAAACGATAGGCAAATAACAAAAAAACGACAGGAGTCATGATGCCCGGAAAGCCACCCAATAAGCTAGTTAGTATTCCAACTTCAATAATGGCCATCGTTGATGAAGTAATTATTTGACGCATTGCATGAGCGCTCATTACAGGGGCTAAACCCAGTAATAACATCGGCGTAATGGTAAAAAAGACACCATAATTCCAATTAAATAACTTACATAATGTAAAACCAATGGTTGCACCCGTTGTAATACGTATACATTGACGCAAATCGTTTGCAGATAATGAGTTATATCTCGTAGACATGTTAATGACCTTATTTAAAACGTAGCGTTTTAAAATAGAATTACCTCTCATTGCTATTTAGGAATGAGAGGTAATTTATGGCTTAGTGATTATTAATTATGATTAAGTCTTTAATAAATAAGAGCTAATAAATACAAGGTTAATAAATATAGGGTTAATAAATATAGTGCAGGAAGCTGATTACCTTAATTTGACTCGTTGCGAAGAAATTAAAAAAAACATTATCAGGTAATAATTGAACTGTGGCTCTTGCTCCTGCAGGTAAACTAGGAATTAACAAATCATCTAGCGATAAATGTAGTCTTAATCGTTGTGCATCTCGTACCCATCTAGTTGATTCTTCTGGCTCTGCTAAACGCCCATCGGCATTAAATTGTCCTGCACTCACACCAGCATCAATACTTTTTACTGTCGCAGGGTATAAATGACCGGGTACACCATCAAAGGTAATTAAAGCAGAGGTTGACGCTTTTATATTACGTAGGTTTTTTTCCCTAAAGTCAGCAATAATATCAACCTTATTCGAGATAACAGCGAGTAGAGGTTGCCCTACAGTAGCAAAGCTACCAACTTCTAATTGTAGATTCGTGACAACGCCATCTTGGTCTGCATGTATATCAGTGTAAGATAAATTGAGCTTTGCTTGTGCTAGGTTATTTTCAGCCCGACGCAATTTTAAGTTACCTTCGCCATGACTTCCTCGATTAACCCTTAGTTTTTTCAAACGCGCATTCGCAGCTAAAAAATTTGCATTTGCTGCCGTTGCATCACTATCAGCTTGATCTTTTTGTTGCTGTGAGATGCCATGATTTAAATATAATGAGTCAAACCGTTTAGCCTCACTACGCTTTTGTTTTGTTGTTGCTCGACTTGCTTTAATATCAGCTTCTGCCGCTAATATCGATGCATCTAGTTCCGCATTGTCTTGTCTGGCTTGCTCTAGTACTAATCGAGCTTCTGAAACGGCCAGCTGATAAGGTGCAGGGTCTATTCTAAATAATAAATCCCCTTTTTTGACAGATTGATTATTGATGACTGATATTGTTTGAATTTTACCACTAATCTGCGGTGTTACTTTAGTGACGGCTCGAGTAGCCATCGCTTGTGGTGTTAAAGGGATTGTATTATCAGCTAATAAGAAGTATCCGAAGATCAGAATGAAGCCTAAAGTCGCTATTTTTACTAGACGGGAAAATTGTTGTTCTGGTGTCATGTTAGTTCTCATATAAGGTCGGTTGTTGATTTATCTAATACCTTTAATTTTTTATTTACATTATCGCCAATGATGTTCATTACTCGCTCAAGCTCAAAGAGTTCATCCATACTGATGCCATCTAGTAATTCAATACGTACTTCAATAATACGAGCTTCTATTTTCTTCAATAAATGCTTACCGGTTTTTGTTAACGTAACAATTCTTGCGCGCTTATCTTTACGACAAGCGTGGCGCTCAATCATCCCTTGTGATTCTAATTGTCCTAAAGTGCGCATTAGCGAAGCGACTTCTATTTCCAATGCATTAGCTAAAACCTTTTGACTCACGTTGTCACCCAAACGTAAAAGCTTCCACAGTGCTGTCCAACGCGGGTAGGTTAATTCCAATGGGCTCAGTTCAACATCGACAACATTACGCCACATGCGATATAAGCGTCCGAAGTCTTCAGCTAGCGATAGTTCCTTTAATTGCTCTATGTCTTTTGGCATTTTTCTTACCTATTGAATTTATTTAATTAAAATTATTAGCTATTACTTAGCGTGCTAAGCATTTTACTTGCTTAGCACGCTAAGTAAATAGGGAATAGATCATTATTGCTTAAATGGTTTAATTAATAGGAATAAGCCACTTATAAATAAGCAAGTTAGCTTTCTTATAAAGGGAGGGGGATGAGTGGGGTATGAAAGGTTATTTTGTTCAGTAGGGTTTATTGAGTATTAGAACGATTTATTCAGCGCTTAGTGTGATTAATGAGTTATTCGCGTATTGTCCGAGTTATAAAGTAAGGTGTAGATACAAAATAACGACTGTTAATTCGTATCTACATCTATATTTACATCTATATCGACACTTACATCTACATCTATACCTTTACATCTACTTAAACCAGCACCGTTTTTATTATCGCCTTTCGACCGTCTTGTTTTTTGTTAGAGCTTCATTTTAGCTGTTTACTTTTAAAGGATTAACGCGCAATGAAAGTACTATTTTAATTTAAAGTAACTGACAGAAGTAAGTAGTTCCTTACTGAGATCTGAGAGTGAAGAAGCTGATGCCATAGAGACTTGCGCTCGGTTACTATTTTCTTCGGCTACTTGGTTAACATCATGTACGTTGGTTTGAATTTCATCCAACGTATTGGTTTGCAAAGATGAGACTGCTGACGTTTCTTTAGAAATATCTTTAATCTGTTCAACAGAAACATTAATTTCATCGATCACATGGCCAGTATTCGATACATATTCAACACTTTCTAATGATTTACTGTGGCTATGGTTGATCACCGATACGGCACTTAATGTACTGCGTTTAAGGGTTTCTAGGGTTAATTGAATTTCACCCGTTGCATCTTGTGTTCGTTTTGCTAAATTCCTCACTTCATCAGCTACAACGGCAAAACCTCGACCTTGTTCGCCTGCTCGAGCAGCTTCAATTGCTGCGTTTAATGCCAGTAGGTTGGTTTGATCGGCGATACTTTTAATAACTTCAACAATGTTGGTAATGTTATCGGCTTCGGTATCGAGTTGTTGAATAGCCGTTACTGAGTTTTCAATCTCACCTGCTAATCCTTCAATGGAATTAATAGTGGCATTAACGATCTCTTTGCCTTTTTGTGCCGACTCAATAGCACCGTCTGATTTTGACACTGCATTATCTGCATGTTCAGAAAGTTGTGTCGAAACAGCGTATAACTCATCTACTGAGTTTGATAATTTAGCCATTTGTGAGCGTTGAAACTCGGCATCATTAATACGTTGTTTATTATCGCTGAGCAAACCATCGGTTGATGTATCTAAATTATTGGCTAATGAAATGACTGATTTGAAGATATTCTTTAAGTTATTTGTCATGCTGAAAATCGATCTTTTTATTTCGCTAATTTCATCTTTATTTTCGCCTGTTTCAAGGTTCCTGCTTAAATCGCCTTTAGCTAATGAAGAGGTCACTGATACAATTGAATATAAATCTTTTTTGAGTCTTCTAAGCATTAGCAAGGAAACAATGATCACAACAATAAATATGCTGATGGCTAAAATAGTTGATTGAACGACTATTTTATTTTCTTCTGCGATTATTCTTTCCGATCGAAGTGCGACTAATGTGTCATGCATATCATTGAGTTGGTTAATACTTTCGTTAATTGGTTTAAACGCTTTAGTAACTTCTTTTTCTGCTTTTTTTCTTGCAACAAAAGTTGCTTGAGTTATCCAAACATTAGTGAGGGAAGATAATGCTTTATTAAGTTGATTTACTTGTTCTATGAGTTGATCTCTGACTTGAATAAGCCCTTTATCCTCTTCTAGTTTAAGTGTTTTATTCCATTCTCTTTCGAGCTTTTCACTGGTAACAGATAGGCTTATCACATAATCATCGATCAGTGACTTTGTTTGGTTAGTCGCATCTTCTAGGTCTTGTTGCTCTATTGCCCTCGCTGAAAATAACATGCCTATATCTTCAGATAGTTGGTAGGACTTATTAATATTTTTCCATTTATTATTGATGTTTACATAAAATGTTAAAATATCGGAATCTAACGTTACATTGTTGACAACCGTTCGACTATTGCTAACAAGGTTAATAGACATAAAGAGCAGGGCACACAATAGCAGTATGACAAGACCTGATATTTTAAATGATAGTGTTAGGTTTCTAAATAAATTCAAACTAAATCCCTTATAGTATAAACATTATTGTGAAAAGTGACTCATTTACTGTAGCACTACTACCTCTAAAGTGTGAGTTGTATTTCATAAATAGAAGACAAAAAATATATTTATTATGTAACCTCAATTCTGGTTAATGAAATCGAAATTGTATTTAAAATCATAATATTATATTTTTTACTAGTCAGTGCCGTTAGTTTTGCGTAGTTCAAGGCGAATTATTGAAGCAATAACGAGTTATTGAGAGATAATTTAACGCAGAAATCCGCAGAAATAGCGGTGTTGTATCGCTTTGCTTATCCAGAACTGAGGTTATGTATTAAATACATACAACAAGTTCGCTACATTACTAACCAGTCAATATAAATCATCATCCTGTTCTGCTGATTCTTTAAATGTTAAAGATTTATATTTTAGGCTGAAGTAATGGTTTTGATTTTTAAGATTGTTATTGTATTGAAGGGAGAAACCATTAAGAGAGTGAAGACAGGCATTGTTTTCACTCTCTTTTCATTATGTTTGTACTATGTTTTCACTATAAGCGAGAAGTTATCGTTTTTTAACTGTTTTTTATTAAACCTAAATTGACAGCGTGAAATCGTAAGTGCGATTCAATAAAACTGCTGATGAAGTAATAACTGTGGTCATATCCTTCACGTATATTAAGTTGAAATATATTTAGCTTAGAATCGGCTATTGCCGTTAAGCTTTCAGGTTTTAATTGGTCTTGTAGAAATGAATCATTACTACCTTGATCAATTAAAATAGGTTGATGCTTTTTGTGATTAGCTAATAACTCACAGCTGTCATAAGCTTTCCACTCTTCAATATTATCGCCTAAATAAGCGCTAAATGCCTTTTGACCCCATGCACAATTGATTGGATTACAAATTGGACTGAATGCACTCATTGATTGGTATAAATCAGGGTTACGTATACCAATAGTTAACGCGCCATGACCACCCATCGAATGCCCACTAATAACGCGCTCTTTAGTCACGGGAAAGTTAGCTTCTATCAATTGTGGTAATTCATTCACAATGTAGTCGTACATTTGGTAATGTTTATTCCACGGTGCTTGTGTTGCATTAACATAAAAACCAGCCCCTAATCCCAAGTCATAAGCTTTGTTGCTATCGTCGGTAACATTCTCACCTCGTGGGCTAGTGTCTGGTGCCACAATTGCAATACCTAACTCTGCCGCTAGTTTTTGTGCGCCAGCTTTTTGCATAAAGTTTTCATCGCTACAGGTTAAGCCTGATAACCAGTACATCACTGGAACAGGTGTATTACTGCTTGCTTGTGGAGGTAGGTAGATAGCAAAGCGCATTTCACAATTAAGCACACTTGATGAGTGGGTATATTGTTTATGCCAACCTTCAAATAGTTTATTACTGCTGATATTTTCAAGGATCATCGTGTTGTCCCTATAAATGTGGTTTATACCAAAAGAATGAATAAGGTGATCATTCTTGCTGGTTAAAATCGCCCCTAACTGTGTTCTGAGTTTTGAAGTGAGAACAACTATCTCCTAAAACTCACGCCTTATTAGTGTTAATTTTTCCTACGCAATTTCTGATTACTTATTTAATTCCATTGGTATTATTGAATGTAAGCCGTTCAGTTGGAGTTATTACTCGTATTGAAAATGGCTCAATTTGAAAGCAGTCAGATTAAGTTTCTACGCCTAATCTGACTAAGCAGGTCAGTCTATTTATGGTCGAAGTGAATAACACTACGAATACTTTCACCGCTGTGCATTAAATCGAATGATTTATTGATATCTTCAAGTGGCATAGTATGAGTAATAAAATCACTTAATTTGAATTCACCCGCTAAGTATTGTTCAACAATAGCTGGTAACTGTGAGCGACCTTTAACACCACCAAATGCGGTACCACGCCAAACACGCCCAGTCACTAGTTGGAATGGACGGGTCGAGATTTCTTTACCTGCACCAGCAACACCAACAATCACTGATTCGCCCCAACCTTTATGACAACATTCAAGTGCACTTCGCATCACGTCAACATTACCGATACATTCAAACGAGTATTCAACACCGCCATCAGTCATTTCAACAATCACATCTTGGATTGGCTTATCGTGGTCTTTTGGATTAATACAATCCGTTGCACCCAGTTGTTTTGCTAGTTCAAACTTACTTTCATTGATATCGATACCAATAATCTTATTGGCGCCGGCCATTTTTGCACCGATGATCGCTGACAAGCCAATGCCGCCTAATCCGAAGATCGCAACGTTATCGCCTTTCTCAACTTTAGCTGTATTTAATACCGCGCCCATACCGGTTGTAACACCACAACCTAATAAACACACTTCTTCAAGCGGTGCATCTTTATTAACTTTCGCTAATGATATTTCTGGTAACACAGTATATTCAGAGAACGTAGAACAACCCATGTAATGGAATATTGGTTGACCGTCTTTGTAGAAACGACTAGTACCATCTGGCATTACGCCACGGCCTTGCGTTTCACGTACTGCGCTACATAAGTTAGTTTTACCTGAGGTACAGAACTTACATACACCACATTCAGTAGTGTAAAGTGGAATAACATGGTCGCCAACGCTCACACTAGTGACACCTTCGCCGATTTGCTCAACGATACCGCCACCTTCATGGCCTAAAATAACTGGGAATAAACCTTCAGGATCTTGACCAGATAACGTAAATGCATCTGTATGGCAGACACCAGAGGCAATCACTTTAACTAATACTTCGCCTTTTCTAGGTAGCATTACATCAACTTCTTCAATCACTAATGGTTGATTTGGGCCCCAAGCTACAGCCGCTTTTGATTTAATAAATTTATCCGTCATATCTACTCCAATTATGTGTGTATGGCATTTTTATGTATCTATTATATTTGTTTCTACAATAATGATAATCTACCTAAAATGAAAATTACTTTTACCAGGTGGTAACAATGAAGTGGCAGGGCATTAATGAATTTGTAGCAGTAGCTGAAAATCAAAGCTTCTCATTAGCCGCTAAACATCTCAAAATTTCTACTGCACAAGTGAGTCGCCAAATCAGTGCACTAGAAAAGCGCCTACAGGTAAAGTTATTTTACCGTACCACACGCAAAGTCTCGCTAACACAGGAAGCGCAGTTGTTTTATCAACATTGCCGTCATTTGCTAGATGGGCTAGATACCGCTGAGCAAGCCATCACCAACCTACAGAGTAAACCGCAAGGTAAAATAAAGCTAACTGCACCTGTTACTTATGGGGAGCAGAAAATTTTACCGTTAATCAATGATTTTGTTGCTTTGAACAGTGATATTGAAGTAACAACTGAGCTAACCAATAACCGAGTTGATTTAATCGATGGTGGTTTTGACATCGCTATTCGTCTAGGGCAGTTACAAGATTCAAGTTTGATTGCTAAAAAGCTCAGCCAACGTTCTAACTTTGTTTGTGTCTCTGAAAACTACTTACAAAAACACGGTGAAGCACATTCACTCTCCGAGCTTAAACATCATAATTGTTTATTGGGTACGCGTGACTATTGGCGCTTTACTGAGCAAAATAAAGAGAAGAACATCAGAGTTAAAGGTAATTTACGATGTAATAGTGGGCTAGCACTAGTTGATGCCGCATTAAAAGATATTGGTATCGTACAATTGCCTGATTATTACGTGCAATCTTATATAGAGTCAGGCAAGTTAGTGACCATTTTAGATCAGTTCAGAGAACCTGCTGAAGGGATATGGGCGGTGTATCCGCAGAATCGTTATTTGTCACCGAAGATTCGATTATTGATTGATCACCTTGCGGAGCATTTAAAATAACATAGCCATTAAATAAATGGGTTATTATTGATAGCAGTAATAGATAAATAGCAGCATTACGTTTTTATTTAATATGGTTAGTTGTATTTTAAAGCTAAAAAAATAGCGACAGTCCAAGGGAAGAGTGTCGCTACAGAACTATTTACAAGCTCTAAATGTTATAATATTCCTACTATAGTTAAGTTATTAGAATTAAAGAGTGAACCTCTCTACTGAGCGGTTTAATGAAGCGGCTGAATCTTTTAAACCCTTAGCCATTGTTGAGTTATTTTCGGCATTATCGAATGTGTGTTTAGACATATCATTTAAGCTGACAATACTATTATTAATCTCTTCAGCTACGACTGTTTGCTCTTCAGCTGCGGTAGCAATCTGGTTATTCATATCTTGGATTTCTTCTACTGAGCTATTGATAGCTTCCAGAGCCAAATTAGCTTCATTAGATTTAGTGGCTGTTGCTTCTGCACTTTTTGAATTTGCTTCCATTAAATGTACTGAACGGCCTGCTTCTGCTTGTAAGTTAGCAATCACTTGTTGAATTTCATCCGTGCTTTCTTGTGTTCTATTCGCTAAGTTACGGACTTCATCGGCTACTACCGCGAAGCCTCGACCTTGTTCTCCGGCTCGGGCTGCTTCAATAGCTGCGTTAAGCGCTAAAAGATTAGTTTGATCTGCAACTCCTTTAATAACGTCAAGAATACTACCAATATTATCAGTCTGTTGAGCTAGTTTATTAATAACTACTTGCACGTCTTCAATACCATTTAATAATGAACTGATATCATTATTCATTTCGCTTACGACCGTCATACCATTTTTTGAATGTTGTTTAGCCTCATGTGCTGAAGATGAAGCTTGCTGTGCATTTCTGGCAACTTCTAGTACCGTTACCGTCATTTCATTCATCGCTGAAGCTGTTTGATCTAATTGATGCATTTGTTGTTGCGTAGTTTCTGTCACGCCACTAGATGACTTTTCAATTTGTAAAGAAGAGTTAATTACTTCTGTGCTTGTTGCATTAATTTCACTGATTGTATTTTTTAATTGTCCGACCATGGCGAGGACCGCTTTATAAACACCTGTTTCATTCCCTGTTGTTTCTGCGTTGAGGGAAAGGTCACCATTTGCTATTTTTTGTACGATATCTTCGATTGTTTTAGGCTCTCCACCGATTGGTAAATACATTAGCTTAATAACTAGAACGTAAGTGATGGTTAGTGCGATTACGATAAAGATGAAGGCGATAATTAAGGTTGTGTATAAATTACTATTAGAGGCTGCATTAATATTTTCTTGTGAATCCCATGCCCATACATTCCATCCTAAATTTTTCATTTTTGATGATGCAACAAAATAATTTTGACCATCATAATGATAATTTAAAGATGCTTCATCTAGGTTTTTAAGTGGTTCATAGCTTGGGTGTGAGGCAAAAAGGTTATCACCCAATAGCTTTTGATCTTTAGCAACTAAAACATACCCATCTTCACGAGAGATGTATATTTGAGAGTTGTCCGATAATTCTTTAACGAAGTTGGTGATTGAGTTAACTTCAATATTAACTGCAAGTAATCCAACGCGTTTACCTTCTCTGATAACAGGGACAGACATCGCGATAGCTGAGTTCCCTTCACCGTTAATGTAAACCTTAGTCATTACCTCATTTTCACCTTCAAAAATACGGACATACCATTCACGTTTCATTTCTTTTGCATTAACGTTAGGAACAAAACCATTTGCTAAGGAGGCATAGATATCACCATTTTTCATACCTATATGTGCGCCAAGTACATCAAACTTGTTTGCAATTGATTTAAGTGATTTTAAAGTTGCTACTTCATCTATTTTCTCATCACTAGTAATGGCAAGTTCTGCTGCAACGGCATGAAGAATATCAAATGTACGACCGATTTTTTGTTCTACCGCTTTGCCTATTACCATCGCATCATTTTTTAAACTACGATCATAAGTGTTCACTGATTCTGATTTGAAATTTATAAATCCAACAATGGATATCACTAAAACAACTATGGTTATTAGTGAGCCCATTAATAACATCATCTTTAACTTAACACTCATTAGGCATTTTCCTTGTAAAAAATTGATAAGAAGTGTCAATACTATAGTCGTATTTTTGTAGATAAACGAAATAAATATGCTAGCCCGATCAATATTTAACTATTTATTTATGAGTAATTTACGGTCTTATATCAACTGAATGGAAATTACTTAATATTATTGGATAAATTGAAAGTGATTTTTGAATTTTTATAAACGATCTACAGCTAAGCTAATAGATAATGTTAACTCTGATCTCATTTAGGTTATTTATGCTAATTATCTATCATTTATCGCTTTAATTACTTTTTCGGAAATACCCAAGACGTTAACCTGATCATAAGTTACGACAATATTGCATATATTAAACCGTCCTTTAATAGGTCTCTATTTTTGTTGAATCCCCTCTAATGTAACTCTAACTAATTGTTTTAAATTATAAAAAATATCCTTTTATTTTCTAAATCATTAATTAACACCATAAAAACCATAAGCACCATTGATTCATAACGTTTAATTGTCTCGCCTCACATTTCCATTCTTAGCCTATCAGTATGCTTACAAAATCAGTTCATTTATTTAACAAATAAAATACATTTATTTAACGCGTCAAATGAATATTAGGTTTTTACAAAGGATCTATTCTGAGAATAAAAATAAAACGAGGGTAAGAGCTATTCGCTCAATACTTTTTATATTTAGGAAATAAGCAAAGGATGTAAGTTGATGATTAAATTAAAACAGCTTTTAACAAGTGCCGTGATTGCAACCACTACACTTCTCTCGGTTAACTCTGCGATGGCAGCAGATTATCCTCCTCATACTATTAATATGGTTGCGCCTTCAGGGGCTGGTGGCGGTTGGGATTTAACCATTCGTACCGTAGGTAAAGTGTTAAAGGATACAGGTATTGTTGATGCGAATATGCCTGTGGTGAATCGTCCCGGTGGTGGTGGTGCTGTTAACTTAGCTTATATGCAAACTCAAAAAGGCAAAGGCGATCTTATTTCAGTATATTCTCCGCCTATTTTGCTAACGAACCTAACGGGTCTGACTCAATACAGTTATAAAGATACAACACCTATTGCACGTCTTATCACTGACTATGCTGCTTTTGTGGTACCAGAAAATTCAAAATACAAAACTATCAAAGAAGTCATGGATGCGCTTAAAAAAGATCCTAAATCGGTCAAAATTGGTGGAACATCTTCCGCAGGATCGATGGATCATATTCAATTCTTATTAGTGGCTAAAGCTGCGGGTGTTGAGAATCTTCGTAATATTGATTATATCTCTTTTCAAAACGGTAGCTTAATCGCACAAGCGCTAGGCGGTCATGTTGATCTTATTTCTACTGGTTTAGGCGATGTTGCGGGACTGGTTGAAAGTGGGAAATTATACGCGTTAGCACAAACGGCGGACAAGCGTATTGGTAGTGGCTTAATCGCGGAAATTCCAACAGTAAAAGAAGAAGGCATTAACGTTACATTTGAAAACTGGCGTGGTTTATTTGGCCCGAAAGATATGCCGGAAGAAGCGGTTGCGTATTGGCGTGATGCTTTACAGAAAATGGTTGAAACAACTGAATGGAAAGAAGCATTGAAACGTAATGGTTGGGACAATGCTTACCAAAATGACCAAGACTTCACCACGTTCTTAGGTAAAACGAATGAACAATATAAAGGATTGATTAAAGAAGTATTTGGTCGATAAGCCTCGATATTAATTAAATGAAAGAGATGATTTATGTAAACAAGTAAGTGCTCTTTCATTAAACAGGTTTGATATCAGTACTGAATTTTTATAAATCAATAACGATTCTATTTTAAAAATACAATAAAGCTTTGTGTAAAAAGCAAAGCTTACTTCCTTATGATTATGCCAAGAAACAAAGTCGTTTTAGCCACCGTTTCCATATTAAAAAAGCATAATTTAATAAACTCGATTATTTGGTAGAGGTGTAACGTGTCAAATATAAAATCCAATTGGGATGGCCTGACAGGGCTATTTAGTATCACATTTGGCCTTGCTTACGGAGGGTATGCGTATAGCTTACCCCAGCCAATGTTTGGCAATCCATTAGAAGCTATTTTCTTACCACTTGCGGTGTCGGCCATTGCTATTTTTATTGGTGTCTTACTGATCTTTACTGGTGGAATCTCACCTTCAATAATGGCTATCAAAGCATTATTGAATGAAAGCTCACAACGAAAAGAGGATCGCAGAAAAATAGCTATTACTTGTGTTATTTGCATTTTTTACGCGATGTTATTTGAACATGTTGGTTACGTGATAAGTACCTCTTTATTTATGTTTTCAACGTTGACGGTGACTTGCGGTAAAGATTTTTGGAAAAAAAGCGCTTTAATTTCAATTATTTTTGCTGGTGGTATTTTTATTACTTTTAATGAATTGCTGTCAGTTAACCTCCCTCCATTTCCATTTTTTAATTAATAGAGCTGAGCATAATGGATATTTTAACGAATTTAATGAATGGCTTTAGCGTTGCTCTTCAGCCTTATTACTTATTTTTAATCTTAGTTGGCGGTATTTTAGGGACTGTGATTGGTATGCTTCCGGGGCTTGGGCCTGCAACTGGTGTGGCTATTTTATTACCAATGACATTTTCAATGGGGCCAACGGCTTCACTTATCACTATGATGGGCGTTTATATTGGTGCCATGTTTGGCGGGTCTCGAAGCTCAATTTTAATTAATACCCCCGGCGATGGTGCAGCACTGGCTGCAACTTTCGATGGGTACCCCATGGCAATGAAAGGCAAAGCAGAGTCCGCACTTGCTATATCTGCTATTGCGTCATTAATTGGCGGTACTATTGCGGCAGTATTAATGACATTAATGGCAGAGCCTGTTGCTGGTTTAGCTGTTAAATTTGGCCCTGCTGAATACTTTTTATTAATGGTCGCCGCACTTTCTATGACGGTCTCTATGTCGAAAGGGAACATGCTGAAAGGCTTTTTATCGATGTGCATTGGACTCGCGATATCGACGGTAGGAATTGACGGACAATCAGGCTTACAACGTTTTACTTTTGGAGTGTTAGAGCTGCAAACGGGTATCGATTTCTTAGTGGTTATTATTGGTATTTATGCTTTAGGTGAAGTTTTTAAAAGCTTCCGGACCTTGAGCGAAGGAGGCAAAAAAGCCCAAACTAAGTTTAAAAGAATTTGGATAAGCAAAGAAGAATGGAAACGTTCAAAGTGGCCTATTCTTCGTAGTGCACCTGTTGGCTTTATTATTGGTGCACTCCCTGGTGCGGGCGGCACGATGGCATCGCTGATGTGTTACAACAACGAAAAGCAATTATCTAAAAATAAAGAAGAATTTGGGCATGGCGCAATTGAAGGATTAGCAGCACCAGAGTCAGCTAACAATGCCGCTTCTATTGGAGCGATGATTCCAATGTTATCACTGGGTGTTCCGGGATCGGGAACCACTGCGGTAATGATGGGCGCGTTATTAATGCTTGGGATTCAACCTGGGCCACTCTTGTTCGCTCAGCATCCTGATACAGCTTGGGGCTTAATCGCGAGTATGTTTGTTGCTAATGTGATTCTGGCCATTGTGAATATTCCACTTGCTGGTGTATTGGTACGTTTGCTAGCGATTCCGCCAAAAGTACTTTATCCAATCGTACTCAGCTTAGCTTTTGTGGGTTGTTATGCGATCAGTGCTTCTGTTGTCGATTTCTACATCTTAATCATTTTAGGTGTGGCAGGGGTTATCATGGGACGTCTTGATATACCTACTTCTCCAATGATTTTAGCTGCTATTGTCGGTGGGCAAATGGAACAATCGTTCCGTCAGGGTTATAGAATCTCGAACCAAGACTTAAGTGTTTTCATGAACTCTGGAATTGCTAAAGGCTTACTAGTCGTGATATTACTTTCAATATTGTTACCTATTATTAGCGCTATTCGAGCGAAAGCCGCTGAAAGAAAGGTAGCAGCTTAAAATATCAATTGCTCAAGTTGCTAAATTAATCGATTACCCAAGTTACCCAAATAACGTAAGTTGTAATGACGATGCGTTATTTGGGGTCTTTTTTATGTCTAAAAGTGAACAACTACGTTGTACACATAAAACACTGTTTTAATTGAAAAAATCATTGCTAGGTAATAAATAAACTCTAAAGCGAGTAAAGCGTCACTGTCTTTATTGTTATTTTAATTTAACATTTACGTTTCAAATCAGTTACAAATTAAACTCACTACTTCTAATTCATTACTCAGTATTCATTTCGGTTAGACTTTATGAAAAACACTTTTTCTTCTTTCTGTAAATTGACCTTTCGTATCAAAATATTTTTATTACTATTTGGTCTACTTATGCTGCAAATGCCAGTGATGGTATGGCATTTTGAAAGTACATTATATAAATCTATCAAACATCAAGTGGGCACTCGCGCACTTATCCAAGCTAAAGAAATTTCCAGTGATCCCGTGCTCATTAAACAGATTAAATCGAAAGATCTGGTCGCTCTAAATATCAATATCAATCGATTATCAGCGATATCAGATGCCAGTTTTATTGTTATTGGTGATGAAAATGGCATTCGCTTATCACACCCAGTAGAAGAGCGTATCGGTTTTCCAATGAGAGGGGGTGATAATGCCGGTGCACTAGAACGCGGTGAGTCTTATATCTCCTTAAGGGAAGGCAGTTTAGGTTATGGTGTACGAGGAAAGGCACCTATTTTTGATAGTGAGCATAATATCATCGGGATTATTTCTGTTGGCTATTTACTGAACCGTTTTGACCAATGGATTGATGTGTATATGACCCCCTTACTCATCGAAGTGTTTAGTCTTTTTGCGCTGACTTTAGCCGCTGCTTGGGGGTTTTCTCATCATATTCAAAAGAAAATGAATATGATGGAACCAGAAGAAATTGCACTTGCATTGAACTTACAAAATACAATTTTAAGTTCAGTATATGAAGGTGTCATTGCCATCGATCGTGAAGGTTATTTTCTCACTATGAACAAGTCAGCCCGTAAGTTATTGGGTGCTGAGTATGATATTAACTACTTAAAAAAACGGAAAATTTTTGAATATGTTTCAAACTCAGAATTCTTTTTTCGCCAGCCTCTGAATGAAAGCCTAAAAGATGAAATGATCCGTTTGAATGAACACAGTTTAATTGTCAACCGTGTTGCCATTTTTAAAAAAAATGAATTGATTGGTTGGGTCGTTAGTTTTCGTGAAAAAAGTGATATTGATTCTCTGACCAATGAACTTACTCAAGTTCAACAACACACTGATACGTTACGAGTATTACGACATGAGTTTTCTAATCGTTTGGCGACCATTTCTGGTTTGATTCAAATGGGGAGATTGGATGAAGTACAGCAACTGATTGCACAGGAAAATACCAGTAAACAAAAATTGCTAGATTTCATTCATCAGCATATTCATTTGCCACAAGTCGCAGGTTTACTATTAGGGAAGTCATTACGCGCAAAAGAGCTGAACATTTCATTGATGTTTGACTCGACTTGTCAACTCCACCCGCTTAATTCTACATTAAGCGAAACTGAACTGTGTGCCATCCTCGGTAACTTAATTGATAATGCCTTCGATGCTACCCAACTTAACCCTGATAGTAACTGTATTGTTAACGTTTTAATCACTGATGCAGGGGACGATTTGGTGATTGAAATAAGCGACAACGGTACTGGCTTAGCGGCTGATTTAATGGATGAAATCTGGAAGAAGGGCGTCTCTAATAAACAAGACTGTTATAACCATGGCATTGGTTTATATTTAGTTCACCGCTATGTCACTCATGCTAATGGTTTTATACTCGTTGATAATGCTGAGCCAAAAGGTTGTATCTTTTCTGTCTTTATCCCCAATCACTGTAAAAATGACCCAATCAATATAGAAGGTAAATTAAATGGATCTCATTGATGTATTAATCGTGGAAGATGATGCAAGAATTGCACAAATTCACAGTCAAATTTTACGTCAAACCCCTCGTTTTAACCCTATAGGGATTGCTGAAAATCTACAAATGGCAAGAACGATGGTAAAAATACATAAACCGAATGTCATTATCTTAGATAACTATTTACCTGACGGTACTGGCATCGATTTATTTCGTGAGATCATTGCCGATAAAACGACTCATAAAACCAGTGTGGTGTTAATTACTGCTTCAGATGATATTGATACGGTTAAAACGGCAATGAAGCTAGGTTGTTTTGATTATTTACTTAAACCTGTGTCATACGAACGCTTGCAAGAAACACTCAATCGCTATTTAACATTAAACACAGCAATGGATGCATACGATAACCTTGAACAACGTCAAATTGACGAACTCTTCAATATCCAATTACGTGACAAATACCAACAATTATTACCGAAAGGAATAGAAAGCATTACGTTAGAAACAATCAAACGGGTATTTTCTCAAAATGTTGGCGTAAAATTTACCGTTGAACGCTTAGTTCAAGAAACGGGTATTAGTAAAACCACCGCTCGTCGCTATTTAGAGTACTGCTCTGCCAATGGTTTATTAACTGCAGAAAATGAATATGGGAAAGTCGGACGACCAGAAAGAGTGTATTTAAAGCAGAGTAGTTAAAAAATCAGTAGTTAACAATTCAATGATTAAGAGTCGAATCAACAAAGATTAAAAGAGCAGAGCCAAGTCTACTCCTTCAATTTATATCAATTGATATTCTATAAATCCATATTCTTTAAATTTATACTCTATGAAGCATAAGTTTAAACTACAAAATTATGTTTGAATCAGTCTTATTTTAATACGCTTTGAATCCAAGCTGAAATATCGGCTAGCTGTTCTGCTATGACTGAATGCGGCATGCTATATGACGTCCATTTAGCGGCATAACCTGCATCAATTAATAGCGAGTTAGCCATTTTACCTGCACTGATTGGAACCACTTCATCTTGCTCTCCGTGATGTTGTAAAATCGGCGTTTTTTGATTTTCTGATGATAGATCTGTAGGCAGTGCATCTGGGTTTGGTAGGTAACAAGACATGGCTAAAATACCGGCTAATTTTTGTGGGTACCTTAATCCTGAAAATAAGCTAATTACGCCACCTTGGCTAAAACCGGCTAACACAATTTTGTCCGCTGGAATGCCACTGTTAATTTGCTCTTGAATCAATGCATGTAGTCTTTTTTCTGATGCCATGACACCATTAAGATCTGCGCGATTATGTAGATCCATACTTTTAATATCATACCACGAGCGCATTACTGCACCTTGGTTGATAGTGACTTCTTGCTCTGGCGCATGCGGAAATATAAAACGGATCTGATGATCTTTTGGTAGATTTAATGCGGGTACTACAGGTGAAAAGCCTGCCCCTGAATCACCTAATCCGTGTAGCCAAATAACACAGCTTGTTGCGTCTGAAGATGGATTAATAATGATTTTTTCTAATGCTGCTGACATGTTCCTATCCTTTATAAATTGCTCTGTAAATAAGTTACTTTTTAAGTGAGTTACCCTAATAATTAAGTGATCTTATTCTTATTTTATTAATCGAGTGGTAGTGCTGTTTTCTTAATGACTTCACGTAAAACAAAACTAGAATGTACGCCTGTTACGCCTTCTAGTTTGGTGATATAGCCCAATAGGAATTGTTCATAATGTTGCATATCTCGTACGATCACTTTTAATAAAAAGTCAGCCGATTGACCTGTCACAATTAAGCACTCTAATACTTCTGGTAATAGGCTAACTGATGTTTGGAAGTTTTCAAAACGCTCTGGCGTATGTCTGTCCATACTAATACCTATCATGGCTGTTAGGTTTAAACCTAAAGCAGAAGGTTTTAATAGCGTGACATGTTTATCGATAATGCCTGATTCTTCTAAGCGTTTAACACGACGAGAGCAGGGGGTTGGTGATAAACCAACACTGTCAGCTAATTCTAAATTACTAATACGCGCGTTAGCTTGCATCAGTTGCAATATTTGCTTGTCTATTCGGTCTAATTTAATGGTTGAATGCATGCTTATATCTCACTTTGATTTTAATCACTACATATTTAACTTTAAGTAGAGATTTGTTGCAATATATTGCATTTTATAAGGTGACTTTGCAATCATTCACTACATAAAAACCTTTATAGTTTCACTATGGATAGCGAGCGAAGTTTCTTACCGGAAATGGGTGGCAATAACCTTACCATGCTGAGCCAACTCGCTAATTCGTTTATACTACGCTTTACTGTTGCTTTATCGTTATAATGATAACAATCATATCAAAAAATAGTTTTAGGGAATCTCTTATGCCAGTGAATAGCAATCAACCATCTAGTTTTAATCATAAAAAATATCGTGCTTTTGCGCCTATTCAAAAAAACGATAGACGTTGGCCTAACCATGTTATTAGTGTTGCACCTGATTGGTGCAGTGTTGATTTAAGAGATGGTAACCAAGCACTTATTGAGCCAATGAGCCCAAGCCAAAAACTAGAAATGTTTAAGCTATTAGTTGATGTTGGTTTTAAAGAAATCGAAGTAGGTTTCCCTGCAGCCTCTGCCCCTGACTTTGATTTTGTTCGCCAATTGATTGAAGAAGATCTAATCCCTGACGATGTAACGATTCAAGTATTAACACAAGCAAGAGAGCCGTTGATTGCACGTAGCTTTGAGTCATTAAAAGGCGCTAAGAAAGCGATTGTTCATTTATATAATTCAACGTCTACAGTACAGCGTGAACAAGTTTTCAAAAAATCATGTGAAGAAATTAAAGCCATTGCCATTCAAGGTGCGCAATGGGTAAAAGAGATGGCTTCTCAACAGCCTGAAACGTATTGGTCTTTCCAGTATTCCCCTGAGAGCTTTACGGGAACGGAAATGGATTACGCATTAGAAGTGTGTGATGCCGTGATTAATGTATGGCAACCAACGCCAGATAATAAAGTGATCATCAATCTACCCGCAACAGTCGAAGTGTCTACTCCGAACGTTTATGCAGATCAAATTGAATGGATTAATGACAATATCAGTCATCGTGAAGCCGTTAGAATTAGTTTACATACTCATAATGACCGTGGTTGTGGTGTTGCTGCTGCTGAGCTAGGTGTGTTAGCTGGTGCTGACCGTATTGAAGGTACATTATTAGGCAATGGTGAACGCACGGGTAATATGGATATCGTGACAATGGCGATGAACATTTATAGCCAAGGTATTGACCCTGAATTAAACTTATCTGATATGGACCGTATTATTTCAACGGTTGAACGTTGTACTCAGTTAGCTGTTCACCCACGTCATGCTTATGCTGGTGAATTAGTCTTTGCTGCTTTCTCTGGTAGCCACCAAGATGCCATTAACAAGTGTATGAGCATTGATGCAGAACAGCGTAAAACAGACTCAGATGCACATTGGCAAGTGGCTTACTTACCGATTGATCCTCGTGATTTAGGTCGTAGCTATCAGCAAGTGATCCGTATTAATAGTCAATCAGGTAAAGGCGGTGTCGCTTATGTACTTGAACAGGATTATGGCATTCAAATGCCGCGTTGGATGCAGGTTGATTTCAGCCCGCATATTCAAGCGTTCGCTGAGAAAAGTGAAGCAGAAGTAGGGCCTCAAGTAATACATGATATTTTCTCAAGTACTTACTTAAATCCACAACATGCTGTCAACATTGAGAGTTACCAGCTTAACCGCGAAGGTAGCGTTGATACGTTACAAGCACAGTTGACAACACAGAACCAAACACTTGAATTAAAGGGTAAAGGTAAAGGTGTATTGGATGCTTTTGTGAAAGGCTTAAGTGCAGCTATTGGTCATGACATTGTATTAATTGATTACACTGAGCATGCGTTACCAAGCAAGTTAGGTGCTGAAAATGAACAAGCTGAAGCAATGGCTTATGTGCAAATTAGTATTCAAGGAAGTCGCTATTGTGCAGCCTCTAATTGTCACGATATTTTAACGGCTTCTATGCAAGCGGTATTGAATGCTTTAGGTCGCAGTAACGTGAATGTTGCATCATCTATTTCATTATCTGCTTAATAACAATGAGTAGCTTACAATAATTTTTAATGACTTCATGGATTAGCATATCCATGAAGTCATCTTCATCATTCTATAGCTAATTAATATTACTGCTTCAAATAAATAACTACACCATTAAATTTATATTACATAACCTCAGTTCTGGATAAGCAAAGCGATACAACACCGCTATTTCCGCGGATTTCTGCGTTAAATTATCTCTCAATAATCCGTTATTGCTTCAATAATTCGCCTTGAACTACGCAAAACTAACGGCACTGTAGAGTAAAAATATAACCTTATGATTTTAAATTTAATTCCGCTTTCATTGACCAGAATTGAGGTTAAATAACAAATTATTACGTTATTTTTTATTCTTATTTCCCCTATATAAATAATTAAATAAAGATTCAATAGAGCGCTATTACTTTTAAATTGAAGATTTTCATTAGATAAAGCAGAAATAAATAAAAGATTTATCTTATTGTTACCAAAGAGATATTGATAAAGTAAGTTCTTAAAAGTAGAATGCGACTCATTATCGTTTATTGAGGTTGTTATGTCTTATATCGTAGTGGTTAGTAATAATTTGCAAAGCAAAAATTTATTAACACAAATCTTAACTAAAGCTACACATCAAGTGACTTGTTTTAATGATGTTAAAAGTACTTTGGTTCATTTGCAGCAGCAAAGTGCTGATGTTGTGATATTAGACAACGAGTTTTCGAATGACTTACTTACCGATAATTTTTCTGCGAGTACTTGTGCTGCTAACAAAGTGGTTTTTAGTCAAGAATCCTCTAGTGAGTTGTCTTCAATGCTTTCTAATACTCAGTTTTCTGCCAGTAATTTATCGAGTCGTGATCTGTCCAGTAGTAACCTGTCGGGTAATAAGCAATCCGATAGTAGTTTAGTTGCTAAAGAAACTCAGACAGTTATTTCAACCATTTGTAAGCGTTTTGCCGTTCCTATTTTGTTATTGAGCGAAACTAATGACCAAGCTAATTTACTTGATAAATTAAAGGCTGGCGCTGATCAATATCTTAATAAACCTTATTCAGAACAAGCTTTGTTAGTGCATATTGAAGTGTTATTACGGCGTGTAGCATTAGAAAAACAACGCGCTACATTTGATAATTGCACTGAACGTTTTTCATTTAAAATATCGCGTCTGCCATTAACTGATACTGAAGTGCAGTTAGTGCAATATTTAAGTAAAAATGATGGTGATATTATCTCTAAAGCGACATTGCAAAAAGAAGTGTTAAAACGAGAACTATCCGCTTTTGATCGGAATTTAGATGTTCATATTAGTAATATTCGTCGTAAAATGTGTAATGCGGGTTTATCTAAATTACACATAAAAACAGTACATGGTAAAGGCTACGCTTTTAGTGAGAAAGTTGCACAATTGTCTTGCATGCTTATGTATTTTTTATAATCTATCTAATACCTCCATACTTTTAAAGGTTCTATTAAGGTAATTTAATCAATAATTTACCTTAATGAAGCTATTTTTTTAATCCTCTTTCTTTTAAATACCTCAAATTTTCCTTATTTTTTGTTTGTTAATAGCGCTATTTTATTTTCCTTTAATAAATGTAAAGAATGTAATTTTGTTGTTATTGATAATTATTATCACGTATTTTTGGCGATTGTTTCCATCAGTTAGTGAATCATCACTCAAATGGAATTGATAATAAACAATCATTAATACAAGGGAGAAATGGGAAATGTTTAAAAGAAGTCAGTTGTCTATGTTAATAGGTGCGACGCTTGCCTCATCTATAATTTATGTCAATGCAGCTGAAAATACAGGTATCGAAGCCGATCCTGAAAAGTTAATGGTAGTGACTGGTGAGCGGGCTAACTATAAAGCGGACAGCAATACTGGCTCTATGCGCATGGAGATGACTCAACTTGAAACACCGGGGCAAGTCACGGTGATTGATGAGCAAATTATCGATGAACAACGTGCAACGAAATTAAGCGATGTATTAAAAAATGATTCAAGTGTTTCAGCATTAGGCGATAGTCGTAATCGTGAACGTTTCGCTTTACGCGGTTTTGAGCTAAGCAGTAGCTCCGGTTACTTACGAGATGGTAAACAGCATTGGTCTCATTACCGTCAACCTGTTGAATTATTACAATCTGTTGAAGTATTAAAAGGTCCTGCCGGGTTGTTATACGGTCAATCAGCACCGGGTGGTCTTATCAATATGGTGTCTAAAAAGCCAACGGCAGAGACACATGTTGTATTCAGCCAAGACTTAGGCTCAAACAATTCAACTCGTAGTACATTGGATATTAGTGGTGCTTTAAATAAAGAAAAAACCTTACGTAGTCGTTTAGTGTTATCACAACAAAATTATGACTCATGGCGCAGTTATAGTGATGGCTCATCACCTTCAACGGATCGTTTTGTAGGTGGTCTATTTGTTGATTACGATCTCAATGATGCAGTAACTATTTCTGCACATTACGACCGTACAACAGATGACGGTGGCGTTGACTCTGGTGCTTATGTTGTTGCTGGTAAGTCAGTTTTAGGCGATAAATATATTTGGGATACACAATGGTCAAATATCGATAACGAAGTTGAGAATGTCGGTGTTGGTATTGATGCTCAATTAAATGATAATTGGTCATTAAATGTAAGTTATAACTATCAAGATTTTAAACGTCATGATGTTGAAAGTTATCCTGTTGAAACAACTTTTGATGGCACAACGTATACACAAGCAGGTAGTGACCGCAGTGATAACTGGATCTTCCAAACAGCTAGTGCTGATTTAGTCGGTGAATTCAAAACGGGTGATATTGGCCATAAAGTTTTAATCGGAAGTAACTGGTTGGGTTATAGCTACGAACGAGAACAGTATTCATTAGTTGGGTCTACAACGACGGTTGGTGAGCCAAACTCATCGGCAACTATTGATGCCACCGCCAGCGTTAGAACAACTGATAGTAAGTACAACAGTTATGGTTTTTATATACAAGATATGGTGACTTTTAATGACCAATGGCAAGCACTTGCTGGCCTACGTTATGATTTAAAAGTAACGCCTGGTGATGATGGCGAATCAGATGAAAGATTAGATGCAATAGTGCCTAAAGTTGCTTTAATTTACCACCCAACAAGTAACGGTTCTATTTACTTAACTTACTCTGAAAGCTTTGAACCTCAGTCTGATGTATCTGATAGTAATGCTACAAATGATGGCGCATCACTTGACCCAGTGAACGGTAAACTTTATGAGTTAGGCACTAAATGGGAATTGTTTGATAAACAATTATTTGCTTCTGGTGCCGTTTTTGAAATTACTGAAGAAAATTCAACGATTAATGTGGGTAGTGCAGATTCTTATGAAGTCACACAAACAGGTGAACGTGTTCATCGTGGTGTTGAATTAGCATTCCAAGGTAACATTACTGATGATTTTTCATTAAGTGGTACAGGTACTTACCTTGATGCTGAATACACAACAGATGCTAATTACCAAGGTAATCGTCCTGCTGACGTGCCGAAGTTTGCTGCTAGTCTTTGGTCTCGTTACCAAGTGACTCATAATACTGACCTTAATTTAGGAGCTACTTATGTGGGGTCTCGTTATGGCGATGCAGCAAATACCTTCAAGAAAGACGGTTATACTCGTTTTGATTTAGGGCTTGCTCATCACTTCCAATATGATCAAAACCTAGAAATGGTCTTTCGTTTCAACGTAGAAAACTTATTGGATACTGATTACTACGCTGGCGGTGGTTCAACAGGTGATGACTACGCAACAAATGGTGCACAAAACGTTGTTGTTGGTGAAGGTCGTAACTTTATGGCAACAGTTCAAGTTCGTTATTAAAGTCGTTTGATTTATTAACTGCTATTTATAAATAATATAACGGCTAGGAAACTAGCCGTTTTTTATTCCCTACACTTCCTCTTCTTTTATTAATTCCATTTTATCTCATTTTCTTTTTTATAATCATTATGCCATTTATTGATTTTCTTTACTTACCTGAGTGCTATTCATACTGCAAATGTAAAGAATGTAATTTAATTAGTATTGATAATTATTATCACTAAAATCCTTTTCAGATTTTCTACCTCACTTTTTATAAATATTTTAATGAGGTTCCAACAAATTATCTGTGAATACTTAAATCAGCAAATATATATTTGTCGTTTTTGATGTGTTGAAAATAAATAGCGCTATGTACTTAAGTTTGTTGTGCAAACTTATCTAAAAGGAAAAATTAGAAAATGTCTAAAAAGTTTTTTAAAAAATCAAAGCCAATCACTAACTTGGCGATTGGATCTGCATTAATTACTGCTTTATCGCCTGCTTCATTTGCTGCGGATATAGAGCCTGAAGTAACTAATATGGATGTAGTGACGGTGACTGGGAAGTCAGAACAAGGAATTAATGCCGTCGATAATACCGCTACAAAAATGAATTTATCTTTGAAAGACACTGGTCGTTCTGTTGTAAAAGTAACAAAAGAGCAAATCGAGGATATGTCTGCAGAAGATGTTAAAGATATTGCTGAGTACGCGACTAGTATCAATACCAGTAGTTCTGCTGATCGTAATGTGATTATTCGCGGCATATCAACAAATCTTGATAACTTCATGGTGAATGGCTTACGTTCACTTCAAGGTGGTGAAGCAGGTTCAGGTTCTCGTTCTCCTAGTACTTATAACGTAGAGTCTGTAACAATACTTAACGGTTCTGATGCTATTTTATATGGTTCAGGTGTTGGTGGCGGTATAGTTAATATCATTACTAAAAAACCTCAAGAAGAATCAGAAACGACATTAGGTTTAAAAACACGATCTTATGTATCTGGAGATACGGCTAACTTTAAAAGAAACCAAGTATCAGTCAGCATTGATTCAACCGGTCAGTTAGTTGACGATAAAGTTTTATATCGAGTTAATGCAGAATTAACACCTGATGGAGAAGAGTTTCAAGAAGGGCGCTCAACAGATGAGCAAGCTATTGATGCCTCTTTAACCTTTATAGTCGGTGATAACACACGTATTACACCTCGTTTTGAATATATTAATCGTGAGACGACGGGTGGTAGTAGTTATGGTGATGGTGTTTACACCACTAATCTTGCTAATGGCACATTAGGTGATACAACAGATAGTTTTGGTCGTATTCTTAATCGTAGTTTCTATTATGGTAGTCCGCTAGATAAAGGGGCTAATAAATCAACTACTTTTGAATTAAGTGCTGAACATAAGCTACAAAACTGGACGTTAAATGCAACGGCTGCAGCGGTCAATACTAAGTCAAGCGCGCAAGATCTCTATGCCAGTAATAGCAGTGGTTTAGGTAATGCCATTGGTGATTCAACATTAGAAAGAAAGTGGGTTTATGCTCAAGGCGAAGACCAATACTTTTTACTTGATACCAATGCTGAAGGGAAATTTGAAACAGGTATTTTTAAACATCACTTATTAACGGGCGTGAATGTCCGTAATAAAGAAGTTAAATTTATGCGTAACTTCCAAGGTAATGAAGATGCGATAGGTAATAATACAATCAATGTATATAACCCAGATGATCAAATTTATACTCAAATGCCCGACTCTTTAAAAGACGGTAATTATTCAACAACAACTGATAATGAAATCAATTTATATTTAAAAGATCGTATTAGTCTTGGTGATTTCACGTTAGCGTTAGGGTTGGGGTACACAAGGTTCGAAGGTGAAGAAACGAGTTCAGATGATTCAGCTTATGATCAAAGCACTTCTAACTTTATCTATGATGCAGGTATTGTTTATAAACTAACTCCAGATGTGAATCTATTTGCGTCTTACAGCCAAGCTTATGAACCGATTGATACGTCGACGTTGGTACAATATGGCCAAGATGGTGTTAGCTACGATCCAGAAGAAAGTGATAACTATGAACTAGGCTTTAAAGGTGACTTTTTCGATGATAAGTTAAGTACTAGTGTGACGCTATTTTATATCAATACTAAAAATCAAACAGAGTATGAAACGATTGATGGTGATAGAGCGTTAGTGCAACGTTCAGGTGAAGCGTTCAGATCGACAGGGGTTGAAGTTAACGCGTTAGTTCATATCACAGACCAAATTTCTAGCCGTATAAGTTACGCATACACTGACGCGTCTGATACTTCGGGTGACGATAAAGGCGTACAAGCAGATTACACACCTTATAACTCTCTTTCTATTTGGAATAGTTATAAGATGGATAGCGAGCCAGTTCGTTTTGCATTAGGTATGAGAGCTGAATCAGGTAGTAATGATGGTGATTATAAAGTACCTGGATATGCTGAATTTGACTTCGGAACTTACTATGAACTAGAAAACTGGGATATCTCATTAGTGGTTCGTAATATGTTTGATAAAAGTCGCGTTGCTTCAACACCAAACTGGGTGTTGGCAGAAGGGAATGACCCTCGCTCTCTTAACTTAAACTTTAAATACCGTTTATAAGTGTCCTGTTATAAACACACTAAATAGTATTTTTAAATAACGATAAAGCGGACATATTAGTGTCCGCTTTTTTATAGAAAGGTTATTCGTTAATGATCACTATTCTTGAAAATGTTCTTTCTGAAGATGAACTAAAACAAATACATCAGACTTTGAGTCGTGGGAAGTTTCACGCTGGCGATGAAACGGCTGGTTGGGCTGCTAAGTCAGTCAAAAAGAATCTTCAATGGTATGCCGATCCTGAGTTAGAAACTGATCTTTCTAACACGATGGCCACTAAATTAGTCACACATCCTGATTTTGCAACGACAACTTACGCTAAAAAAATTGCACCCTTCTTATTTAGCGAGAGTAAAGATTCTGGCGGTTATGGAAATCATGTTGATGATGCGCTAATGGGGGCTGATTCTATTATTCGCTCTGATATCTCTTGTACTATCTTTCTGTCTGATCCAAAAGATTACAGTGGCGGAGAGTTGGTGTTTTCTATTGGAGCGCAAGCGTTAAGTTATAAATTGTCTGCAGGCCAAGCTATTATTTATCCATCTACCACACTGCACCGCGTAGAACCTGTGACAGAGGGAGTAAGAAGTGTTGCCGTTACTTGGTTAGAAAGCTATGTGCGTGATACTGAGAAACGAGGGATTCTTGGTGACCTTGACTTAGCCCGACGAAATATCATGACGACACAAGGTAAAAATTCAGCCTTCGACCAAGTGAGCCGCTCTCATGCAAACCTGTTACGACTTTGGGCTGAAACCTAACCATTAAGCAATCTCTCTAATTATTAGCCTCGCTATATAAATCTATTCAAGCTAAAGCAAATGTAAAGAATGTAAGTTTCATTATTTTTTAAATGAGAATGAATTACATTTGCATCTTTATTGTCAACCTCGTTATGAATATGTCTAATACCGTTACCAATTCGCTCAAAAATAAGAAAGTACAGTTATGGGCCCGCCGTTTACATATTTATGTTTCGATGGCGTTATTACTGGTGGTGTTGTTCTTTTCACTCACAGGAATCACCTTAAATCGTCCACATCTTTATGTGAGTGACTCTCCGAATGTTGATCGTAATATTTTATCAATACCAGCCCGATTCTTTGTATTAGAACAAGGGAAGTTCAGTGTTGATAAAACACCATTATTAAATTATTTAGCTGCTGAAGGAAAGTTGTCAGGAAAACCTTCAGCGATGCAGATGTTCAGTGAAGTTGAAGAAGGCGAGCTAGTCGAAGGAGAGCTTTCCTTAGATTATAAAGGACCAGGTTATAACAGCACTGTTTTCATCGATATGGTGACTCAAGAAGCTGAAATTGAAATAACACATTACGGTGCAATCGCAGTCTTAAATGATCTGCATAAAGGGCGAAACAGTGGTGAAGTTTGGGCTTGGTTTATTGATATTAGCGCCTTACTTATGGTGTTTTTTGTCTTAACGGGTGTGTGTTTATTAGTGCCTAAAAAGAAGAGTTTTAGCTTGGGTCTAAAATGGACGGCTTTTGGTTCGATGGTCACGCTATTGATTTACCTGTTTGCTGTGCCTTAGCTTGACCGATTTAAAACAAAAACCGAAAAAATAATAAAAAAAAGAGCCTAAAAACAAGAACCTAAAAACGAGAGTCTACCAATGAAAGTTAAAAATTTAACGTGTTTACTGTTTAGTTTATGTATCGCTTTACCAAGCTGGGCTAAAAGCATTCCAGAAACTGCAACCATGGATATTGAGTTTGTTATACCGAATATCGAAGCGAGTATTTATGCTCGCCCTTACGTTGCCGTTTGGATTGAAGACAAGCAACGTAAACCTGTCCGCACCATACAACTGTGGGTCGGCGAAGATGAATGGTTAAAAGACCTTCGCAGCTGGTGGAGAAAGGTGGGGCGTAACGATCGTGCGGTGGTTGATGCTGTTACTTCTGCAACAAGACCTGTCGGCCAATATCGCTTTAGTTGGGATGGGTTAGATCAACAAGGTAAACGTGTAGAACAAGGTGATTACACTTTTTATGTGGAAGTGGTACGAGAGCACGGTGGACGTAATTATATACGTCAAAAAATACAGCTAGCAGAAGAGGGCTTTAACATGCAGTTAGAGCCTACTGAAGAAACAGGATTAATCACTTTAGATTACCACCTGTAGACGTTGCTGAAATACTGTTTTTGAAATGTACGATGAAGTTATTTTGATTACCCAATTTTATTTTTAAATTAGTTATTAAGAGAGAGAGAAATGTTGAATAAAAAAATAAACACACTGGTTGTCCTTTGTTCTATTCTAGCTGGAAGCATGTTGTCTAGTGTTGCTAACGCACATCCTCGATGGGTATTGCCCTCGCACTTTACTATTTCTAAAGAAGGTGGTGATTGGTTGACCTTTGATGTAACGGCATCTCACGGTACTTTTGTAATGGATAAACCAGCGGGTAGTGAAACGGCACAAATTATCATGCCTGATGGTCGTCAAGAGCGTCCTGATTTTGTATTACGTGGCAAACGCCGCTCAGTGTTTGATTTCTTCTTTTCTGAAGAAGGGACACATCGAGTGCAAATCAATAACGTACCGGGTTATGTAACACATTATAAAGCGGGTAAACGAGACACGGTAAAAAGAATACGAGCGAACAAAGTGGAACGTTCAAACTTATTACCTGAAGCATCTCGAGATATCAGCACAACGGTTATGTTCACTCGTGCAGAAACGTATATCACAGTCGGTAAACCAAGTGAGAAAGCATTCCCGTTAGAAGGTAAATTCTTAGAGTTACAACCTATTACTAAACCTGCTGATATTGTGGCTACTGAACCTGTTCGTTTTCAATTTTTCTTTAATGGTAAAGCACAAACTGGCGTAAAAGCTGAAATTACACGTGACGGTACTTTATACCGTAACCAACAAGATCAAATTGACGTAGTCAGTGATGAGCAAGGTTTTATTGAGTTTACACCGGAGATTGCTGGTCGTTACATTCTAAAAGCGTCTCATACTGATAAGTTAGCTGACAGCCCATTAGCCGATAAAATGAATGCAAATGTACACCTTACTTTCGAAGCAATACTTCCGTAGTGGGGGACTTAGCAATGACCTTTAAAAAGTCTTTTAAAACCTCTTTTAAAGCCTTAAGTGGCGCTGCGTTATTATTCTCAAGCAGCGCAGCTTTCGCTCACTTTCCTTTGATGCATTGCGTATCTGTTGGAGAGGCTATTGAATGTGAAGCAGGTTACAGTGACGGCAGTAAAGCGATTGATTCTCGAGTCATTATGTTTGATTACGATGACAACTTAATTGCTAAAGAAAAAACCGATAAACGCTCTGTGGCAACGTTTAAAAAAACAGCGGAAGAGTTTTATATTGTCTTTGATTCTGGACATGAAAGCCCTGTTGAAGTTGACAGTGTTGAGATAACAGAAAAATGATAATACAACAGACCGTTGTAAGTGAAAATAGGGGACATGAAGGCTATTGGATTGCTTTTTTATGTGCCCTTATTTTAATGATTGGTGCGCTGTTATTGCCTTATAACAGCGTTAACCACCAACATAATAACCTTCAAGCACATCAAGTGTTGATTACAGAATTAACACCCCCTCCTTTATCAATGATTGCAGAATTACGCCTTGCCTATGAAGAGATACATTACTTTCATGAAGCGAATCAAGCTTGGTTATCGGTACAGCAGTTAGAAGCAGACTGGATTGCACCTTTTGTAAGAGATAAAAGTTGGGCGCACCAAGGTGAACATCAATGGTCGCAAATAGCCCCTGGTATTTATCAAAGTAACCCAGCACAAGGCGGTCCTCGTTATTTATTAAATAGCCAAGATCAGGCACTCGATATTTGGATTGATTTTAAAAACACAACGCCACAAGCAAGCATCATTAAAGTAAATGTTAATGCACAAGTTAATAGCGATGTTAAAGCACGACTTAACACGCTTGATACAACATCATTAATTAAAGCAGGTTGGACTCAAGTGGTTTTTGAATCAGAACAAAACGCATCCGAACACGGTCATTAACATCATTCGCGAGACTCTCTATCATGTTTAAAACATTCTTTTTAGGTTTACTATTGATGTTAAGCAGCAGCTTAAGTCAGGCAGAAAAATTAACCGTTGGTATCACATTACAACCTTATTACAGTTACGTAAAAGCCGTAGTTGGAGACCTCGTTGAGGTATTACCGTTAGTTGATGAAGGTTTTAATCCTCATAACTATCAACCACAAGCAAATGATTTACGCCGTTTAAATATGATGGATGTCATTGTTATTAATGGTATTGGGCACGATGACTTTGCATTAAAAGTGATTAAAGCGGCTAACCGCGATGATTTGATTATTATAAAAGCCAATAAAGACGTGCCGTTATTACCTGCAATGGGGCAGTCAGTTGGCAGTGGCGTAGTGAATCCACATACTTTTGTTGGTGTTTCAACCACCATTCAAAAGGTTTATACGATTGCTAATGAGATGGCAAAAATAGACCCTGATAACGCGAAGCAATACCGAGCGAATGCACGTCAATATGCGTTAAAGTTTAGAAAAATGAAGCACCAAGCAATGCTGGCATTAAGCGATATTGATACTGCAGGCATGAAAGTGGCAACCACACATAATGCTTACGGCTATATCTTGCAAGAATTTGGTGTTGAAGTCAGTGCGGTTATTGAACCTGCGCATGGTGTTGAACCGAGTGCGAGCCAACTACAAGAAACCATTGAAAAAATCCGCGCCTCAGGCATTGATGTATTGTTCTACGAGCTTAATATGCCGAATCGTTATGTTGATACGATTGAGAAAGAAACAGGTATAAAGCTGTACCGTTTTTCTCACATGACTCATGGTGCTTATGAGGAAGATAAAGTAGAAGTCGAAATGCGTAAGAATTTAAATACCTTAGTGGAAGCGATGAAGTTTACTGCGCAGCAAAAAGGCGGTGCGTAGTGGGACCTTCAATTTCATTAAACGATGTTGGTTTACGTTATGAAAATAACATCGTATTACAGGACATTTCTGTCTCACTTGATGCGGGAAAATGTCACGTGATCATGGGGCCAAACGGCGGTGGTAAAACCTCTTTATTACGCTCAATCTTAGGGTTAACGCCTTTTAAAGGTGAGATAAATGTTAATTGGACCGATAGTAAAGGGAAGATCGGTTACGTGCCACAAAAGGCGACTTTTGAGCCTAGCTTACCGTTAACTGTCCTCGATTTTATTCTACTCAACCAAAGTCGTTCTCCGCTATTTTTTAACTTTAATAAAAAACACAAAGTGAAAGCATTAGCACAATTAGCACGTTTGGGTATGGCGGATCGCGCTATGTTTCGCATGGGGCAATTGTCAGGCGGTGAACAGCAACGTGTTCTGTTTGCTCAAGCATTATTAGACAACCCCGACTTACTTATTTTAGATGAACCCACCAATGGCATGGACGATCAAGGAGTACGTTACTTTGAGTCTTTGATCAGTGATTTAGTGAAAGAGCAAAAAACAATTCTTGTGGTACATCATGATATCAGTGCCGTGCGCCGTTTAGAGGCAACTGTGCACGTGGTAAATGGTGTGTTAATTGAAAGTGGTGATGCGAGTGAGGTATTGCAAACCAATAAGATAGAGCAACTCTTTAATCATTATCGTAGTACGCCAGTGTCCGATGTTGTTAATGACTCAACGGTTAATAGTGAGGTGGCATAGTGGATACGTTACGTTTATTAGCAAGCCAAGGCGCTGAAGCGGGTTGGTTAAGTGAAAGCTTCTCCTATGCGTTTATGGTAAATGCATTGGTGGCGGCATTAT
The DNA here is from genome assembly GCF_038155225.1 of Psychromonas arctica. Lineage (GTDB taxonomy): Bacteria > Pseudomonadota > Gammaproteobacteria > Enterobacterales > Psychromonadaceae > Psychromonas > Psychromonas arctica_B. The sequence goes on along the minus strand of NZ_JBAKBA010000022.1, from coordinate 35,324 downwards.
TAGTGGGACCGCTATTAGGTGGTTTAGGCACATTAGTGATTGCCAAACGCTTAGCGTTCTTTTCAGAAGCGGTTGGTCATGCGGCTTTAACGGGTATTGCGATTGGTGTGTTATTAGGTGAGCCACCTGAAAACCCAATTATTGGTTTGTTTTGTTTTTGCATGATTTTTGCGTTGTTATTACATTTTGTGCGCAACCGAACGGCGGTTCCTTACGATACATTAGTCGGCGTTTTTCTTGCCGTTGCATTAGCTGGCGGGGCGGCATTACTGATGTACGTTGCCCGTAAAATTAATATTCACATGTTAGAGAATGTTTTATTTGGTTCTATTTTAACCATTACTGATTTTGATTTATTAGTGTTAGGTATCAGTTGTTTACTGATTATTGTTGGTCTCATGTTTACGTTTAATCGTATTTTATTAGCATCAATCAGCCCTGATATTGCGAAGGTGCGCGGTTATAACACGCATTTTTATGATTACTTATTTGTGATGATGATTACCTTAGTGACCATTGCTGCGGTTAAAATTGTAGGGGCCGTATTAGTGGGGGCATTATTGCTTATTCCGGGCGCTACGGCGCGTTTAATGACGAAAAATATGGGTAGTTTTGTGCTGCTATCTTCGTTATTAGCAACTCTGAGTTGCTTGATTGGTACGTTATTACCAATGGAGTTAAAGCTGCCTATTCCCTCTGGCGCATCGATCATTTTAGTCGCTGCTAGTTTCTTTTTAATCGCGACTATTTATCGCATTGTTGGTGGACGTTCATAATGAATAAAGTCTTTAATAAGCTATTTCGCTATTCGGTCATTTTTTCTGTGCTGCTAGCATTGTTGCCAACTCAATTAATGGCAAAAGATATTTTAACCACAACACCTGTTACGTACATGTTAGCCACACAATTAATGAAAGGCTCACCCATCACAACAACTTACCTTGCACCAAAGCGTTATGGCTTGGAACGATTAAATAATTGGTATGCGACTAAAGGAGAGGCGAAGGCATTAGAGGCCGGTAAAACAGCAATGGTTGCGATTACGCTAAAGGCATTATGGCCACAGGATCCTCTTTTTGTTTATGCGCGACAGGGCAATATTAATTTAATTGAAATCGATGCATCACAATCTATTTCACCACTTGCACGCGGTATTGCAAGTGTGCAGTTAAGTGATGGTAGTAGCTCTATTTATGCTTGGCTTAACCCGAATAATATCGGCACTATGCTTAGTATTGTGAGTGAAGATCTAAAACGAATTTGGCCTGAATATAATGGTTTAATTGAGAAGAATCAGCAGCAGTTATTAGTTGATACTCGTTTGCTTATCAATCAACAACAGCAAGCTTTATTCGATAAAGAGATTGATTCAGTGGTGCTATTATCCGCCCAATTGGAAGACTTTGCTTCAGCTAATCAACTGTTTGTTGTGCAGCGCTTATTCAAAGCAGAGTTAGAATGGACTGAACAAGATAAGTCTGCACTAAAAGCGTTATTACAAGAGTCACCGTATTTGTGGTTATTAACCACGAAGAAAGTATCTCAACAACTTAAGCAATTATTACCTGATTTCTCAAATATATTAGTGATTGATAGTATCGATCGTTGGGGTGGTTCAGGCATTAAACTAGAAAAGCCATTACAACGTTGGTTGTTTTAAAAGTGGCATTGATGGCTTTAAAGTGACATTAATTATGAGCGCGTTAAAATTAAACTAAGCCCTTATTAAGCTAAGTCCTTATTAAACTAAGCACTTATTAACTTAAGTATTTATTAATCTGGCCATGATGAAACAAAAATGCCGTTTAGCTTTAATAAGTTAAACGGCATTTTTATAGGCTCAGAAAACATTAAGTATTAAACATTAAAGGCGGCGTTTAATGTGCATTAAAGAGTACAGTTTCGATTGTAATTTCTTATCTGCTTTATCTTTAATTTTCGCTTCGCCTGCTTTTTCTATTTCTATAATCCCTGAGCGGTTTAAAGTGATCCGGTAACGTTCAAATTGTGCTTGATACTGACCTTGGTCTAAGGCAACAATCACGTTAATTTGGTAACGTCGTTCAATCGACGTCGTTTGGATCTTTTCTCTATTCGCTGTTGTATCTAAACGTTCATAGACTTTACCTGTACCACCTTCTGCATAACGCGTTAGCGGACGTAAGCTAAAGAATATATTTTCTTCCATGGTATCGTAACCGGCTTGAAAGCCTTGTTTACTGACTCGCGTTTCAATACGGTAATGCAATAGCTGCGCACTTTGTTTGTTTTGAGAGTGACGCTCTGCTAGTAAGTCTTTACTCTGCTGTGGTAGTTTTTTACTGATGCTGTAATCTAACCAAACTTTCTGCTTTGCTATTTCTACTTGGCTAGTTGAATCATATAAAGTACGCGCCCATTTAGGTTTCCCTCGTCGTATCCATCGCCATAATATGTTTTTAAATTCATCTTTAAAGACTTCACGTACCCCATAAATGATCGCTAATAAGAAGATCATTAAAGTGGTTAATTGGCTGAATGCACCTTGAGTTTTAATGATTAACACTAATACCACACTCATTAACAAAGCAGTCGCAACACCTGTCACCATTTTCTTAGTGTGATTGCCGAGTACGAGTGTTTTACTTTTAAAAATCACCCCATATTCAATCAAACGGCGTAATAAACGCATTTTGTTGGCAATACGGTTAGGTTCCTTTAAAGTAGCTTCAGAGTTATAGCCTTTTTTCTTACGGTATTGATTCTCTTCATCACAAATAGTTAATAACGCTAAACGTGTTTCAGAAAATTCACTTGGGCGTGGCTTTTTAACCAACATGCGCATGATGGTTTGTTCGGTATACCATGATAAATAGTTATCTACATTTTCATAGATAGAAGTGAGTTTGGCACTTTTAGGTTGATGGCTACGATGTTTTTTTAGTATATCTAAGCAGTGCTCTATCAATTCAACCGCTGCATCATAAAAGTCAGCTAAACTCTCGCTATCATTAATCGCTAAGACTTCATTCGCATCTGTATCTAATGCTGAGATATATTGGTAAGCAAATAAGTTTAAATTACTTTTATATTCTGATGCAGAGCGTTTCATTCTAGTTGCAAAACGACGATGTAATAAAGGTAAGTGCAAGCCTTTGGTATGGTAAGCACGACGCCCATTGATACCCGCATTGAAATAATCTGTTTCCGATAAGGTGTCTTTATTTATGCCCATCTCTTTTGGTAATGAAAAATATAAATCAATACGCCTAAACGTCCCTTGTTTCATGTGATGGGTCAGTTTAATTGATAATTTTTCGTCTTGCTTTAAAGTGAAGTTGGGCAATTTTTTCCTCCTTAGTTGGTTGAAGTATATCTGTATTATAAAGCGTTGTAATGATCAAGAACGTAATTTTTTAAAGTTTTCAGATACTAATTTATTAGTTTTTTATTATTTTAAATAGAGCTGATAATTAAACCTTTGTCATTGATTTTATTCTTTTTAATCGTCTTACTTTAACCATTATCGTATTTATCACTTCACTGCATTATATTGGTGCTTGATAAATATTAAATGCACCGCCTTCTTGCATCTTTCTTAACATAAAAGCAATTACCTTTTAATGATCCCTATAGGAAATTAGTACTTTAAGGTTGGCATGATTTTGGCTATATTACCGATGCTTTTGGTGATTTTCGGTTGTTAATAATAAAACGCTTGAAACAAGGACTCAGTTATTGTGAGTCAAAAATCATAGTTGTCATTTAATTTGACGTTATTTAACGCAACCTGAATAAATCTAACTATGGGCATTCTTTATGATTCAACAATCAAATACAGTTATTCGCGCCAGCTTTTTACATTTTATTAACGATCCAGCCAAAGTAGAAAATATTGCTGATGCTTATCAATATATTTCTGATGGTTTACTGGTTATTGAAAATGGCAAAGTAAAGTCATTGACACCATTTAATGATAAAAGTGCAGACTTATACCCTCACCTTGAAGATAAACGCGGGCAATTAATTATGCCTGGCTTTATCGATACGCATATCCATTATCCTCAAACAGAAATGATTGCAGCCTACGGTGAGCAACTTTTAGAATGGTTAGAGACTTATACATTTCCAACCGAGAAACAGTTTAAAGATAAATTATATGCACAAAAAATATCGCAGTTTTTTATTAACGAACTATTAAAAAATGGCACCACTAGCGCATTAGTTTTCGGGACGGTTCATCCTGAATCTGTTGATGCGTTATTTGAAGAAGCTGAAAAAATAGATATGTGCATGATCGCCGGTAAAGTGATGATGGATCGCAATGCACCGGATTACTTATTAGATACTGCGCAATCAAGCTATGACCAATCTAAAGCATTGATTGAAAAATGGCATAATAAAGGGCGTTTACAATACGCTATTACCCCACGATTTGCACCCACCTCAACACCAGAGCAGTTAACATTAGCTGGCAAATTAAAAGCAGAATACCCGGATGTGTATGTACAAACACACTTATCTGAAAACATAGATGAGATTGAATGGGTTAAATCACTTTTCCCTGAACGTGAAGGTTACCTAGATGTGTATGAGCATTATGGGCTAACAGGTGAAAAATCAGTGTTTGCACATTGCATTCACTTGACCGATAAAGAATGGGATACATTAGCGAGAACTAAATCAGTGATTGCATTTTGCCCAACTTCTAATTTGTTTTTAGGCAGTGGCTTATTCAATTTAGATAAAGCAGATGAGCATCATGTACCTGTTGGTCTTGCGACTGATGTGGGCGGCGGTACGAGTTTTTCACAATTACGTTCATTAAGTGAAGCTTATAAAATAATGCAGCTGCAAGGTAAAAAATTATCTGTTTTTAAAGGGTTATATTTAGCGACATTAGGCAGTGCACAATCACTTAGCTTAGACCATAAAGTGGGTAACTTTGAAAAAGGAAAAGAAGCAGACTTTATTGTATTAGATTGGGCTGCAACGGAATTACAAACATTACGCCTTGAAAATTCAAACAGTTTACAAGATAAATTATTTGCCTTAATGATGTTAGGTGATGAACGAAATATTCATTCAACTTATGTTGCAGGGAAATTAGTTTATAGCGTCGCTGATTAAGTCTATTTGCTCCGCTTTCCTGCCTATAATCGCGTGAAGAATTTAGCTATAATTAGATTCAGATGTTATAACTAATTTTATAATCAACTTTGTTACAGGTAGGAAATTTCATGAAATTAACTCAATTATCGACTGCTATTTACGAAAAATTGTATGCCGATATCACTCAGTTCAGAGAAACCTTTGATCTAGCTTGCGCCGCGCCAGAAACGTTAGATGATAAAGCTGATGAGTTACATACTTCATTAATTATCGAAGAACTCACTGAGTTAGCAGAAGCGCCTTGTAAGGTTGAGCAGGCCGATGCGATTGTTGATAGTGTTTACGTGTTAATGGGGCGTTTAGTGCATTTAGGCGATACTAAAGTTGAAGATAACCTTGCCATTAGTTACCTGATAGATTTGTTCTTAAATGTAGCGAAACAACGCAAGATTGATTTTATCACTTGTTGGAATGAAGTACATTCAAGCAATATGAGCAAAGTATGTCGCAACCAACAAGAATACACAGATACTGTTGCGTTTTATGCAAAGCAAGGCGTGACGCTAACTGAAAGTATAAAAGGTGAGTTTATCATCGCTAAATGTGCTGAAGACGTGCAAATGGAAAGTAAATTAGTGCGTAAAGGTAAGGTATTAAAATCTGTTTATTATCGACCTGCTGACTTAGCGCCTTTAGTTAACTTATAAGCCGTTAGTAAAAATATGTTATTAAGCGTTTAGCTAAACCTAAAACAACTACCTTTAAGTTATGCTTAAGTGATGTCTAAGTTTAACGGAGCGCTTTTTTGTTAACTGCTACTAAGTTATTTTCTATATCAGCTATCTTCTATAAAAATAAACGTATTTGAATCGTGTTTTTAATGATCAATCATTACTACGAAAAATCAATCTCTACATAATGCCCATCGTCTGTTGCTACATTCTTATATTTCCAATCATAGTGTTGTATTAAACGTTCTGTTAACTCTAAACCTAAACCAAATCCTAGCTCATTTTTGAGTTGATGTTCTATTTTTGGAATGTCATTAATTTCTTGAGAATCAAACTCTCGATTATTAATGATCAAGTTACTGCCTGCTTGAATAATACAAATTTTACCTTCTGTAGTATGCTGCAGGGCGTTACGAATTAAATTACTAATGACAATACGACATAAAGCTTGAGGTAATAGCAACATAGTTTCATCTGTTGTAATCTTTACTTCTACACTTTTGCCATTGAGTAAATAAGACAGTTCTTCTAATAATTGTTCTGTGAATCCACCAATAGAAATACTTATTAATGGGATAGATTTATCTGTTTTTCTGTTTAACCATAATAGAGTCTCAGTGAGATCTGTCATATTAAAACTAGCACGTTCAATACGTTCTAATACCTGTAGCTGCTTACCTACACTGATATCTTTCTCTATCATTTTACGTAACAACTCAGTATTCGTACGAGTAACCGCAATTGGTGTGCGTAATTCATGGCTCGCATAACCTAAAAAGCGATGCTCTCTATCTAAACTTTCTTGTACCGAACGTAAACTAGATTGAACAATATTAGCTAAACTATTGAGCTCACTAAAGTGGAAGTCTGGTATTGGCTGCATTAGTTGCTCTTTATTTAAATTTTTAGTCCACGCCATTAATTTTTCAATGGGATTAGCCACTTTTCGTATCATTAAATAGGGGACTAATGCAAACAATGCCATTAGCACTAAAGCAATTAAAGAGAGATATAAAAATGGTGGTATTTGCTCTTGTTTAGTCTGTTCAATATCTTTCCACTTTGGGGAAGTAAACATAGAAGAAACATAACGTACTTTATCTTCTCGTGTTACTTTCAATACAAAGTAGCCAGCTTCAGGCGCTGAAAATATTGGATTACCATCAATACTTTTAAGTAACAAATTATCGATAAGATCCTCTTGATTCAGTCTCTCCTTTATTTTCGGTGGTAAGTCTTCCCAGCGAGAGGCGACAATAAAATCATGAATCTCTACAGGGTGTCCATCTGATACTGGCACTTTATAAGCTTGTGAACGCATCGCATTGCATTGCGCATAGAAAAGTCGATACCCGTTAAAAAGTAATTGAAACTCACTGCTGACATGATCGAAATAGTCGTCACGCCAGTAATAATTATCATGATCAAAAAATAGACTTTTAAACTTGGTCTTATTTTCATACTAGCTGCTCGTTTTTAATACAAAACCATGACCTATTAAGGTATGGACTAATTTTTGATTGCTTGGTTTATAAGTATTATCTGAATTACCATCCACGACTTTTCTTAAATTAAACATGTGTACTTTTAAGCTATTACTATCAGGTTGTTGATCTCCCCAAACACTGCGTATTAGCTTGTCTCGACTGACTGGATTTGGACTGGCTAATATTAAGGTTTCTAAAATTTTAAAGCTGGTTGGGGATAATTTTAAAGGTATTGAATCACGCGTAATCATTTGTTGTTCACAATCTAATTCAAGACCGCATGCACTGACCTTTTTTGTTTCTCCGCTGCGTCTGCGCGATAAAACCTGCACACGAGCAATCAATTCTTCCATCGCAAAAGGTTTAACTAAGTAATCATCAGCACCCTTTGAAAAACCCTGTAACTTATCGTCGAGTGTGTCTTTAGCTGTTAGCATTAAAATAGGCACAGCAATACCTTGTGAACGTAATGTTTCACATACTTCTAAACCATTCATTTTTGGCATATTTAAATCTAAAATAACCACATCATAGTTATTTGATTTGATTAGATTAAAACCAGATAAACCATTTGCAGCATGATCACATTTGATTTTTTCAAGTTCAAAATAATCAATAACAGCAGTCGCTAAGTCAATATCATCTTCAACTAATAGTAACTGCAACTTATCTAAATCCATGGTTAAATCTCGCTTCTTTTATAGGTGTTTTATTTTAGCGTAATAAATTAACAATAGTTCGGTTAACAAGAGGTTAAGTTATTTTAGTTATATTCGTAGTTTCTAATACCTGTTGAAATATTTTAGTCGTTGTTCCTTTCTTCTAAATGTAACCACCTTGTTTAATTCGTATTGTGATTAAATTTGCTAATCTAATCGCGAGAGTAAAATCACACATTTATATGCTATGTTAGAATAAATTGACTGCTAAATAACCACATTAGTGATGAGCTATGTGTAAAAAGTAAACTTTAAAGGAGATGACATGATTGATAATGCTACAGATAATGTTTTTGAAGGTATTTTTGAAGATAGACAAACACAGCAAAAAATTGACGAGATTGCTAAAAAATCAGGTATGAGTTCAATCTTAGTTATGAAGTCTCATGATAATGAAATGGAAGTGGTATTAAGTGGTGGCGAGGCAGGTAAAGAAATTTATCATGCTCGAGATAAAGGGAAAAAAAGCACTCATTCTGAAGGTCAACACGCGTTATATTGTGAGCGAGTGGTTAATACCAATGAGGTCTTAGAAGTGCAGGATGCAGCTAAAGATCCTAGCTGGAAAGATAATGAAGACTTAACTGAGTTCGGGTTAGGAACCTATTTAGGTGTACCTATCGAAAAAGATGGCAAAGTGGTGGGCACCGTATGTGCTTTAAACAATGAATCTATCGATTTTGAAAATGAACAATACAACGTATTAGCGCAGCTACAAAAAGTGAAAGGTGATATTGAAAGTAAAATTTGATTTATTACTCAATATATAGCTTAAAAAGATAGCCTTTAGGTAGGATGTTTAAAGGTGATTTGTAGCTCTATAAACAAGAAATAAAGAATAAAAAAAAGCGATTCAATGAATCGCTTTTTTAATATATGCAGATTGTTTAAGCTAGTTATAATCTAGCTTTTATTTTTATTAACGTACACCCACTAAGATTAACCCAGGTAATATGAAGAAAGTACCAACAACATAACCTAAAGCTAATAATTTATTTTTTGTACCTACGTCTGCTAACTTCTCTGCTCCTTTTAACGGTAATTCACGTAAGAAAGGAATACCGTAAATAACGACGACTGCTAAGAAGTTAAACAAAAAGTGAACTAAAGCAATGGTTAATGCGGCTTCAGCCATTGGACCTGAAATTGCTGTTGCTGCTAGCAATGCTGTTATTGTTGTTCCAATATTTGCACCCAGTGTGAAAGGGTATATTTGACGTGTTGTAAACATGCCGCTACCCGCTAATGGAATCATTAAGCTGGTTGTTGTTGATGAAGATTGCACCATCACGGTCATTAATGCACCAGAGGTAATACCAGCGATTGGACCTTTACCTAACGCATTATGTAATATCGCTTTAGCACGACCGACTAATACTTTTTTTAATACTTTACCTAAGAAAGTCACAGAGAATAAAATAAGCACAACACCGGCTACAACCATCGCAATACCCGCCATTTTACCTGGGACAATTGATGCCATATCAGAAATAATGTTGACGCCTGGCTTAGTTAACGGTTTCATAAAGTTAAAACCTTTCATCGACATATCTGCACTACCTACAAGCAAGTGTGAAGCTGCGCCAGCCATTTTTTCTAATAAGCCAAACATCAATTCTAATGGTAGGAAAATAAATACCGCAATTAAGTTAAAGAAGTCATGAACTGTTGCAGCACTGAAAGCACGTTTAAAGTCTTCATTGTTACGAACGTGACCAATTGAAACAATCGAGTTTGTAATAGTAGTACCAATATTTGCACCCATAATTAATGGAATGGCAATTGAAACAGGTAAACCGCCAGCGACTAAGCCGACTGTTACTGCTGTTACAGTCGAAGAAGATTGTACTAACGCCGTTGCTAATGTGCCCAAAATCAATGCAACTAATGGATTACTTGCAAACTGGAATATTTCAGCGGCACCAGCAGCACCACCAGAGAATAATTTAAAGCCACTGCTCACACTACTGACAGCGACTAACATGCAATACACTAAAAAAACGACAGCAGTCCAATTAAAGAACTGATTCATTGTTGTATTGTTATTTGTAGTATTCATTTTAAAGCCTATTCAATTAAGCGACTATTACGCAATGATGTTAATTATTTAAGTGCGGTGATTAAAACAGAGTTTTGTTACAGAAATATTTCAATTGTCATAAAAGATTCGTTAAATTGAAATAATTTTTGTTTTATTAAGTTTGTGCACTGAATTTTCAATCGAAAAAATTAACTTAGTTTTAATCAACTTAGTTTTAATCAACTTAGTTTTAATTAACTTAGTTTTAATTAATGAAGGTTTAGTCGCCAGAGTCGGCATATTGATTGGTAATATTTATCAGTAATATTAATGAGTGATGTTCATAAGCAGTGTTCATAAGCAAGGTTAATACGCGATATTGGTCAATTAGGCTAATAGAGTAAAGTAATCGGTAAGAGTAGAAATTAGCACAACAAAAAAGGGACAAAATGTCCCTTTATATATTTACTCGTTGAGCCAAGTTAAATAAGTATCGTCGGTTATTTATAACTGTTCTTTTAGTTGATAAAGCATTGCTAATGCTTGCTTAGGCGTTAACTCGTCTGGATCGACTCCTTCAAGTAAAGTCACCGCTTTATGTTTTTCAGGCTCTGAGAAGTTTAAGCTACTTTGAACTTGAACTTCGGCAATATTGTCTATCGTTTGCTGGTTATTTGTTTGGTTTTCAAAAGATTGAGACTGTTTAGAGGACGCTTCTAATTGCGCAAGTTTTTGCTTTGCGTTATCTAACACTGATTTAGGAACACCTGCTAATGCAGCAACCTGTAATCCATAGCTTTTATTCGCAGCACCTTCTTGTAATGCGTGTAAAAAGGCAATGGTATCGCCATGCTCTACGGCATCTAAATGCACATTCACTAATTCTGGAATCGTTTCAGGTAAACGTGTTAATTCAAAGTAGTGTGTTGCAAATAAAGTATAGGCTTGAATTTTTTCAGCCAATTGCTCTGCACAGGCCCAAGCTAATGATAAACCATCAAAAGTACTGGTACCTCGGCCAATTTCATCCATTAGCACCAATGAGTTAGGCGTTGCATTATGTAATATATTCGCTGTCTCAGTCATTTCTACCATGAAGGTTGAACGGCCACTGGCGAGATCGTCTGATGCACCGATACGAGTGAAAATACGATCAATAGGCCCTATTTTTGCACTTTGAGCAGGAATGAAACTACCAATGTGTGCCATCAATACTATTAACGCAACTTGACGCATATAGGTCGATTTACCACCCATGTTAGGGCCAGTGATAATCAGCATACGACGTTGGTTATGTAAGTTAACAGGGTTCGCAATAAAAGGCGTTTTACTCACTTGCTCAACAACAGGGTGTCGACCTTCTTCAATCTCGATACCGTTTTCTTGTTGTAACACCGGACGAACATAATTTAAGGTTAATGCGCGCTCTGTTAACGTATTTAATACATCCAATTCTGCTAATGCTTTTGCCGTGAATTGTAAGCTTTTTAAATGTGGCAATAATAAATCAATTAATTGCTCGTAGAGTTTCTTCTCTAATGCGAGTGCTTTACCTTGGCTAGATAATACTTTCTCTTCGTGTTCTTTTAGTTCTGCAATGATGTAACGCTCTGCCCCTTTAAGTGTTTGGCGACGTACATAATGCTCTGGCACATGTTCAGATTGATTTCGGCTTATCTCAATGAAGTAACCGTGCACTCGGTTATAACCGACTTTTAAAGTGCTAATGCCAGTACTTTCACGCTCACGTTTTTCAAGCGCATCTAAATAGTCCGTTGCACCTTTTGAAAGGTTACGCCAATGATCTAACTCTTCGTTATAACCCGCTTTGATCACGCCACCGTCACGTATTAATACAGGTGGGTTATCGATCACTGCTGTTTCTAATAAGGTTAATAGCTCTGGGTAGTTGCCCATTTCTTGGCTCAATGTCGACACGAGTTCAGAAGGTAGTTCTGCAATTAAATGCTGTAATTCAGGTAACAAAGAAAAAGCACAGCGTAAACGCGTTAAATCACGAGGGCGTGCAGAACGTAATGCTAAACGTGCAATCACGCGCTCAATATCACCAATCTGTTTCAGTGGTAGAGAAAGTGCATCAGTTAAATCAAAATCCATTAACGTTTGGATCATGGTTTGACGGTAATTTAAGACCGTTAAATTACGAATCGGCTGATGTATCCAACGTTTTAATAGACGGCTACCCATTGGGGTTACCGTGGTATCTAATATTTGCGCTAGCGTATTATCGGTCCCGCCTGCCAAATTAAAGGTTAACTCTAAGTTACGGCGTGTGGCCGCATCTAAAATAACCGTATCAGTGCTTTGCTCTAATGTAATTGATTGAATATGGGTAAGCACTGTACGTTGAGTATCTTTTAAATATTGTAATAACGCACCAGCAGCACAAATTGCAAAGTGGGCTTTTTCAATACCAAAACCAACGAGATCTTTAGTACCTAATTGCTGAGTTAATAGTTTTTTACAGGTACCTAATTCAAATTCCCATTCAGGGCGACGACGAATCGTAGGTAAATGTTCAATTAGCTCCAAACATTCAAAGTTATCTGGGTATAAGAGTTCAGCTGGATTTAAGCGTTGTATTTCTGCTTGTAAAGATTCAGCTTTGTTTAACTCATTAACAATAAAACGACCACTGCCAATATCTAGTGAAGCAATACCAAAGGTGTCACCCTGTTGGTAAACTGAACACAATAAGTTATCTTGTTTATCATCTAATAACGCTTCATCAGTGATCGTGCCAGGGGTAATGATACGTACTATCTTACGTTCAACAGGGCCTTTGCTCGTGGCAGGATCGCCAATTTGCTCACAAATCGCAATCGATTCACCAAGGGCAATCAATTTTGCCAAGTAGCCTTCAACACTATGGTAGGGGACACCGGCCATTGGAATTGCATTACCGCCAGTTTTTCCACGTTGAGTAAGGGAAATACCTAATAATTGTGACGCTTTACGGGCGTCATCAAAAAACAGTTCGTAGAAATCACCCATACGATAAAAGAGTAAGGTGTCTGGCACTTCACTTTTTAAGGTTAAAAACTGTTGCATCATCGGAGTATGTTGTTTTAATTCTTGCGCTGTTGGCTTCATAATGAATACACTTAATAACTATTTCTAAAAAAGGCGGAAAATGATGTTTACTGAAAAAACCGTTAAAGAATTGGCGCAAGTATTAGGCGAAAAACTGACTAATGCTGGCTTGGTTGCTACAACCGCTGAATCCTGTACCGGAGGTGGTGTAGCATACGCTATTACAGAAATTTCTGGAAGTTCGCTGTGGTTTGACCGTAGTTTTGTTACTTATAGTAATGGTGCTAAAACACAGATGTTAGGTGTTGAAGAGCTGTTGATTCAAGAGTTTGGGGCGGTCTCCAAAGAAGTGGTTAATGCCATGGCTATTGGCGCCATAAAAAATTCAGATGCCGATATTGCTGTTGCGATAAGCGGGATTGCAGGGCCTGATGGCGGCAGCGAAGAAAAACCAGTTGGCACTGTTTGTATTGCTTGGTATAACGCACATAGTGGGCATAAAACTGAAACCTATTTATTTGTAGGTGATCGTTCTGAAGTGAGAACACAAGCAATTCGTTTGGCACTTTTAGGACTGATAGATAACGTTGATATGCTAAACTAGATAAATATCATCATATTTTTAATAAAAAACTTGATACTGTATAAATGAGCAGTATACTGCATGCATATACAGTAAAACATAAAAAAAACACTGGAGAATACATGAGTCAGGACGCAAATAAAGATAAAGCATTAGCAGCTGCATTAGGCCAAATTGAGAAACAATTTGGTAAAGGTTCAATTATGCGTCTAGGAGACGGTGCTGCAGCAATGGAAATTGAATCTGTTTCAACTGGCTCATTAGGTTTAGATGTTGCTCTTGGAATAGGTGGTTTACCGTACGGTCGTGTTGTTGAAATATACGGTCCAGAAAGTTCTGGTAAAACGACGCTAACATTACAAGTTATTGCTGAAGCACAAAAACAAGGTAAAACTTGTGCGTTTATCGATGCTGAGCATGCGTTAGACCCTAGCTACGCAAAAAAATTAGGTGTTAATGTTGATGATCTTCTTATCTCGCAACCTGATACTGGTGAGCAAGCATTAGAAATCTGTGACATGTTAGTACGTTCAGGTGCTGTTGGTGTAGTGATTGTCGATTCTGTTGCTGCCTTAACACCCAAAGCGGAAATTGAAGGAGACATGGGTGATTCACACATGGGTCTTCAAGCACGTTTAATGTCTCAAGCATTACGTAAACTAACCGGTAACATTAAACAAACTAATACGATGGTTATCTTTATTAACCAAATCCGTATGAAAATTGGTGTTATGTTTGGTAACCCTGAAACAACTACTGGTGGTAATGCATTAAAATTCTATGCATCAGTTCGTTTAGACATTCGTCGTATTGGCGCTGTTAAAAACGGTGACGAAATCATGGGTAATGAAACACGCGTTAAAGTAGTTAAAAACAAAGTATCACCACCGTTTAAACAAGCTGAATTCCAAATCTTGTACGGCGAAGGTATTAATAACTATGGCGAGTTAATTGATTTAGGTGTTAAACAAGAGTTAGTGGAAAAATCTGGTTCTTGGTACTCATACAACGGTAGCAAAATTGGCCAAGGTAAGAGTAACGCTTGTAAGTTCTTGCAAGAAAACCCAGCTGCTGCTAAAGAGTTAGATGAAAAGCTGCGTGAAATATTATTAACAAAACCAGAAGTTGCACCTGAAACTAAAGATGTAGAAACTGAAGCGCCTGAGTAAGTTAATCTATAAAGTTAAAAGTGCCTTTGTACTAATGATAATATCAGCTATTTTAAATAAGCTATGTTAAATAAGCTATGTTAAATAAGCTGTGTTAAAGAGGCTATGTTAAAGAAGCTATTTTAACCAGTAAAATAGATAAGTTAAATAGTGCGATTGATATAGTTAGCTAAGATAAAAACCGATGTCTACAAGCATCGGTTTTTTTGTCTGTTTTTTTGAGTTAGTCTGCACGAAAAGATTGAAGTCTCTTAAGCAATTAATAACTTCAACAGTAAAAAAACTAACATACCAAAGAAGATCGTTTTTAATAAACTCTTAGTTACCAGGCTGATCATGACACTAATAATTGCCGCTAATAAATAAACATTAGTAAAGCTTATATCCATATCCCCATAGGGCATAACGACTGCGGGCACTATAATTGCTGTTAATACTGCGGGAGGCACAAACTTTAATGATTGTTGCATCCAAACTGGAAAAGTGATTTTCCCTGCAAAAGCAAACATGACAAAACGAATGCCAAATGTAATGGCAAACATACCTAAAATTAACCAGACTTCATTCATACTTTCTTCTCCTGATTATTAATAGACATTTTTTGCATACGAATCACTGATAAGCCTGCAGCAACGCCTATTAATGCACTAATAATGAGTCCAAGCTTATTAGGTAAATAAAAAAAGTATAAAGAGGCTATCGCAGCACTGAACGTTGCACTTAACATTGCTTTACTATTTACATAAGGCACTACCATACCGATAAAAGTAACGGACATAGCAAACTCTAGCCCCCAACTTGTCATATCAGGAATGATGTTACCAAGTATTAAACCGAGAGCAGTGGCAGAAGACCATGTTGTATAAAAACTGAATATAGAACCAATATAAAAATAATGAGCGTATTGATGATCATTACCTAATGGCGAGTCAGGTTGATAACGTTGACTCATATTAGCAAAGGTTTCGTCAGTTAAGCCAAAGGCTAAAAAAGCACGTAAAGCTATCGGTAAATGTGCAACCCTAGGCACCAATGCCGTTGCGTATAACAGGTGGCGTAAATTAACAACAAATGTAGTTAATAAAATAATTTCTAATGGTGCTTGAACAGCAATTAATGCAAGTACAATAAATTGAGCCGATCCAGCAAAAACAAATAATGACATTGCCATCGTTGCCCATACCGAAAGTCCACTGGTGGGCGCTAATGTTCCAAATAAAATACCAAAAGGGATAGCACCTATTATCAATGGAATGGCGGCTTTGCAACCCGCTTTAAATTCGGCCTTTTTAAGCTGTTGATGATCGATAATACTCACCTTCTTTAAGTTGATAAAATAATGGCAGTATTTGACCACAGCTGAATGATTTAATAAAACTTTTTGAATAAATTATCAATTTAATTCGTTTTGATTAATGACATTGACCTATCGATACTAATACCAAAAGAATTAATAAGGTGATCATTCTTGCTGGTTAAAATCACCCCTAACTGTATTCTGAGTTTTGAAGTGAGAACAACTATCTTCTACAACTCACGCCTTATACCGATTACATTAAATAAGTGATCTAAATTTTGCGCAGAAAAAATGAGTTAGTTCAAGGCGAAAATTGAGCTAAATGTTTGTTCCCTTTACGAAATTTACAACGAAGAAATAAGTTATTTTAACAAGTAAAATAGATAACTTAATTAGTGTGATTGGTATTATTAGTGTTAATTTTTCCCATTGAAAATTGGTGCGATTGGAATATTTATATCGACCTGTTGTTAGAGATAAGTGACATAAATCATAAGCAGTTAACGAATCTTGTCTAAATAATAATTTATGATGCTAATTTGAATCTGCGAATTAAAAAAATAAATAAATTAAATGAGATAGTGGCAGATAGTCTTACACTTTAAAAAGGAACATAAATGACAAACCTGACTATTGTAGCGAGCATTAATGTTAAACAAGATAAGATCGACTTTGTAAAAGATGAAATGATTAAGTTAATCAATAAAACCTTAGTAGAAAAAGGGTGTGTAAAATATCGTTTGCACCAAGATAATAACAATCCAGCTCACTTTCTATTTTATGAATGCTGGGAGTCTCGTGAGTTATGGCAAATACACAGAGAAAATACACATATGGTTGCTATCGAGCGATGGTTGAAGGGGCTATAGAATCCTTTGATGTCAGCGAAATGACCGAATTAAGCTAAACTGAGTTAAACTTATCTATATCAGTTGTATTCTTCTCAGGAGGAATACATTACTACCATTATTTATTAATAATCTTTCGGTTAAGCATTAATAATTTTTTTGGTTGAATTTTGTTAAACCTTCGACCAAATATAATTGCCCCTTCGTTTACTGCATTGTCATTTTTATTGTAGGTTATCCCACAGCGGTTTTTGTGCAAATTTCTCACTGATAAAATCGATCAATAAGCGACAGCGTTGTGATAAGAAACGAGTCTGAGGATACACCGCATAAGCATGAAGAGTCGGTAATTGATGATCCGTTAATATCGGCACTAATTGCCCTTGAGTAATGGCTTGATGAGTAATAAATAACGGTAAAGCGACAATACCCTGTCCATTAATTGCGACCATTTTTAAAAAATCGCCATTGTTAGCTTTAATTTTTGCACTCACATCAAGTTGATGTTGTTTTTGCTGAGGGTCTGTAATGTGTAATTTATGATGATCATTTTGTGTGTATTGCAATATACGGTGTTGGCTCAATTGGTCGAGATTGGTAGGTTGACCATGTTGCTTTAAATAATCTGGACTCGCACATAAAAAATGACGAATGCTGGTCAGACGCTTGGCTTTTAACGTCGAGTCTTTTAAGTTTGAAATACGAATGGCTAATTCATAACCCTCTTCAACCAAATCAATATGGCGATCAGAGAAGTCGATATCAATACAAAGGTTTGTGTGTCGTTGACTAAATTCATCAATAATTGGTGCCAGGTGTGTTAATCCAAAAGACAAAGGTGCAGTTAGCTTTAAAGTGCCTTCTATATTGGTGCTAATACCACTTGTTTGCGCATTTAACTCTGCGACATCATTTAAAATGGTTAAGGCTTTTTGATAATAAATACGGCCTGCATCAGTGAGATGAGACTGACGAGTTGTACGAGAGAGGAGTTGGGTATCAAGTTGTTTTTCTAGTTCGACTAAGCGCCTACTTACCGCAGATTTAGCAATGTCTAATTGTGCTGCTGCTTTACCGATACCGCCAGCCTCTACGATCCTAACAAAGAGCGCCATATTTTCCATTTGCCCCATCTATTGTTCTCCATTTGGCAATTATAAATTGAAATTATTGCTGTTTATTCTCCATAGTTCAACAGCTATGATTTGTTCATCTCAATAACTGAGAGCAATACCTGAGATAAATAACTAAGAACAGTAACAGAGGTGAAATATGAATCATATGACAAATACCGTGATGCATAACGCCCAACAAAACTCAGTAAAACCGAGTGAGCGTAGTGTTAAAAAAATTGTTTCTGGTGTTAAAACCTCTGATGGTGACGGCGTTAAGTTAACGCGTATTATAGGCTCTTCACAGCTGGAGATATTGGATCCCTTTCTGTTATTAGACTGTTTTGAAAGTGACCAAGCTGAAGATTATATTGGTGGTTTTCCAACGCACCCTCATCGAGGGTTTGAAACCGTGACTTATTTACTGAACGGAAGAATGCGTCATAAAGACAGTGCTGGCAATGAAGGTGTCATTGAACCAGGCGGTGTGCAATGGATGACGGCAGGTAAAGGTATTTTGCATTCAGAAATGCCAGAGCAAGAAAATGGTTTGTTAAAAGGTTTTCAGTTATGGGTGAATCTACCGAGTCATGCAAAAATGAATGAACCTCAATACCAAGAATTTTTACCACATTCGATGGCGCGTGAACAATTAACGAATGGCGGTCAAATAAATGTTATTGCAGGGACAACCAATCAAGGCACGATAGGCGCTGTAACCAATGTTCATAGCGAACCTTTATATTTGGATGTTCATTTATCTGCAGGGCAAGTGTTAACACAATTGATTACGCTAGATCATAATGCATTCATCTATGTTATCGAAGGTGAAGTGACTGTTCAAAGTGAACCAAGCAACACTGCTATAGAAGCACAGAAGTTAGCTGTTTTAACTAACGGAGAGCAAGTTTCTTTGCAAAGCGGAGTAGAGGGGAGTCGATTTTTATTAATTGCTGGCAAACCTTTCAATGAACCTATTGCGCGTCATGGCCCTTTTGTTATGAATACAAGGGAGCAACTATTGCAGGCTTTTGACGATTTTAATCAAGGTAAATTTACTTAAGTTAATTTAATAAAAAGCCAATGAATTGGCATGTATATAAAATATAAAACTCAGTGTGTATTTTTTAGTTTAAATGCTCATAAACTTTAAATGATCGAGTGATTTTAAATGGTCAGAAGCTTTAAATGGTCGCTGAAGTGTTATGAAAAAAAACAGATAATGAGGAGTAAATCATGGGATTATTAGTAGATGGGCAGTGGCATAACCAATGGTACGATACCAAATCAAGTAATGGTAAGTTTGTGAGGAGTGAAGCACAATTTAGAAATTGGATCACAGCAGATGGTCAAGCAGGGCCAACGGGTAAAGCCGGCTTTAAAGCAGAAGCAGGGCGTTACCATTTATATGTTTCGTTAGCATGTCCATGGGCGCATCGCACTTTGATCTTTAGAGAGCTAAAAGGTTTGCAATCAATGATTGATATCTCTGTCGTGAATTCTCTAATGGCTGAGCAGGGTTGGACCTTCAAGCCGGGACCGGGTGTTATTAAAGATACTGTTAATCATGTTTCATTGGTTCATGAGTTATATACCTTGGCAGATCCAACTTATTCAGGGCGTGTCACGGTACCCATTTTATGGGATAAACAGCAACAAACGATCGTCAGCAACGAGTCGGCAGATATTATTCGTATGTTTAATAATGCATTTGATAGTGTTGGCGCCTCTGAAGGAGATTATTATCCTGAACATGCTCAAGATGAGATTAATGAAGTAAACGATTGGATATACCGAGATATTAATAATGGGGTTTACCGTGCAGGTTTTGCTACCACTCAAGCGGCTTATGAAGGAGCTGTTGATGCCGTATTTGAGGCGTTAGATAAAGTAGAGTTGCGTTTAAGTACACAGCGTTATTTGTTGGGTAAGCAGTTAACAGAAGCTGATTGGCGTTTATTTACTACTTTAATACGTTTTGATGCTGCCTATGTTGGGCACTTTAAATGTAATAAAAAGCGAATTGCTGATTATCCCTTTCTGTCGAATTATGTTCGTGATTTATACCAACATGAAGGCATTGCGAGCACCGTCGATATTGATTATATCAAAGCGCATTATTATGGTTCACATGAAACCATTAACCCAACTCGTATTATTCCTGTTGGTCCTGAAGTTGACTTTATGCAAGCGCATGATCGGTCTCGTTTTGCTTAATGTTTTGCATTACATTTTGCATTACATTTTGCATCACATTTTATATGTCATTTTACAGTATGCATTGCGTTAATCATTAAAACCGTTACTAGGTCGGAATGAAATAGTAACGGTTATTTTTCTGAAAAACTCATGGAAGTTTAAGAATAAGCTCTTTAGTGAGGGCTAATTACTCCATAAAAATGGTTAACAATTCATTTAAGTATCGATGTCCGAAAGGAGTTACTTGGCAGGTATCCTCTGCAACGGTTATTAAATTTTTATTGATCGCTTCTTGTAATTGTTTGTCTAATACACTGCGTTGCAAACCGGTGTAATCTTCAAACTCTGAAAATGGAATGGCTTCCATCAAACGCAATCGATTCATCATATATTCAAAGACAAGATCCTCTTTTTGCACGGTATTATAATCATCCATATAAGCGCGTTGTGGATCTAAGTATCCTTTAGGGTGCTTTATCTTTGTCGTTCGTAATATCTTGTTTTCTAGTGGTAATGATATTTTGCCGTGTGCACCACAACCAATACCTAAATAATCACCAAAGCGCCAATAATTTAAATTATGCTGACATTCCCAGTTCTCTTGGCTATAACCAGAAATTTCATATTGTTGATAACCATGCTCAGCTAATAGTTTTACCCCTTCCAGTTGTATAGCCCACAGTGTTTCATCATCAGGCAATGTAGGAGGGTGTGAAAAATATTGGGTATTCGGTTCAATGGTCAGTTGGTACCATGAAAGGTGAGTGGGTTTTAAGGCAATTGCCGTTTCTAAATCGCTCATCGCATCTGCTAAACTTTGGTCTGGCAAGCCATGCATCAAATCAAGATTGAATGTTTTCATGCCGACATGATGTGCTTGTTTAGCCGCTGTTTTTGCTTCTTCTACACCATGTATTCGGCCTAGTTTAGTCAACTTTTCTTGCTGAAAACTTTGTACTCCAAATGAAAAACGATTAACACCGGCTTCTTTAAAATCAGCAATTTTTTGATTCTCAATCGCACCTGGATTTGCTTCTAGCGTTATTTCAATATCGGCCTTAAAGGGAATCAAGTTTTGAACGTTTTCTAGCAACCATTTAATACCCGCAGCAGATATTAAGCTAGGCGTGCCTCCTCCAATAAAAATACTGAATAAATCACGTCCTTGAACAAAACTGAGGTCTTGTCTCAGGTCGTCAATAAGCGCGGTTAAATATTCTTTCTCTGGGATTTCACCGCGTAGTTTATGAGAGTTGAAGTCGCAATAAGGACATTTTTCAATGCACCATGGAATATGAATATATAAACTGAGAGGGGGTAGCTGTAACATGATTTATCCAATCTAAAAAGCGACCTAAATGGTCGCTTCAAAATGTAATGCAATTAATAATGTAAACTGCAAAGTGTAAAGAAAAAACAATAACGCTAAGCTGATAACTGCTCTTTTAACAAATTAACTAATTGCGTTAATGCTTTACCGCGATGACTTAATTCACTTTTACGTTGCTTGTCTAATTGTGCTGAAGTCGATTGCTCGCTTTCAACCCAAAACACAGGGTCATAACCAAACCCATTTTTACCTTCAACACTTTCAGTAATACTACCTTCCCAAGTACCTTGGCATATAATCGGCGTAGGATCTAACGCGTGACGTAGGTACACTAGAACACATTGGAAGCGTGCTTTACGCTGTTCTGGGTTAATACCTTCAAGCTTATTAAGCAGCTTATCAATATTGTCTTGGTCTGTTGCTGTTTCACCTGCATAACGAGCAGAATAAATGCCCGGTTGGCCATTTAGAAAATCCACCTCTAACCCTGAATCATCAGCAATAGCTGGTAAGCCCGTTAGTTTTGATGCATGGCGAGCTTTGATAATCGCATTCTCTATAAAAGTAGTACCTGTTTCAGGGACATCTGGCACATTAAATTGGCTTTGTGGTAATACTTCAATTGAAAAGCTGTTTAATAGCTCACTCATCTCTTTTACTTTGCCTTGATTGCCGGTGGCAAGTACCCATTTTTGTTTCATGTGTTTTCCTTAATCAACATAGAATTTATGTTGAAATTTAAGCGTATTCGATTTTGTTTCTGTTTTTAGGTTAATTTCAAAATTAACGATTTCTTCATTAGTAAAAGGGTATTCAGCAATATAATAAATCGCCTTACCTTCTTTTATTTGTGTAAATGTTAGTTGATGAGTTTGACCAATTAAATTTTTGCCTGTGCCTTTCAACGTGGCAGCTACCGCTTGGTTATTTTGTCTCGTATCAAGTATCGAAATATTTAATAAACCATTATTTTTACTTCGTATGATTTTGTATTGTGTTGCAACTTCAGGCTGAATAAAGGTGCTTGGAATGGCGATGTAATGAACCTCAAGGTTAGCAAACTTTTTAAATTGTTCAGCTGTTACCATTGAACTGGTTAATAACAGTAAACTTAAAAACAACGTTTTAAATATAATCATTGAGCGAAACATATAATCCCTTATTGTGAAAAAAGTGAAGGTAGTTTTTTAGGCTGTTTAATTCGTACTAATTTGTGTCGACTTTGTAAGCCTTTTTCTACACTAATTGCACTTTTTGCTACGTTAAATTGTTTACTTAAAAACTTCACTAAATGCGCATTAGCTTTACCATCAACAGGTGGTGCTGTAATCGCTATTTTCAATTCTTCACCATGCTGGCCAACAAATTGATCTCGGCTAGCTTTAGGTTGTAGATAAAGGCGAAGCAATAAATCTTCGCCTTGATATGAATAATAGTCGCTCATTAAATTGTGCTCATTATTATTCTTTGCTTGTTAATAGCTGGAATATTAGTACTTAGAGCATTAGTATTTTGACCATTAATACTTTGAATATTAATCGTCATTTAACCTAATAACTGTGCAAGCAAGTCAGTGACTAGTTTTTCTACAAACTGAAGCCCCAGTAATACAACAAGCATTGATAAGTCTAAACCACCCATTGAAGGAATAATGCGACGAACAGGACTTAATAATGGTTCAGTTAATTGAATCATCACTGCTTCAATCGGGTTTTGACCTTTACTGACCCAGCTTAATATTGCGCGTATTACTAATACCCAGAATAATAATTTAAACACCGCTGTGATCAAAATAAACAAGGCTGATATCAATATGACCATCGGATCAATTGTGTAATTGAGTACGGCACTTAATACTAATATTTTGGCCGCAGCGACAATAAATGCAAACAATATAGTCGCAATATCTAAACCACCATAACCTGGAATGAAACGACGTAATGGCGCGACAATCGGTTGAGTTGCTTTTACGATAAATTGGCTAAATGGATTATAAAAATCCGCACGAGCTAGTTGTAACCAAACTCGTAACAATACAATCATTAAATACAGGTCAAACACAGTATCGATTAAAAAATTAACAGCATTCATTTATTTACTACCTTTTATACGACTATTACATATTTGATTTATCAAGTTCGGTACTTTAAATACCGCGTTATTAAACTCAAGTTTTTACAATACTGACTTTAAAATACAGAACCATTAAATATAGAACCACTAAATACAGCTATTAAAACAATTTTTCCATTTCAGCGCCACGATCTGACGCAGCTTGCATTGCTTTCCCTACAATCTCAGGCAAAGCTAATTCGTTAAAAGTACGCACCGCTTCTGCTGTTGTGCCGCCTTTTGAAATGACGTTATTACGCAGTGTTGCTAAATCCAATTGTGGGTTTTGTTTTACCATTTCAGCACTACCAATAGCAGCTTGTTGTACTAGTAAGCGTGCATCCTCTTCACTAAAACCCATTTCCATTGCTTTAGTTTGCATTGCTTCCATAAATAAGAAGAAATAAGCAGGAGCTGAACCTGCTGCTGCAATAACAGCATTGATTTGAGCTTCTTCTTCTACCCAAACTATCTCGCCTACTGCTGCCATAAGATCACCTGAAAATACTTTATCTTTTGGTGATACTTGCTGTGAGGCGAATAAGCCTGTCATACCCTTTTGCAATAATGACGGTGTATTTGGCATGGTGCGGATCACCGCCGTATTTTCACCTAGTATTGATTGTAATCGTGCAACAGAAACACCAGCGGCAATTGAAATAACTAACTTGTCAGAAAAATCAACGCCTGCATCTACTAAAGTTTGGCAAACCGCTGCCATCATTTGTGGTTTAACACCTAATACAACAACATCAGCCCATTGTGCTGATTGGTTATTATCTTGGCTGTTTAGAATGGAAAGATCGTCTGCTAGTTTTTGTGTATTAGTGAGGCTTGGCGCAGAAGCACAAATTTGCTTTGCTGGGTAACCGCTCTTAACTAAACCGTTAATGATGCTACCTGCCATATTACCTGCACCAATGAAGGTGATGTTTTTATGTTGCATTTTATTATTCCTTACTATTAATTTTTATCTTGAACCAAAAATATCAGTACCAATACGAACCATCGTACTGCCGCATTTAATTGCACTTTCTAAGTCGCCGCTCATACCCATGGATAAGGTATCAATATCGGGATACTGCTGTTGTAATGTTTGATATATTTTATGTAATGCTAAAAATTGTTGTTCGACAACTTTTGGGTCATCGCTCTTTTGTGGAATCGCCATAATACCACGAAGTTTTAACCGTGGAAGATCTTGCACTTGTGATGCTAATTCAATTACTTGTGATAAAGTAGTACCCGATTTGCTTTCTTCTCCGCTAATATTAACTTGTAAGCAAATATTGAGCTTGGGCATGTTTTCAGGGCGCTGTTCATTGAGTCTTTGTGCTATCTTTAAACGGTCTACACTTTGCACCCAATCAAAATTTTCCGCCACTGGGCGAGTCTTGTTGGATTGCAGTGGACCAATAAAATACCAATGAATTGGTCTATCAAAATAACTATCTGTTTTGATGTGTTGAATTTTTTCTATACTTTCTTGCACATAGTTTTCTCCAAAGTGAGATAAACCTTGTGCAAATGCTTGTTTAATTGATGAAACCGGTTTGGTTTTACTGACAGCTAATAACCGCACTTTGTCTTGGCGTTGTGCATTTATACTAGCTTGAGCTATTTTTTGTTCAACAGCTACGATATTGTTAGGTATATTAGTCATATTATTAGGATTTTAAATTATGGATATAACGGAATTATTAGCCTTTAGTGTAAAGCATAAAGCATCAGATCTACACCTTTCTGCGGGTGTTCCTCCAATGATTCGTGTAGATGGTGAAGTGCGTAAAATAAATATGCCTGCATTAGAACATAAAGAAGTACATAATTTAATATATGACATCATGAATGATAAGCAACGCAAGGATTTTGAAGAGGAGCTTGAAACAGATTTTTCTTTTGAAATTAAAGAGCTAGCTCGTTTTCGTGTTAATGCTTTTAATCAAAACCGTGGTGCAGCTGCTGTATTTCGTACCATCCCTAGTGAAGTATTAACATTAGATGATATTAATGCCCCAGCTATCTTTAAAGATATCTCAGATTACCCTCGTGGTTTAGTGTTGGTAACTGGACCTACAGGTTCAGGTAAATCGACAACACTAGCAGCAATGGTTGATTACATTAACGAATCTCGAAACGAACATATCTTAACCATTGAAGATCCTATCGAATTTGTTCACACCACTAAAAAATCACTCATTAACCAACGTGAAATTCATAAAGATACCTTAAGTTTTGATATGGCGTTACGTAGTGCGTTACGTGAAGATCCCGATGTTATTCTAATTGGTGAAATGCGTGATCTCGAAACGATTCGTTTAGCATTAACTGCCGCTGAAACCGGACATTTAGTATTTGGTACTTTGCATACTACCTCTGCTGCTAAAACAATTAGCCGTATTGTTGATGTATTTCCTGCTGCAGAAAAAGCAATGGTACGTTCGATGTTATCAGAATCATTGCGTGCTGTAATTTCACAAACATTATTGAAAAAGAATGGTGGTGGCCGAGTTGCCGCTCATGAAATAATGATCGGTATTCCGGCTATCCGTAACTTAATTCGTGAAGACAAAGTGGCACAAATGTACTCGGTTATTCAAACCGGTAAGATACATGGTATGCAAACACTTGATCAATGTCTTCGAGATTTAGTCGCTCAGGGAATTGCATCTTATGAAGATGCAGCATCAAAAGCGATGGATCCTAAAACATTTTAAGAGGTCGTTATGTTAGATAGGTTACTAGGTTATTTAGATAAGTATAAAGGTTCTGATTTATATATTTCTGTTGGTCTACCTCCGACGATTAAATTAAATGGCCGATTAGAATCGTTATCTGAAGATGATTTGATTGATGAAGATATTTATAGCTTATTAGAAAGTGCGTTGAATGAAGAAAGCTTCATTGAATTTAAACGTAAAAAAGAAGCTAATTTCGCTTTCCACCGTCCAGAAATTGGACGTTTTCGTATTAGTGCTTTCATGCAAAAAGACAGCCCTGGTATGGTTATACGTCGTATTCAAGAGAAAATACCAACATTTGATGAGTTACTATTACCTGAAAAGCTGAAAGAAGTCTGTATGGCTAAACGTGGTTTAATCTTATTTGTTGGAGCAACAGGTGCAGGTAAATCGACCACTCAGGCTGCAATGATTGGTTATCGTAATAATCATGCCTCAGGTCATATTTTTACCGTTGAAGATCCTATTGAATTTATACATGAACATGCTCGTTCAGTGATTACACAAAGAGAAGTGGGTTTAGATACCGATTCTTTCGAAGAAGCGTTACGTAATTCATTACGACAAGCACCTGATGTTATTGTACAGGGTGAAATCAGAACGCGTGAAACAATGGAATTTGCACTAAACTTCGCAGGAACAGGGCACCTGTGTATGGCAACTTTACATGCAAATAATGCTAACCAGGCGTTAGACCGTATTTTACATCTTGTGCCTAAAGATCGTCATCGACAATTTTTATACGATCTGTCTGTTAACTTAAATGCTATTGTTGCTCAACAGTTAATTCCTACACCTGATGGTAAAGGAAGCAGAGCAGCCTTTGAAATTTTGTTTAATACACCGACTATTGCAAATGCAATGCGTAAGGGTGAATTATATGAACTCAAGCGAATTATGGCTGCATCTACAGAGCATGGTATGCAAACCTTCGACCAAGCTTTATTTAAATTATACGCAGATGGTAGAATTAGTTATATTGAAGCATTAGCACATGCAGATTCAGAAAATGATTTACGTTTAATGATTAAATTAGAAATCGGTACTGAATCAAAGCTTAACAGCTTAAGCAATTTAACCATTAACTGATATTGATAGATTAGGAAAACATATGATAGTTGTTATTTCTCCAGCTAAAACGTTAGATTTTGAAACACCGGCGACCACTTCTGAGTTTACAGAAGCCAATTTATTAGAACAAAGTCAGTTATTAATAAACCGTTGCCAAGAATTATCAATGCAAGATATCGCTTCATTAATGAAAGTTAGTGATAAAATTGCAGGTTTAAATGTGGCTCGTTTTACACAATGGCAAACACCTTTTTCATTAGATAATGATGCTAAACAATGTTTATTCGCTTTTAAAGGTGATGTTTATACTGGATTAGAAGCTGAAACATTAAGTGAAACTGCATTGCAATATGCACAACAGAACTTACGCATTCTATCTGGTTTGTATGGTTTATTACGTCCTTTAGATTTAATGCTAGCGTACAGACTTGAAATGGGGACTCGTTTAGATAATGAGCGTGGTACAAACCTTTATCAATTCTGGGGCGATTTAATTACCGAACAATTAAATAAACAACTTGCTGCTCAAAGTTCAGCGTATTTAGTTAACCTTGCTTCTAATGAATACTTTAAAGCCGTTAAAACCAAAGCATTAAAAGCGACAGTCATTACACCTATTTTTAAAGACCAAAAGAATGGGCAATATAAAGTGATTAGTTTCTATGCGAAGAAAGCGCGTGGTTTAATGGCGCGTTATATTATGGAAAATGAAATAACTGATATTGAGCAATTAAAAGGTTTCACTATTGGTGGTTATTACTTTGTTGAAGCTGCTTCAACAGCAACTGACTTAGTTTTTCAGCGTGATGAGCAATAAGATAGATTGATTTTATCGAGGTTACATGTAGTTCTGTATATTTAATTTATACTCACTTAGGTTTAACGAATATAAAGCCCCATTCTATAATTTATATGGAATGCGGCTTTAATGTTTTAAGTCGGTATTTTCTAAAATTTACTCATTAACTTAATACCTCGTTTAAAATGGCATCCATTTTAACTGCGACGCCGTGTTCTTGTGAAGATTGGGTGATTTCAGCATAAGGTAATGCACTTAAAAGATCTTTTTGTGAGTTAGCCATTAATATAGGTTTACCAACGCCGCGTAACATTTCAACATCATTCATTCCATCACCAAAGGCAATAGCTTGTTGTGCAGTTAAGCCCATTCTTTTCAATACAGCATCCACTGCCGCACCTTTATTAGTATTGGCTTCCATCACTTCTAAACATCTATCTAATGAGAAAGTGAGATTAACTCTATCGGCAAATCGTTTATCTAGCGTTTCATAAATTACATCTAGTTTTTCTCTATCACCCCAAAAGAAAATTTTAATGGTGTTAGATTTATCAATGACTTTTAAGTCTGTTGTTTGACAATAAAAGTCGGTATCTATGCTCATACCAATTAGCTCTTGCATTGAAAAGTTAGCGAACCATTTTTGATCAGTAAATAAGTTTATTTGTACTGATGGATCGAAGCTGCTTTCACAGATAGCTATTGCAATATCAGTCGATAAGTTTTGTTTTAATATAATATTGCCATGTTGATCATGTACGCGAGCACCGTTTGAGGTAATTAGAGAAATAGACTCTCCTAACTCATCTTGTATTTTTTTGGCCTCTATGTAATGGCGTCCAGTGGCGATAACGAATTTTCTACCAGTGTCTTTCCATTGTTGAATACTTTCTTTAGTTTTATTTGAAACCTTATGATCAGGTCCAAGTAAGGTTCCATCAAGATCTGAGATGGCTATTTTATACATGACAGTTTACCTTGTTGAGATTGTTGAAAGAAATCGAGTGCTTCGTTTATTGCTAGTATTCTGTATTGATCTTGCTCTAACAGTAATTCATGTCTAGCACCTTCAATACGTATCAATTTATTACCCTTGCAATAATGTTTTGTATTGGCAAAAAAAGCATCTTGGCCTTGTTCTGTTACAACAGTATCTCTACCTGCTTTAATAACCATAATAGGAATATTTATTTTCGAAGCCTGTTGAATTGCTTTTTCTGTTGCAAATAAGCTTTTATTTACCCAGCGCATAGTCGGACCACCTAATTGAGTTACAGGGGCATCGTTAAAAGTACTCGAGCTAGATTGGTAGCGCTTAACGCTACTCGTTAAAATATTATGCTCAAAAGCTGTTTGTATGTAAGGACCTACGCCTGGTGCATAACAGGCTAAATCACTAAACCAACTACATACTAAATCACTAATGTAACTGACTGCTTTAGCAATAAAAGGAGGCATACTTCCTAGGTTAATAGAAAACATAGGACTAAAAAAAATAGCTGCAGTAAAAGGGTGTGTTTGTTCTTCTAGATACAAAGCACTGATTGCACTGCCCATCGAGTGGCTTAAGATAAAGCGAGACTGGTAATTTTTTTCTAACTGTAGTGAATTAATAAATGTTGTTAAGTCTATTATATAATCATTAAACTCTTGCACATGCCCACGATAAGCATCTCCACCTAAACGGCTAGAAAACCCTTGCCCTCGATGATCGATTAAAAAAACGTCATAACCTTGATTACTTAAATCAAAAGCTAATTCTTTATACTTTAATACGGACTCGTTACGTCCTTGGCTGATAACAACCGCATTAGCACTGCCTGTTTTAATTTGAACAGTATTAATAGTGCCTCCAACTTCACTGTCGAATGTTTTTATTTGAGCATGTTCATCCCAAAAAGTATTAATAGCAGGAGAGAAATGATTATCAAGGTTCGCTTCTGTATTGAGTTGATACTTATTATCTAAGCTGCTATTTAATTTACTGTTTAGTTTGCTCTCTAACATTGGGGTATCAGCCTGACCTGCTATAGGTAATAAAGTGAAAAGAAAAGGTAATAATAAAACCCTTAAAAAGTATGTCATATAAACCCTGTTTTGATTAAGTGGTCACTAGGCTTTAACTAAGAGAGTATTAATATTAAGCTAATCTACTATGAATAAAGTTGAATAAAAAGAGTGAGGAAGCTGCTGAGTGATTCTAGAAGGAAATTTAGTGAAAAAAAACCACGCGGTAAAGGCGTGGTTTTAATCAATAGATATTGAGAGGTTAAATTTTATTTAAGCAAATTTTGCTTTAATAAACTCAATCACTTCTTCAATTTTAACTTCTTGTTTTTCACCTGAAGCACGATCTTTATATTCAATAACACCATTATCAATACTACGATCGCCAATAACTAAGGTATGTGGAATACCGATTAGTTCAGCATCAGCAAACATAATACCTGGGCGCTCTTTACGGTCATCTAACAATACTTCAATACCAGCAGCTGTTAACTCGGCGTAATATTGCTCTGCTAAATCTGAAACACGATGAGATTTTTTCATATTCATTGGCACAATCACAACAGAGAAAGGTGCTAATGTATCATTCCAAATAATACCGTTTTGATCATTGTTCTGTTCAATAGCAGCAGCAACGATACGTGAAATACCAATACCGTAACAACCCATAGTCATTACTTGGTTTTTACCTTGTTGGTTTAATACGGCTGCATTCATTGATTTTGCGTATGTATCACCTAATTGGAAAATATGACCCACTTCGATACCGCGTGCAATTGATAGTGTGCCTTGTCCACATGGGCTTGGATCACCTTCAACCACTTCACGTAAATCAGCAATTTCATAATCAGTGATATCACGATCCCAGTTAACGCCTGTTAAATGCTTACCATTTTCGTTAGCACCACAAACAAAGTCTGCTAATTTTTCAGCACTGCGATCCACGATTGTACGAATAGTTAAACCTTTAGGGCCGATAGAACCTGCTTCACAATTTGCAGCATCTAAAATTTGTTGAGCACCTGCAAAACGTAATGGACTTGCAATCCCTTCAATATGTTCAACTTTAACTTCATTTAAGTTGTGATCACCACGTAATACTAATGCGATGACTGGAGCCATTTCACCTTCTTCAGCATCACCTTCAACTAATAATGTTTTCACTGTCTTTGATGCTTCAACATTAAGTAAATCACATACTTCATCAATGGTGTGTGCGTTAGGCGTATCAACCACTGTTAACTCAGCTGTTGCTGTTGGGCGGTCAAAGGCAGGTGCTAATGCTTCTGCTTTTTCAATATTTGCGGCGTAATCACTTTGGTCAGAGAATACAATCGCATCTTCACCGCTTTGTGCTAATACGTGGAATTCGTGAGACGCACTTCCGCCAATACTACCTGTATCAGCAATTACTGGGCGATACTCTAAACCTAAACGATCGAAGATTCGGCAATAGGCATCAAACATATTTTGATACGTTTTTTCTAAACATTCTTGTTCAAGGTGAAAAGAGTAAGCATCTTTCATCGTAAATTCACGTGCACGCATCACACCAAAGCGTGGTCGAGTTTCATCACGGAATTTAGTTTGAATTTGGAATAAGTTAAGTGGTAGTTGTTTGTAACTATTGACTTCTTTACGTACTAATTCTGTTACTACTTCTTCATGCGTTGGACCTAAAACGAAATCACGGTTGTTACGATCTTTAATACGTAATAATTCTCCACCGAATTTGTCCCAACGACCTGTTTCATGCCATAAATCTGCTGGTTGTACGACGGGCATTAAAATTTCAACAACACCTGCACGTTCCATTTCTTCACGTACAATGTTTTCTACTTTACGTAAAACGCGTAAACCTGTCGGCAACCAAGTGTATAGACCTGATGCTAATTTACGGATCATACCTGCGCGTAACATCAGCTGGTGGCTGGCAATTACTGCATCACTTGGTGCTTCTTTTTGAGTGGATAATAAATAATTGGTAGTACGCATGGTGATCCTTGTTGATAGTTTTCTATCGATTGCTTATATAAAGTTGGCTGATTTTAGCAGTCGATTGCTATGGACTAAAGCACTGTTAACTGTTTTATCTAAATAATGTTGTGTTTTTATCCTAAATTTAGTTAGTTTTACATAATCTTTAAGAGGAACCTATATGCAACGATATCTAAAACCAGCAAAACATAGTTTAGCGATTATGTTGTTCTGTACCATTTTATTACTTATTAATAGTATTTTTACCGTTAATCGCTTTGGTATTGCTCCGCGAGAAGTGAGTCATTTATCGGGAATACTCTTCGCCCCATTTCTACATGGTGGTTGGGCGCATCTGATGAGTAACTTTTTTCCTTTTGTTATTTTTTCAAGTTTAATTGGATTACATAGCTTAAGGCGCTTTTGGCTTGTCTTTATATTGTCCATATTAAGCACTGGTACTTTAGTATGGTTATTTGCTCGAGGTGGCAGTATTCATATTGGGATGAGTGGGGTAGTTTATGCCATGTGGGGATATTTAATTGTTTACGGATTTAGGCAAAGGCATTTTAGGGATATCACTATCTCTGTATTAGTCTTAATAGTATATGGAGGGTTAGTTTTTGGTGTATTACCGAGTTCGCCAAACGTCTCTTATGAAAGCCATTTATTTGGTGCTTTCGCGGGTGGTGTTATTGGTTATTTTTTATCAAAGTCTAAAATAAGAGTATAAAAATCAGAACGACCTAATGGTAATGACGGTGCTTACCATTAGGTCGATACAAGCTAAGTTTTTAAACGCTGGATCTTTAAGAGTTAATTCTTTAAAACCAATTCTTTAAAAATCAGCCTTTAAAATTAAGTTAAACCAATTCAATAGATAAAACAGTGATCGTCTCTAATGTGCATTGCCACTTAATATTAAAATCAGAAAGATGCATGGCATAAACTTTTGTATCAGGCTTTAGTTTTTTATAAGCCGGTCGTGGATCTTGTTGTAATACTTCAATAATGAATTGTTGTAAATCTTGATATTGTTCAGATAACGCTTGAAGTTGTAAGTAAGCTTTTTCATTAAAACTCACTGCTAATGTTAGTTCTGGTGATTTTTGCGCAAAGCCAGCTTTAGCCTCAGGTATCGCATCTGCATAAGGAATATAAGGTTTAATATCGACAATAGGAGTGCCATCGACTAAATCTATATTACTTAATGAAAGAAATAACTTCCCATCGCGTTGAATCAATCCATGAAACTCTACTAATGATAAACCAATTGAATTAGGACGATTTGGACTACGAGTCGCAAATACACCGAGTCGCTTATTACCCCCTAAGCGTGGAGGGCGCACAGTAGGAGACCACCCATTTTCAATATCAGTGGTTGCTATATTTTTATGGAATTCAAAGATTAACCACAAATGACTAAAATCATCTAACCCATTAAAAGCATTAATATCATTATAGGGCGGTAATATCTCTAATTCAGCTTTTGCACTAGGCACTAACCCGGGCTGTCTTGGTACAGCAAACTTCTCTTTATAGGGAGAGTGAATCGTTGCTATTACCTGATGATTAAAATTATTCATCAACAGGTATTTCTACATCTAATGCACGTCCGTAACAAATCACATTACTGACACAGGTTTCATCTCGTTCAATATTGAGACAAGAGTGAAATATAATACCGTTAGCATTCATATCAGCGGCATTGAATCTTGCTTTAGTACGCGCTTCTCGTTCACTTGCAGGAACATCTATTTTAGCTTCCTGACAACTACTCCCTTCTACTGCACCTAAAACAGTATATTCGAGATCCAATAATTGTTTTTTATCATAAACAATTACGTGAGAGGGCTTGAAGTAATTATCGAAGTTTTCTTTATCAACATTAGAATGAAATTCATAATTGCTACAGCCTGAAACTAGGGCGATAAAAACGATAATAAGAAGTCTATTCATAGTCAGCTCTCTTTATTGATAGTAGGGGATAATAATGGGTGGCATAATAACATCATTAAACAAGCTGAAATAGAGATGTAAAATGAGTAATGCAAAACCCGCAGTATTTTTAGACCGAGATGGTGTCATTAACAAAGATAATGGCTATGTTTCACAGAGAGACGACTTCGAATTTATTGAAGGCACTATTGAAGCCTGTATTGAACTGCAGAAAAAAGGTTACCTATTAGTTGTCATTACAAACCAATCAGGTATTGCACGTGGTTTATTCACTGAAGAGCAATTTAATACATTAACTGAATGGATGGATTGGTCTATGTCTGATCGTGGTGTCGATTTAGATGGTATTTACTATTGTCCTCATCATAGTGAAGAAGGCCAAGGTGAGTTTAAAGTTGACTGTGAATGCCGTAAGCCAAAACCTGGGATGTTAATGAATGCTATTGAAGACCTTAATATAGATATAGAAGCATCAATTTTGGTCGGCGATAAAGTTTCTGACCTACAAGCTGGTATCGCAGCAGGGATTAAAACTAACTATTTAGTACGTTCAGGCAAAGATATCACTGAACAGGGTGAAACATTAGCAACAGCTGTATTCGATGATCTTGCTGCTATTGCTAAAGCCATCTAACAACTCTGTGGATAACTTGGTCATTTTTGTGTGTAACTTGTGGCCAAAGTAAGTATAAAAATTAATTGTAATTAATCGCAATAAAACACTTGCCAATGTGATCTCAATCCCTATAATACGCCGCACAGAAAAGGACTGAGGCGCAAGCCACTAACCAAGACTGAGAACAAAAGAAGCGCTTTAACGATTCAAACTTCGGTTTGAAATCAAGTTTGCTAAAGGCAGTTTTTCATGTTTTAAAAAGGTTTATAATCTTTTATAAAACCTTAAATATAAGGCCTTGACATTGTTCGAAAGGCGCGTAGTATACGCCGCCTAGCCGAAAGGCTCGCTCTTTAACAATTTAATCAAACAATCTGTGTGAGCACTTGTTGTTGATGTGAT